>JAIXOR010000004.1 GCA_027486655.1 Verrucomicrobiaceae bacterium | reverse complement strand
GCCATGGTCGCTCCCTTCCAGAACTTCGTGAAGTGGCTCAAGAACGGCCAATGGTATGCCACCAATCCAAGCATCAACGTGCTGGTGGATGGAAACCACACCATGACCGCCGTTTACACCGACACCCCGGTGCCCGGCCCCTTCACCAATGGCAGCTTCGAGGGTGAATTCGCCGGCTGGACCTGGTCCGGCAGCCAGCAATCCGTCAAGGTCAAGGACGGTCTGCCCACCACCGATGGCATCTACATCATCGAGTTCAACAGCAACAGCTCGGCCACCGACGGATCGCTCTCGCAAACCTTCGTCACCACCCCGGGCACCGTTTACAACGTGACCTTCGACATCGGCACCAAGGCCTTCAACACCTCCACCCAAACCCTGCGCGCCCGGGCCACCGGCAGCAGCGGCTCCATCGCCACCCAGACCTACTCGATCGCCGGCATCGGCGGCGGCCAGGTGGTCTATGCACCGAGGACCTTCACCTTCACCGCCAACAGCGCGACGACCACCCTCACCTTCAGCGATGAATCCGCCACCGGTGACGGACTCGACCTCCTGCTCGACAACGTGAAGGTCAACGGTTCAAGCGGATCGACCGGCGGCTCCAGCGGCGGCTCCTCGCCCACGCTTACCATCGACTCGATCTCTGCCACGGCCGTGCCGATCACCGTCAGCGCCGCCGACAAGAGCGGTGCCACCAACGGCAACACCCGCATGACCCGCAGCTACGACTCCGGCACCAGCGTCACCCTCGGCGCCCCGGCCACCGCGCCCAACGGAGCCACCTTCGTCAAGTGGGTCCAGGATGGCACCGACCTCACCACCAACACCTCGGCTACGGTCACGGTCACCGCTAACAGCAGCCTCTTCGCGATCTACACCGGCGGCACCTTCGCTCCGCTCGGATCGAACCTGATCCAGAACGGCAGCTTCGAGTTCTTCCCGGACTTCGTCTCATGGGGCACCACCGGTGCCACCCGCATCGAGAAGCCGCAGGCTTCCTCCGGCTTCCCCACCGATGGAAACCACATCCTCTCCTTCAACGTCGGCGGCGGAGCCAACAACGGCGTGGTCACCCAGCAGTTCGCCACCACGGTCGGGACCACCTACACGATCCAACTCGATGTCGGAGTCTATGGCGGCCCCTCCGGTGCGGCCATCGACCAGACGCTCGCCGTTCGCGCCATCGGCGTGGGCATCCCGCTCTCCAGGACCGTGACGGTCCGCGGCAGCACCTCCAGCTTCGTCTGGACCTCCCAGACCTTCACCTTCACCGCAGACAGCGCCACCACCACGCTGCGTCTCGCCGATGCCTCCTCCACCGGCGCTGGCACCGACCTCTTCGTGGACAACGTCCGCGTCCGCTCCGGCACCCTGCCACCCTCGACACTGGCCATCACCTCCACACCGCTCGCTGGCAAGGCCATCACCGTCAACACCCCGGACCTCGCCGGTCAGGGCAGCGGCACCACCAACTTCTCCCGGATCTACAACACCGGGGCAAACGTGGCCATGGTCGCCCCCCATCAGAACTTCGTGAAATGGCTCAAGAACGGCCAATGGTATGCCACGAACCCCACCATCAACGTGCTTGCGGATGGAAACCACACGATGACCGCCGTCTACACCGCCACCCCGGTGCTCGGTCCCTTCACGAATGGCAGCTTCGAGTCCGAGTTCACCGGCTGGACCTGGTCCGGCAGCCAGCAATCCGTCAAGGTCAAGGACGGCCTGCCCTCCACCGATGGTCTCTATCTGATCGAGTTCAACAGCAACAGCTCGGCCAATGACGGATCGATCACCCAGACCTTCACGACCACCCCGGGCACCAGCTATGCGCTCACCTTCGACATGGGCACCCTCGGGTTCAACACGAGCCTGCAATCGCTGGAAGCCTCGGCCACCGGCAGCGGCACCCTGTTCACCCAGACCTACTCGATGAACGGCACCGGCAATGGCACGGTCAACTGGTCCACGCGCACCATCAACTTCACGGCCAACAGCCCGACGACCACGCTCACCTTCCGCGACCGCTCCGCCACCGGCGCGGGCATCGACCTGCTGCTCGACAACGTCCGCATCAACGGCAGCACCGGCAGCGGTGTTCCCCGCACGCTCACCGTGAACTCCACCCCATCCAATGGCGCGGCCATCACAGTCACCCCGGTGGATAATGGCAGCCAGGGCAACGGCACCTCATCCTTCACCCGCACCTACTTCAATGGCACCGCCGTCACCCTCACCGCGCCCTCGACCTTCGGCGGTAACGTGTTCGTGAAATGGCAGCGCAACGGAGTGGACGCTGCCACCACCGCCGCCACCACGGTGACGATGGATGCGGACCTCACGATGACCGCCGTCTATGCGCCGGCCAGCTCGGTGGTGGCCTTTGTGAACGGTTCCTTCGAGCAAGGCCTCACCGGCTGGACCTCCGCGGGCAGCCCCAACACCGTGGCCACGGACAACTCGCTCACCGGCACCAACGGCACCACCCTGGTGAAGTTCAACAGCGCCAACAGCGGCAACGACGGATCGATCAGCCAGACCTTCCCAACCACCGCAGGCACCACCTACACGGTGAACTTCGACATGGGCGTGCTGGCCTACATTTCCACACCGCAAAGCCTGCGTGCCACCGCCACCGGATCCGGAACGCTCTTCTCACAGGTGTTCACGATGACCGCCCCGTCTAACGGAAACGTCACCTGGACCGCGCGCACCTTCTCGTTCACCGCGAACAGCAGCTCCACCACGCTCAGCTTCGCGGACGCATCGTCCAGCACGGTCGCACTCGACCTGCTCATCGACAACGTCCGCGTCACCGTGCCGCCGTCGCTGATGCCCGCCCCGGCGCCTGCTCCGGAGGTGCAGTCCGAAGAAGGTTCCACCGCCACCCTCATCGGACCTCCCACCGTCGACGAACCGCCGACCACACCGGACCTGCCCGTGATCTCCGGCACCCCCGGGGACCTCACCATCCGCATGCTCGCCACCGAGGCCGGCCGCTACATCCTCCAAAGCTCGGACGACCTCCGCAGCTGGACGGAACGTGCCGAGCAAACGATCACCCAGCCGGGCATCATCGAGTTCGGCGATAGCGACGCCCCCTCCGTCCAGCGCTTCTACCGCATCGGCAAGCAGGCAGCGGACACCGGCAACTGAGACGCCCGCCCGGCCCTCTCCCCAAACGCCCCGCCCGAACCACGGCGGGGCGTTTTGCGTTGCGGCCCCCATCCGGCGGTGCATCCTCTTTGCCAAGCTCCACTTCCATCCATGGCAGACAAGACCCTCTTCGAGAAAATCCGCGATCGCGAGATCCCCGCCACCATCGTCCACGAGGATGACCACTGCCTCGCCTTCCGCGACATCGCCCCGCAGGCCCCCGTCCACATCCTCGTCGTCCCGAAAAAACCCATCCCGCGCGTCGGGCTGGCGGAGCCCGAGGATCAGGCCGTGCTCGGTTGCCTGTTGCTCGCCGCGGCCAAGGTCGCCCGCGCGGAAGGCATCGCCGAGTCCGGATACCGCCTCGTCATCAACAACGGCCCGCACGGCGGCGAGGCGGTCCCCCACCTTCACGTCCACCTGCTCGGAGGCCGCCAACTGGATTGGCCGCCCGGTTGATCAATCTCCATGAAAGCCCGACTCGCCACCCTGCTGCTCACCCTCTCCGCAGCTGTTAGCCCCGCCGGCACCAAGAACATGCCGTCGACCCCGACGCGCCACATCGTTCTCGTGCACGGGTTTCTCGAAACAGGAAATGCCTTCGGTTTCATGAAGCGCCGCCTCGAAAAACAAGGCTTCACCTGCATCGTCCCCAAACTCCGCCCGAGCGACGGCCGCGGCGGACTCGAACGCCTCGCCCAAGGCCTCAAACGCGATATCGACTCCGCCCTCGGCCCTGATCAGGACTTCTCGATCGTCGCCTTCAGCATGGGCGGCCTCGTCTCACGCCACTACCTCCAGGAACTCGGCGGCGCTCCCCGCTGCCGACAGCTCTTCACCATTTCCTCCCCCCACCACGGCACCCGCGCCGCCTGCCTCTACCCCTCCCGCGGCGCCAGCCAGATGCGGCCCGGAAGCGAATTCCTTGCCGCCCTCGATCGCTCGCAACACCGCCTCGGAAACATGCCCGTCGTTTCCTACCGCACCCCGCTCGACCTCATCATCCTGCCCGCCACCAGCTCCGTCTGGGACCGCGCCGAAAACATCGAGCACCCCGCCCTCCTCCACCCGCTCATGCTCACCTCCGGCACCGTCATCCGCGACATCTCCCGCCGGCTCTCCGCCACCCGGGAAGACTGAGCGACCCACTGCCGGTCCCTGCCCTCACCATGCTCTCCGCAAAGAGAGTGGACGAACGCCACGGCGCACGTTTGGATGCCCGCGGGCATGCTGCACACCAACCTCGACCATCTCCTGGAAAACAACCGCCACTGGGCGGAGTCCATCAATGCCTCCGACCCCGATTTTTTCCGCAACCTCGCCAACCAGCAGCAACCGGAATACCTCTGGATCGGATGCTCGGACAGCCGGGTGCCCGCCAACCAGATCACCGGCCTCGCCCCGGGAGAAGTCTTCGTCCACCGCAACGTCGCCAACGTCGTCGCCGAGACCGACTTCAACGTGCTCGCCGTGATCCAATACGCCGTGGATGTCCTCAAGGTGCGCCACATCATCATCTGCGGCCACTACGGCTGCGGCGGAGTCAAGGCCGCCCTCGAAAACCATCGCCACGGGATGATCGACAACTGGCTCTCCGGCATCCGCTCGCTGCGCCGCATGCACCGGCTCGAGCTGGACTCCCTCCCGCCCGAGGCCGCTGCCGACCGCCTCTGCGAACTCAACGTCCTCGCCCAAGCCCGGCACGTCGCCCACACCACGATCCTCGAAGATGCCTGGGACCGTGGCCAGGAACTCTCGATCCACAGCTGGATCTACCGTCTCGATTCCGGCATCATCACCCCGCTCGCTCCTCCCATCAGCGCGCCCGTCGGCAGCTTCCACCTCCAGCCCGCCGTGGACGAAATCCACGATTCCATTTGATTTCCCGGAAATCCGGGGCATCCTTCCGGTCCCAGCTTCAGGGGGCGTTCTGGTTTCGACGGAATGTCTGATGCGCTGGTTGCACGTGGAGGTTGATCGGCTGGCCTCCTAAAAAGCCGTTCAAACAAAATAAATGCAGACTCTAACGAGCTCGCACTGGCCGCTTAATTGACGACCACGTCAGAACCCCGACGCCTTCTGAGGGGGATGGCGACTACCTAGAAGGCTGGGAGGGAAACCGGGACACCGGGTTTCCCTTCGAGACTCAACAGGTGCCTAGGAGGGCCAACGCCGCAAGCGGGCCCAGTCCCTCCGAAATCCCAGACCGCCTGCTAAACGTGTAGATACCATCGTTGACGGCGTCCCGGACAGGGGTTCGACTCCCCTCGCCTCCACCAGCCTTCGCCAAGGCTTCGGCTGGCAAGCCGGATCCTTGGCGAAGGCTGCCCGCCAAAGCTCAAAGAGCGACAGCGGGCTGTGAATGGATCGAACAGGACTCAAGCCCCTTCCGCCGTATACTACGTTTACCTGCTTCGTAGCGAATCCAACCCCGGGCTTGCCCGCTTGCGGGATCGGGTGAATGCTCCGCTCAGCCATGCGAAGCCACCCGATCCTCGCCCTATTCTTCAGCACGCTCCTTCCATGGGTTTCCTCCGCGGAGGAAAAGAAGACCCCGCCGCCGGTGGTCGCGGTGTATGACTTGGAGGAAGTGATTTCCGAATCCGGGCAGACCGAGCCGTCGATGCTGGATCTTCAGGTGGATGCGGCGCGTCCGCTCACCTTGTTCGACCTCACCCGCAGTCTGCAAAAGGCCGCCGCGGATCCGAAAGTGCGCGCGGTGGTGGTGGATGCGGATGGAGCCGGTCTGGACTTCGCGCAGATTCAGGAACTCCGCCGCCGGCTGCTGGCCGTGAAGAGCGCCGGCAAGGATGTGTGGATCTACTCGGAAGGCCTTTCCAACGGGATCGCCCTGCTCGCCAGCGCGGCCAATCATTTCACCCTCATGCCGGAGGCGGACTGCTCGTTTCACGGCATCCATGCGGAGTCGATGTATTTCAAGGGCCTGCTCGACAAGGCCGGCGTGCGGGCGGAGGTCATCCACATCGGCGACTTCAAGAGCTACGGCGAGGTCTTCAACCGCAGCAGCCCCAGCGAGGAGGCCCGTGCCCAGGAGGAGAAGCTCGTGGATTCGATCTTCTCGCAAATCGTCTCGGACGTCGCCACCGCACGCGGCATGGACCGGGAGAAGGTGCGCTCGATCATCGACGACGGCTCACTGAATGCCAAGGGCATGCTCACCGCCGGCATGGTGGACCACCTCATGTTCCGCACGGATTTTGTCCGCAAGATCCGCGAAACCTACGGCGAGGACGCGGACTACGATCGCGGTTACGAACTCCCGGAGCTCGATGGTCCGGAGATCGGCGGCATCATGGATTTGTTCAAGCTGATGTTCCAGGAAGGCGGCAAGGACAAGTCCCGCAAGGACTTCATTGCCGTGGTCGCGATGGATGGGGACATCACCGATGAATCGGTCGCCCCGGTGCGCGCGCAAATCCTGAAACTGGCCAAAGAGGACAAGGCCAAAGCCCTGGTCCTGCGGGTGAACTCCCCCGGCGGCTCGGCGCTTGCCAGCGAGGTGCTGTGGGAGGCGACCGACGAATGGAAGGCCACCGGCAAACCCTTCGTCGTCTCCATGGGAGGCGTGGCGGCCAGTGGCGGATACTACATTTCCAGCGCGGCGGACCGCATTTTCGCCGAAGCGGGCACGATCACCGGCTCGATCGGCGTGGTCGGCATGAAGTTCGTGATCGGCGGAGCCATGGAGAAACTCGGCATCACCACCCACACCATCCAGCGGGGGAAAAACGCCGGAGCCATGAGCATGATGCGGGGATTCACCGAGGAGGAGGCGGCGCTCGTGAAGAAGTCGATGCAGGAGGTGTATGCCACTTTCAAAAAGCGCGTCACCGACGGCCGGGGCAAGGCCCTCAAGGGCGATTTGGAACCGCTCGCAGGCGGCCGGGTTTACAGCGGAGCCCAGGCGCTGGAGATCGGCCTGGTGGACGAGATCGGCGGACTGCACGAAGCGATCCAACACGCCGCCACCCTGGCCAAGCTGGAGAAACCCGAGCCCCTGCTGCTGCCGGAACCGAAAAGCGGTTTGGAAGGCCTCTTCGCCCATCCCGCGGAAGAGGAAGACGATGAAATGATCCGCGCCCCCGCCCGCTCGGCTGCGGCTCGCGGCCTCGCCAGAACCCTGGGCGGCAACGTCTGGCTCCACACTCTTCCGAAACCAGCCGCCCAGGCGGTTTCCAAGCTGCTTTCCCGGATGGATGCCTTTGAGAAGACCGGGGTGCTCATGATTTCCCCGGACATCCACCTGCGCTGAACGGCCTCAAGGGGCCAGCGCCATCGGCGCGCTCACGCAATGGACGACCCTGCCGCCTTCGTCCGGTCGGCGCACTTCGAAGAACACGCTGTCTTCATAGGGCGGCAACTGGGTGACTCCCGCCGGCGTCACGCCTTTGCGCCAGATCACCTTGAAGGGATATTCCCCGCTTTCGCTGGCTTTCGGAGCTCCGGCCGCCCCCCACTGGATCTCACCCATCTCGATCTCCGGCTCGCTGGAACTGTCAGCCACCGCCACATCCCACACGTAGCGCGGCGCAGTGAATTCGTAGCTCCCCGGCTTGCGGACGCGGAGCGTGCCTTCGCTGGTGATGATGCCATCCTTGACCGAAGTGCGCTCCACGCCGAGCTCGAAGGCATTCCGGTAACGGAACCCATCGCTTGCAAAGGCAGGCACCGCCGCAAAACCCAGAACGATCAGCCCCCCGGCCAGTGCGGGAATCACCGCCCGCAGGAAAGCCGGGGAATCCCCCGATTCATGACCGCGCATCATCCACAAGCAGCCGAACACGTAAAAAACCAACACCACCGGCAGGTAGGTGAAGAGGTCCCCGCGCAGCACCGAGTCCGGATACACCGCCAGGCACAAGAACGCGATCCCTAACAACACGAGCACCGGCAGCACGTAGGCCGCCACCGCCCGGCCCATCGCACGCCCGGCGACCAGCCCGCGCATCGCCATCAGCACGAGACCGAACAGAAAGGCGATCCACCAATGGGAAACCGCCCACAGCAGGGCCACCGCCACACTCTCCGGATTGGAGAAAATCCAGGAAGCTCCGAACAACACCCCCATGCCGACCAGCCAGCCGGTCACGCCAGTGGTGAAAAGTCCGCGAAATGGCACAGCGGGGAGATCGGATGCCTGCCGACCCGGGGAGGAGGGGTTTTCATTCACCCTTGAATCATGAGCCGCCACAGACGGCTGGAAAAGACCAAAAATGAGGTAAGCCCCGCCCCCAGGCACCTCGTTTCAAACCCCGGAAAATTGTTCGCTTGAACAGTTTCCAAAACAGGCGAATCTTCAAGGCCGTGCACGCCCCGACCCTCGACCACCTTCGGAAACAACTCCGCGAGAAATTCCCCGGAGCCCATCCGCCGCGCGGCCTGCCATCCGCGGAAGCACCCGCCGCCCTCGATCTCCGCTCGCCCGCCTCCTTTCCCAAGGCAGCCATCACCGAAATCACCCCCGCCAGACGCGGGGCCGGGCTCAGCCTGCTCGTCGCCGCCATGCTCGAACAGGAACCCGCGGCCTCCTCCATCCCGGAACTCGCCCTGATCGATGGCCGCGACCAGTTCGACCCCGCCTCCTTCAGCGCGGATGACTGCGCCAAACTGCTCTGGATCCGCTGCCGCTCTCCCCTGCAATCCATCCAGGCCGCCGATCTCATCCTGCGCGATGGCAACCTGCCCCGGGTGGTTCTCGACCTGCTCGCCTTCTCTCCGGACGAACTGCGGGAAATCCCCAGCAGCGCTTGGCAGCGCCTGAAACGATGGATTGAAACAAGCTCTTCATCCCTCATCTGCCTCAGCCCCCACGCGCTCGTCCCCTGCGCCACCTTGCGCCTCTCGCTGCACTCAGGCTTCAGCCTCGAGCACTTTGCCCACACCCGCGGAGAACTCATTCAACAACTCAAAACCACTCCCCTGTTGCAGCGACGACAGGCATTTTGAAGATCTCATTATTTCGTAAAAATATTTCTATTTTATTAATTGCCAGCAATAAACGATTCAAAAACGATAGAAATTTTCAGATCCAAACAAAAATTTCCATCAAATGTTTGCTTGCCTTCATTTGCCAGGCTTTGAGGTAGCCGCCAGTCTCTGGGATCAGCCGACATGGCAGAGCGAACCTTGCGCGATCGTGGCCGATTCCAGCCGACCGGAAGACCCCAAAGCCCCGCTGTCCTCGGTAAATCCCGCGGCCGCCCGCCACGGGATTCGAGCCGGAGAATCCTGCGTCCGAGCCAGAATCCGCTGCCCACGTCTGCGGATCCTGCCGCGGATGCCGGCGGCGGAGGAGAAACTTGCTCACAAGTTATTCACCATCGCCGAATCCCTGAGCCCGGACTGCGAACGCCATGCCGCGGACACCCTGATCCTCGATCTCGCCGGATGCCGCCCCCCGGCCATTTGGAATCCCGACATCCCCTCCCTGCGCCTGGTGATGGCCACCACACCGGACCTCGCCCACCTGGGAGCCATGGCAGACCGACCCTTTTCACCCCGACCGATGGACGCGGAGGACTTCACCCCCCTGCCGCTCAGCCTGCTCAAGGACGCCGGATTCTCTGGAAGCACCGCCCTCATCTCCCTGCTCCAACTCTGGGGCTTGCGGACCTTGGGCGAACTCCGACAACTCCCGCGGCAAGAACTCGCCGAGCGCGCCGGACCGGAGGCCCTCCGGATCCACGACCTGCTTCACGGCCGGTTTGCGCGACTGCTCAAGCTCCATCGATCGATTGAATCATTTGAACAAATCGTTTGCTTTGAGCACTCCATTGAGTCGCTGGAGGCATTGATTTTTCAGGCGAATCGGATGCTCCAAACCCTGTGCAGCAGGCTTTTGGCGAGCCACCTCGCCGCCGCCAGTCTTCGCTTTGAATTGTCGTTTGAATCGGGTCCGCCCCTATCTCGCCACCTCAATCTGCCGGAGCCAAGGAATTCGCCCGGCGGTCTGCTGGCACCGCTGCATACGATGTTCGAGAGCCTGCAAGCCCCGTCCGGGATTGTATCGCTGACCTTGGGATTGGAGCCGGTGAAGCCTGCGGCGGCGCAGCGCGAGTGGTTGGGCAGGCAGCTGAGCCAGCCGGAGCGCTGGCCGGACACGCTGGCCCGTCTCCAGGGACTCCTGGGGCAGGACCGGGTAGGCATCCCGCGCCCTGCGGCAGGGCATCGGCCGGACGACTTCACGGTGCGCCCGGTTTCCCATGGTGGGGAGCCGGCGCTTTCCTCCGATGAGCTGCCTGCCTGCGCACTGCCCTTGCGCCGATTCCGCCCGCCCCTGAAAACCGCGGTGGCGCACAGCGGGCAAGGACTGCGGACCCAGCCGCTCGCCCTGCTGACCGGCCCGCATGCCGGGTCCATCCGACGCACGCGCGGCCCCTTCCCGGTATCGGGCGCCTGGTGGCACACCCCCTCGTCCTGGCGCCGGATCGAATGGGACATCGAATTGGAGAACCGCCGGCTCTTCCGACTGGCCCTGCTGCCATCCGACGACTGGCGGATCGAAGGCGAATACTGACATTTTCCCCACCCTGCGGAGAGGAATTCCTCTGGCCCTTGGCGCAAGGCATGCTCACACTTCCGCGGTTTCATCAACGCCTGTTATCCGACCATGCCACACCTCAAGGATCGAATCGGTTTCACCCCCTCCGGCCCCGCCATCGCCTCGCCCGACGAAGAGAATCGCCTGCGCGAGTTCGTCAACCTCAAGCTCGCCGCCCGCGGCTATCAGATCGTCGGCAACGAGGAGGATTACCCCTTCCTCGACCTCGGCCGCTCGCTGATCGCCAATTTCCAGGAAAAGACGCGCCTGCTCTCGGACTACCTCTGCCCGGTGGACGCCTCGATCGACGCCTATCTGCACGATTACCTCGGCGAGGAGATCGTCGCCGAGGTCTTCCCGGACCGCAAACACCTCGTCCCGGTGGGTGCCTTGATCACCGAGCGGCACGGCATCGCCCGGATGCTCTCGCTGCCGCCGGATCAGGATGCCTTCAAATCCTCCATCCTCAGCTCCTACCGGGTGCACCAGGGCGTCTGCCACAATCCGGCAAGCGACCGCCGCACCACCGAAGGAGTCTTCCACGTCGCCGAGGGCGGCCTGCCCGTGCCCGCCGACAAGAAAGCCGTGCCGAAGGCCACCTTCGCCCGCTTGCTCAAGCACGCGCTGCAGCCGCCTGAGGACCTGATGACGCTGCCCTTCACCGGCAACTCGCCATCGCCCGCCCGGGTCTTTGTTTCCAACCTGCTGCGCCCGGTCATCTGCCCGGAAGTCCCCGGCGTTTCCTTGGAAAAATCGATGGAAGTCCGCTTCTTCGCTCCCGGAAACCTGGTGAGCAACCTCGACTTCGTCGAAAGCATCTTCGGCAACGCGGGCGACCCCTATCTGCCGGACAACGACGCCCGCCTCGATGCCGACCACTGGTCCGGCCACACCGGCTGCGTCATCCTCGCCCCCCATCTGGTCACCCTGACCAAGAAGGAACTCGGATTGCCGAAGTTCGAGGACGCCACCGAGCGCCAGAAGCGCGACGGCATGTGCTGGAAGGACGCCGCCGAGCTCTACAACGACGGCGGTGCCTTCAAGATCACCTGCCGCGACAAGCGCGGCACCGTGGTCACCCTCATCGCGGACAACTACTACGGCTACTGCAAAAAAGAGGTCAAAACCCAGATCAGCTACGCCGCCAACCTTTTCGGAAACGCGGAGGAGGAACACGCCGGCGGAGCCATCGCCTTCCCGAGCTTTGACCTCGGCGAGGATTTCTCGCTCTCCGACTACGCCCCGACCGTGGACCACCGCTTCGGCGGGGTGATCGCGCATTACTCCAAGCTCTTCGACCTCCAGGCCGAGGGCTACGGGATCGACAAGCGCTTCCGCGACATCTACTACATCCCGGAGGACGTCCACATCGAGCTGCACAACCAGACGATCTCCTGGACCAACGCCGAGGGACCCCAGCAAATCCCCTTGCAACCCGGCATCACCTACGTGCTGCCCTCCGGCTACAAGGTGGAGATGGTCAAGCCTTCCGAAGGCATGCGCTGGCGCCTCATCGGCACCAATGCCGAGGGCACCTTCTGCCACAAGCCGTGCACCGTCTCCGGCGGCGGCAAGTCCGAGATCTCCAAATCGATCTCCGACGCGATGATCACCGCCTCCCTGCTCATCACCGACTTCCAACGCGACTTCGACGCCGCCGAGGCCATCATCCGCCGCAACTTCGAGGACCGCTACCCCGAACCGCCGGATCCGAACAAACCCAGCCGCCCGCTGCTCAGCCCGCGCCGCTCGCTCGGCTCGGTCATCCGCCTGCTCACCCCGAGCCCCACCTTCACGGCGGAATACAACGAGTGGGTTTCCTCGATCCCCTCGTCCGTGCGCGACCTCGTCCTGCTCATCAAGCGCTTCTACAAACCGGATTGGGGCGATGACTGGCGCGAGCGCTTCACAGTCGATCTGATCAACGGCCAGCCCGGCCGCAACCTCATCTACCGCCGCCAGCGCCTCGTCGCCCAGTACCTCCGCGTCGGCTTCATGCGCGACGGCACCTGGCGCACCTTCTCGCTGCGCAAGGACTTCGCCCCGGCGAAGAAGATCCAGACCGAGGATGACATCAGCGCCTCGATCGTCGTCCCCAGGAAACGCGTTCAAGGCCTCCATCCGGAGCTGCCCAACGAGTCGCTGAAATTCATCACCAACTGCGAATACCGCCTCTTCCAACGTCCGGACGACGCCATCCATCGCGGCTACGACAAGAACACCGAGTCCGACTTCAGCAAAGGCGGGCTCTTCTTTTCCAACTACGAGCCGATCCCGCGCGCGGACGCCGCCGCCATGGTCAAGGACGCCATCCGCTTCGAGCAATTCACCGCGCCGATGCGGCAGATGCTCAAGGACTTCGTCCAATCCGGAAAAACCGACTACGTCATCAGCTCGCACCAACCCCGGATCGTCGATGGCAAGCCGACGAAAAACCCGCGCTACCTTCAGAACCGCCCGGACCTTGAGGACCCGCGCTCGGTCTATCTGGCGGTGCTCGGCAAGCGCCTGTTCCGCCGCATCCCGTTGGAGGACTCCGTGCCCATGCCCGTCAACTCCGTGCTTGCCGGACGCCGCAACAACCCGCCGGACGCCAAGGCCGGGATCCGCGCACTCGCGGTGTACAATCCGGTCCACTATCAGGAACTGCCGGAGCTCTTCATGGACTTCATCGCCTCGCTGACCGGCAAGAGCCCGTCCACCACCGGAGCCGGTTCGGAAGGCGCGCTCACCAAGGGCCCCTTCAACGCCCTGCTGCCCGTGCACGACCTCAATGCGGCGCTCGTTTCCTTCCTGGTTTCCGGCTACAGCGGATTCACCACCGCCGCCGGATACGTCGGACCCAAGTTCCGGGTGGATCATGACATCTCGCTCCTCGTTCCAGAAATCTGGTCGCGCATGTTCATCCGCGAGCGCGATCCTCATTACCTGATCCAGCATGGCTATCTGGAAAAGGTGGAGGATTTCACCCACGAGGGCCGCGTCATCGAGGCCAGCCGCCTCGGTTACCGCATCACCGAGCAGTTCGTCACCACCTTCTTCGGCCGCGTGTTCTCCGCGCCGGACACGGTTTTCACCGAGGAAATGCTGCGTCCGGAACTGCAGTCGATCGAGGACTTCATCGACGGCATGGACAACATCATCGAGACCCAGCGCAGCGTGGCCCTCAACTACTTCGTGGACGGCGGCATCGATGCCGCCTGCCCGCCGCTCAAGGCCCTGCTCCACCTCATGGCCTATGGTCAGTATGAGGGCAAGGACCTGAAACACCCGGACATCCGCGCCATGTTCACCCGCGAGAGCATGATCGCCTCGGATTGGTATCAGGCCCGCCTCAATGCCAAGGTCACCGTCGATCAGGCGCTCTGGGACCGGCACATCGCCTATCTGGAAAACTTCCTGCAAAAGCCGAACTATCAGGGCGAACTCCGCCGCCTCCGCATCCAGGAACGGCTGAACACCGCCAGGGCCTTCCGCGAACACGTCCGCTCGGCGGAATACCGCGAGTCGCTCAACGGCATGTTAGGCACGGACCCGGAGTTGGTCTAACAGGGACCCGCGGGAGCAGGATCATCGGGAAATCGGTTGGCCTTCGCCATCCCATCGGGAGAACCACGCCCATCGCGCGGGATCTCCGCCACGTCAAGGGGCGTGCCATTGGAAACGAAGACCGCGTTTCCAATTGGAACGGAGCGCGATCTCGCGAGAGTGCACACGGCCTTCATCAAGGCCGGAAAACCTAACAGAAACCGACAACCCCCATGAAACCATCCTACCTGACCCTGTGCATCACCTCCCTCTCCGCAGGCAGCCTCCTCGCTGGCTCGGCCATCACCACAACCGGCCCGAGTGCGGGATCCAACGATGGAGACTGGATCAAGGATCTCCGCAGGCCGATGACCAACCCCACGCTGTTCGACCTCGCGGTGCCATCCACCAACGTGCGGCCGATTTTCATCCACCACCTTCTTCCGGACGAGGTGAACACCACCGCGGGGGATCTGCCGGTGGGCGGTGACGTGCAGGTGTATGCACTCCAGTTCGAGTATGCACTCAACGAGCGCCTCTCGCTGGTGGCCACCAAGGACGGCTTCGTGGATTTCAACCCGGACTCCACACTCAGCAGTGAAAGCGGATTCGCCAACCTCGGCGGTGGCGTCAAATACGCTTTCCTGCTGGATCCCGCCGCAGGTCATGCCTTGAGCGGCACCGCCACCTTCGAGTTTCCCACCGGCAACTCGGACGTCTTCCAGGGCGAGGGCAAGGGTGCGGTGAACCTCGTGCTTTCCGGACTCAAGGTGATCGACGACTGGCAGTTCGCCGCCGGCACCGGCGTCTCCCTGCCGTTCTCCGATGAATCGTCCACCAATGGATTCATCAGCCTGCACGCCAGCAAGGAGATCACTCCGTGGTTCATTCCACTCGTCGAACTGAATTGTTATCATGTGCTCGACGCAGGCGACGGCACCGGCAACTTCGACGCCCAGGCCGGCGGGGCGGTGCCCGGACTCGTCGAGTTCGAAGGCCACGACTTCTTCAACCTCGGCGCCGCCAACTCGGGGGAAAACCGCACGCTCGTCACCGCCGCGCTCGGCTTCCGCTCGCAGATCACCGAGTCCATCCAGACCGGCATCGCCTACGAGGTCCCGCTCACCGACGACCGCAACAGCGTCATCGAGGGACGCCTCACGCTCGACATGTTCTGGACCTTCTGAAGCTCCGGACTTGATCTGACAGCCTGTGGCGGCGGAGTCTCCGCGCGCCGCCGCCGCAGGCCCGTCCCGGCGGGGCATCAGCCGAAGAAGTCGAGTTGCGCCTCCGATTTCGGATCCTCGAAGCGCACGCCCACTCCGAGCAGGCGCACCGCACGGTTGTTCCCTCGTTTCCAGGCCTCCGCGAGGAGTTCCGCAAACACCTCGTGATCCAGCGCATGCCCGGCCCGCTCGGCGGTGGTGCGCTCGAAGTCGGCAAACTTGAGCTTCACCACCAGCGACCGGATCACTCGGTCCGCGTGCTTCGAAACGAGATCCTCCTTGAGCCCCTCGATCATCGCGCGCATCGGCGGAATCAGCGCGGGGAGCACCACGATGTTCTCGGAGAACGTGGTCTCGCTGCTCAGCGACTTGCGGGTGCGGTCGGGAGTGACGGGCCGTTCATCCATGCCGCGGCAGAGATGCCATAACTCCAGTCCCCAGCGGCCGAAACGGCGTGCCAGTTCGATGCGGTCGAGCTTTTGAAGGTCCGCGCATGTCTGCACGCCGATCGCGGCGAGCCGCTCACGGGTCTTGCCACCCACGCCCCACAACCGGCCCACCGGAAGCGCGGCGATGAAGGCCGGGATCTCCTCGGGGGGCACCTCGAACTGGCCGTCCGGCTTGTTCCAATCCGAGGCGATCTTGGCGATCAGCTTGTTAGATGAAACCCCGGCCGACGCGGTGAGGCGGGTCTCCTCACGGATCTGGGCACGGATCTCACGGGCGATGGCGGAGGCGGAAGACCGCAGGTGGGAGACATCCAGGTAGGCTTCATCGAGCGAGAGCGGCTCGATCACCTCGGTGAAGCGCCCGAAAATCGAACGGATGCGGGCGCTTTCCGCACGGTAGGCATCGAAGCGCACCGGCACGAGTTTCAGGTGCGGACAAAGCTCCAAGGCCTTGAAAACAGGCATCGCGGAGCGGCACCCGAACTTCCGCGCCTCGTAGTTCGCCGTGGTGAGCACCCCGCGGCGGGTGCTTCCCGCCACGGCGAGAGGCATGCCACGCAGCGACGGATCATCGCGCTCCTCGATGGCCGCGTAGAAGCAATCCATGTCGATGTGGATGATTTTCCTCATGAGGAGCGCACGTTTCTCAGGTCCAATGACGCGGCACTTCCCAGGATTGCAAGTGCCGGGAGGCGGCCGAGCGCAGGGCATCGAGCGTGGCACCTGCGGCGAGCTCGACCGTCGCGGAGATCTCTTCGCAACGCTCCGGATCCGCGCTGGCAATGCCGCGGACGCGGACGCTGCGGACCATGCCCGTGGCAAGAATGGCCGCCTCCACTTTGGCGGGGCTCACCTTGCGCCCCGCCACATTGATGGCGGAGCCGGTGGTTCCCGTGAGATGGAGCACGCCGCCGGGATCGATGAAACCCAGATCACGGGTCAGATAGATGCCGTTTCCTAACAGATCATCGGATCGCGAGACTTCGTAGCCCTGGGCCACCGCATCGCTCTCGACACGCAGGCGCCCCTCATCCGAAACGATCAAGCGCACACCGGGAAGCGGAGTGCCCATGATGTCCGGCGACACGCGGGGAATCGTCGTGAGGTCCAGGGCGATCCCGCCGCACTCGGAGGCACCGTAGAAGTTGTGGATCTTCAGCCCGGATTGTTCGAACACCTCGGTTTCCAATGAAAGGGCGAGCGGAGCCCCTGCGGAGAGGGCCAGACGAACAGGCGCCCCCGTCAGGATTCCGGCCCGCTGCCAGGCTCTCCACATCGAGGGCACGGCGGGCAGGACCACTTGCTCGTGAGCCCGGAAGGCTTCCTCGACGATGCGTGGAAACGGCACCGGAACCATGCGCACCGGGATGCCATGCAGGACCAGTGGCAGCACGATGTTCGAAAACCCGTAGGAATGCGAAAGCGAGATCACCGCGAGATTCGGGACAGCGGGGTCCAGCTCCATCGCGTTCACCAAACGGTCCGCATCCGCGGCCACCTGTGCGCCGGTGAGGAAAATCCCGCGGGGAACTCCGGAGGCCCCCGGCGTGTGCTTCACCAACACGACGCCTGCGGAAGGCGGACGACCGAGCACCGGGGGCGGCGCGTCCTTTTCGATCGGCAGGACCGCCACGCCATCCCGCCAGGCACGCAGCACATCGACGAAGAACGAAATCCCGCCCGTCCGGGCGACCACCGGCCCGGAGCACTTCGGTGCAGCCTCCACCGCCTGCGCGAGATCACCAAACGAGACCGCCCCGGCTTCATCAAACACGGCGGGCTTCGTGGCGAAGCGCCTGGAGGTTTCCAGCCATCGGAGATACAGCATTTGACAAGGTGCGGACGCCTGCCTAGCTACCCGGCGACGCCGTGACGAGCCTTAACTAACCCTGAATCCTTGGCCTGGCCCCATGCATCATCCGCCTCTTCCGACGTCCGCCGTGTGGTGGTCACCGGCTGCGGCGTGGTCTCGCCGATGGGACTGGACTTCGAGGAAAATGCCCGGGGATTCCGCAGCGGCCGCAGCAGCTTCTCGCCGGTGACGCTCTTCGATGTTTCGCGCCAGCGGGCGACCACGGCGGGCCAGGTCCAATTGCCACCGGAATCCCGTCCCACGCGGATGGACCGTGGCACGCGCATGGCCTTCCTCGCCGCACGGGAGGCCATGGCGCAGTCCGCGCTTTCCGGAGGAAACCTGCCCCTGATCGTCGGCACCTCCGCCGCAGCCATGCCACTGGGCGAGGCATACTACCGCGCCGCGCTCGGCGGAGAAGGCGGCCGCCGAGAACAACTCGGACGCGTCGAGTTCTATCAGGCCCAACGCCAGATGACCGACATGGCCCGGCTGCTGGATCTCAGCGGACGCATGCGCATTGTTTCAAATGCCTGCGCCTCGGGTGCCAACGCGATTGGCCAGGCCTTCCACCTCGTCCGGTCCGGCCGGGCCGAACGGGTCCTCGCCGGTGGTTACGATGCGCTCTGCCAACTCGTTTTCGCCGGCTTCGATGCCTTGCAGGCGCTCAGTCCGTCCGGCATCCCCCGCCCCTTTGACGCCGCGCGCGATGGACTCGCCCTCGGCGAAGGAGCGGCCTTTCTGGTGGTGGAATCCGCCGAATCGGCAAAAAGCCGGGGCGCTGAAATCATCGCGGAGATTGCCGGATACGGAGCAGCCACCGATGTCCACCACCTCACCCAGCCGCACCCCGATGGCGATGCCGCACTCGCCACCATGCGAGCGGCCTGCGAGATGGCAGGCATCGCGCCGCAGCAGATCGACTACATCAATTCGCACGGCACCGGCACCCCCCTCAACGACGTGGCCGAGGGACACGCGATCCGGCGCTGGGCTGGCGAATCCGTGGCGGGTGTGAAGGTCAGCTCGACCAAGTCCGCCATCGGCCATCTGTTAGGCGGTGCCGGCGCGGTGGAATCCGCGATCTGCCTGATGGCTCTCGGGCGCGGCTTCATTCCCGCGAGCCTTCATGTGCGGGAGCCGGATCCCGTTTGCGTTTTCGATCTGGTGCGGGAGCCACGCGAAGCGGAGCTGCACCGGGTGATGACAAATTCCTTCGGATTCGGTGGTGCGAATGCCACGCTGATCTTCACCCGGGAGGGCCTCGCATGATCCGTGAACTCTTCATCAGCGGCACCGGAGCCGTCACCCCGGCCGGCTGGGGGGCGGCTGCGCTGCTAGACGCGCTCAAGCACGGCGCGGAGATCCTGCCGACCCATCTGGAACGCACGACCGATTCTGGCAATCCGGTGCTCACCCCGGTTCTGAGGGTTCCCATGGAAAACGCCGCCGTGCCGAAATCCGCCCGATTGCGGCGCACCAGCCCGATCTCGAAGTTTGCCGCCGCGGCGGCGATGGAGGCGTTGGGCGCAGAACGGCTCGCCGCTTCACTCGAAGGCAAGCTGCGGGTGGGAGTGATCTTCACGCTCACGAATGGCTGCGTGAACTACTCGAACCGCTTCTTCGGCGAGGTCCTTGGCGACCCCTCACTCGCAAGCCCGATCCTGTTTCCGGAAACCGTTTTCAACGCTCCCTCCAGCCACCTTTCGGCGATGATCGGCAGCACGGCACCCAACGACTCACTCATCGGCGACGGCTCTGGCTTCGTCACCGGCATCGACCTCGCCGCCGAGTGGATCGAGCGCGGAGATGTCGACGGATGCCTGATCGTCGCGGCCGAGGAGATCGACTGGCTGAGCGCCGAAGCCCTGCGGCTCTACTCGCGACAACTCATCCCATCCGAGGGTGCGGGGGCGATCTATCTGGAGCCCGCAGGCCCCGGAGTGCGGCTCGATCTGTTGCCCGACCCGGTGCCCTACAGCGCCACGGCTCGCCTTGAAGCCGCCGCCGCCATCCGATCCGCGCTGCGCGGCGATGGCGAGTCTCATTCCTTGCTCATCGACAGCCGCACGGGCGTCCCGCGATTCGATCTGCCGGAAACCCGCGCATGGCATGACTGGACCGGCGCACGTTGGTCGCCCAAACGCATCTTAGGGGAAAGCATCGGTGCGGCCCCCGCCCTCCAGGTGGTGGCGGCGGTGGAGGCGGTCAAATCCGGGATCGCAACCAGCGCAGTGGTTTCCGCCACCGGATCCAACCAGCAGGCGGCCGGTCTGCGTGTCCGGGCATGATCGGGTGGCCCGAATCAGGCCATCTTCTTCATCGTCTTGAAGTCCCCGTTCTCGCAGGCGCGAACGAAGGCCTCGGCATGGCTCTTGAGCTTGTCCCAGCACTCGCGGATTTCATCGGCTTCGTTGTCAGAGACCGAGTGATCGACCGCCGCCTTGGAGATCCGGTTCAGGAGGTCTGAAAAGTGCCCGATGATTTCCTGGGTGGCCGGCAGCACGTGATCCACTTGCACTCCATCCACATCGGGGTCTCTCACAAAATGCCCGCCCTGCCTGCGGCAGAGCCATTCGACGATTCCGGTGTCCCCACTCAGTTCGATGATCTGCAGCAGACGATCGAGCGGGTTCTTGCTGCCGGAACCATCATCCACTGGCTTCTCCGCCCACTTATAAACGAGCGAAAGGGAAACCCCAAGATCCGCAGCCACGGCTTTGGGAGTGGTTTTGCGAAGCGCCCGTCTCAGGACCTCATGACTTTCCATGCCCGGATGCTAACAAGGTCGCGGGCATTTGGGAAGCCGACAAATCTTCAAGTTGCCATGAAAATCCCCCTGCGCAAGAGGCCGGGTCCGGGTTTTTCCATGAATCAGAAATCAAAGGTCGCCTGAGGACCTTTTTTCGGCGTCGGTTCCACCTCCACGCCTTCCCGCAATCCGGCGGCGGCAAAGCGGATGAAACGGGCAAGAATCCCTTCCATGGTCGGCGTGCCCGAGGCCCCTCCGCTGAGGCGATGCAGCATCTCTTGGTTGAGCAGCATGTGTATCACCCCACCCGCCATGAAGTGGGTGCGCCAGATCAGTTCTTCCGACGGAACGGTTGGCAGGGCTTTGGCAAACGCCTTCATGAAGCGATCGATTGAAACTTTCATCTGTTCCTCAACCGCCGGGGGCAAGGCCTCTCCCTGAAGCGAAAAGATGCGGCCCACGAGTTTGCAGAACAACTGTTCGGAGAGATCGGATTTCCTGACCGTGCCGGCGAGGGGACGGACGAAGGCATCAATGAGTTCCTCAAGGGGCACGACCTTTCCCGGCCACTTCTTCTCCAGAGCATCGAGACGGGCGATACGCTCCTCGTGGATCGGGGTGACGTATCGGGAGATCACCAGGGCGATCATTCCCTCGCGACTGCCGAAGTGGTAATTCACCGCAGCCACGTTGGCCTTGGCGAGCTGGGTGACATCCCTGACGGAAACCGCCTCAAATCCTCGCTCCGCGAACAATTGTTCGGCGGCATCCAGCAGTTTTCGTTTCGGTTCGGACTGGGAAAGCTTGATCTCGCGCATGGGACAGGCGGATTCAACCGGGGGCCACCCCCAGCTGTCAAACGGATGATTCAATCAAACCGCCCCGCGCTGCGCCGGAAAGTGGAGCAAACGACGAAAATGCCCGGATTTTCCGTAGGATGGACGGCCCCGGGAAGGACGGCGTTAAGGCCGATTTTGAGACCACTTGGCCGATTTCCGCCCCCAAAAGAACTTTCCCTATCCTGATTTTTCTGCAATTTTGATCTTGTCCTGAGGGTGCTTGAGCATCTAAAGGAATATTTGCTGAACGTTGCCAAGCCATTCAACTTCGTTTGATCTCCGGGGGGAAGTCACGCGAAGCAGGCCGAGGCCGGGAAGCACCGAAAAAAAGCGCGCGTTGCGAGATCCGGGGGGATATCCAACGCGCGCTTTTCTTTTCGGGCACCGCGGGCCCCGAGGAGGGAGCGAGGATCAAGCGAGTGGATCCATGCCAATCAGATCGCGATCCGAGAGCGCGGCATCGAGGTAGGATTGGTCCATGGCGATCGCCTGCCTCAGGTGGCTGCGGGCCCGATTGGCCTCACCGAGGGTCCAGAGATAGCAGGCGAGGTTGTAGTGGAAGATCGCCATTTCAAACAAGGATTTGGGACCCCGGAGAAGCCAGTTGCACGCAGCCAGGGTGTCGCCGGTCTCATGAAGACAGAATGCGGCACGGAGAAAGAACTCGGGCTCGTCGGCAGCCTTGAGGCAGAGAAGTCGGGCGGTTTCCGATGCCGGGTTCCAAGACTGGTTTTCCATCTGGGCGGAGAGTTTCAATTCGAGCGCCCGGCGATTCCCGCGATCTTCGAGAGGCAGGGCCTCCAACTCGGCGAGCGCCTCATCGGGCAATCCGAGCTCCAGCCATCCGCTGGCGGCATTGAGAGTCTGAAGAATGCCCATCGCCGAGAGACTAGGGAAACGGGGAACTGCATGCAATCACGGAGCCTGCAAAGCCGGCGGAAAACCGGATTTCATGCAGCGAGGAGGAAGTCGATCCCTTCCAGCCATCCACAGGCCACGAGGTGGCGGGCGATGCGCTCGCTGGCCCCGCGGTTGCCCACGCCGACGAGGATGAAGGCCCGGCAGCGCTCCGGGAGGGAATCCGCCAGCACCACCGGCCGACCATCCCTGTGGAAACCGGCCTTGGCAGGATCCACATCGATGAATCCCTCGAAGCGCACGCCGGCCGCCTCCAGCGGATCGAAGCGGCGGCGGGTGATGCGTCCCGCACCCCACAGCCAGACGCGGCGGGTCGGTGCCACGTGCCGGCCAATCCACTGCGCGAGATGTCGACACTTCGTCCGATAGAACCGGTCCACAGCGTAGCGCGGATCGGTTCTTGAGAGCCGGCCGGGTGAATCGTTCCAGCGCAGCAGCATTTCCGGCACCTTGCCGAAGCGCACTCCGGCGGCCAGCCAGCGGAGCCAGAGTTCGTAATCCTCGGGAAAATCCCCGTCCTGATAGCCGCCATGGAGGCCTATCAGTTCGCGGCGGAAAAGCACACTCGGGTGCGCCACAGGGGACTCGACGAATCGCCGCAGAGCGATTTCCTCCGGACGGAGAAGCGTGTTGAGCCAATCCACATGGGCCGCATATCCCGGGCGATCTCCACCATACTCGACGAGGCAGGAAACCAGGCCCAGCTCCGGATGCCGGCGCGCATGGGAGAGTTGGAGTTCGAGCCGCCGTGGGTCCATCCGATCGTCCCCATCCATGCGGGCGATCCATTCGCCCTCGGCCAGGGCGCAGGCCGTCTGGAGCGCGCCAGCGATGCCGGTCCACGACTGGAAGACCGGAAGAATGCGGGAGTCCCGGGCCGCCCATTCCCGGAGGATTTCAGGGGTTTCATCGTCAGATCCATCATCCACCACCCGCAATTCCCAATGCGTCCAAGTCTGGCACATCACACTTTCAACCGCCTGCCTCACCGTGAAGGCGGCATTGCGCACCGGCATCACGATCGATATCAATTCCGGGGTTGGGCGGTGGGCTGGCGTCAAGCTCAGGTCTGATAGCCCAAGCCGCCCTTCCGGACAACCCCCGCCAACCCATGAACTCCGAAATGCCGAGCAGTCCGGTCGAGTGGGCACGCCGCGTCAACCGCTCGTGGATCGTGCGGGGCCAACTCGCCGACCACGCGGAGTCCTGGCTCGACCACCTTGCCGCCCTCAATGACGACCGGCTGGAGGCCAGCGCCACCGCGGCCAAGGCCATGTGTGGCCTGAGGCAACGCCAGGACGATCCGAAACCCTGGTTCTATGCCGGGCTGTTCCACCTCGCCACGGCGGATGAGGCGGCGCGCTTTCTCGCAAGCCACCGGGTGACCAAGGCGGTCACCCCTTCGATGGAGAACGACGAGGACGTGAGGCTGTGGATCGACCGCGTGGGTCCGGAGACCGTGGAGCTGTTAGACAGGCTGCGCGCAGCCATCCGATCCCTTCCGCCGCATTCCGAATCGCGCGATCGACCGCGCGGCGACTAGGAAGGAAACATTCCGAGCCCTTTCAAAAACCGTTCGCAATGCTGAAGCGCCCGGTCGCGGAGCGGTGAATCCCCTTTCTGATAGGGATAGACCGGATGACCGGCGCCCTCGAAGATCTCCACCTCGCACGGGACGCCGGAGTTCTTCATCTTCGATTGAAACGTGCGGATCGTATCGACCGGAACCAGCGGGTCCTTGTCGCCGATGAACACCAGCGCCGGCGGCACACCGGACCTCACCTGATGCAGCGGGGAAAACTCCTGGAAGCGGGCCTTCACAGCCGCGTCGCCATAGCCCCCCGGCCCGTTGTCGAGGACCGGATACCAAAGAATCATCGCATCGGGACGCGCGGAGAGGGAGGAAGGCTCCGTCGGATCATCAAGGCCTTCGAGAATCCCGGTGGCGGCCGCAAGATGCCCGCCCGCGGAAGCACCGGCGGCGATGATTTTCGAAGGATCGATGCGGAGCGCCTGTGCATGGCCCCGCAGTGAACGAAGCGCCGATTTCGCATCGGCCACGGCATCGAAAGGAGTCGCGCGATGCGTGAAGGCCGTGCGGTAATCCGCGCTGATGGCGACGAAGCCTTTTGAGGCAAACCAATCACACTCCGGATAGAACTGGAGCGGCGTGCCCCGCTGCCAGCCGCCGCCGAAGAAGAAGACAATCGCCGGCCGCGGGCCGCTGAAGGAAGCCGGCGGAGTGAAGACGTGAAGATGGAGTTCACCCGCTGCGGTCTTCCGGTAAGGCACGAGGCGGGGATGATAGGAGACGACCGGCTTCTCCATGACCTTGACCAGCGCCTCAAACCAACGATCCGCCATTTTCCGGGCCCCGGAGGCATTCGGATGCACGAGATCGGCCACGTTGTCCTTCACCGGATCATAGCCCTCGCATTGCGGCACGATGACCACCGGAGATTGCGGGCGACTGATCCGCGCGGCGAGTTCGGGCAGCTCACGCTGGAGTTCCGGCAGGTATCCATACTTCGGGAGTTTGGCGCTCGGAATCGGCAGGGCGAGCAGGACCACCACATCGTCTTTCACCTCGCGGAGCGAGCGGATGAGATCTTCCGTATCCTTGAGGATCCCGGGCACCGGCTTGCGATCGGCAAAGTGATTGTGCCCCGCATGGATCAATACGATATCCGCAGGATTCTCTCGAAAATGGGGCGGCACCGTCTTGGCTAGAAAGGCAGAATCCTTGCCACCGTAACCCTCATGCCTCAGATCGCCGATCCGCGAGGGCGAAGTCCGCGTGCCCACGTACTCGACGAGATATCCCGCGGTGAAAAGTTTCTCCCAAAGCGGGTATCTCCAGTTCGAGAACGACGAGCCCCCCTCTGTGATCGAGTCGCCGATCGGCATGATCCGGTGGACCTTTCGCGCCGCACTCAGCGGGAGAGCGGAGAAAAACAGGAGAACAACGAGTCGTTTCATCAAGGAAGCTGACATGGAGATGACCGCCATCCTTTCCGGAGCGGCCGCAAGTTTCAACCCTTCGGCAAGATCCGCATCGATTTCCGCGTTCCGCTGGATCAACCATTCCATGCGCGCCTTCGTCCACCTCCTTCTCCCGCTTTCCGCCCTTTTCATGTTCCCGTCGCAATCGCGGGCCGAGGGGAATCGCCCGCCAAACGTCATCCTCATCTTTGCGGACGACCTGGGCTATGGGGACCTCGGCTGCTATGGCGGAGCCGGCGGACTCACCCCGAATCTGGACCGGCTCGCCGCGGAGGGTTGCAAATTCACCAACTTCCACGTCTCCCAGCCGGTTTGTTCCGCTTCCCGGGCCTCCTTGATGACCGGTTGCTATGCCAACCGCATCGGGATCCACGGCGCGCTGTTCCCCGATGCAAAGAACGGACTGCCCGCAGAAGAAACCACAATGGCCGAGATGTTCCGGGCCAAAGGCTACAAGACCGCAGCCATCGGCAAATGGCACTTGGGAAGCCAGCCCGCCTACCTGCCGACGCGTCAGGGTTTCGACGAATACCTCGGCCTGCCCTACTCCAACGACATGTGGCCCCATGTCGCGGATTACCTCGATCACAAGAGCGGGAAACCCTCCGGTCGCAAAAACCTCCCCGCCCTGCCATTGATTGAAAACGAATCGGTCATCGACCCCGATGTGGACTCGGAGGACCAGCGGAAGCTGACCCAGCGATACACCGCACGCGCCCTTTCCTTCATCGAGAGGAACCGCGATCAACCCTTCTTCCTCTATCTCGCCCACACCATGCCGCACATCCCGCTGTTCCCCGGCAGGGACTTCGAGGGCCGCTCGAAGCGCGGCATGTATGGAGACGTGGTTATGGAAATCGATGACTCGGTGGGAAAAATCCTCGCTTCGCTGGATCGGCTCCAACTCACCCGGGACACGCTGGTGATCTTCAGCTCCGACAACGGACCCTGGCTTTGTTTCGGCGAGCATGGTGGATCGGCCGGTCCTCTGCGCGAGGGCAAAAGCACCTGCTGGGAAGGCGGAACCCGTGTCCCCTGCGTGATGCGCTGGCCGGGGAAAATCGATGGCGGACGCACCAGCCCATCGATGATGATGACCATCGACCTGCTCCCCAGCCTGGCCTCGATGATCGGAGCCCCCCTCCCGCCCCGCCCCATCGATGGCAAGGATGTTTCCGCCCTGCTCATGGGGAAACCCGGGGCCACCCATCCCCATGACGCCTACTACTTCTATTTCCGCGTCAACGAACTACACGCCGTCACCGAGGGCGACGGGTCGTGGAAACTCGTGCTGCCCCACAGCTATCCCAGCCTGGCCGGGGCTCCCGGTGGCAAGGGCGGACGTTCCGCCGCGATGAAGACGATCAAGGTCGAGAAACCGGAACTCTATCATCTCGAAACCGACCTTTCCGAGACCCGAAACGTCGCCGATGCCCACCCGGAGAAAGTCGCCTGGCTGCTTGCCCGGGCCGAGAAAGCCAGACAGGACCTCGGCGATCGCTTGGTCGGCAGGAAGGGCACGGGCATTAGGCCTGAATTCCAAAAAGAACCAGCCGAGAACTCGGAATCGAAGTGATCGCCGAGCCCCTTTCTAAAAAAACAAAGTCTTAACCTACGCCATCGCGTAAATATCTAAATTTTATTTACTTTCGGGAAATGTTTGAGACCATGTCGGAGCTGTCCCTCCCATGAAAACATCCCACATCCGATTCGCTTTTGCCGCCGCGGCGGCAGCCGTTCTGGCGTCCTGCGCCAACTCGCCAACTCCCCAGAAGATCCAGGTTTCCACGCAGGTGCGCCCGGACAACTCGCCTTCCGGGCGGGTGCTTCAGGAGGTGAACTCCTACCGCGCCAGCCGCGGGAAGAGCCAACTCGAACGCCACTCCGGGCTGGACCGGCTTGCCCAGGAGCACTGCGAATACCTCCGCCAGCACCGCGGCACCTTCAGCCTCAATGGCAAGAACGTAAGTCACTTTGGATTCGAGGGCCGCGCCCTGATCGCCCGCGAGCGCTACCACATGTCGAGCGTCAGTGAGAACGTCGCCGCCTCGTCACGTTGTGCGAATCCGGCCACCACCATGGTCAGCCTTTGGAAGGACTCGAAGGACCACCACAAAAACATGCTTGAAGGGTGGACCCACACCGGCATGGGTGTGGTCGTAGACTCCGATGGCATGGTTTTCGCCACCCAGCTGTTTGCGACAATCGATCATCGACAAATGACCACCCGCGAGCGATTCAATACGTTCTAACACATGCCGGACCTGAGCCTCGAATCCGCCCTTCACCGCCGTGGTCTCCGAAAGATCGCCGGCGTGGACGAGGCGGGCCGGGGCCCGCTCGCTGGACCCGTGGCAGCGGCCGCCGTGATTCTTCCGGCGGATTTCACCTGCCCGGGCCTGGACGACTCCAAGAAACTCAGCGCCGCAAAGCGCGAGGCCTTGTATGAACGACTCACGGCAGATCCGCACCTGTCGTGGGCGGTGGCGATGGCGACGGCAGAGGAAATCGACCGCCTCAACATCCTGAGAGCCACCCATCTCGCCATGCGACGCGCGGTGGAGTCACTGAATCCATCCCCCTGCCACTGCCTGATCGACGGGCTTCCGGTGCGGGACTTCCCGCTTCCGCACGATGGTGTGGTCAAGGGTGACGGCAAGTCGCTTTCCATCGCCGCGGCAAGCATCATTGCCAAGGTGACGCGCGATCGGCTGATGCGGGAAATCGATCGGGAGTTTCCGCAATTCGGCTTCTCCCGGCATCAGGGATATGGCACCAAGGAGCATCTTGAAGCGCTTCGGATTCACGGCCCTTGCCGCCATCATCGTCGGTCGTTTCAGCCGGTTTCTCAACTCTCCCTGCCGCTTGACGGGGCCTGACGGGCAGGCACACGGCAACGAGTGGCTGGGAAACTACGGCGAGCGCGTGGCTGCGGACTGGCTGCGCGCCCAGGGCTGCCGGATCCTCGCCCGGAACTTCCGCGGGCCCAAAGGCGGCGAAGTGGACCTCATCGTGCGGGACGGGCGCCTGCTGGTCTTCGTCGAGGTGAAAACCCGCCACGCCAGCACCCGGATCCGGCCGCTGGATGCGGTGGACAAACCGAAACAACGGCTCATCGAACGGGGAGCAAACGCCTGGCTGAAGCGTATGGGCACCCGCAACGTGCCATGGCGCTTCGATGTGATGGAGATCCTGGTCGAGGATGGAAAAAAACCGCGGGTCAACCGGGTGAGGGACGCATTCTAGCAAAACTAACGGAACGTTACCGGATCGCACTTGCACGGGTCAGATACCGCCCACAGGTTTCCCCCGGAACGAATGGAAGAGAGTCGGGAATCCATGGCATGGCTGGCAAGACGGGACGGCATCGTCATCGTCGGACACGGACCTTTTGAATCCAGCGCCACGCCGCCGCCGGAAGGAACGGCGTTTTACCTGCAGGACTTCGCCTTGAGCTCGACCACCCCGTGGAAGACCCCTTCACGGGTCGAGCGCGTTTCCGCCGCCGAGTGGTCGCGGCGCTTCATGCCCCCTGCGGCCATCGACGTCCGCTGGGACGCTCTCGATGCGGCACCTTTCTCGGTCGTTTTCCAGGAGGTCATGTCGTCCATCCACTCCGGGGTGTTTGAGAAAACCGTCCCCGTGGTGACCGAATCCGGCACGGCGAGCGAAGACCCCGCTCCGCTCATCCGTGCGGCGATGTGCGCGAAGACCTCACCTCTCCAATCCTATGGCTGGTATCACCCGGAAGAAGGCTTCGCCGGGGCCACACCGGAACTGCTTGTCGCGCTGCGCGACCGCAAACTCGAAACGATGGCCCTCGCCGGCACCGCCCGCAGCGAGGATCGCGAGGTCTTCGCCGCCGATGAAAAGGAAATCCGCGAACACGAATACGTCGCGCAGACTCTCGTTTCCAAGCTTCTCGACTTCGGCAAACTTGAGCGGAAGTCCCGCCAGATCATCGACCTCGGGTCGATCGTCCACTTCCTCACACGGATCGAGCTGGAACTTCACACCCCACACGGGCCGGACGAGCTGATCCAGCGCCTCCATCCCACGCCCGCGCTCGGCCCCCTGCCCCGCACCGATGTCACACTGAAAAAACTCCTCGAATGGCGGGAGCGTCTTGGCTGCCCAGCGGGCTTCGGCGCACCTTTCGGCGTCTGGGACGCTGGCAATTTCTGCTCCGTGGTCGCCATCCGGGGCGTCTGGTGGCAGGGCCGCCGACTCAGGGTCCCAGCCGGCTGCGGCATCATCGAAGCCAGCCGACTCGTCAACGAATGGCGGGAATTGCGCCTGAAACGCGAGGCGGTGAAGGGATTTTTGGCGAGCGCTTAGGGGGTTTTGAACATCGGGAATTCAAGAACGTTCAAACTTAATCAAAAAATGTTGATTATTTTTAAAATTCCGTCAATCTCGCCCCGTAAATCCCTCACGGATGAGACCTCCCCACTTCCATTCCCGAACTCTTGCCGGCGGATTGTTATCCGTCCTCCTGCTGGCAGGTGCTTCGCCATCCGAGGCTGCGGCCACCGGGCAGATGCGGAATCCGATCTCACGGATCGCCCGCATTTTTGATCCGCAACTGGTTAAGGTCGAGGACCGGGTCTCGTGGTTGGACGGGCAACTCTCCTCCTTCTCCCAGCACTGCGAACACCCGCTTAAAGTGGGTCTTGGCTATCGTGGAGGCCGCGTTTCGAAAGGAGCCCCGGATCCCTTCATCATCCTGGATCTGGGTCGGGAGCTTCCCGTGGATTCAATCTATCTGGTTCCGTCGCAGCGGGAATTTTTGGAAGATTCCGGAATCTTTCCGAAACGTTTTACGCTCGAACTCTCGAATCGTGCGGACTTCGGACAGCGGACCATTCTGTTCACCTCGGGGCCTACGGTCCATCCCTCTCCCGAAGGCATTCCGGTCTGCATCAAGGCACGCGACAAGGCACGCTATGTGAGACTCACCGTGCAGGAAGGGCACTACAAGGGAACCCTCGATCTCTTCGGGCTCTCGGAATTCGTGGTGATCTCGGAAGGCGAGCCGGTTTCCTTCTCGGCCACGGTGTCCGCTTCCAACGACCTCGATGTTCCGGGGCTGTGGTATCCCGCCGCCTTGGTCGACGGTCGCACGCCGCTTGGTATCTGGCAGAATGGCGGCAGGCCGGATCTCGAACCCGGCGATGCGGTGCTGGTGGAAGGTGAGCACAACACCACCACATGGAAAGTCGATCTCTCTTCCCCGGCCGCTCTGGACCGCATCGTTCTCTATCCCTATCAGGTGAACCGCTCCTTCGAAGCCTCCGTGTTTCCTGAGTCCTTCCAGGTTTTTGTGGATGACGAGCCCGCCGCGATTCACACGTGGACGAACTCCCTGGCCGGTGCCAGCCACATGACACCTCTGGTGATCCCGACACCGGGCCGGACGGTGCGCAGCGTGCGCATCATGGCGACCAAGCCCTGGATCATGGGCGACCGCAAGATTCACGCTCTCTCGGAAATCGAACTGTGGTCCCATGGCCGCAACCTCGCCAAGGGACTTCAGATCCAGCGTGAGCACGGTGGCAAATCGATCGCCGTGAACAGCCTGACGGATGGCTGCAGCTCGGAGCGGGAAATCATTCCAGTGAGCACCTGGCTCCATCAACTTCACGAGCGCGGGCGGATTGAACGGGAACTCTCCACCCTGCGCCCCGTTCACCGGCAGCTCGCCTCCCGCAGCGAGCTCAATGCCACCTGGGGCTCCGCCGTGCTGTTAGGACTCACGTTCCTGATCCCGGTCTTCATCGTCGAGCGCCGCAGGCTGATGTCCAAGGAGCAATTGGACCAGATCCGCAAACGGATCGCTTCGGACCTCCACGACGACATCGGCAGCAATCTCGGCAGCATTTCACTCATCGCCCGCACGGCCCGCAAGGATCTCGCCAGGCTCCATGGCCCGGAAGAGATCGCCCACGATCTCAATGAAGTGGAAACCATCGCCCGCGAAAGCTCGCTGGCCATGCGCGACATCGTCTGGCTGCTGGAGCGAAAGCAGGACTCGATCGGCGATCTCGTCCAGCGCATGCGCGAAACCGCCAACCGCCTGCTTCGGGAGATCCAGTTCACCGTCGAATGCGAGTCCAACAAGACCGCAGCCAAGCTTTCGCTGGATGCAAAGCGCCACCTCTTCCTGTTTTACAAGGAAGCGATTCACAACGTGCTCAAGCACTCCAAGGCCAACAAAGTCTCCATCCGCCTCTGGGATGAGGACGACAAGCTGGCGCTTGAGATCACCGACAACGGCGTCGGCCTCCCGCTGAACCACGAGTCCCGCCCGATGAGCGTGAACAAGCTCGAAGACCGCGCACGGGTGCTGGAAGGACTGCTGCAGGTCGATTCCTCCAAGGAGGCGGGCACGAGCATCCGCCTTCTGGTCAAACGTTCGCATCTCACCGCCCACCCCACCCTGTCATGATCGCCGAAGCCACAAAAACCACCACCATCTGGATTCTGGAGGACCATGAGGTCTTTGCCAAACAGGTCCGCCGTCTCATCGCCGCCGAAGAGGATCTTGCCTGTCCGCACCATTTCTCCAATCCGGCGGATCTTTACGACAAGCTCAAGTTCACCAATGAAAGGCCGGACTTGCTTCTGCTCGACCTGGGGCTGCCCCGCAAGGACGGTCTTGAAGTGCTCGCGGACATCCGCTCGATCATGCCCGAGGTGAAGGTGCTGATCCTGACTTCGTTCGACGACCGTGAGAAGGTCTACCGGGCGATCTGCAACGGCGCCTCAGGCTATCTGCTCAAGACATCCGATCCGGATGAAATCCTGACCGGCATCCGCGACGTCATTCATGGGGCCTCGGCGCTCAGCAGTCCGATCGCCAAGATGATCCTCGAAGGATTTGCCCGTTACGGTCCGGTGCATGAGATCGAGCCGCTCACCTCGCGTGAGGAGGACGTGCTGCGCTATCTCGTCCGTGGAATGATCAAAAAGGAGATCGCCGACCAATTGTCCATTTCCCAGCATACCGTAGACATGCATCTGCGTTCCGTTTACCGCAAGCTGCATGTCCGCTCGCAGACGGAAGCGGTCTCCAAGGCCCTGCGGCAGGGGCTGGTCTGAAGGTTTTCGCGAATTGGAGTTCGCAACACGCAAAAACCCCCGGTCCGTTTCCGGACCGGGGGTTTTTCATGAAAACGATTCGGGACGACGATCAGGCTTCGGCAGCCTGTTCCTCGCCGGCGTCCACCGTGATGGTGAGGGTGGCGGTGACCTGCGGGTGCAGGCGGATGCTCACCTCGGACTTGCCGGACTTCTTGATCGGCTTCTCAAGCTCGATGCCGTGGCGGTCGATCGAGATGCCTGCGGCTTCGAGTTCCTTGTGGATGTCGAGATTGGTGACCGATCCGAAGGCCTTGCCGCCTTGACCGGTGGAGAGGGTGAACTTCGGCTTGAGCTTGGAGATCTTGGTGGCGATTTCCTGGAAGGCGAGAAGTTCCTCGGCCTCGCGGCGGGCGCGGGCGGTCTTGAGGGCCTCCACGTGGCGGAGGTTGGACTTGGTGGCCTCGTAGGCCTTGCCTTGCGGGATCAGGAAGTTGCGGGCGTAGCCGGCGCGGACTTTGACGACATCGGCTTCGGCACCAAGGCCTTCGATTTTTTCTTTGAGGATGACTTGAGCGTTGGCCATGGCGGTCTGGGGTAAAAAGTTCGTTTGGGGGCGGCGATTTAGGCCCCCCACCCTGATGAGTCAAGAAGAATGCACCCGATTTGCAGCAGCGATCCGGATTTTTCCGAATCCTGAAACAAATCGAGGTCGGAAGCCTCGGCCGACCGGGGTTGCAAGGCAGGCCCGGTGGGGTTAGCCTGCTGCGATGCCGAGGCCGCCGCGACTGAGTGACCGTCTGGAAATGCTCACGCCACCGCTTCCGTGGGACCGCCCGCAGCGGCGGGGCGAGGGTGGTCGCCTGGTGGTCCTTCTCCACGGGCTCTGGCGTGGATGGCACGCGATGGAACCCCTGGCCCGCATGCTTCGGGAGGAGGGCTTTTCCACCTTGAACATCCCCTACCCCTCGGCACGACTTCCAATCCCTGTGCTGGCGGAACGGGTGGCACAAACAATCCGCAGGCATTCCAACGGGCAGGCAGCTTGCTGGATCACCCACTCGCTCGGTGGTATCATCGCGCGGCACATCCTCGCCGATCCCGACGCCCCCCGTCCGCAGCGATTGATCATGCTCGCGCCGCCCAACTCCGGCAGTGAAATCGTGGACTGGGCGGACGGGCACCCGCTGATCCGCCAACTCCTCGGTCCGGCCGGGCGCGCCTTGGGCACCAGTGGCGTGCCTGCGGGGCTGCCCCCGCTGCCAACCGACATTGAGGCGGCCGTAGTGATGGGGCGGCGTTCCTCGATCCCGTTCTTCCGGAAACTGCTGGATACCGAGAACGACGGCATCGTTTCCGCAAACCGCGGGCGGATCCATGGGCTCAAGGATTTCCGCGTGGTGGATGCGGATCACACATTCATCCAGACCCATCCGGACACGGTGAGGTTCTGTATCGAATTCCTCACTGCGGGCCGCTGACTCAGTTTTGAAGTTGGTTGAGCGGTTTTTTCTGGAATTGCTCGTCGCGCAGCTTCCGCAGGTATTCGAGGTAGCGGCGCTGGGCGTCGAGGTCGGGATCCGCGCCGGGGACCGATTCCGAAGTCTGGCCATACTTCTTCCAGGGGCCATAGGGGACCTGGCCTGCTTCGACGAAGCGCCAGTGGACCTTATCGCCGGATTTGAGACCAAGGTAATCACGGATCGAGGGTGAGATATCAATCCCGGCAGAGCCGTTCTCTCGGGTCTTGGGCGGTTTGGAACCGAAGACGTATTCCCAGTCGTCCGTCACCCAGGGCCCGCAATCCTCCCACTGCGCGTAACAACTCCGGCCACCCCGGTAGATTTGAACCCAACGGCCCTTGCACACGGTTTTCCCAGGCTCCGGGCGCATTCGGGCGAACCATGGGATCACCCGCGCGGCTTCCGGTTTGTGCCTGCCGTAGCCCTCGACGTCATTATAGGGCAGAGCAATGTAAAATGGATTGAGCTTGGGCACGAACGCCTTGGGCCGGAAGTCTCCGGTGCTGTGGCTGGCAATCCGGTTTTCAGGCTCCGGATCGTCGAAGCCACCGAAGTTGATTGCCCACTGCTGGTCCCAGGACGACTTGTGATTCGGCGTCGGATTCCTCGCCGTGGGCGTTTCACCCACCCAAAACACCGTACACGTGATGTGGGTTTTCCAAGGATAGAGGATGCGAGTCGCGGGAGACACCGGCCTCACCGGATCCATCGGCCGGCTTCCCGTAGGAACCACCACCCGCGGCACCGCAGGTTTCGCCGCGGTCCCTTGCGCAGAAACCGTCGCCTCCGCAGCGGAAAGAACCGATGCGGCCGCAGCAAACGACAGGAGATAGCGGCGGGGAGAAACCATGAAATGATCCGATTCCAACAACCTCGGACAAACGCCCGGGATGGCGGAGATTTGAACGGATCTGCCGAACGCGCAAGCCAAAGGTCAGCCCCTCCGGCCGCCCTCCCATCAACGACGGCGGCGGAAAACAAGCACCGCGGAGAAGCCTGCGAGCATCAACGAACCCGGCTCGGGAATGAGGTTCCAAGTCACCACATCCTGGCGGGTGCCATTCGTCAGGTAGCTGATCGAGGCGGGTGAAAAGGTGTCGATGTTGGCAAGATACTGGTTCCCCAAGGTGGCGATCGGCTCGCTCGCGGGAACGGTGATCCGCACGTTGCCATCGAGCAGCGATGGGCTGGCGCTGGACTCCGTGGTCATTTCCCAGATCGCCCATTGCACGGCGGCTGCGTCCTGCCCGGTTCGCGCGGAGGCCAGGTAGCCACCGATCAGTTTGGCGATCTGCGTGGAGTTCTGCAGCAACGCCGCATCCTGCACCTGATAGACGAGCGACTCTCCATAGGAGATTCCTTGCGCCGGTTCGACACAGAAGGCGTTGAATTCCTGGAAGCGCATCTCGCCGGAATACAGGTCGACGATGGAAACGCCGTTGTTGAAGGTGCCGTTCACCGACGCGCCAGGCGAAATGTCGATGAGCTGGGCAGGCAGGCTTTGGGCGGACGCCCGCGCGGCTGCAATGGCTGCCACGATCGAGATCGCGCAGATCAGAAGCTTGGTGGTTTTCATTTGGGGGGAGGCCGAACTCTAGGAACCGATCCACGGAGCCATCAAGTGATCCTGATTTTCCAGCCGAAGCGCTTCAAACAACTCAACACAATCCATTCACAATCAATTACTTGAAAGCAAACTACGCCATCACGCGGGTAGCCCGTGAATTATCAGAAAATGTGAATCAAACCCCAACAAATCACCCCAAGTCCCTCAGCATCAGAAAGATGGGTTCACACTCAGCCCGTCCTGCCGCCCATGCGGCGGCCGGAGCGATTCCTTGCTGCCGGGTCTTGCGGAACCCGCCTGGCCGGGCTATCGCAACGGCTCGGCGGGGCGCCTGAGACGCGACCGACCGGCAACGATCCCGAACCACAGACCTCCATGCTGCTGCACTTTTACAAAATGAACGGCGCGGGCAATGACTTCATCGTCATCGACAACCGCGACCTATCGATCTCCCTGGATAAGGACACCATCGAAGCCTTGTGCGACCGCCACCGCGGCATCGGCGCGGATGGACTTCTGGCGGTGGAGCCTGCGCAAAAGGGAGCGGATTTCCGGTTCCGCTATTACAATGCGGATGGCGGCGAGGCGGAGATGTGCGGCAATGGCGCGCGGTGCTTCGGCCGCTTCACCGCCCACTTGGGTGAGAAACTGGCAAACCGCGTGACCTTTGAAACCATCGCCGGCACCCTCGCGGCGGAAATGGTCGGCGAGAACGTCCGAATCGCCATGTCCGAGCCCAAGGACCTCAAGCTCGAAACCGGGACCAAGGTCCCTGGCCTGGACGCGACCATCCATTTCGTGAACACCGGCGTGCCCCACGCCGTCGCGTTTGTGGAAGGCGGAGCGTTTTTCGAAGAACTGGATGTGTTCACCCACGGCCGCGACATCCGCCAGCATGCGGACTTCGCGCCCGCCGGCACCAATGCGAATTTCGCCACCGTGCTTTCGCCGGGTCACATCGAGATCCGCACTTATGAACGCGGGGTCGAAGATGAGACCCTCGCCTGCGGCACCGGCATGGTGGCCTGCGCGCTCGTGCACCACCTCCTCACCGGCGCACCTTCACCGATCAAGGTGGACGTCGCCGGTGGAGACACCCTGGAAATCGGATTCGAGAAAACCGGCGACCAGTCCTTCGCCAAGGTCACCCTGACCGGACCGGCGGATTTTGTGTTCGAAGGCGAGATCGACATCGGGGATTGATCCCGCCCCAAGCTCCAAAAGGTCCCCCGCTCCGGCGGTTTTCGATCGCCGACCCCGTCTCCGGGGTCGGCGCTTTCATGTCCGACCCAAAAATTTCCCGCCATCGCCGCATCGGGCTTTGACCTGCGTCGCGGAAGGTACATGCTCCGCCCGCCATGAGTTTTTCCGGCACCTACACCGCCCTGATCACCCCGTTCCGCGATGGCGCCATCGATGCGCCCGCGTTCCAATCCCTCATCGAACGCCAGATCGCGGGAGGCGTGAACGGCATCGTCCCGGTAGGCACGACCGGTGAATCCCCCACGCTTGATACCGAGGAACACATCGAGGTGATCCGCCTTGCCGTGGAATACGCGGCAGGCCGCTGCGAAGTGGTCGCCGGCACTGGCGCAAACGCCACCGCCGAAGCCATCGAACTCACCGAGGCTGCCGAGAAAGTCGGTGCCACCGGAACCCTCCAGGTCTGTCCGTATTACAACAAGCCGTCGCAGGAGGGACTCTATCAGCATTTCAAGGCTGTGTCCGAATGCACCAACCTGCCGATCATGCTCTATAGCGTGCCGGGTCGCTCCGTGATTGAAATTTCTCCGGAAACCACCGCCCGCCTCGCATCCGACTTCAAGAACGTCGTCGCGATCAAGGAAGCCGGCGGCTCGGTCGACCGCGTCAACCAACTCGTCCAGGCCGTGCCGGACGGCTTCGGCATCCTCTGCGGCGATGATCCGCTCACCCTGCCCTTCGTTTCCTGTGGGGCCTGCGGCCTGGTTTCGGTGGCCTCGAATCTCATTCCCGACGTGATCTCCCGGCTCGTTCGCACGTGCCTCGATGGAAACTTCGAGGAAGCCCTCAGAATCCAAAAGCAGTATTACCCACTGATGCGCGGCCTCATGTCCCTGGATGTGAACCCGGTCCCGATCAAGACCGCCGTCTCGCTGCAGGGTCATTGCACCGGCGAGTTCCGCCTGCCTCTTGTTCCCATGAGCGTCGACCACACCGCCAAGCTCCATTCCCTTCTCGAGTCCTACAACCTCCTCTAAACCACCCCATTCCATGGCCAAACTGTTCATTCCCGGACCCATCGACGTTTCACCCGACACCTTCGCCGCCATGAGCCGGCCGATGATCGGCCACCGTGGAGCGGAGTTCGAAGCACTCTATGCCTCCACCCAGCCGGTGCTCCAGGAGCTCGCCGGCACGACCCGCCCGTTCTACCTCGCCACCAACTCGGCGTGGGGCGTCATGGAAGCCGCCTTGCAAAACCTTTGCGCAAAGAAGGTCCTCAACCTCTGCTGCGGCGCCTTCTCCGACAAATGGTTCAGCGTCGCCAAGTCCATGGGACTCGAGGCGGACAAGGTCCAGGTCGAGTGGGGCGAGGCGATCTCTCCGGAGGCCGTGAAAGCCAAACTGGAGGAGGGTGGCTTCGATCTTGTCACCCTCATTCACAACGAGACCTCCACCGGCGTCATGAACGACCTTGAAGGCATCGCCAAGGTGGTGAAGTCGTTCCCAGGCGTGCTGCTTGTGGTGGACTCGGTGTCCTCGTTCTCCGCCGTGCCGATCGAGATGGATGCCCTCGGCGTCGACGTGCTGCTCGCGGGTGTGCAGAAGGCCCTCGCACTGCCTCCGGGTCTCACGGTGTTCTCTCTTTCCGAAGCGGCTGTCGAGCGCGCCAAAGCCATGCCCAACCGCGGCTACTACTTTGACTTCGTCGAGTTCGTGAAGAATGGCGAGAAGAACAACACCCCGTCCACTCCGGCCATCTCGCTGATTTTCGGTCTTCAGCACATCCTCGGTGTGATCGCCGCTGAGGGAGTGGCGAATCGTTATGCTCGCCACAAGGCGAACAACGCGATGATCCACGAGTGGGGCAAGCGCCACGATTTCAAGAACTTCGCCCCGGAAGGCAATCAGTCGGTATCGCTGACCTGCTTCCATACACCCGCCGGCTGGGATCAGTCCGCCTTCATCAAGACGCTCAAGGCGAAACACGGGTTCGTCATCAACGGCGGCTACGGCAAGATCAAAGGCCTCACCTTCCGCATCTCGAACATGGGCAATGAGACCCCGGAAACGATGCAGGAGCTGATCGACGCGATGAACGACGTCCTCGGTTGAACCCGGGATTCCTTCACCACGACACCACCACCCGGGCGAAACGACGCGAATGGGTGGCGGTGTTCTCCGTGTCTTCCACCGTGCAGCGCTCCCAAACGGCGTCGATGGGTGCCGTTTGCATCGCTGCGCCCGCCGGGGTCCACACCGGGGAATCAGGCGATGAGGAAAACTCCGGCTGGTAGGTCATCGCGGTGCCGATGCGGCGGATGAACTCGATGCGCAACCGGCGATGTCCCATTCCGTCACTTGCCATGGTGACCGCAGGAAGCCCGGCCGAGTCTCCCCCACCCGCCGTCAGTTGGACGGACGGCCCTGCCGACTTCGGGTCGAGATTGAATGCGTGTTCCAACAGACTGGGCATGCCGTCGCCATCGGGATCCGCCGTGCGGAAATCGTCCGCCACCAGATCGCCCGTTCCTAACAAATCCTCCTCGGTCGCTTCGTTGAAGCCGTCGCCATCGGCATCCTCCGAACGATCATCCGCCATGGCGATCTTGAAGGCCTTCTCATACGGATTGCCCCCGCTGTCCACGGCCCGCACACGCACTCGGAGAAGCCCATCGCCACTGTCGAAGTCCGCCGCCAGGGGGCCATCGACGAGGACCTGGTTGCCTTGGATCCGGAAGCGGAATCCATCCGGCGAAGCCGCGTCCGGCACGATCGAGAAGGCGTGGAGATCGCCGGCATCCGGATCCACTGCGGACAGCACACCCGCCACGGTCCCATCGGGCGAATGCTCCGGCAGCGGGGCGTTGGTGACCAGCTTGAGATCGGTCGGCGGATGACCGTCCAGCGTGTTCCATCCGAAGACACGCTGCCAGCTCCCTTGATCCGTAACCACCCGGATTCTCATTGCGCCCCTTCCTCCTGGGTCGACGGTTCCACTGAGAACTCCGGAGGGTCCGTCGAGTGCAAGGTCCGGAGGAAGCCCCATGGCGGAACAAGAGGAGGCGGAGGCATTCACCACCGCAAACGACCGGGATAGCAACTGCCCCGGCCAGCCGCGGATGGTCGAAACATCGGCAAAGTCCGGGAAGCCGGACATTTGGCGGATGGCGGCGCTATGGCCTCCACCGGCGGAGATCCGCCTGACCTGCACACACTCGGGGATCCACATGCCTTGAACAAGGCCCCAAAAGACCACCGAGCCATCGTCCCGCAAGGCCACGCTGTGTTGCGCACCCGCCGAGATCGAGATCACTCCGCGCAGATGATCAGGAACCTCACATTGCCCGGCCAGATTGGAACCCCAGGCGACGACCGTGCCATCCTGCTTCAAGGCAAGCGTGTGCGCAGCACCCGCGGAAACCGCAACCACCCGCGAAAGGCCGGACGGCACGGCGGACTGACCATGCGCGTTGGAACCCCAGGCCGCCACGGTGCCGTCCTGACGGAGAGCCACGCTGTGCGCCCCCCCCGCCGAAATGGCGACCGAACCACCAAGCCCGGACGGCACCTGGCATTGCCCGTTAGAATCGCTTCCCCAGGCTGCCAGACTGCCATCGGTCAGAAGGGCAAGGCTGTGGGCGCCGCCGGCAGAGACCTCCGCAACGGCTGTTAGAGACGGGGGTATCGTGCATTGTCCGGCTTCATTCGCACCCCACGCACTCACGCTTCCATCGCCGTGAAGCGCAAGGTTGTGAAAATCCCCCGCATCCGCAGAGAGGACGGGGGCGAGGCCGGGAGGGACCTGCGATTGGTTGGAACCATTCGCACCCCAGGCCAACACATCGCCCGCCGAGGTCACGGCGATGCTGTGAGCGGCCCCTGCGGAAACATCAATCAAGTCCGCCACGCCGGAAGGTTGGGTGGATCGGCCTTGGTCGGACGCGCCGAGATTCAAAAGCATGCGCCCGTTGGGAACACTGGATGAATCGTCCGGATTCCATCCCCGCTCGACTTCGAAACGGTCGCCAAAGCCGTCGCCATCCGTGTCGTAAAGAAGATCCGACGTCTGATAGAGATCCTCTTCCGCGGCTTCGCTCAGGCCGTCGCCGTCGAGGTCTTCGTTTCGATCGTCCACGAACTGGAGCGCGATCACCGCCTCCACGGGATTGAGTGAGGCATCCCTGGCACGCACCCGGATGGAAAAGCCGGAGCTGTCGGCTTCGAAGTCGCGATCCATCGTTTGATTGAGGATCAAATGACTGCCGAAGATCCGGAACCGCCCGTTGTCCTCGGCCCCGGGGCCGTCGATGAGTTCAAAGCTGTGCACATCTCCAAGGTCCGGGTCCACAACCGTGAGCTGTCCAACCGCGGAATCCGCAATCAGGTTTTCGGTGACAAACGCGGGATCAATCGAAACCGAGACCGGTGACGAACCTTCGTAAATCCGGAACCAAAGGGTTTGGGTGAGGGTTCCTTGATCGGTCTTGACCTCTATCCGGGCCGCGGTGCGATGAGGACCGACAGGCACCCCGGAAATCACGCCGGTCTGGGGATCGATCGCGAGCCCTTGGGGAAGCCCCACAGCCTGATAGAGCGTCGGCTGGGCATGCGCCACCGTCACGGCATGGGACAAAGGCAGCCCGGGCGCACCGGAGACCCGGGAACCACTGGTGATGGCGGGATAGCCCACATCCTGAAGCACGGCGAGACTGTGGAAGATCCCTGCGGAGATGCGCCTCACACCGGTGGATGCGGCCGGTGGCACCGAGCATTGCCCGCGGTCGTTCATTCCCCAGGCGACCACCGAGCCATCCTGCTTCAGGGCGAGGCTGTGGAATCCACCGGCTGCAATCGCCACCACATCCTGCAGTCCGGAAGGGACCATGGTCTGGCCATGGGAACCAAATCCCCATGCGACCACCGTGCCGTCCTCGCGAAGGGCAAGGCAATGGAATCGCCCGGCCGAGATCGCCACCACATCGGTGAGTCCCACGGGCGAGGACGCAGGCACCCATTGCTCGCCGTCAAACAAGCTTCCCCAGACATGGACCGAGCCGTCGTAGCGCAATGCCATCGAGTGATAGCCCCCCGCGGAGATGGCGATTCCATCGTCGAGCCCCACCGGCATCGGTTTGCCGAGAAACGGGTTGTATCCCCACTCGGTGACGGTGCCATCCGCCTGGAGAGCCAGCCCGTGCGAGCGTCCCGCGGAAATGGCAACGACGTTGTCCAAGCCGGGGGGCACCACGATTTTTCCATCATCGTTGAATCCCCAGGTGGCGAGACTGCCATCCTGTTTCAAAGCCACGCTCATCGAGCTGTCGGCCAGCCAGCCATCACCGCCGGCGGCCACGGCGCTGACTGGACCGAGCCCCGAGGGGACCTGACTCTGGCCGAAGGAATTCGCGCCGCCCCAGGCGAGCACCGATCCATCACTGCGCAGCGCGAGGTTGTGATTCTGGGCCGATGATATCCCGATGAATCCGGAGCCGGCTGGGACCGAGCGTGTGCCATCCTCGCTGCTACCCCAGCTGACAATGGCGGTGGACGGCCACTGCGTTGCATGGAGCGGGGAGCTTCCCGCCGCCACTTCCGCACCGTCGCCCACGCCGTCGCCATCGCCGTCGAAGATCACATCGCTGGTGCCATGAAGATCCTCTTCCTGCGCCTCGGTCAGTCCGTCGCGGTCCGCGTCTTCGTCGCGGTCGTCCACCACTTGGATGAGGTGCACCTGCTCATGGATCTGCGATGTGGAGTCCACCACGCGGAGCCGGATGGAAACCTGATAGGGACCGGATTCGAAATCGTGCTCGACCCCGTAAATCAGATACAACTGGTTTCCCAGGATGAGGAAGCCGCCGTTGTTCGTGTCCCCCGGGCCGGGAACCAGCGAAAAATAGTGGGTATCCCCGGCGTCTGCATCGATGGCGGAAATGGTGGCAACCAAGGAGTCCGGCGGTAGCCCCTCCGGGACGGAATGCGAGCTGAGATCGATGCCGGTGGGAGGTGCCGCCCAGCCGATTGCCGAAGCGAGAAAGCCGCAGACCGCAATGGCCAAAGCCTGCGGCAGGGATCTCGGACGGCGGTCGGGGGGAGGCATCAAGGGAGGGAGGCCGGAACCAAAAACATCCGCCGCGGGCCAGGCGCGACGGGCGATGAGGGGAGGACACCGGATTCAAGGCAGCATGAGAGGCACAAGGCACCGGTCGGCAACGCGGAAAACGCGAATCAATCAGGGAGGACGGGGGACCATTCGGCAAAGGGGGGGAGAAGCAGATCAGGAACGTCCGGGATCCTCCGCGATCGCGTGATTCACAGCAAGGCAAAAACCGCCGACCGGGTGACAACTGCACCCATATTTTCCCGACAAAACCGCGCCCGGAAAGCCGTTCAACGCGGCCGGGTGACCGACCGGGACCGGGCGCTCTCAAGCAAGGCCGCAAGCCGCTCCGCATCATCCTTCCGCTCCGGCAGCAGGTTGTTTTTTTCGCCCGGGTCCTTCGCCAGATCGAACAGGGCCGCACCTTTGGCCTTCTTTGCGGCCTTTCCCCCGCCCTGCCAGCCATGGGCCTTGGACAGATCCGGGAGGTATTTCAAGCTGCCGCTGCGGATGGCGAGAGCCCCCATGCCGCTCATCACCACCAGCGAGTCCCGCTTGGGCGCGGACGCGTCGCCGAGCAGCGGGGGCAGCAGGTTGAAGCTGTCCGGAAGCGCATTCTCCGGCACTTTCACCCCGGCGGCAGCACAAATCGTGGCCGGAATATCGAGAGTGGACACCAGGTCCTCGGAGACCCCCGGAGTGATCTTCGCCGGCCAGCGGCACAGGAAGGGAACCCGGTGACCGCCCTCCCACAATTGCGATTTGATCCCGCGGAAGGGGCCTGTGGGACGGTGCCCGGACTCGTCGTTGAGATACGCCCCGTTGTCACTGCTGAAGACGACCAGTGTGTTCGAGGCCAGGCCGTGGCGGTCGAGCGCGCCGAGGATCCGGCCGATCGAATCGTCGAGCTCGTGCAGCATGTCCGCCCGATTGCCCTGCCCGCTCGATCCGGAAAACCTCGGGTGGCAGATCGTCGGTGCATGAACTCCGTGCGGAGTAAACAGCAGGAAGAAGCGGCGCTCCTTGTTCCGCTCGATGAAGGCCACGGACTCGTTCGTGAAGGTGTCCGAAATCTCGGTATCCTTCCACCACGCAGCGCGCCCGCCTTTTCCCCAGCCGATCCGGTTCCTGCCAGCGGCAAAGGAGCTCAATCCACGTTTGAGGGCGGCTTCCTTGTCGTAGGCGTAGTCGATCGGATCCGCGGGATCGAGCCCCACGACGCGGTGATCGCGGATGAAAACCGTGGGAATCCGGTCATTGGTGGCCGGCAGTCCGAAGAATTCGTGAAAACCGATTTCCAGCGGACCGGGAGAGAGCTCACCGTTGTAATCCGGCCTGGAGTTACCGAATCCAAGATGCCACTTGCCGATCACCGCCGTCCGATAACCCGCCCCCTTCAGCAACGAAGGGGCGTTCGGCAGATCGGTGGGAATCAACAAGGGCGATGCCCCGTTGGATACGCCGCGGTCGAGTCCAGCGGCTTTCCGACGCCACGAATACTGGCCCGTCAACAACGAGTAGCGGGTGGGAGTGCAAACCGCCGCGGAAGCATGCCCGTCGACAAAGCGCCGACCCTCCCTGGCAAGCCGGTCGATGTGAGGAGTCTTCACCTTGGTCGCGCCATAGCAGCCCGGGTCCCCCCACCCCACGTCGTCGGCGAGGATGACCACGATGTTGGGAGTCCCCTGAGCCTCCGCGGCCCTTGTCGTTGAGGTGGCCGCGGCGATGAGAAGGCATCCGGAAAGGGCGGACAGACGTTGGAAAGGAAACTTCATGGGTTCATCCGCAGGCTAGCCAGAGCCATCTGCATGTCCACCCGCGATCACATCGGCCTTGAATGATTCGCGGAAGACCTGAACATCCGCGCTTCACCACTGCCATGAACTACCTTTTGCTCAAGATTCTCCACCTCGCCGGGGTGTTCGCCCTGTTTGCCTCGCTGGGTGCCACGTGCCTCGGGACCTCATCGAAAAAAGGCGCCGCCATGCTCCACGGGATCTCTCTCGTGCTGATTCTCCTGGTGGGCTTCGCGATGCTCAAGACACCACCGATGGGCGAATACTGGTGGATGGCGAAGCTCGGCATCTGGCTCTTCATCGGCGCGGCGCCCGCCCTCGCAAGTCGCAGGGTGATTCCGCCGGCAGCCGTGCTCGGCCTCACCATCGCAGCGGCCGCCGCTGCCGGTTGGCTCGGGCTGGCCCGCCCGTTCTGAGAGGAAAATCCCCGACCGCGCGGGATATCCTTGCATCGAGGGGCACTGACCTGTGGATTGGCCGATGACGGAATGACCCGCCGGGCGCGTGCTTGCCGGGTCTTCCCGCAATTCCCTACCCCTCCCCATCATGTCACTTCTCGGAAACCTCATCGGAGCCCTCACCGGCCAGTCGCAAGCGGATAGCGGCCACCCGCTTCAAGCCGCCATCGGAAGCCTGCTCGAACAAAACGGCGGCCTCCAGGGGCTCATGGAAAAATTCAACCAGGGAGGCATGGGCGATGTCTTTTCCTCTTGGGTCGGCATGGGTGAAAACAAGGCGGTCTCCGCCGAACAAATCACCGCCCTGCTCGGCTCGGAGCAAATCCAGGGCATCGCCTCCGGCCTCGGGCTGGACGCTTCGAAAGCCTCGGGTTTCCTCGCGGAATATCTGCCCAAGCTCGTCGACAAGCTCACGCCCGGCGGTCAGGTGGTCCCCGGAGCCAACGCGTCCGACGGCCTCGCGGCATTGATGCCCTCGCTCCTCCAATCGCTCACCGGCGGAACGGACCGGGCGTGATCGGTTAGAGACGCTCCACTTCAACACGCACGTCCATCCGGCAATGGCCGGTGCCGTGGTAACTGCCCGTCACCGGGGCCACGTCATCGTAGTCCCGGCCCACGGCCACTTTCACGTAGCGATCGTCCGCCAGCGTGTTGTTGGTCGGATCATAGCCTATCCAGCCGGCACCGGGCAGGTAGGCCTCGCACCAGGCATGGGAAGCCTGCGCGCCCACCAGGCGGTCGAGTGGTCCGTTGTAGAGGTATCCGGAGGCGTAGCGCGCCGCCACTCCCACCGAGCGGCACATTCCGAGCATGATATGGGTGAAGTCCTGGCAAACCCCGCGCCTCATCTCAAAGGCCTGCTGCAGCGTGGTGTTGACCGCCGTGGCATCGGTGTCGTAGCGGAACTCCCGGTGGATCCAGCTCATGATGGCGGAGGCCTTGCCATGGACGGACGGATCACCATCTGTTAGATCAAGCGCCATGCGCCAGGTTTCCGGGTTCTTGAAGACCCTGCCGCTGTCCTGCAGATAAGGCCAGATCCGCTCGCGGATGGTGGCGTCGCGATATCCATCGGTACCCGCCGCAAAACTCTCCGCGGAGATGTCGAGTGGCAGGTTGTGCACGCGGATCCGGCTTTCAATCTCCAGCCGGGAATGAGGATCCGGCAACTCGAAGTGGTGGGTGATGTTCTGGAACAGGTCGGTGAAACGCCTGAGACGCGTGGCGGGAAGCACCTTGACGAAGGCGGAAAGCGTTTTCTGATAGGGAAAGGTGCGGGGTTCCAGCCTCAGGGTGTTGAGACTGCCCGTCACCGGCATGCCGTAGAGAAACGTCGTCCGGTGCATCACGGAGAGCCGCGTGCCCCGTTCGGGTTCGCCGGTCTCGTTCACTGTTGTTGTTGCTGTTGCATCTGCCATGCGGCCAGGGCCGAGGGTGAACGGAGATCCTCCACCGGGCAAACCTGAATGCGTTCCGGCATCAGCACGTAGGTCTCGAAAATGCCGGCGCCGATCCGGTTGAAGCGCTCCTGCAATTCGTCCAGGTATCCGTGGAGCCCGCGGTTGAAGGCGGCATCGGTCGAGCCGAAGTTGAGCTCCGCAAGCAGGAGCCCGCTTTCGCGCTCCGCCTCGTTGGAAAAGGTGCCGCGGGGAGTCCCGGAGATCCGGTGCAGCGCGGCATCCACCTGCTCGATGCAGAAGCGGACCGATCGTGGGAATTCCTTGGAAAACACCAGAAACTCCACCACCCCGCGGGCATTGATGGCGCGTTTGACCCCCCGATAGGCGCCGTGGGCACCGCAGGACCGGAGAATGGCCGACCAGTGAAGGATCCCCGGGGCCGAGGCCTCCACGCCTTCTACGCCGCCGGGCAGATAGCTCGCCACATCGAGGAAACGCGTGGTTTTGTCCGCCCGCTCGAGGTGGCGGCCGAGGTCCATGAAGTCCCACGCCTCGTTGCGGGCGATGGTGGATGCGGCGATGCCGAGGAAGGTCTCCGCACAACGCCGGATGTTGCCATAGTAACGCGGCGGATCCGACGAAATGAGGCGCTCCGCTTCCTCGGAACGGGTGAAGAGGTAGAGCGAGTTGATTTCCTCCCACAGCTCGTCGGAGAGCTGGTCACGGACGGTGCGGGCATTCTCGCGGGCCAGCGAGATGCAGGAAACGATGCTGTTCGGATTGCGCGCGTCGTCGGTCAGGAAACGGATCACTTCCCCCCCGCTGGAGCTTTCGTAGAGCGAGGAGAAGGCCTCGTCATCCCCGGTGCTGAGGATGATCGGCTGCCAGAATCCGCTGAGGCGATCGCTGTCGAGACGCTCGGAATCCAGCAGGAGCTGCTGGTTGACGTCGATGAGGCGCGCGAGGTTGTCGGCCCGCTCCACATAGCGGACCATCCAGTAGAAGGTGTTGGCGACACGGGATAACATGGGATTTTTCTAACGGCGGAGAACCCAGGTGTCCTTGCTCCCCCCGCCCTGGGAGGAGTTGACGATGAGGGAACCTTTGTTGAGGGCGACGCGGGTGAGGCCGCCGGGCACGATCTTCACGTCATTGCCGTAGATGATGTACGGCCTGAGGTCGATGTGGCGGCCCTCCATGGCTCCATCGCACCAGGTGGGCGAGCGGGAGAGGGAGACGACGGGCTGGGCGATGTAATTGCGCGGGTCTGCCAGGATCAGCTCGCGGAACTTCTCGATCTCGTCCTTGCTGGCGGAGGGTCCCATGAGCATGCCGTATCCGCCGGATTCGTTGGCGGCCTTGACGACCAGCTCGGGCAGGTGGCCCAGGATGAATTTCAGGTCCTCCTCCTCCGAGGCGAGGTAGGTGGGTACGTTCGGCAGGATCGGCTTCTGGCCGAGGTAATACTCGATCATCCGCGGCACGAAGTAATACATCACCTTGTCATCGGCCACACCGGTGCCGACGGCATTGGCGAGCGCCACGTTTCCGGCACGGTAGGCGTTCATCAGCCCGGGCACGCCGAGCACGGAATCCTTGCGGAAGACCACCGGGTCGATGAAATCATCATCGATGCGCCGATAGATGACGTCCACGCGTTTGAGACCGTGGGTGGTCCTCATGTAAACGATCTTGTCCATCACCACGAGGTCACCGCCCTCGACGATGTCGATGCCCATTTCACGGGCGAGGTAGCAGTGCTCGAAGTAGGCGCTGTTGTAGCAGCCCGGGGTGAGCAGGACGCAGACCGGATCATCATCCCGCCGTGGCGAGATGTGATGGAGCATGTTGAGAAGATCCCGCGGGTAGGAGTCCACGGGTCGGACTCCCATTTCATCGAAGATCGAGGGGAATGCGCGCTTGAGGGCATTCCGGTTCTCCAGCAGGTAGGAGGCCCCGGACGGGCAGCGGCCGTTGTCTTCGAGCACGTAAAACTGTCCATCGGCCCCGCGGATCAGATCACTGCCGCAGATGTGGATGTAGATGTCCGCCGGCACATCGACCCCGCGGAATTCGGGGCGGTAGTGCTTGGCATTCTCCACGTAGAAGCGGGGGATCACCTCGTCCTTGAGGATCTGCTGGTCGTGGTAGATGTCGTGAAGAAACAGATTGAGGGCGACGATCCGCTGGGTGAGCCCGGCTTCCAGATGCTCCCATTCCGAGGCGGGCAGCACCCGGGGAATCGGATCGAAGGGGAAGATCCGCTCGGTCCCGCGGTCATCGTGATACACGTTGAACGTGATCCCCTGCCGGAGGAAGTAGAGTTCGGAATTCGCCTTGCGGGTGAGGAAGTCTTTTTGATCGATCTGACCGAGTTTCCTCAGCAGAGGCGCGCAGTGCGCCCTCACCGAAGCATCCGCATCAAACATCTCGTCGTAAAACCTGTCGGGATCGTAGCCCTTGAACATTTCCATGGGTTGACTGTGTGGGGAGGACTTTAGCAGACGGTGGGCCAAGTTCGGCCCAAGGGTTTTTTCGGCCCCGGCCACGATGGAAAACCCGGAGTCCCTAGCACTGCGCAAATCCTGCCATTCGTGGATCCTATTCCATTTCCTTCGGAGTCTCCTCTTGAAAAGCCCCGGACCGGGGTCTATTCCTCCCGCGGCCAGCGCGGCTACCCTTCCTCATCCGTCATGAACGCCCTTACCCGTTGCCTCGAAACCTACTGGAACTCCTCCATCGGGAAAAAGCTCGTCGTCGCCCTTACCGGCCTGTTTCTGGTCCTTTTCCTGGCAGGACACCTGGTTGGAAACCTGGTGGTCTTCCTGGGTCCCGAGCCCTTCAACGCCTACGCCTACTTCCTGCACCACATGGGCCATGGAGCGGGCATCTGGGCCTTCCGGATTCTCATGCTGGTGATGCTCGGCGCGCACGTTGTGGCCACGGTCATGCTCACCAAGCAGAACAAGGCCGCCCGCAAGGCCTACGAGTGCCAGAACACGATCCAGGCCTCGGGTTCCTCGCGCTACATGATCCTCACCGGCCTGACGATCCTCGCGTTCTTCGTTTACCACATGCTCCATTTCACGGCCCGGGTCGGCAACGAGTATGATTCGCTTGCCCGCTACAAGACAACCCTTCCCGGCGTCCAGGGAGAGGTGCACAACGCCTGGCTGATGGTCATCGACGGCTTCAGCTGGTGGCCGGCCTCGCTGCTTTACGTCGTCGCGATGACGCTGCTGGCCTCGCACCTGATGCACGGTTTCCAATCGGTGTTCCAAACCCTCGGCTTGCGCTCCAAGAAGTCCGCAGGGCTCTTGAAACAGGTCTCCATCGGCTACGCGCTGGTCATCTGGCTCGGCTTCATCTCCATCCCCGTCGCCATCCTCGTTTTCGGATTCGGACGCTGAGAGCACCCCGAATTTCAGGTTTCAAACTTCAAATCTCCATCCCGCCATGTCCATCGTTCTCGACAGCAAGATCCCGTCCGGCCCCCTTGAGCAGAAGTGGTCCAAACACAAGATGGACTCCAAGCTCATCAACCCGGCCAACAAGCGGAAGTTCTCCGTCATTGTCGTCGGATCCGGCCTGGCCGGTGGCGCCGCGGCCGCCTCGCTCTCGGAGCTCGGCTACCAGGTGAAATGCTTCTGCTACCAGGACAGCCCGCGCCGCGCCCACTCGATCGCCGCGCAGGGCGGCATCAACGCCGCGAAAAACTATCAGAACGACGGTGACTCGGTGCGCCGTCTTTTCTACGACACCATCAAGGGCGGCGATTTCCGCGCCCGTGAAGCCAACGTTTATCGTCTGGCGGAGGTTTCCAACTCGATCATCGACCAGTGCGTCGCCCAGGGCGTGCCCTTCGCGCGGGAATACGGTGGTTTGCTCGACAACCGCTCGTTCGGTGGCTCGCAGGTCTCCCGCACCTTCTACGCCCGGGGCCAGACCGGGCAGCAGTTGCTCATCGGCTGCTATCAGGCACTTTCCAAGGAGATCAAGCGCGGCGGCGTCAAAATGTATCCGCGCACCGAGATGCTCGATGTGGTGCTGGTGGGCGGACATGCCAAGGGCATCGTCGTGCGCGACCTCGCCACCGGTCAGATCAGCTCCCACGCCGCGGACGCGGTGATTCTCGCCACCGGGGGTTACGGCAACGTGTTCTTCCTCTCGACCAACGCGATGGGCTGCAACGTGACCGCCGCCTGGCGCGCGGCCAAACGCGGCGCGCTTTTCGCCAACCCTTGCTTCACCCAGATCCACCCGACCTGCATCCCGGTGAGCGGCGAATACCAGTCCAAGCTCACCCTGATGTCCGAGTCGCTCCGCAACGACGGCCGCATCTGGGTGCCCAAGTCCCGGGAAACCGCGGAGAAGATCCGCAAGAAGCAGATGAGCCCCAACGACGTGGCCGAGGACGACCGCGACTACTTCCTCGAGCGCAAGTATCCCTCGTTCGGCAACCTCTCGCCGCGGGACATTTCCTCGCGTGCCGCCAAGGAGGCGTGTGACGACGGACGCGGCATCGCTTCGACCGGTCTGGGTGTCTATCTCGACTTCCGGGACGCCACCAAACGCCTCGGCGAGCCGGTCATCCGGGCCCGCTACGGCAATCTCTTCCAGATGTATGAGAAGATCGCCGGCGAGGATCCCTATCAGGTGCCGATGATGATCTATCCGGCCGTCCACTACACCATGGGCGGTCTCTGGGTGGACTACAACCTGATGTCCAACATTCCCGGACTGCACGTACTGGGTGAGGCGAATTTCTCCGACCACGGGGCCAACCGCCTCGGTGCCTCCGCGCTGATGCAGGGACTTGCCGACGGTTACTTCGTGATTCCCACCACCATCGCCAACTACCTCGTCACCCAGAAACCCGGCAGCATCACCAACTCCGCGCCGGAGTTCAAGCAGGTCGAGGGCGAGGTCCGCGAGCGGGTTTCCAAGCTTCTTTCCATCAATGGCAAGCGGACCGTGGACTCGTTCCACAGGGACCTTGGCAAGATCATGTGGGACGAGTGCGGCATGGCCCGCTCCCGTGAGGGCCTCGACAAGGCGCTTCAGATCATCCCGCAGATCCGCGATGAGTTCTGGTCCAACGTCCGGATCCCGGGTTCCGGTGAAAACGCCAACATGGAGCTCGAAAAGGCGGGCCGCGTGGCCGACTTCCTTGAGTTCGGCGAGATGATGTGCTTCGACGCCCGCGACCGCGAGGAGTCCTGCGGCGGTCATTTCCGCACCGAGCACCAGTTCACGGATGCCGACCCGGAAGTCCAATCCGGCAAGACCCAGGCAGGCGAGGCGAAGCGCCACGACGATCGCTACTCGCACGTTTCCTGCTGGGAATTCACCGGTGCCGGCAACGCGCCCATCCTTCACAAGGAAGCGCTTGTGTACGAGACCGTGCAGGCTTCCATCCGCAGCTACGCCTGAGGCCGCTCTCCCCGGGTGGCATCCCGCCCATGCGCGACACCCGCTTCATCGCCTGCCATCGCGGTGGCCCCTTGTCCAAGGAGGATCACCGCCTTATCGCTGCATGGGCTGCGGACTGCGCCGAGCGTGTGCTTGACTGCTTTGAATCCCGGATCCCCGGCGACACAAGGCCCCGGCGGGCCATCGAATGCGCCCGTGCCTGGAGCCGGGGTGAGGTGCCGGTGGGGACCGGCCAGAGAGCCGCCATCGCCGCCCATGCAGCGGCGCGTGAGTCCACCGATCTTTCTGCAACGTGGGCGGCGCGGGCCAGCGGCCATGCCGCCGCCACGGCGCATTCGGCGGATCACTCGCTCGCGGTGATTTACTACGCAGGCAAGGTCATGGCGGCCAGCGCAACCGCGGAAAGACAATGGCAGATCGCTCAAGCACCGGAGCACCTACGCGGGCTGATCGTTTCCGCGCTGGAGTTGAAGCGGATCTAACAAAACGCGCCTTACTTCAGGAAGACCTCGCGTGGCTTCGCTCCATCGCCCGGACCGACGATACCGCGTTGTTCGAGGATATCCACCATGCGGGCCGCCCGGGTGTAGCCAAGGCGCAGGCGACGCTGGAGCAAGGAGGTACTGCATTTTTTCTCCTGCCGCGCCACTTCGATGCACTTCACGATAAGCTCCTCGTCCGCTTCGGAGACATCCTCGTCCTCCTCATCATCAGAGGCACTGAGCGAGGCGTGGATGTCGGTCTCAAACTTGGGAGCTCCCTGCGCGGCGCAGTGATCGATGATGCGCTCGATTTCGTGATCGGTGACAAAGGCGCCCTGGGCACGCTCGAGCTTGGCGGATCCCGGCGGCAGATAGAGCATGTCCCCCTTGCCCACGAGTTTCTCCGCCCCCTTGGTGTCGAGGATAACGCGGGAATCCAGTTGGGAAGAAACCTGGAAGGCGATGCGGCAGGGAATGTTCGCCTTGATGATGCCGGTGACCACGTCCGCACGGGGCGTCTGGGTGGCGATGATCAGGTGGATGCCGGCGGCACGGGCTTTCTGCGCGATGCGGGCGATGCACATTTCCACATCGGCGGGGGCCGTCTGCATGAGGTCGGCAAGCTCGTCGATGAGCACCACGATGTAAGGAAAACGGTCCGGCACCCGGTCCTCGAAGAGTTCGGGATCATCGTCATCCTCATCGGCCTCGGGAGCAAGTTCGCCGGACTCCAAGGCGGCGGCGATCGACTCGATCTGCTCGTCGTCCACATCATCCAAGGCCCAGGGCGGTGCCTGATGGCTGGCAGGGATGTCTGGATCGAGGGCGGAAGCGGCGGACTCCGCCTCATCAACGGACTCCTCGATCTCCACGGTCTCCTCCTCCGGTTCCGCGACTTCCTCGACTGGCGCGGGCTTGTCCTTCCGCGGACGGCTGTTGAACGAATCGAAGTTTCTAACACCCTCCTTGGCGAAGATGCGGTAGCGTTTCTCCATCTCGTTGACCACCCACTTGAGGGCGGCCACGGTTTTCTTCGGATCGGTGACCACCGGCACCACGAGGTGGGGCAGCCGGTTGTACATCTGCATCTCGACCACCTTGGGATCGACCATGATGAAGCGCAGTTCATCCGGGCCGAACTTGAAGAGCATCGAGGCGATGATCGAGTTGATGCAGACCGACTTGCCGGAACCCGTGGCGCCGGCGACCAGGCAGTGGGGCATGGCGGCGAGATCGCCGATGACCGTCTTGCCATAGACATCCTTGCCGAGGGCGAGCGGGATCTTCTTCTTGGCGGAGCGGAATTCCGGATCGTGCAGCAGTTCGTGGAGCGGCACGGCGATTTTCTGTGAGTTGGCGATCTCGATGCCCACCGTGTCCTTGCCGGGGATGGGAGCGAGGATGTTGATGCGCTCGGCACAGGTGGCGCGGGCGATGTCCGCCTCCAGTTGGGAAATCCGGGAAACGCGCAGGCCCGTGGATGGATAAATCTCGTAGCGGGTGATGGTGGGACCGCGGGTGATATCGCCCGGGGTGACGTCGATCCCGAAGGCCTTGAGCGTCTCGATGATGACCCGCTGATTGGCGAGCAGTTCATCGCGGTTGGTCTCGGGGGCATCCCCGCTTTCGTCCGCGTCCAGCAGGTCGAAGCCGGGAAGCTCGTAGTTCTCGAACCCGGAAACCGATAGGAACTGATGTCCGGATTTCTTGCGCTCGAAGGGCTTGGTGCCGGGCAACACAGGCTCGCTGGCGCGGCGCTGCGAAGCATCGATGATCTGCGGCGCGGGGGTCTCGCGAAGCGGCAGGAGCGCCTGACCGTCGTCCTGCGCCGGCTCGGCGGCGGCCTCCTGGCGCGCGCTGGCGGCCTTCATGGTCTCGCGTTCCTTCCGCCGTTGTTCGCGCTGGCGCTCGCGCTCGGCAAGCAGTTCGGCCTCGCGGGCGGCGGCCATGCCCGCCTCGGAGCGGCTCTCACGCCAGGCACTGAACTTGATGCGCATGAGGCGGAAGCAGGCTTTGGTGAAACGGATCGGCTGGTGGCCCGTGAGCAGAATGACCGCCACGAGGTATGCCGAGCTGGTAAGAATGATGGTACCCGCGCGACCGATGAGATTCATCATCACGACGCCCCCCACCCCGGCACCGATCACACCGCCGGGCCGGCCGGGGAGGTTGCAGTTGGCCGCCCAATCGACAAAAAAGTAACCCACCGCGTGCAACCAGGCGGATCCGGAAAGCACGATGACCGCGAAGCCAATGGCTACCCGCGGCCACACGCCGCCATCGAAGGCGAGTTTCATCACGCCGAACCAGATGAACCCGACCGGGACCAGGTAGGCGGCTGCACCGAAGAGGAGGATTTGCAGGAAACCGAGCAACCCGCCCACCGGGCCGATGAGATTTTCGCTCACAGCGCCGGATTTCCCGGAAAAGGCTTCCAGAAGACCCCACTTCGGCAGATCCGCGGGGCTGTATTTGATCAAAGAGAGCAGCAGAAGGAGCCCCCCGGTGATCCAGAGGATGCCGGTGATTTCATTGGTCCAGCGGGTGGGCTCGATCACCTCCCCGCGTTTTCTGTTGTCCCTGGCTGCCATTTGTTCGCCTGTGGCCACAGCATCCCCTGAGACGCCGCCGGGGGCAAGATTGTTTTCGCTGGCCGGAAATTCAGGAAATGCTGATCAATTGCGGCTTGGCTCGGCATGGCGCGGACCGGAGATTCGCCGAGTGCGACTCCTCACACTGACCATCGACGAGCCCCTGCCGGGTTGTGTGTTTCCGGACATGATCCCGGAATGCGGGGAAATCGAAGCGGCCAGGCGATATCGTTCGGTGGTGCTGACCACGCTGCGGCAGATGCGCGGCTTGAGTGAAACGCGGCTGCGGATTGTGTGCAGGCCGGACGATGCCGTGGAGGCCATCCGTTTCTGGTTGCTGCCGAAACTCGCCGAGCGCTGGCACATGGACGGTGCCGTATTCCGCAGCGACGGGTGGGAACTGGACTTCGGCGACGAAGCGGTGGAGCACCGGGTGCAGGCTGCGGGTGAGGTCCTCTGCCCGTTTCTTGGCGCGCGTTGGCTTCACGCAGCCATGCTGGGGCTGGAACGCGGAGAACACCGCGTGATCGCCCGGGACCCGGAGGATCGGACTTGTTTCCGGGCCCATGCGCAGGGTGCGGAGGATCATCCCGAGCTCCGGGACCTGCCCGGATTGCACCTCATTCACCGTGAACGCGATTGGGCAGCGGCCCTTCAAGGCCCCCTCGGTGCAGTGCTGAAAAAGCACTGGGAGGAAGAAGCCTGAGCCGTCGGTCGCTCACTCGACGGTCACGCTTTTGGCCAGGTTTCTCGGCTGATCGATCTCACAGCCGCGGAGACGCGCGACATGGTAGGAGAACAATTGCAGCGCAACCACGGCAGGGATGGTCGCCACCAGCGGATGACAGCGCGGGATGCTGATGAAGTCATCCATGCACTCCGCGGCTTCATGATCGCCTTCGGTGACCAATCCGAGGATGCGGGCACCACGGGCCTTGCATTCCTCGATGTTGCCAAGCGTCTTGTCCTTACCGGGAATGTCGCAGGCGATGGCGATGACCGGGGTGCCCTCGGTGAGCAGGGCGATGGGGCCGTGCTTGAGTTCCGCCGCATGATACCCCTCTGCGTGGATGTAGGAGATCTCCTTGAGCTTGAGCGCACCTTCCAGCGCCACCGGATACATCGGTCCGCGGCCGATGAAGAACGCGTGCTCGTTGGCAACGTAGGAAGCGGCGACCCCTGCGATGTGCGCGTCCTGGCGGATCACCCGCTCGACCAACATCGGAATGCTGTTGATTTCCTGAGCGAAGCGGATGCCCTCCTCGCGGGAAAACCTGCGGCCGCGGCCGAGCTTGAGGGCCATCATCAGGAGCACGGCGACCTGACAGGTGAATGCCTTGGTCGAAGCCACGGAAATCTCAGGCCCGGCATGCAGATAGACGCCTCGGCCGGTCTCGCGGGCGATGGTGGATCCGACGACATTGCAAAGGCTCATCACAAACGCGCCCTTCTGCTTGGCCTCGCGCACGGCTGCGAGCGTGTCCGCGGTTTCACCGGACTGCGAGATGGCCACGACCAGATCGCGGCTGCCAAGGATGGGATTGCGATAACGGAACTCCGCCGCCTGCTGGACTTCCGAATGAAGGTCGGCCAGATCCTCGAAGGCGTATTCGCCCACCAATCCGGCATGGAGTGAAGTGCCGCATCCGACAAGGACCACCCGCCCAAGCTCGGCAAGCTCGCGTGGCGAAGTCCCCATGCCTGCGAGCACGGAGGAACCGATGTTGAAGTCCAGACGGCCGCGGATCGCGTTTGCCAGACACTCGGGCTGCTCGTGGATTTCCTTGAGCATGAAGTGATCGTAGCCACCCTTCTCGGCAGCGGATTCGTCGAGCCCGAGCTCGGCGATTTCCCGGGTGACGGGGATGTTGTTGAGGTCGCGGATATCCACCGAATCCGCGGTGACGATGGCGATGTCGTTGTCATCCAGATAGATGACCCGCTGGGTATGGGCGAGGATCGCGGAGGCGTCCGAAGCAATGATCGTTTCCCCGTCGCCCACGCCGATGACGATCGGGCTGCCACGCCTTGCGGTGATGATCCTGCCGGGCTCACGGGCGGAAAGGACTGCGATGCCGAAGGTTCCCTCGACCTGATGAAGCGCGTCGCAGACGGCCTGGAAGAGGTTTCCCTTGTCGCACTCGCCGATGAGATGGGCGAGAACCTCGGTATCGGTCTCCGAGTAAAAATGATGTCCCTTGCCCTCGAGGCGCGCTCTCAGGGCCCGGTAGTTCTCGATGATGCCGTTGTGAACGAGGGCCACTTCCCCCGAATGGTCGAGGTGGGGGTGGGCGTTGACCTCGGTGGGAGGACCGTGGGTGGCCCAACGGGTGTGGGCGATGCCAAGGCTGGCGCGGGAGAAGCGCTCCGCAGGCCACTCCGACCTGGCGCGTTCATTGAGGGCGGCCACCTTGCCCGGCGCCTTGGAAACCACCACGCGTTCGTCGTCGAGCACCGCAAGGCCCGCCGAGTCATAGCCCCGGTATTCAAGACGCCGAAGGCCGTTGATGAGGACGGTGGGTGCGTCCGCCTTGCCTATATAACCTACTATGCCGCACATGATGATGAACCTGGGTGAGAAGGGTGGTGTTTCCTAACAGACGAGATCGTGCCTGACGATGCCTGCCGGAAGGGTGGTGGTCCCGGGCCACATCTTGCGGCCGGGATAGATGGAAGTGTGGATGCCGGTGTGGACGCCGTCGCCAACGATCGCGCCGAACTTGCGGCGTCCGGTGTCGATGAGACCTCCGGCCACCATGGACCGGTGGTTCGCCCCGTCGTGCCTGAGATTGGACGTGGTGGTGCCGGCACCGAAGTTGACGCCCTCGCCGAGGACCGAGTCTCCGACATAGGAGAGGTGGCCGACGTTGGTCCGCGAAAGGATGAGGCAGTTCTTGATCTCGACCGACTGGCCGATGTGGCAGCGGTCACCGATGCTGGTATGGCCGCGGATGTAACAGTTGGGACCGATCTTGCAGTTGGAACCGATGACCACGTTTCCCTCGATGAACACGCCGGGAAGCAAGCGCGATCCCGCACCGAGGTGAATCACGCCCTCCACCACCGCGGACGGGTGGACATCGCCCTCGATGACGGCATCGGTGAGCGAGGAGACATGGAGTTCGTTGGCCCGGATCAGATCCCAGGGGTAGCGGATCAGGAAGGACGCGGAGGCAAGGAATTCCCCGGTATTTCCGCTGGTGCGGGAGGCGAGAAGGTGGCCGGCGGCATCCCTCATGGAAGCCTCGCCGCCTTGGAGAAAGGCAAGCATCTCGGACGGAACGATCCACGCATGAGGGTGAAGCACCACGCCATCCGGCAATCCGAGGGCGCGGTGATGTTCCGCAAGCGGCAGGTTTCCAATCGGAAACTCCGCGATGCTCCGGTTGAGGGAGAGCGGAAGAAAATCACCGGTTGAGGACTCGTCCATGGGAATGGATTCAGCCGATTTCATCGCGGATGGCCGCCGCGAACTTGCTCACCCAGATGCGGCATTCCTCGATCTCACGGTGTTCCACCAACACGCGGATCTTGTTCTCGGTCCCCGAGTAGCGGATCAGGTGACGGCCGTTGTCGCCGAACTCGGAGGTCGCCTTCTTCATCAGCTTCTTGAGCTTCGGCAGGTCCTCGATGTCCGGTTTGCTGGCCACCGGGATATTGGCAAGCTGCGTCGGGTATTCGTTGAGAACGGTGGAGAGCTGGGCCAGCGTTGCGTTCCGCTCGCGCATCATGCGCAGCACCTGGAGGGCGCTGAGAATGCCGTCGCCGGTGGTCGCGTGATCGGCGAAGATGAGGTGTCCCGAGTTTTCACCGCCGAACGAGTAGCCGTTCTTGCGGATGCACTCGATGACGTTGCGGTCTCCCACGCCGGTTGTTTCCAATTGGATGCCGTGTTGCTTCATCGACTCACGGAGTCCGAGGTTGCTCATCACGGTGGCCACCAGGGTGTCCTTGCGCAGCTTGCCCTGTTCCTTGAGACCGATCGCACAGAGCGCAAGGATGCGGTCGCCGCTGACAACCTGACCGTTGGCATCATTGAAGATGACGCGGTCCGCATCGCCATCGAAAGAGATGCCGAGGTCGGCGTTGAAGCGGCGAACGAGCTCACCGGCGTTCTCCGGATGGAGCGCGCCACAGCCGCTGTTGATGTTGAGTCCGTCCGGTTGGATACCGGTGGTGATGACTTCCGCTCCGAGTTCCTTGAAAATGAGCGGCGCGATGAAATAAGCGGCTCCGTGTCCGCAGTCGACCACCACCTTGAGCCCGTGGAGCGGGACGTTGTCCGCCGTGTGCTTGGCAAACTCGATGTAGCGGCCGCGGGCGTCGTCGATCCGGTGTGCCTTGCCGATCTGCCGGGGAGGCAGCGGCGGAGCTTCGGGCTCCTCACCGAGGATGTGGCGCTCGATGAGGCCTTCCAGCTGGTCGTTGAGCTTGTAGCCATCCGGGCCGAAGATTTTCATCCCGTTGTCCTCGTAGGGATTGTGGGAGGCCGTGATCATGATGCCCGCGGCGGCCCCCATCGACTTGGTAAGGTGGGCGACGGCCGGTGTGGGAAGCGGTCCCACCATGAAGACATCCATGCCCATCGAAACCAGGCCGCTGGTGAGCGCGGTTTCCAGCATGTATCCGGAAATCCGGGTGTCCTTGCCGACGAGGACGCGGTTGCGGTTCGGCCCTGACGAGCGCAGGACATTGGCGACCGCCTTGCCCATTCGCAGGGAAACCTCCGCGGTGATCGGAAACTCATTCACCCGCCCGCGGATGCCATCTGTGCCAAATAATTTCGTGTGTGCTTTCAAGGAATTAGGGGAGTTGTTTGTTCAAGACGAGTTGAACAAATCAATGCAAATCAGCCGCAGGAAGCTCCCCCGGAAACGGTTTGGGGGAGAGCCTGTGGGAACCGGCGGCCTGATGGCACGCGGCCCCGCGACAGCGGCGAGGACAAAAATGACGGGCGGCTTATGGGCCGCATCCCGGTGTGGATCAAGCCGTATTTCACGACGCGCCGCCCAGCGACGCCCGATGAATCCGGCCGGGCGCCCGTTTCAGGAAGCGACGGGCCAGGGTTTCAAACTCCTCGGAAAGATCGGTGAGATGGACCTCCAGCTTGCCCTCTCCATGCTCCGGGGCGAGAAGATCCAGCGCCTCCAACTCCTTGCGGAGATGCTCGGCACAGGTCGTGGCGGAATCCACAAGCCGCACGTCCGCAGGCAGCACTTCGCGCAGCGCCGGGATGAGCAGTGGATAGTGGGTGCAGGCGAGCATCAAGGTATCAATCCCCTTTTCCACCAGCGGATCCAGATAGGATCGGAGCACCAAGCGGGTGGCAGGGTGCTCGATCCAGTCCTCCTCCACCAGGGGCACCAGCAAGGGAGCCGGCTGGCCGTGGATGATCAAACCAGTGCGCCGCTGCGCGAGGGCATGCTGATAGGCATGGGAGCGGATCGTTCCACGGGTGGCGATGATGCCGATCCTTTCCGCATTCGGATCCGCAAGCGCGGCATCCACTCCGGCCTCGATCACGCCGATGATGGGCACACGGTAAAGCTCCCGCAGCTGCGGCAAGGCATGGGCCGTGGCGGTATTGCATGCCACGACCACCGCCTTGACTCCCTTCGAGATGAGGAACCGGGTATCCTCATCGGCGAACTGACGAATGGTTTCCGGGCTCTTCGATCCATAGGGCAAACGCGCCGTATCCCCGAGATAGACCATGTTTTCCATCGGCAGCAGGTCCTGCACCGCACGCACGACGGTCAGGCCGCCGACGCCTGAATCAAAAAATCCGAGTGGAGCTGAATTCACCGCGGGGATTGTGCCCGTCCCCGGCCCGTCGGCAAGCGGGAAGGCGGGGTTCGAATGGCTCCGGGAACCGGCAATTGAACGGCTGGCGAAAAAATGCGGAGATTTTCGTAAATCCCGACGTGAAACCCGACGTAAATCATCCATACTACCACCCAGTCACGGATTTCAACCGATCCGTAACATCACCATAGAACCCCAAGCACCCGATACCCCATGGACTCCAGACGCAGATTCCTCTTCAAGCTCGCCGCCTCCGCCAGTGCACCCATCGCCCTTGGCAGCCGCGCCTTCGGCCAAGCCCCGCCTCCAGTGAAGCTGGAAGAAAGCGATCCGGTCGCGACCGCTCTCGGTTACAAAATGGACACCACCAAGGTGGACAAGGCAAAGTATCCCAACCACAAGGACGATCAGGTGTGCACTGGATGCGCGCTGTTCACACCCAAGGCCGGCGAGGAATTCGCACCCTGCTCGGCCTTCGGCGGCAAGCTGGTGGCCAACAAGGGATGGTGCGCCGCTTACGCCAAGAAGCCCTGATCCGGCTTCATCAATCCCCTTCCCCGGGCCGTCGCGGATGAACATCCACGGCGGCCTTTTGTTTGCCTCAAATCGGGCACTTTGCGCTTTCCCGCACCCGTCACCGCGCCTAGCCTGCGGCCGACATGAGCAGTTGCGGCCCCAAGATGAAGATGGACCCGGCCCTGCACCGGACCCAGAAGCCCTCCTGGATCAAGGTGAGGCTTCCGAACAATCCGGAGTTCTGGTCCACCAAATCGCTGATCACCGACCTCAAACTCGTCACGGTTTGTGAGGAAGCGCAGTGTCCGAATCGCTGGGAATGCTGGAGCCAGAAAACCGCCACCTTCATGATCGCCGGTGAGAAGTGCACCCGCGCTTGCGGATTCTGCGCCGTGAAAACCGCCAAGCCGGATGCCCTGGAGGCGGATGAACCCCAGCGAGTCGCCGAAGCAACCCGCCGCATGGGCCTGCGCCATGTCGTCATCACCGCGGTCGCTCGCGACGACCTCCGCGATGGCGGTGCCGATCACTTCAAGCAGACCATCGAAGCGGTCCGCGAGGTGAATCCCGGCATCATCATCGAAGTGTTGGTTCCCGATTTCAACGACCGCGACTGGGCGCTGCAGTTGGTGATGGACGCCCGTCCGCACATCTTCAATCACAACATCGAGACCGTCGAGCGCCTCACCCCGCTGGTGCGTTCCCGCGCCCAGTACCAGCGCAGCCTTACCGTGCTGAAGAAGGCAAAAGCGATGGTCGGCGGCAAGGTGGCCACCAAGAGCGGCATCATGCTCGGACTCGGCGAGCGCAAGGATGAAATCCTCCGCGCGATGGACGATCTCCGCGCTCATGATGTCACCGTGCTGACTCTCGGCCAGTATCTTCGTCCCACACCGAAGCACCTGCCGGTCGTCGAGTTCATCGAGCCCGCGATGTTCGATGAATACAAGGCCATCGCCCTGGAAAAGGGCTTCCGCCACGTCGCCAGCGGTCCGCTGGTGCGCAGTTCGTATCACGCCGCGGAGTTCCGACCGGAACTCGATGTGCTGGAAGCCATCGAGGCGGACCTGCGCGCGGCAAAAGGACTGGAACTCGGCCCGGAACACCTGCCACTGCCGGGCATCAAGCCGGATCTCGCCAAAGCCATCGCCTGATGAGACACTGGCTGATCAAGTCCGAGCCGGACGTTTTCTCCATCGATGACCTCGCGAAGGTGAAACGCGAGCCCTGGACGGGTGTTAGAAACTATCAGGCGCGCAACTTCATGTGGAAGGACATGAAGCCCGGCGACATCGCCCTCTTCTATCATTCCAACGCCAAGCCGCCCGGCATCGCCGGCGTGGCCCGTGTGGCGGGTGCTCCCTATCCGGATGAAACCCAGTTTGATCCGAAGAGCGAATATCACGATCCCAAGGCCACCCGCGAGAAACCGCGCTGGTGGCTGGTGGACTTCGAGTTCGTTGGCAAATACAGTGAGATTCTCACACTGGAGGCGATCAAGGCGGACTCCCTGCTCTCGGAAATGATGGTGTGCCAGCGCGGCACCCGGCTCTCGATCAATCCGGTGGATCCACTTCATTTCAAGCGGGCCTGCCAGATCGCAAAGTTCAAACTGCCGAAGTGACGAGCCGCTCATCGAAGCGGAACCCCCTCATGCCAAGGGTGCGCGCCTCCATGGCCGAAACGTGCGACGGATTCAGCAACAAGGCCCGTTCCTCCGGCAGGATGACGCTGGGCAGCGTGATCGCCAACGACCGGTTGGATCGAAGCCAGTTTTCTCCGAAACGCCTCGCTCCGGGAGACGATGGAAGATTCCGCCAATCCGCGGGAAGCACCGCATCCCCGGCGTGCTCGATGAGCCCATCCGGAACTTCCACCGAGATCAAACTCCACTCGAGCAACAAGGCCTCGCGCGGCGCATGGACGAGAATTTCCAAGGCCGCCAGGGCGCGCGATTCCGCCAGATAGACCGCTGGCAATCCGGGTGGATTCCAGCGCCCGCCATACAGCCTGGCCCCCTCCCCGTTCATGGCGGTGGCGGCCCAGCGCGTCTGGACGATCCGGTGAAACGTGGCCATGGCTCATGAAAACACACCATGCTCGATGCGCCCTAACAAGGCCTCCACCTCACGGGCACCGACTTCGGTATCCGCGAAATCCAGCGGTGCCTCGCCACGGAATGCCACCGCGGGAGCAGCCAGCCACGAACGCGCGCCCGGCGCTCCTCCCAGGACCACGCTGGCTCTGGTGAACAGCCGTGCGTAGCGAACCAGGCGGTCCGACTCGGAACGGTCCAGATGGCCCGCTTTTTTCCGCCGGTGGAGCGTGGCGCGCGACATTCCGAGCAACTCCGCAAGCCTCTCTTCGGTAAGGCCCAATTCCCCCCGCATGGCATGAAACTCCTCCATGGGAAGCCCAATCCGCACATGGTCAATCACATAGGCAGCCTCAGGCTCACGCAGCACGGTGCCTGGCGGGTTTTTCAGCTCATCCGCAGAGGGATACTTGATCGCTTTCTTTTTCATAGGGATCAATCTATCCCTTCTTTTGAAACATGCAAGCCCCAAAAGAAAAAAGCGCCCGGGCATTCCCCGGGCGCTTCCCCTAAAAACAGTGGCGCTGCGGCTCAATAGCGATAGTGCTCGGCCTTGTAGGGGCCTTCCACCGGCACGCTGATGTAGTCCGCCTGCTCCTGAGTGAGCTTGGTGAGCTTGGCGCCGATCTTGGCAAGGTGAAGTCGGGCGACCTCCTCGTCGAGATGCTTCGGCAGCACTTTGACCTCGCCGGCCTTGTAGCTGTCCTTGTTCTTCCAGAGGTCGATTTGGGCGAGCGTCTGGTTGGTGAAGCTGTTGGACATCACGAAGCTCGGGTGGCCGGTGGCGCAGCCGAGGTTCACGAGACGGCCTTCCGCAAGCATGTAGATGCTGTTGCCGGTGGGGAACGTGTATTTGTCCACCTGCGGCTTGATGTTGGTTCTCACCACACCCTTGGCGGCGTTGAGCTTGTCGATTTCGATTTCGTTGTCGAAGTGGCCGATGTTGCAGACGATCGCCTGGTCCTTCATCTTCTCCATGTGCTCAAGGCGGATGATGCCGAAGTTGCCCGTGGTGGTGACGTAGATGTCTCCCCAGCCGAGGGTGTCCTCGATGGTGAGCACGCGGAAGCCTTCCATCGCCGCCTGCAGCGCGCAGATCGGATCGACTTCAGTGACCACGACCTGGGCACCTTGTCCGCGCATGGCCTGGGCACAGCCCTTGCCGACATCGCCGTATCCGCAGATGACGGCCACCTTGCCGGAAATCATCACGTCCGTGGCGCGCTTGATGCCGTCCACCAGCGACTCGCGGCAACCATAGAGGTTGTCGAACTTCGACTTGGTGACCGAGTCGTTCACGTTGATTGCGGGAATCAGGAGCGTGCCCGCCTTCGCCATCTGATAGAGGCGGTGGACGCCGGTGGTGGTCTCCTCGGAGACGCCCTTCCACTCCTTGACGATCTCGTGGAAAATGCCGGGCTGCTTGCCCTTGATGTCCTTGAGAAGATCCTTGATGACCTGCTCCTCATGGCTTCCGGAAGGAGTGTTGATCCAGTCGGATCCGTTCTCCATCTCATAGCCCTTGTGGATGAGAAGGGTGGCATCACCACCGTCATCGACGATGAGTTGCGGGCCAAGGCCGCCCGGGAACTGGAGGGCCTGCCAGGTACACCACCAATACTCCTCGAGCGTCTCGCCCTTCCAGGCGAAGACCGGGATTTCCGCAGCGGCGATCGCAGCGGCGGCGTGGTCCTGGGTGGAGAAGATGTTGCAGGAAACCCAGCGCACATCGGCACCCAGATCGCGCAGCGTCTCGATCAGAACGGCGGTCTGGATGGTCATGTGCAGCGAGCCCATGACACGGACGCCGGCCAGCGGCTTCTCCTTGCCATACTTCTCGCGGGTGGCCATCAGACCCGGCATTTCATGCTCGGCGATCTCGATTTCCTTGCGGCCGAAATCGGCAAGGCCGATGTCGCGCACTTTGTAGTCAGTAAAACTCATGATCAGTTTGTTAGTTTTCAGTGTTCAGTTTTCAGATAGGTTGAATTCGGCTCAAGAATCGTCTCCAGGTCTTCCTGAAAACTGAAAACTTGAACCGATCAAACTTCACGCGATCGCCTTCTTGAGCGCGGCGACCTTGTCGGTGGCCTCCCAGGTCAGGTCCTTGTCGGACTTGCCGAAGTGGCCGTAGTTGGTGGACTTGGAATAGATGGGACGGAGCAGCTTGAGCTGCTTGACGATGTCGGCGGGCTTGAAGGAGAAGACCTTGAGGACGGCCTTGAGGATGTCCGCGTCGGACTTGATGCCGGTGCCGAAGGTGTCGATGTGCACGCTCACGGGAAGCGGGTGGCCGATGGCGTAGGCGAACTGGACCTCGCACTTGGTGGCGAGTCCGGCGGCGACCACGTTCTTGGCAACCCAGCGGCCCATGTAAGCTGCGGAGCGGTCCACCTTCGAGGGGTCCTTGCCGGAGAAGGCACCACCGCCGTGGCGGCCCATGCCGCCGTAGGTGTCCACGATGATCTTGCGGCCGGTGAGGCCGGAGTCGCCCTGGGGTCCGCCCACCACGAACTTGCCGGTCGGGTTGATGAGGTACTCGGTGTCCTTCGTGAGCATGTTTTTCGGCAGGACCTTCTTGATGACCTGCTCGATGCAGAACTTCTCGATGGTGGCGTGGCTCACGTCCGCGGCGTGCTGGGTGGAGATGACCACGTTCACAATGCGGGTCGGCTTGCCATTCACGTATTCCACGGAGACCTGGGACTTCGCATCCGGACGGAGCCACTTGGCGAGCTTGCCGGCCTTGCGGATGCGGGTGAGCTCACGGCCGAGGCGGTGGGCATACATGATCGGCGCGGGCATGAGTTCGGGGGTCTCGTCGCAGGCGTAGCCGAACATGATGCCTTGGTCACCGGCACCCTGTTCCTTGGTCTTCTTGCCTTCGGCACCCTTGGCATCCACACCCTGGGCGATGTCCGGGGACTGGGTGGTGAGGTAGTTGTTGATGAAGATCTGGTCGGCGTGGAACACGTCGTCGTTGTTCACGTAGCCAATGCCGCGGACCGCGTCGCGGATGACCTTCTCGATGTTGATCACCGATCCGATGGGCTTCTGGCCGATCTTCGGGATGGTGATTTCACCACCGACGACCACCACATTGCTCTTCACGAAGGTTTCGCAGGCCACGCGGCTCTTGGGATCGATCGCGAGGCAGGCGTCGAGGATCGCGTCGGAGATCGTGTCGGAAACTTTGTCCGGATGGCCTTCGCCGACAGATTCGGAGGAAAAAATGTAGGTGCTCATTTGTTTTTTGATTTTCGTATCGTCAAATCGTGATGCGTTGATACAAACCTCCAGCCATGCCGTCAATGCTCAAATCCCTGAAATTGCTGTCGGATCCCACGCGATTGCGGATCTTGATGTTGGTGGGGACTGAGGCTCTGTCGGTTGCCGAGCTCCAGGAGATCCTGGGCATGGGCCAGAGCCGGATTTCCACGCAGCTCTCTCAATTGAAAACCGCGGGGTTGGTTTCCGACGAGCGGAGCGGCAAGAACAACATGTATTCCTGCACGGCGGCGGCGGATTTGATGGAGGTGGCCAGACTGGCCGCGGCGGAAGTGGCGGAAGTGAAGGCGGACGGAGCGGCATTGCGGCACCTGCTTCGCAAGCGCAAGGACAGCGCGCGGGCTTACTTCGACGAGTTGGCAGGGCGTTTTGGCAAGGACTACGTGCCGGGGCGCTCTTGGAAGGCACTGGCGGAGGCCCTGCTGAAGGTGCTCAACTACAAGGTGGTGGCAGACCTCGGTGCCGGTGAAGGCACCCTGGCCCAACTGCTCGCACAGCGCGCGGAAAAGGTGATCGCCGTGGACCTCTCGCCGAAGATGGTCGAGTTCGGACAAGCTCTGGCGGTCCAGAACGGCCTGACCAATCTCGAATACCGGATTGGTGACATTGAGTCCCCCCCCATCGCGGCGGGTGAACTGGATTTGGCGATTCTCAGTCAGGCATTGCACCACGCGGAGCATCCCCAGCGGGCGATCGATGCGGCATTCCGGATCCTGAAACCGGGCGGGCGCGTGATCGTGCTGGATCTGGTGCAACACCAATTCGAGGAAGCACGGCAGCTTTATGCCGACCGGTGGCTTGGTTTCTCGGAAAGCGATCTGGCCGCCATGCTGGAAACCGCGGGGTTCGGGCAGGTGGAAACCCTGGTCGCCGACAAGGAAACCACGGCCCCGCATTTCCAGACCTTGCTGGGAATCGGCGCAAAGGCGTGATCAGGTGGCAGGAGCCAGCCGTTGAAGGAGCAGCGCGGATCCGAAGGCGAGCGGAGGCAGCACGAGGCAGGCCACGCCGAATCCGGACATCCCGGATGCGATACCGATGGGCAGGAGGAAGATCCCGTCCACCCATGGAATGCCGGCGAGCAGGAAGGAAACAAAGCGGAACAGCTTCATGCGGCGCATCAGGTCGCAGGCCGCCATCCACAGTCCGTAGGGAAACAAACCTGTTAGAATCGGGAGAGCCCCCGCATCGAGGTGCATCCGGATGCCGAGGGCGGGAGGGATGAAAAAAAGCAGCCGGGCAAGCCTGCGGAAGCCGGACGGAATCTCCTCCATCGACTCGAAGCGGGCGGTGAGCGACAAGCCCGCGATGTAGGCGAGCAGCGCCAGACCAGGAAACACGCCCACGGTGGAGAAACCTCCGGTCACTCCGGCAGCGGCCATCACGGGCAGGAGCGCACGGCACAGGCCCATCGGCAGCACCGACCAGGCGGTCCTCTTGTGAATCCAGGTGTAAAGCCCCACGAGACCGGCGATCAACGCGGCGATCAACGCGCTCACAGGACTGGCAATGGCCGCAAGTGCGATCCCGAGAAGTGAGCAGACGCAGCCTCCTGATAGATAGGTGGCTGCCTGGAATTTCCCGGAAGGAACGGCGCGCTCCGGGCGTTTCACGGCGTCCCAGTCCCGGTCCATCCAATCGTTGAGCAGGTTTCCTCCCACGTAGAGAAGAACCCCTGCAGCCGCCAGCAGGAAGACAGGCACGAGCGGCAGCGCGGCCATGTCGCCGAATACGAATGCGAGGGCGGCGCCGCACCAGACGTTCACGATCACACTCGGGATGTTCGCCACCCTGGCGGTGGCGAGCAGGGCGTGGAGGCGGCCGTTCCGGTTCATGCGGCGAAGTGCTTTCGGGAGAACGCGATTTTCTCGGCATGGCCCGCGCCGGGGTGCAGGCGGTGCTGCTCGACGACCGGTTCAAGACGCCGCATCAGCCCGATGCCGTTGGCCATCTGGATGGCGAGACCGGGGCGGGCATTCACCTCGATCATCAAAGGCCCGGTCGTTTCATCGATCATCAAATCCACCCCCAGATACCCCAGTCCGGTCATCTCCTGGCAGGTCACGGCGATGTCGAGGATCTTGTCCCACTGAGGAAGTTGCAGGCCGATGAGGTCCACGCCGAGGTCCGGATGAGTGGTGAGCGGGGATCCGTGGTGGACCGCCCGAACCGTGCGGCCGGTGGCGATGTCGATTCCGATCCCAAGAGCACCTTGGTGAAGATTCGCACGACCGTCGGACTCCTTGGTCGCCGCACGGAGCATCGCCATGACGGGATAGCCGTGAAGCATGACAATGCGGATATCCGGCGCGCCCTGATAGGAAATGGAAGTGAGCACCTTCGCGGGCCGCACGCGGTATTCCACCAGCGCACAATCTCGATGCCCGCCGAGACTGAAGAGCCCAGCGAGGATATTGGCGACGTGATGGCGCGTCTCGTCGCCCGAAAGGCTGGCGCCGCTGGGCTTCACGTAGCGGCCCTTTTCACGGGCGTCGATGACCAGCACCCCCTTCCCTCCCGAACCGCGGGCGGGCTTGATGACAAACGAGGTGCGATCGCCTAACAACTCTTCAAGCCTGGAAGCATCGTGCGGCGTGCGGATCACGGCATAGGTTTCCGGAACGGAGAGCCCCTCCCTCGCGGCGAGCGCCTTGGTTTCCAGTTTATCATCGACGAAGCGGTAGAGCCGGCGCGGGTTGTTAGGCAGCAGGTAGCGGGCATTGCGCATGTTGATGCCCACCACCCCGAGGCGGCGGAGTTCCGCGGGGGTGCGCATCCATCGGTGCCACCAGCGGGTTTCCGGAGGCGAGGATGGATCATGCATCGGCAAAAGTCCGGAAACGCGCGAGTTCGGAGAGCCGGTAACCCGTGTAGCGGCCGATGAGGAGAATCCCGGCAAGCAAGACCAACAGGAGCTCCGGGAAGTAGAACGACCAGTATTGGATCTGGCCGATTTTCATGAAGAGGAAGGCGAGCACCGCGACGATGAGCGAGCCGCCTACCTGGATGAGCGCGCTGCGTTTGCCTTCCTCTTCCCAGATCAGCGACATGCGCTCGATCGTCCATGCGAGGATGATCATCGGGAACAAGGTGATCTGCCCGCCACCCTTGAGCTCCATCTTGTAGCTGATGACGCTCATGGCCATCATCAACAGGGTGACGATGACCACGCAGGCAGCCACCCGGGGGACCACCAGCAGATTGAGCCTGGAGAGCAGGAAACGGAACCAGAGCCCCGCCCCGATGAGCACGGTGAACATGATGAGTCCGCGGCCCAACGGAATCTCCAGAAGCGCGAGGGCGATGAGCACCGGCATGAAGGTGCCGAGCGTGGGCACGCCGACAATGTTGCGCAGCAGCACCACGACGAAGGCTCCCAGCGGAATCAGCACGATGTAGCGGAACACATGCCGCTCGGACAAGGGCAGGCCGAGGATCGTGGAAATCAGGAACGGCGAATCCTGGAGATCCGTGAGCGTGGCGAGCGGAATGCGGTCCTTGGAAACCGTGAAGACCACGCGCGAGCTCTCACCGCCGGTCACATCGAGGAGCGGACCACCGCCGCGGTGCCACACAAAAATCGAGCGACCATCGAGCACGGCGGACGGATCCGATGGGTCGCGGACTTTCCAATAGGCACCATCGCCATACTCGACCAGGGGCACGGGAGCCTGGCTTCCGCGTTCTTCATCCAAACGAACGCCGTAGGCCATGCGGGCGGGCACACCGGCCATTTCGAGGAGCTCAATGCCCATGAGGATCGGCGCATTGTTGCGGAACTCCTTTTCATAGTGGCGCTTGACGAGCACGAACTCCTGCGAGGACTCGCCGCCGCGAATCTGGTCGAAGAGCGCGACAAAAAGCGCGTCCGGATCCGAGGTGACCGACTTCAATCGATCGATGATGCTTTTGGCAGCCTCGCCGAGCGCGCCGGGCGGCATGGCGGCCGGCCCCGGTTCCGGGGCCTGGGCGGGCAGAGGTTCGCCGCCGCTGCGTGTGCCGTCCGGGAAACGCACCCGGTAGTAAAGCGCCTGGCTGTCCTCACGGTTCTCGGCAGCCCAGACGGCGGTGGATTGGCCGAGGTTTTTCTCGGTATTGAAATGATAACCGAGCGATCCGGATTCCTGCGCGGTCTTGCCCTCGATGACGGCGGCGGGCAAGGCGAGGCGTGCCTTCACTCTTTTGCCGGTGGCGAGGAAGGACACCCGCGCCTCGACCTGCCAGTCATAGACTTGCTCGCCTTTCCAAAACGGCACGCCGAGGCGGAATGTCTTGTAAGCAGCCACACCTCCGCCCGCCAGCACCAGCAGGACGACCGCCACGATCAGTTTCCACTTCGAACTCATGACGGGGATCGCGACTTCCTGCGGTAAGGGCACTCAGCGGAACAGCTTCTGATCCGCGAGGTGGGTGCGCGAGGGATCCACCCAGCCGAGATCCTTGATGATGCTGCGGCCGATGAGCACCGGAGCGAGCATGTTGCGGCGGTTGTTGAGGGTGAACTCGCCACGCAGCTTGCGATCGCCGATCTGGAACGAAAGGCGGACGACCTCACGGGTCTCGGACTCGGCACCGGGCTCCTTGATGCGGGCGATGCGGACCAGCGGGGCCTCGATCCGGGTGCGTGCGGGTTTCTCCAGGCTGGGATCGGTGACGATGAATCGGACCCACTTCTTGCCGTCGCGCTCGAAGAGCTCTTTTTCCTCGGCGTGGATCGAGCAGGTGAGCGCGCCGGTATCCAACTTGGCCTTGAGTTTCTCCTGCACCCCCTGGATCAGGATGAACTCGCGCCACCCGAAGATCTGCACCGGATCCGGGCCCACGGGTTTGGCGACTGCGGCGGTTTCCGCATCGGCATTCTCCGCGGCGGCTTGATCATCCAGCGGATCCACCGGAGGCATGGCCGGCGTGCCCGGACTCGCCGGTTTCGCGGGTGCGGGAGTGGCAGATGGCTTGGCAGCCGGCGTGGCCGCCTGAGGTGGCTTGGGCTTCGCGGTTTCCTTGGCCTGAGGCTTGGCGGCCTCTTTGGGTGCGGCGGGAGCGGCGTCCGGAGCGGCCCGCAAGCTGCCAACATGGCAAAAAACCAGAGAAACCGTCAGGACGGTCCGCAAACAGGGAGGGATGATGGCACGATCGCTCACGCGGGGCGACTATCAGCATCGCGAGCCCTTGTTTGCAACGGAAAAGCCGAGTTTGACGGCCCGTCCGAAGCGGCTGGAAAAATCGGATCGACCCACCGAGTCCACAGCCCTAGCGTTCCCGGGACGTGCGGTCCGAACAACCCATCAGCCTGCCCATCGACCGCCCGGAGCCGCTGGGCCTCCGCGCATGGCTGCGCTTGCCCTGGGAGTGCCTCGGCATGCTTCTCGGGCTGCTCTACTGGGCGGTTTTCGGCGGGTTTCTCACGCTGGTCGGCGCACCACTGCATGCGATGCTTCCCGGATCGTCGGGTCAACGCCTCGGCAGGGCCGCCCTGCACCATTTGTTCCGTTGCTTCGTGGCGCTCTTGGAAGTGGCGGGCCTCGTCAAAGCCGACACCCGGGCTCTCGATCGATTGGCGGATGAGAAACAACCCTTCATCATCGCGCCGAACCACATCGCGCTTTGGGATGCCGTTTTCATCATCGCGCGGATCCCCGGAGTGGTCTGCGTCATGAAGAAGTCCATCCTCGCCAATCCGGTCCTCGGCGGAGGTGCCCGCCTCGCCGGTTACATCCCGAACGACGGCCTCACCCGCATGATCCGGGGAGCGGTGAAGTCGCTTGAAGGAGGCGGCCGTTTGCTCTTGTTTCCGGAGGGCACGCGGACCCGCCATGGCACCCGCTGGATCAATCCGCTCAAGGGCGGCTGCGCCATCGTCGCCCAGAGGGCACGGGTTCCCGTGCGCCCGGTATTCATCCGCAGCAACACGCGCTTTCTGGAAAAAGGATGGCCGCTTTGGAAACGGCCTGCATTTCCCATCCACATCCGCATCGAGGTGGGCGAGCCACTGGTGCCTGGCACCGGAGAATCCCCCCAGGATTTCACTCGCAGGCTGGAAAGCGTCTTCGAACAGGAACTCAGCAAGCCCGACCCGCTGCGGCGACAGTCCCAGGGGCTGTTCGAACAATCGCGTTGCTGACGCTTGCCCCCGCGCGCCGGGGTGGCTTAGAACTCCGGACCCGATGGCCGAAGTGCGTCCACTCATCCTCATCCCGAGCTACAACACCGGCAGAATCCTCCGGGACACCGTGGCAGGGATCCTGGCGGCAGGCACTCCGGTCTGGGTGGTGGTCGACGGATCAACGGACGGCTCGGATCAACTTCTGGAGCCCTTCGAAATCGACAGTCCTCCCGGATTCCGGGTTCTCCGCCTTGCGGTGAATCAAGGGAAAGGGTCGGCAGTGCTTCACGGAGCCATCGAAGCCGCCCGGGCCGGCTACACGCACGTGTTGACGATGGATTCGGACGGGCAGCACCCGGCGGCCAGCATCCCGCGTTTTCTTGAAACCTCGGCAAGGCATCCCGAGGCCGTGGTGTTTGGCAAGCCGGTCTTCGACGCCTCCGCACCCGCCATCCGGGTGAATGGCCGCAAGGTCTCCAACTTCTGGACCCACCTCGAGACGCTCTTCTGGGGCGTGGGCGATTCGCTTTTCGGCATGCGTCTCTATCCGATCGAGGACCTGATCGCGGTGATGCGCTCCACCCGTTTTGCCCGCCGTTTCGATTTTGAACCCGAGGTCGCCGTCCGCCTCTGCTGGAGGGGGGTTCCGGTCATCAACCTTCCCACCCCGGTGCGCTACCCCTCCAAGGAAGACGGCGGCATTTCCCAATTCCGTTACCTGCGTGACAACACCCTGCTCACCTGGATGCACCTCAGGTTGCTCACCGGGTTCCTGATCCGCCTGCCACGCCTGGTCTTCCGTGGCGGAAATCCGCTTTCATCCCACATTTCCAGCCACTCATGAAGGACCCTCGCGACCGCGCGATTGCCGAGCTCTTCGACGGGCACTGGAACCGCAACTACACCGCCTCCAAGCTGCGGACCGATCCTCTCTATCAGGCGCTGGCGGCCACCCTCGCGGACTCGCCCATGCCCCTCCTCGACCTCGGGTGCGGCCTGGGATTGTCCGCCTTTTTCCTTCGTTCCCGTGGCATCGAGGTGCCGATCCACGGGCTCGACTACGACGAACGGAAAATCGACGGAGCCCGGCTGGCGGCGAAACGCGGCGGATTCCGCGATCTCAGCTTCTCAGCCCACGACGCACGCCGCGGCCTGCCCAGCCACCGCGGGAATGTGAGCATTCTGGACATCCTCCAGTTCTTCACGCCGGACGAGCAGGAGACGTTGCTGCACCAAGCCGCCGAGCGCGTCGCACCGGGCGGACTGCTGGTCATCCGCTCCGGACTCAAGGACGACTCGATGCGTTTCCGGATTACCGTCGCCGGAGACCTTCTCGCCAAGGCCACGCTCTGGATGAAGGCCGCTCCGACCCACTACCCCACCGCTGCGGACTTCGAACGGCTGCTTGCCCCGTTCGGAAGCGTGGAAATCTCACCGCTCTGGGGCGGCACCCCGTTCAATAACCACCTGATCGTCCTCCGCAGGACGCCGCAGCCTTGAGGCAGCCAGCCCCGTGATTCTTCACTTGGCAGGAGTTTCATCCACGCCGAGAATCCCGGCATGCAGACCGCAGCCTTCCTCAAAGACCTCTTCGACCTTTCCGGAAAAACCGCCGTCGTCATCGGCGGTACCGGTGAACTCTGCGGCACCATGGCCGTCGGACTCGCACGCGCGGGTGCCGAGGTTGTGCTTGGCGGCCGCATCCCGGAAAAAGCCGAGAAACGCCTCGCTGAAATCGAGGGCTACGGCGGCAAGGGCTACTTCGTCCCGGTGGATGTGACCTCGCGCGACTCCCTCCAGCAGCTTCTTGATACCGTCCTCGACCGCTCCGGCCAGGTGGACATCCTCATCAACGGCGCGGGCACCAACTCCCCCACCCCCTTCCTCGACATCCCCGAGGAGGAATACCAGCGCATCATCGATACCAACCTTTCCGCCGTTTTCCGCGCCTGCCAGGTCTTCGGCAACTACTTCATCGAAGAGGGCCGCCCCGCATCCATCATCAATCTGGGCTCGATCTCAGGCCTCAATCCGCTCTCCCGCGTCTTCACTTACTCGCTGTCCAAGGCCGCCGTTCACAACCTCACCCGCAACCTCGCCCGCGAGTGGGCGGACAAGGACATCCGCGTCAACACGCTGGTCCCGGGCTTCTTCCCGGCGGAGCAAAACCGCAAGGTGCTCGATGAATCCCGCGTCCTCGACATTCTCCGCCAGACCCCGGCCTCCCGCTTCGGCAATGCCGAGGAACTGATCGGCGCCACCCTCCTGCTCGCCTCCGCCAAGGCCGGATCCTTCATCACCGGCATGGAAATGATCGTGGACGGCGGATTCCAGGCCATGTCGATCTGAGCCAGGCACCCCGGAGGGCTACCAGCACCACCCCGGATTCGGGCTGCCTAGGCGCTTGCAGTCCCCGTTTCACCGGTGTATTCCCTCCGCCCCGGCGGGTTCGCCCGCCCCTACCCCTTCCCATATGATCAAGTGGATTCTCCAGAAAATCGTCGGCAGCAAGAACCAGCGCGAAGTGCGCCGAATCCGCCCGACGGTGGCCCGCATCAATGAAATCGAAGAGGCCCTTCAGCGGGAACCTGCGGAGAAACTCACCGAAATGACCCGCAACTGGCAGGCGTTCTTCGCCCGCTACCACGCGCTGGACGTCCCCGCCAAGCCGGTCATCGAGCGCATGGAGAAGGAGGAACTCCAACAGGTCGCCCAGGCACTGGAATCCCGCCTTGCGCGTCTTCGCGAAGAGTTTCCCGCCCTGCCCGCTTCCGTCGAGGCCAGCCCGGCTTCCATCGATGCCGCCAAGGCCGCGTTTCATGAGGCCGAGGCCGAGTTCCCGAAACTCCGCGCCAAGCACCTCGAAAAAATCCTCCCCGAGGCCTACGCCGTGGTCAAGAACGCCGCCCGGCGCATGTGCGGCACCACCATCACCGTGAACGATCACCCGATCCTCTGGGAGATGGTCCACTTCGATGTCCAGCTCATCGGCGGCATCGCCCTGCACCGCGGCATGATCGCGGAAATGCAGACCGGTGAAGGAAAAACCCTGGTGGCTACCCTGCCCGTTTACCTCAACGCCCTCACCGGCCTCGGCGTGCACATCGTCACCGTCAACGACTACCTGTCCCGCCGCGATGCGGAATGGATGGGCGCGCTCTACCGCTACCTCGGCCTCACCGTCGGCTGCATCCAGAACCAGATGCCACCGTGGGAGCGCCGCGCGGAATACAGCTGCGACATCACCTACGGCACCAACGCCGAGTTCGGCTTCGACTACCTGCGGGACAACGGCATGGCCTCCACCAAGGACGAACAAGTCCAGCGCGGCCACTATATTGCGATCATCGACGAGGTGGACTCCATCCTCATCGACGAAGCCCGCACCCCGCTCATCATTTCCGGGCCGTCCTCGCACACCTCGCACCAGTACGATAAGTACAAGCCACTGGTCGAACAACTCGTCAAACGCCAGACCGCCCTCTGCAACGACGTGGCCGCTGAGGCGAAAAAACTCCTCGATGCCGGCGACAAGGACGGTGCCGGACGCGCGCTCTACAAACTGAAACTCGGCCAGCCGCGCAACCGCCAGCTCATGCGTTTCATGGAGGAACCCGAAATGCGCCGCCTCCTCGAAAAAGCCGAGCTTTCCTTCCACCAGGACGCCCAGAAAAAGGAACTTTTCTCGCTAAAGGAAGAGCTCTACTTCGTCATCGACGAGAAAGGCCACGATTCCGACCTCATGGAAATGGGCCGCGAATTCCTCTCCCCCGGTGATCCCGAAGCCTTCACCCTGCCGGACCTCGGCACGCTCTACGCGGACATCGAGACCAACCGCGAGCTCAGCCCGGAACAAAAGGCCGCCGCCAAGGACGAGTGCCAGCGCCGCATGGACTCGCAGGCGGAAAAAATCCACAACATCTCCCAACTGCTCAAGGCCTACTGCGTGTTCGAGAAAGACGTGCAATACGTCGTGAAGGACAACAAGGTCATCATCGTCGATGAAAACACCGGCCGCGAAATGCCCGGACGCCGCTGGTCGGATGGACTTCACCAAGCCGTCGAAGCCAAGGAAGGCGTCGAGATCGAGAAGGAGACCCAGACCTTCGCCACCATCACCATCCAGAACTACTTCCGCCTCTATCAGAAACTCGCGGGCATGACCGGCACCGCGGAAACCGAGGCTGCCGAGTTTCACGACATCTACCGCCTCGACGTGCTGCCCATCCCCACCAACCGGCCCAACACCCGGGTGGATGAGAACGACCAGGTCTTCAAGACCCGCCGCGAGAAGTTCAACGCCGTCATCGCCAAGATCGAGGAAGCCCACGCCAAAGGCCAGCCCTGCCTTTGCGGCACCGCTTCCGTCGAGTCTTCCGAGACACTTTCCCGCATGCTCAAGCGTGCGAAGATCCCCCACGCGGTGCTCAACGCCAAATTCCACGAGCAGGAGGCCGAGATCGTCTCCCAGGCCGGACAACGCGGTGCCGTCACTGTCTCCACCAACATGGCCGGCCGCGGCACCGATATCAAACTCGGAGCCGGTGTTGCCGAACTCGGCGGGCTTTTCGTCATCGGCACCGAACGCCACGAATCCCGCCGCATCGACCGCCAGCTGCGCGGACGCTGCGCCCGCCAGGGCGACCCCGGCCGCTCGCAGTTCTTCATCTCCTTTGAGGACGACCTCATGCGCAACTTCGCCGCGGCGGACCGCATGACCGCGATGATGGAGCGTTTCGGCATGAAGGAGGGCGAGGCGCTCGAGCACTCGTGGCTCAACAAGTCCGTCGAGACCGCACAAAAACGCGTCGAACAGCGGAATTACACCTGGCGCAAGCGCGTGCTCGACTTCGACGACGTGATGAACATGCAGCGCGAGGTCGTTTACGGATACCGCAACGAGGTGCTCACCACCGAAGTGCCGCGCGATCTGGTCACCGAGATCATCGAGGAGACTGTTCCCGCGAAGGTGAAACTCTACCTGGGCGATCAGGATGGCGACAAACCGGACTTTTCCGAACTCATCCAATGGATCCAATCCACCCTGCCGGTGGGCGTTTCCGAAGAGGACTTCGCCGGGCTGGGCAACGAGGAGCAGGTGTCCGCCATGCTCGTTGCCCGCGTCAAGGAAGCCTACGAGACCCGCACCGGCGGACTGCCCATGGAGGTGCTCGACCAGGAAGAGCGCCGCATGGTTCTCGTGGCGATCGACAAGCAGTGGCAGGAGCACCTTTACAACATGGATGCTCTTCGCGAGGGCGTCGGGCTGCGTGCCCAGGGCCAGAAGGATCCTCTCGTGGAATACAAGAACGAGGCCTACAACCTGTTTGTCACCTTGATGGATTCGATCAAGCAGGAGGCTCTCTCCAACCTGTTCCGTTCCGCCGCGAACCTGGAGGCCTTCCTCCGCCAGCTTCACAGCGCGCCGCAGGAACTCCACGGCGGCGAGGAAACGATCACCCGGGACAACGTGGCGATCTCCGGCAGCTCCGGCAACATCGACCCCACCGTGGCACCGTCCCCGGAGGGCACCCAGCTCAAGCTCAACCTGCCCAAGCGCCGGCCGTCGTTCTCGATCGAGTCCTCGGGCCGCAACGCCCCCTGCCCCTGCGGGTCCGGCAAGAAGTTCAAGCAATGCTGCGGCAAGGAGGATTGATTTCCCCGCTGCGGCGCATCTTCTAACGAAAAACGGCTGCGGAACCTCGTTCCGCAGCCGTTTTTATTGAAATTCCGATAGACGGGTATCTCACTCCGCGAAGTTCGCGGCCACCACATCCCAGTTCACCACGTTCCAGAAAGCGGCGATGTAGTCCGGACGGCGGTTCTGATAGTTGAGATAGTAGGCGTGCTCCCAGACATCCAGTCCGAGCAGCGGCTTGCCTTCGCAGCCGGCCACCGCAGCCCCCATGCACGGGCAGTCCTGGTTGGCGGTGGAGCACACGGCGAGCGAGCCGTCGGACTTTTTCACCAGCCAGGCCCAGCCGGATCCGAAACGGGTGGCACCGGCCTTGGCAAAGGCTTCCTTGAACGCGTCGAGCGAACCGAAGGCCTTGTCAATGGCGGCGGCGAGGTCGCCGGAAGGAGCCTTCGCACCACCGGGAGCGATGACCTTCCAGAAGAACGCGTGGTTGGCATGGCCACCGGCGTTGTTGCGGACGGCCATGCGGATGTCCTCAGGCACCGAGGCGATGTCGCCCACGATTTCACAAATCGACTTGGCTTCCAGATCCGCCTTGCCGGCGATCGCGTTGTTGAGATTGGTGATGTATGCCTGATGATGCTTCGAGTGATGGATTTCCATCGTCCGGGCATCGATGTGCGGTTCGAGGGCGTCGTAGGCGTATCCGAGGTCGGGAAGTGTGTGGGCCATGGTCTTTGAGGGAGTTTGGTTTGCGTATTGCCGGGGCATCCGCTAAATCTACCGGCCCGGCAACGCCCCTTACGAAACCGAGCTTTCCGCCACCCGCAAGTTAATTCCAGCATGATTCCAACCGAACTCGCTCCCTATCTCCCGGAAATCATCACCGCCATCGTTTCGCTGTTTGTCGGCTGGCTGTTCACCCACCTCGCCGCGGCCGGGAAAATCTCCGCCGGCAACGAGCGGCTGAAGTCCGAGGAACGCCGCTCGGCGGAAATCGAGGCGCGCCTCGCCCAAACCACCGCCGAAGCCCAGCGCAGCGAACAGGAATCCCAAAGCTTCCGCAACCAGCTCACCGAACTCCGCTCCCGCCTCGAAACCGAGCTCAAGGCGGCCGCCGAAAAACAAGCGCTCATCGAACGCGCGGAGGCCAAACTCTCGGATACCTTCAAGGCCCTCTCCGCGGACGCACTCCGTGTTTCCAGCGAGCAGTTCCTCCAACTGGCCAAGACCTCGCTCTCCACCCAGACGGAAGAAGCCAAGGGCGAGATCGAAAAACGCAAGGTCGCCATCGAGTCGCTGGTCAAGCCGGTGGCCGAATCGCTCGGGAAGTTCGAGCTGCGCATCGGAGAGATCGAGAAAGCACGCGAAGGTGCCTACGCCGAACTCAAACAACAGGTGCGTGCCCTCGGTGAGGGTCAGCTCGGTTTGCAGCGCGAGACCGCCTCGCTGGTCAAGGCCCTGCGCCAGCCCACCGGCCGCGGACAATGGGGCGAGATGCAACTCCGCCGCGTGGTCGAACTCGCCGGCATGCAGGAACATTGCGATTTCGAAACCCAGCACTCCACCACCACCGACGAAGGCAAGAAACTGCGCCCCGACCTCATCGTCCGGCTGCCCGGCGGGAAAACCATCGTCGTCGATTCCAAAACCCCGATGGATGGCTACCTCGACGCCCTGGAGTCCGTTGATGACGCACGCCGCGACGAGGCGCTGCAACGCCACGCCCGCCAGGTGCGGACGCACATCCAGCAACTGTCGTCCAAAAACTACACCGCCCAGTTCGCGCACGCACCGGAGTTCACGGTGCTGTTCCTGCCCAGCGAGTCGTTCTTTTCCGCAGCGCTGCAAGTGGACCCCGGCCTGATCGAGCGCGGTGTCGATCAAGGCGTCATCCTCGCCACCCCCACCACCTTGATCGCGCTGTTGCGCGCGGTGGCCTATGGCTGGCGCCAGGAGGCCATCGCCGAAAACGCCCGTGAAATCTCCCAACTCGGCCGCACCCTGCACGAGCGCCTTGCCAAGCTGGCCGAGCACTTCGCCAAGCTCGGCCGCTCGCTCGGGCACGCCGTGGAAAACTACAACAGCGCCGTCGGCTCCTTCGAGACCCGCGTGCTCACCACCGCCCGCAAGTTCGAGGACCTCAAGGCCGCCCCCGAGGCGGCGAGTCTGCCGATCCTTGAACCGGTCGACAGCATCCCGCGGAGCCTCCAGGGTGGCGGGGCCCCGCCGGCCGCTCTGGCCGCGCTGGCCCGGGCCAGTGAAATCTCCGCCCGCCACCAGGAGCCCGCGCCTCTCACGCTCCAGCCTGGCGAAGCCGAGTCCCTCACCGCCGCCGGCATGGACGATGATTTCACCTTCGTGCCCAACCCGCCGGCCAGCGCACGCAACGCCGCCGCGGATCTGCGATCGGCACTGGAGTGAAAGAGGTTTATCGCCCAACCGAGACCAGCACCACCATGCTTCCCGCACTCACTGGACTTTCCCCGGATTCCCTCGCCACCTGGCTCAAGGAGGCCGGTGAGCCGTCCTTTCGCGCCACCCAGATCCTCGAATGGGTTTGGAAGAAGAAGGTTCCGTCCATCGATGCCATGAGCAACCTGCCCGCGGCGTTGCGGGAAAAACTGTCGGCATCCTTCCGCCTCGCAGCCCTTGAGCACACTCACACCCAGGGCTCGGCGGACACCACGCGCAAGTTCCTCTTCAAGCTGCACGACGGCCGCTACGTGGAAAGCGTGCTGATCCCGGCAAACCCGGCGCTTTACGGAGAAACCTCCGACCGTCGCACGCTCTGCGTCTCCTCGCAGGTCGGCTGTGCCTACGGCTGCAAGTTCTGCGCCTCCGGACTCGCCGGATTCACCCGGAACCTCGATCCCTCCGAAATCGCCGGACAGGTGCTCGCCGCGGAGCAACTCTCCGGCGAACGCGTGGACAATCTCGTTTTCATGGGCATGGGCGAGCCACTTGCCAATCTCGACCATCTGTTAGCCGCGATCCAGCTGATCACCGGAGAGAAAACCCTGCACCTCGGCGCGCGCCACCTCACCGTCTCCACCTCCGGCCTCGTTCCGCAGATCCGCCAACTCGCGGAACACCCGCAGCAAATCCGCCTCGCCATCTCGCTGCACGGCGCCACCGACGAGGTGCGCCAGCAGATCATGCCGATCAACCGCAAATGGCCGGTCGCCGAGCTTTTCGAAGCCCTCGATTTCTGGAACGCGAAGAAGAACCAGAAACTCACCCTGGAATACATCCTCATCGATGGGGTGAACGACTCGCTCGAACAGGCCGCCATCCTCGGCCGCCATGCGCGGAGGCTGCACGCCAAGGTCAACCTGATCCCCTACAACACGGTGGAGGGTCTCGATTGGAAACGTCCCTCGGACACCCGCTGCCGCGCTTTCCGGGATGTTCTCAAGCAGGCCGGTGTCTCAGCCACCCTGCGCTTGGAAAAGGGCCATGACATCGATGCCGCCTGCGGCCAACTGCGCCTCAAGCAGGAGACCGAGGAAGGCATCATCTCCCCGGCCCCCGCGAAGCGTTAGAAGTTAGAAATCAGCGCATCCGGTAATAGCCATCCGGATTGTAGAGGAAATACACATCCTTGGGATCAAGCCGCGGCAACCATGCGAAGGGCTTGCCGTTGGTATCGATCTCCTCGACGAGCGCCGACGGCCTCACCGGCGTCGCGGAAGGAGCCGGGGCGGAATCCGGATCCTTGATGACCGATGTTTCATCGATCCCTTCCACGATGTGGTTCACCCACTTGAGTTTCTGCGCTTCCGTGGCGAACTCGCTCCAGTCCCCGCTCGAGGACTTGGCGTACATCTGCTTGATGAAGTCCTCCGCGGAAATACCCATTTTCTTGGCCACCGGAGTGCCGAGACGCACCCACCAGCGCTGGCTTTCCTCATGGAACTCGCGCTGTTGGGTGAGATTCAACTGACCAAAGGCCATCGAGCTGATCTGGTGGTGCAGGATCACCGCGTTGGGATACGCGTATGACTCCTGGGCCAGCGTGGTGATCCCGGCAGCCATCGAGGCGGCAAAGGATTTCACAACCACGTGCACGGGAGCGTCGCTGGATTCCATCGCTTTCAAAATCCGGTATCCGGCCATCACCGAACCTCCGGGGCTGGCGTCGATGACGATGAAGATCGGTAGTTCTCTGTCCTTGTTGTTCCAATACTGGATGCGGCTGGTGATGAAGTCCGCCGTGGCTGGCGTGATCATGCCATTGAGAGGAATGCGGCGGTCCGAAATGACAAGCGTGCCATCCTCACGCAGCGGATTCTTCAGATAGACCGGTTTAAAATCCGCATAATCATCGCGCTTGTCGCTGGTCTCGATGCGGGTGATCTCGTTCTGCAGCCGGGTGATCTCAATGGTGGCCTCGGTTTGCACCGCCTTGAGTTCGTTCGCGAGCTTCTCGGCCTTGGCCCGGGCGACCTCGCCTTCCTGGGCGTAGCGGTCCTTTTCGGCATCCAGCTTGGCAAGCTCCTGCCTCAGGGCGGCCTGGCGCTTGGCGGATTCGTAAGCCTGCTTCTCGGTGAGGAGCTCGCGCTCCATCTTGAGGCGGGTGATTTCAGCGCGCAGGGCGTTGGTCTCCTTGGTGAGGCGCTCCGCTTCGAGCTTGTTCTCGGTGGCGAGGGTCTCCTGTTCCTTCCGCTTGGCCTCCAGCTCCGGATTGGCCTCGGTCTTCGGCGTTTCCGCAGCCTCGGCGGGCTTGGCGGCAGGAGTCTCGGCAGCGGGCAGCACGGCGGCCATCGCAAGGCCGAGCAACAGGGAACGGGAGGCGGATGATTTCATAAGTCGGGAGTCAAACGCTCCCGGCAGCAGGATTTGTGCAAAAAATCCCGCTCAGGACCGGGATTTGGCGGCCTTGGCACGCAGGCCGATGAAAATCATCACTCCGGCAAAGGTCAGGAACACCACCGCGGCGATCCCCAGAAAGGAGAAAAACTTGCCCGTGGCGCTGTCGACCTGCGCGTCGGTGATCAGATCGGCTGGGACCTCTCCGGGAACCTTGGCCAGAACGAGACGCCCGTCCTTGACCTCCACCCGGGTCAGCTTGCCCATCGCAGGACCGAGAACCGGATCCGTCAGATACCTTTCGGTGATGCGATAGGGAGACATTTGATCGATGAACTCCCGAGGCACGGCGGCGCCCGGCACCACGAGGTCATCCAGTTTCAAAACGACCTCTTTATTGAGCAATCCGGGCTTCGCAATGAGCGTTCCGTTGAGGTGGCGCGGGTCCGAGGTGACGATCCCCTTCTCATCCCCGCGCGTGAGGCGCGGCTTGCCGTTGAGGGGAAAGGAAATCGCAATCCGCAGTTGGCCCTGATCGGCTTCGAGCACCCGGAAGGTCCCCCGCAGGTCCTTGAACGGCTCATAGGCCGCGATCGCGAGGTTGATCTCATCCGGAGTGAGCGCCAGCTCCGCGCCCTGATCGCCGCCAAGAGCCTGGCGGAAGAGTTCGATGCGCCCCGCCAGGGCGTTGAGCACGGCTTCCTGATTCTCGATCGGCGTGACGGCCACCGGAGCGGGTTTTTCCGAGGTGAACCGGGCGATTTCATTGAACTGCCGGAACAGCGTGAGAACGGAAAACCCGATCAGAAACACCATCACCAGAAACGCGGCGATGAAGATGGCACACCCCGCGAAGGGCGACCTCGCCGAGGCTTGCGGGAGCGAATCGGTGGAACTCATGACAACGCGCTTCTAACCGTCAATGACCGGACTCGCTGGACTTGGACTCATCCGGACCGCGGTCCTTCGGCAGTTCCGGGTCATCGTGGAACTCCTGCTGGGGAACCATGTCCGGATTCCAACCATCGTCCCCGGCTTCCGGTTTCGATTCGGAATCCACCTCCTCGGTCGGCGTCTCCTGCGGAGATTCATCGTGCCACGAATCGTGATAGGAATCGTGGTAAGAGTCATGGTAAGGATCCTCATAGGACGGCGGGGATTCTTCCTCCACAGGCGCGTCGGCCGTGGCGGCCGTGCCGGCGGCACCGGCGAGGAGCAGGCGTTCCTCGCGCTCGCGGGCCTCCCTCTCCTCTTCCATGCGGTTCTTCCTGCGATCGAACCAGGCCAGCCAGATGCAGATCTCGTAGAGAACGATCATCGGCATGGCCATCAGCAGCAGGGTGAAAATGTCCGGCGTGGGGGTGAGGATGGCTGCGGCCACGAAGATGGCGACGATGGCATAGGACCGCGTGCGCGACATCGTCTCGTAGGTCAAGAGACCCAGTTTCACGAAGACCATGACCACCACCGGAAGCTCGAAAGAAAGACCGAAAAGCAGGGTGAACTGGGTGGCGAAGGAAATGTATTCGCCGATCCGCCAGTCGTTGGAAACACCAAGACTGCCGCTCCACTCGTAGAAGAACATCAGCGCGCGAGGCAGCACCCCGTAATAAGCGAAGAGCACGCCCGCAAGAAACAGGCCGAATCCCACCGCCATCGCGGGCCACATGACCTTCTTCTCATGCGCGTGAAGCCCGGGCAGGATGAACTGCAGCACGAACATCAGCAGCAGCGGAAAGGCCAGGATGATGCCGGCGAAAAACGACAGCTTCATCGAGAGCATGAAGGTCTCGGTGGGCTTGAGGGCGGACATCAGCTTGAGGTTGCCGCGGTTGTCCACTTCCGGGCTCGGGGCCGTCTTGACCAGGGCGTTGACCTGCTTGTGAAGGGCCTCCGGGATCCCGGCACCGGCGAGGAAAGCCTCCCGACGGGACTCCGGCATCACCAGGGTGGCGCGGAGAAGCCCCACCGAGCGGGCGTGGAACACCAGATCCGCATCCGGGTATACCTGATAGAAATGATCCCGCTGCGCGGGCTCCAGAGAGGCGGCGGCGTGTTCAAGGGACTTCGCTTTTTCCCAGATCTCCACATCCAGCGGCTTCGGGGCCACCTCGGTGGACTTCGGAAGCTTGGCTTCCAGTTGGTTGATCCACACCTGCTCGACCGGCCGCCTCAGCACTTCCATCAGTTGTTTCTGGAAGGAAAAACAGACGACCATCGAAATGACCAACGTGATCACGATGCGGGTAATCATGACCCGCAGGTCCTCAAGATGCTCGAGGAACGGTTTCTCGTGATCCGGATGGGCCTTCTCTCGGAGTTGGATGACTTTCTGCAGCAGATACATGCCGGCGGGGCGGGGATTCAAGCCGCGCCCGGACGCCTCCGCAAGGGCGGATATGGGCTGGCCGGAAATTCGGGCATTGCGGCACCCCGGGGCATGCTCCACCATTCCGCCGCCTCCATGCCCATGCCCGACACTGAAACGCTGCGCGCCGATTTCCCCATTCTCGACCAATCGGTCAATGGCCGCAGGCTCGTCTATTTGGACAACGCCGCCACCACCCAGAAGCCGCTCGCCGTGATGCTCACGTCCCGGCATTATTACGAGGCGGTGAACGCCAACATCCACCGCGGCACCCACCACCTGGCACGCCTGGCCACGGATTCGTTCGAGAAAGCCCGCCAAACCGTGGCCGCTTTCCTCCACGCCGCATCGCCCGACGAGGTGATCTTCACCTCAGGCACCACCGGCGGCATCAACCTGGTTTCCCACATCCTCGCTCTTTCCGGAAGGATCGGCCAAGGCGACGAGATCCTCATTTCCACCCTCGAACATCACTCGAACATCGTCCCCTGGCAGATGCTCTGCGAGCGCACCGGGGCGAAACTCCGGATCATTCCATGCCATGAGGACGGAACCCTCGACCAGGACGCCTTCGGGAAACTCCTCGAAGGCCCGGTCAAACTGCTCGCGCTCACCTGGATCTCGAACGCCTTCGGCACGGTCAACCCCGTGGAAACCATGGTCCGCGCGGCAAAGGACGCCGGAGCGCTGGTGCTGATCGATGCCGCCCAGTCGATCGCCCACCTGCCGACCGACGTCCAGGCCCTCGGCGCGGACTTCATCGCGTTTTCCGGGCACAAGCTTTACGCACCCACCGGCATCGGCGTGCTTTGGGGCACTCTCCCGCTGCTCGAATCCCTGCCACCCTTTCTCGGCGGTGGCGAGATGATCAAGGAAGTGACCTTCGAAAAAACGACCTACAACGAGCCCCCGTTCAAATACGAGGCCGGCACCCCGAACATCGAGGGAGCCATCGCACTCGCCGCGGCCATCGAATACGTCGAGGGCATCGGCCTGGACGCGATCCACGAGCACGAAATGGAATTGATCCGACTGGCGGCAGACGGACTCTCGAGCATCCCGGGCATCCGCTTGTTCGGCCCCGCGGGGCGGTCCGGTTCGCTTTCGTTCAACATCGAGGGTGTCCACCATTACGACCTCGGCACGCTGATCGACCAGATGGGCGTCGCCGTCCGCACCGGCCACCATTGCTGCCAGCCCTTGATGGCGCGCTTCGGCATCACCGGCACGGTCCGCGCCTCATTCGCCCTCTACAACACCCGGCAAGAAGTCGGGGAACTCATCGCTTCGGTCGATAAGGCCGCAGCCATGCTCCGTTGATCGAAAAACCCCGGCCATGAACATCGTCCTCGGCATCTCCGGTTCCATCGCCGCCTACAAAGCGGCCGAGATCGCATCGCAGCTTGTCAAACTGGGCCATCAGGTCCACGTGGTGATGACGCACAGCGCCACCGAGTTCATCGCACCGCTCACCCTGCAAACACTGACCCGGAATCCGGTGCTCGTGACGCTTGAGGACGAGAAGCAATCGTGGAAACCCGGCCACATCGAGCTCGCCGACCAGGCGGATCTTCTGCTGGTCGCCCCGGCCACCGCCAACGTGATCGCCGGATTTGCCAACGGCCTCGCGCCCGATCCACTGGCCTCGGTTTACCTTGCCCTGCCCCGCACCACGCCGGTGCTCATCGCTCCGGCCATGAACGGGAAAATGTGGGATCACCCGGCCACCCGGCGCAATGTCGGGCAGCTCACCGCCGACGGCTGCCACTTCGTGGGCCCGGCCGAAGGCTCGCTGGCCTGTGGCTATGAGGGCATCGGCAGGCTGGCCCCGGTGGAGGAGATCCTTGAGGCGGTCGCCAGCCTCACCAAGCCAGGCACGCATCGTTGAAACGCGCGGGATTTTTTCCGGCAAACGCGCGCAGCGGCTCCGCTTTGTGGGTTGCACGGGCGTGGTCGCGTGCCACACTCACCCCACCAAAACGATGACGATGGAGAACCTGCAGGAGCGTATCGCCGAATCAAGCGGCTGGATTCAGGCCGTGAAACATGAAATGGGGCAGGTGCTCGTCGGGCAGGAACGCCTGGTCGACCGCTTGCTGATCGGCCTGCTCTGCAACGGCCACATTCTGCTCGAGGGCGTGCCTGGCCTCGCCAAGACGCTGGCCGTCAAAGCCCTTTCCGGATCGCTCTCCGCCACGTTCGCCCGATTCCAGTTCACCCCGGACCTGCTGCCCGCGGACCTGGTGGGCACCATGGTCTATCACCCGCAGGCGGTGAAGTTCGAGCCCAAGCTCGGGCCCATTTTCAACAACCTGATCCTCGCCGATGAAATCAACCGTGCGCCCGCCAAGGTGCAGTCCGCCCTGCTGGAGGCGATGCAGGAGCGCCAGGTGACGCTCGGCGACAGGTCTTACCCGCTCCCCGCGCCTTTCCTGGTGCTGGCCACCCAGAACCCGATCGATCAGGAAGGCACCTATCAGCTTCCCGAGGCGCAGCTCGACCGCTTCCTGCTCAAGGTGACCGTGGGTTACCCGACCAAGGACGAGGAGCTGCTGATTCTCGACCGCATGGCCACCTCCACCCCGCCCTATCAGACCCAGACGGTGGCCACGCCCGAGCAAGTCGGAGCCTCCCGGGATCTGGTCAACGAGATCTACATCGATCCCGCCATCCGCAAATACATCGTTCAGATCATCCACACCACCCGCTACCCGGGTCTGGTGGATGCGCCCCTCAAGAACCTCGTTCGCGCCGGTGCCTCGCCACGCGGCACCATCAATCTCGCGCTCACCGCGCGCGCCCTCGCCTTTATGAACGGCCGCGCCTTCGTCACCCCGCAGGATGTGAAGGACATGGCACCCGACGTTCTCCGCCACCGCATTCTCCTCACCTACGAGGCCGAGGCCGAGGAAACCACCACGGACTCGATCATCGAGCGCATCCTCTCCAAGGTGCCGGTGCCTTGATCTTCGCGCTTCCGAACCCCGGCACTTCAACGTCACCGATGCTTACGGACGCCCAGATCGAGGAAATGATGGCCCGGGTGCGCAAGCTCGAGCTCAAGGCCCGGCGTCTCGTGCGCGAATCGTTTTCCGGTGAATACCTGTCCTCATTCCGTGGCCAGGGCCTCGACTTCGACGACTTCCGCGAATACCAACACGGTGACGAGGTGCGCTTCATCGATTGGAATGTCACCGCCCGGATGGATGCGCCTTTTGTGCGCAAGTTCCGCGAGGAACGCGAACTCTCGGTGATGATCGCCGTGGATGTCTCCGGATCGGCCGACTACGGAAGCGTCGCGCTCAGCAAGCGGGAGATCGCTGCAGAGACCGCCGCCGTGCTCGGGTTCAGCGCACTGAACAACGGCGACAAGGTGGGCCTCATGCTCTTTGCCGGAGAGCCGCTGCTTTTCATCCCCCCGGAAAAGGGCAGCCGCCATCTGCTGCGGATGATTCGTGAAATCCTCGTCGCCCGCCCGGCAAAGCCCGGCACATCGGTGGCAGAGGCCTGCGATTTCCTGGTCCGCACGCTCCGCCGCAAATCGCTGGTTTTCCTCATCTCGGACTTTCACTCGGATCCCCTCGACCGCCAACTCGGCAAGCTTGCCCGCAAGCATGAGACCGTCGCGCTGCGAGTCACCGATCCTTTGGAAAACCGGCTGCCCAAGGCAGGCAGGGTCACCCTGATCGATCCGGAAACCGGCTTCGAAACGGTGGTCAACACGTCCAATCCGAACCTGCGGATGGCCTATCAGAAACTCATGAAACGCCAGCACGAAGGCGTATCTTCGGTTTTCAAGAAGCACGGCATCGATTCGGCGGACCTCGCCACCAACGGTGACACGCTCGCGGAACTCCACAAACTCCTCAAACGCCGCTCGCGCCGGCGAACCCGTTAGACCTGCGATGAATGAATCATCTCCGGGACTGACACTGATGGAACCCGCCTCTCCGGAGGCGCTCATTCCGCGCATCGGCCTGTGGCCATGGTTCGCCGGGGCCGCCGCGCTGGTGCTGGTGGTTCTCGCCGTGATCTGGATCGTCAGGCGGAGACGCCGCACCGCCATCAATCCGGATGCGCAGCGGATCGCCGCCTACCAGGAGGCCGTGACGGGCCTTGATGGCATGCAGGCCGTGGATGCCCGCGAGGCGGCAGTGCGTTGTTCCCTGGTGCTCCGCCGCTACCTGTCGGTCGCCGCGCGGGATCCCTCGCTCTACGAGACCCATGAGGAATTCGTCTCGCGCAAGGAGGCACTCCAGATCCTCCGTCCGGAAGCCCGCGCCGCCGCGACTGAGAACTTCGCACGGCTCGCCACCTTGAAATACGGACCTTCTCCCCGGGAAACCGACCCCTCCCGGGTGATCGGCGACTCCCGCACGCTGTTGGAAACCCTGCACGGAGGATTCGCGGCATGATTCCCTTTCTGGATCACTTCCGTTTCGCCCAGCCGGGCTGGTTGCTGTTGCTTCTGCCCGCGCTGCTCATGCTCTTGCTCCGCCGTGGCCGCGGGGCCGAGGCGGCCGTGACCTTTCCGAATCTATCCATCCTCGTCAGCCTCGGCAAAAAGGCACGCCACACCGCCGGCGCGCTTGCCATGACCCTCACCTCGGTGGCGCTTTTTCTCGCCATCCTCTCCATGGCCCGCCCCGTCTGGCGCAGCGAATACCAGAACCGGACCGCCAGCGGCATCGACATCATGATCGCCTTCGATGTCTCGCTCTCGATGGATATCGACGACTTCTTCGATCAGGGCGAGCGCGCCAAACGCATCGACGTGGCCAAGATGGTGGTCGATGAGTTCATCAGCAAACGGCCCGACGACCGCATCGGCCTGGTCGCCTTCGCCGGCAGACCCCGCGATGCCAGCCCGATCACCCTCGACCACAAGTGGCTGCGCCGCGCCCTCGATGAACTCCGGCTCAACGACCAGTTCGACCGCGGGACCATCAAGGAGCAGGGCACCGCCATCGGCTCCGCCCTATCCGCGGCGGCCTCGCGGCTGGATGCGCGGGACGCCCGCAGCAAGATCATCGTCCTGATCACCGACGGCGCGAGCAACTCCGGCAAGATCTCTCCGGTCGAGGCCGCCGAGCATGCGAAAACCCTGGGCATCAAGATCTACACGATCGCCATCGGCACCAAGGAGGGCCGTGTGGACCGCAGCATCATGCGCTTTCCCTATCAGGAATTCGACCTCCCCACCTTGAAGAAAATCGCCGAGATGACCGGTGCCGAGCATTACTGGGCGCAAAACCTGGAGTCCTTGAAAAAGACCTTCTCCACCATCGACCGTCTCGAGAAAACCGATGCGAAGAGCTACACCGTGGTGGATGATACCGAGTTGTTCCCCTGGTTTCTCGGTGCCACCTTGCTCGCCGCGCTGGCCGCCACGCTGGTGCTCGCCCTCAATCCGCCACCCTCGCCCTGAACGCCGCCCATGTCTCTTGCACAACCCGCCTGGCTGATCCTGCTGGCACTGCTCCCGATCCTGGGGGTGGCGGCCATCGGCGTCGCCCACTTGAGGCGCAGGCAATGGTCCGAGTTCGTGGCTCCCCGTCTGCGGGGCACCTTGCTGCGGCGTGGCAGTCCCCTGCCCCGCTGGTTCGCGCTGGCCTTTCTGCTCGCCGCCTGTGCCGCCCTCATCGGAGCGCTTTCCCGGCCGAAGGCGGATGCCGGCACCCGCACCGAGAAAACCCTGGGACGCAACGTGCTCTTCGCCCTCGACCTCTCGCGCAGCATGAGGGTTCAGGACGTCAAGCCGGACCGCCTCACCCAGGCGAAAACGGTCATTTTCGAGTTGATTGAATCGATGCCCAACGAACGCGTCGGCCTGATCGGCTTCGCGGGCAGCGCCTACCTCTACGCACCCCTGACGGTGGACCACCGCGCCGTGCGCGAGACGGTGGACCAGATCGATGAAACCTGGGCACCCCTCGGTGGTTCGAATCTATCCGAAGCACTCAAGCTGGCCATCGAGACGCTGAAGAAAACCGGGCAGAAGAACAACGCCCTGGTGATCCTCAGCGACGGTGAGAAACACGATGGCGACATCTCCCAGATGATCAGCGAGGCCGAGCGCTCCGGGGTCTACATTCTCGCCATCGGAGTGGGCACCGAGGATGGCGACTACGTTCCAAACCCGGACTTCCCTGGCAACCGCATGCTGGACCGTGACGCCCAGCCCATCCTCAGCCGACTTCAGGCCGACGTGATGCGCGAGCTGGCAACCGAGACCAAGGGCCGCTACGTGGTCGCCGGGTCCGGTGCCGACATCGCAGGCATCGTCAAGGCCGCGGTGAAAGACCTCGATGCCTTCGAAATGGAAGGACGCGAGCGGCGGATCACCGTGGAGTTCTATCAGTGGCTGCTCTTGCCCGGGATCCTCTTTCTCATGGTATCGGTGATCGCCGGCACCCGCTGGCGGGGAGTCGGCGGAGCTGCGGCCGCCATGGCTGCGGCCTTCGCGCTGGTCCCGCCCAGCGGTCGGGCGGATGAGGTCTCGGACGCGGCGAAGGCCTTGGAAGGCCGGCGTTTCCCGGAGGCAAGGAACGCGTATCGCAAGCTTGCCGAGGAATCGCGCCTGCCGGACCGCCGCGCGGCCTTCCGTCTTGGCGAAGCGGCGGCAGCCTATCAGGACGGGGAGTTCAAACAGGCGCGCTCCGCCTTCAGCCGCGCGATGCTTTCCCGGGATCCGGCCGTGGCCGCCCGCGGCCATGCCGGGATGGGCAATACGCTTTTCCAACTCGGATGGAGATCCCTCACCGGGGAAAGCTACCCCACCGAAAATGCCGGATCACCGGACATGGGTTTCTTCGACGGTAAGGTGAAGGACGTGCTCGCTGCGGTTCTGCAGGACGATGACGGCGACGGATACGCCCGCATCCGTGACATCATCACCAACTGGAGCGACGCCGCCCGCCACTTCGAATCCGCAGCACCGGACCCGGCCTCCGCCAACAACCGGCAGCTCGTCACTGACTACCTCAAGCGGCTTCAGGAATTGTTAGAAGAAGAACAGCAAAAGACCGAGCAATCGATGCCTCAACCCCAGCCCGGCGAGGGCGAGCCGAAACAGGGCGACCCCGGCGAGGGCGAACCGAAGGAGGGAGAGTCCGGCGAAAACGGCGAGCAACCTCCGAAGGACCAGGGAGCCGGCGATGAGGAGGAGAAAAAGGACCCGGCCAAGGGAAACGAAGGCGACAATCCGCCCGAAAAGGAAAAGGATGGCAAGGATCAGGAACGCCAGGGTGACAAGGGCAAGAACCCGGATGAAACGCCCGAGGAAAAGGCACGCAGGATTCTCAAGGAAAACGCCGACCTCGAAAAAGGCCCCCTCACCCCCGGAAGGCGCGAGTTCCGACCACCCGAAAAAGATTGGTAAGCCCCATGAGCCGAACTTCCATTTCCACCTTCCTCCGGATCGCGACCGCCGTCTGGCTCTGCCTGCACGCCCAGCTTCCCGCGCAGATCCAACAGGTTTCCAGCCGTCTCTCCTCGCGCTTTCTCGCACGTGGCGAGCAGGCGCTTTTGGAAGTCTCGATCAGCGGCACTCAGCCCACGGCCTTCCCGGTGATTCCGGCGGTCGAGGGCTTCACCCTGCGCCCCGCAGGCCGCGGAGCCCAGACCAAGCTGCAGCCCGGCCGGCGCCTTGAGTATGTGTTCGAATACGTGGTCTCCGGTTACGAAACCGGCCGCCACGTGATCCCCTCCTTCGAAGTGGTCGCCGGGACGGTCAAGGAGACCACCGAACCCATCGAGTTCATGATCTTCAACCCGGACGAGCTCAAGTGGTCCGAGATCACGGCAGGCGGCACCCGCATTCGCTACGCCACCTCGTTCCGCGTGACGCAGGACAAACCCTACGAGGGCGAAGCCACTCCGGTGGAGATCAAGTTGTTCGTGCCCGCCGATCTGTTTGTCGAGGACTGGGGCATCCCGGACTTCCAGCGCGACGGACTCACCGCATGGCGCTTCCAGCCATCGCCCTTGAGGGGTTCGGTGAATCTGTTAGGCATGCCTTATGTATCGGTCGCCTATCCGAGCACCCTGACCCCGAACCGCAAGGGCGTGATCGGCATCGGCCCGGCCACGGTGCGGCTGGTCACCACCCAGGTGGTGATGGACGGTCTGCTGCGGCGTGTGGCGGAGGAGGTGCATCTTGCGATTCCACGGCTTGAGCTCGAATCCCGGCCTCTGCCCGATGGCGCGCCGGAGGGCTTCGACAACGCGATCGGCCGCTTCCGTGTGGAAGTGAAGGCCGGAGCCACCGAAGTCACGGAGGGAGACCCGATCCCGCTGGAGATCCGGGTGAGCGGAAGCGGAAATCTGGATACCCTGCGCCCGCCCAAGCTCTCGGAGGAAGCCGGTTGGAAAGTTTACGAAGCCACCAACGAACAGCGCGGCATCGAGCGCCACGAACTCTCCGGAGCCACCGTCTTCAAGCAGTTCATCCGCCCCCTCGAACTGAAGGCGGCGGTGCCGCCGTTCCGCTTCGTGTACTTCGACCCGAAGGAGAAGATCTATCAGACAGTGACCACCGAACCGATTCCCCTGGCCATGAAGCCTGCGGTCATCACCCCGCTGGCCTCGGGCACCCCGCCCGACGCGCTGCCGGTGCCGGTCGAACGGATGACGGACATTCTCGCCCTGATCGATCCCGCATCGTTGACGGTCTCCGGGGCATCGGGATTTCCGGCATGGGCCGGACATCTGTTAGGCGGACTGGCGGCCCTTGCCCTGATCGCCAAAGCCGTGTGGATGCGGGTGGGCCATCGCTTCCGGAAGGATCCCGTAAGAAGCGCCCGGATGAAGGAACTCGCAGGCATCGAGGCGTCCAAGGATGGCGATGACGCCCGTTTCCTGATCTCCGTCGGCGGCTACATCGAACGCTGGATGGGCGAAAACCCGGCCCCGGAGGTGCGGGCGATTCTTGCGGAACGGGACTCGTTTTGTTTCCGGGCGGAGAAACCCACCGGCAGCCTGCTGCCATCAGGCCGCCGATCGGAAATCCTCAGCCTGTTGCGAAGGCTCTCGATGATGGCCCTTGCCGCGCTCACCATGGTGGCGAGCACCGGGGAAACCCGCGCTGCGGAAACCCCCACGACCGCGCGCACCGCCTACGATGAGGCCAAGTATGACGAGGCCATCCGCCTCTGGCTCCAGGCAGGCCCCTACGAATCCCTTTCAGCAGATGTCCTCTACAACATCGGCAACGCCTGTTACCGCTCCGGATCGCCCGGCCACGCCGCCCTCTATTTCCGCCGCGCGCTTTCCCGCGATCCGGGCCATGCCGAAGCCCGGCAGAATCTGCGCTTCATCGAACGCAAGCACGGGTCCATCACCGTGAACCGGCCGGACTACCAATACGCGCTGGCACGCTTCCCGCTCGGCCTCTGGAAGGGCGCGGTCTGGACCGGTGCCTGGATGTGCGTCCTCGCAGCCCTGGTTTTCCCCGCATCCCGGCCCGGAGCCCGGATCCGGATCCTCGCGGTGGCCGCTCTCGTACTCGCTCCGCTGGTGATCGCCGGTGGAGGCCTCGGATGGCGCTATTATCCGAACGATGCGGAGTTTTCCCCCCTCTCCCGGCAAGCCGTGATCACGGCGGATGGGGCCGTCCTCCACGCGGACGCCTCCCGGACATCCACGGAGGTGATCGACGCGCCGCCAGGCTCCTTGTGCGAGGTGATCCGCCAAACTGGAAACTGGGCCTACGTCGGCTTCGCCACCAAGACCCGGGGATGGATCACGACCGATTCGATCGAGCGGGTGGTCCCACGGGAGCCCCCGTCCCCGCCCAAGATCCGCAAGCCGAAGGTAGATGGAAAATCTGCATGACCCGGTGGCAATCCGGGGTTGTCACCCCATGGGGATTTCCACACATTGCGCGGCGTGAAAGTCATCAAAGCCGTCATCACCGCCGCAGGAAAGAACCAGCGCACCCTTCCCCTCCAAACGCTCGTCGATCAGGACGGCAGCGCCAAGTCGGCACTGGCCATCCTGGCCGGGGAATTGGTCGGCGCGGGGATCGAGGAGATCGCGGTGATTGTCTGCCCGGGGGATGAAGCCGCCTACACCGAGGCCGCCGGTCCGCTGGCGCGCCGGATGCGCTTCATCGCCCAGCCTCAGGCCCTCGGCTACGGACACGCCGTCCATTGCGCGGCGGACTTCACCGGAGACGACCCTTTCCTGCTCACCGTGGGCGACCACCTTTACACGAGCCGATCGGACATGTCCTGCGCGGCCCAGCTTCTTGCCACCGCGGAGTCCGGGCGCTGCGCGGTGTCCGCCGTCCAGGCCACCCATGAAAGCAAGCTGCCCTACTACGGCTGCATCGGCGGCAGGCGCGTCCAAGGCTCGGAGCGCCTCTACGAGGTGGAAACCGTGATTGAAAAACCCACCCCCACCGAGGCGGAGCAGGCGCTCGTCGTGCCCGGCTTGAGGGCGGGTCACTATCTCTGTTTCTTCGGCATGCACGTCCTCACCCCGGAGGTGATGGGGATTCTCGGGCGCCAGGTTTCCGAAGGCCGCGGCGATCTCTCGTCCGCACTGGCTGAGACCGCACGCAGGGAGCGCTACCTCGCCCACGAACTCGCCGGCAAGCGCCATGACATCGATCTCCGATACGGCCTGCTCGCCACCCAACTCGCTCTCGGACTCGCCGGCAAGGACCGCGACGAGGTGCTCACCCTGATCACCGAAACCCTCGTCCAATCCCAAGCCTGACCGCGGCCATGCCTCGCCTCATCGACCTCATCACCTCACCCGAGGAAAGCATCCGCAACCTGCCGCTCGACGCCGCCTGTGCCGCACTCGACGCGCCGGACCTTCTCGCCCAGGCCGCCGAGCTCGACTCGTTCCGCCGCAGCAGCGGGAATCTCTATCAGCGGGTGCGGGCGTTGCTCTTCCTCCACTCGATCCACCGCTTCCACCTGCCCGCGCTGCTCGCTGCGGAACCCGCCGGGCGGATTCCTTTCCACGGATACGAGCATCTGTTAGAGCGACGCTTCGAGGAAGCCATCGACCTCTTCCTGGAAGCCCAGTCGGCTCACGGGCCTGGCGACGGCATTTCCAGCGCGCTGGCCTCCGCCTATCAGAAACTCGCGTTTCAAACCCTCGCCGACCAGGTCCGCCGCAGCGTCCGCGGGGTTTCCGGCAACCAGTGGATGTTCCGCATGGGCCACCCCGCCGACCATCCGCTGCGGATCCGCAGGGAGTTGCTGGGAATCGATGCGGCCACGGGGCTGCGTCCGGTGCTTCGCGAGCGCACGCCCGTCCGCATGGACCTCACCCACTGTGGCTGGAGCGACATCTTCTTCCTCGGCATGGACTACCCCGAGGGTGCGAAAGTGCTCAACATTTCCGTGGACCTCTCGGTTCACGGCCGTGACAAACAGCCGAGCCCGCCCGTCGAAGCAAGCCTCCGGGTGATCGACAAGCCCGTGCTCCGTCTCACCAGTGTGGACCTGGGCTGCACCGCCGAGATTTCGAGCCTCAACGAGGTGTTTGATTTCGCGAAGGACTATCTCGGCCTGCTCAAGGCCGCGGTCATCGCCAGCGGCATTGTGCCACCGGGCATCGAGGGCTCCGGCCAGAGCCTCGCCGACCTGCTTGAACGCGTCGTCGGCCCGGGTCTGGGGCTGGAACTGGTCAGCAGCGTGAACAACATCCCGAAGGGATCGCGCCTCGCCGTGTCCACGAATCTGCTGGCCGCGTTGATCGGTGTTTGCATGCGGGCGACCGGCCAGGCGCGCTCGCTCACGGGTGGCCTTGAGGAAAACGAACGCCGCATCGTCCTGGCGCGCGCCCTTCTCGGCGAATGGATCGGCGGCTCGGGCGGCGGTTGGCAGGATTCCGGCGGCGTCTGGCCCGGCATGAAGCTCATTTGCGGCACCGCCGCGGCCGAGGGAGACCCCGAATTCGGCATCAGCCGCGGACGCCTGATGCCCACCCACCGGATTCTCGATGGAGATGATTCGCCACCGGAAGCCAGGCGCAAGCTTCAGGATTCGCTGGTCCTTGTTCACGGTGGCATGGCCCAAAACGTCGGGCCCATCCTTGAGATGGTCACCGAGAAATACCTCTTGCGCAGCGAGCCGGAGTGGAGCGCTCGTCTCAAGACCCACGGCGTGCTCGACCGCATCCTGGAAGGCCTCAAGCAAGGCGATATCGCCGCGATCGGCGCTGCGACCACCGAGAATTTCCAAGGGCCCATCCAGACCATCATCCCCTGGGCCAGCAATCACTACACCGAGCAACTGATCGACCGGACCCGCGCCACCTTCGGCGAGGACTTCTGGGGATTCTGGATGCTCGGCGGCATGTCCGGAGGCGGCATGGGCTTCATGTTCGCGCCCCACCGCAAGGCGGAAGGCCAGGAATTCCTTCAGGCGGTGATGTCGGAAACCAAGCGCCGCCTTTCTTCCGCGCTGCCCTTTGCCATGGAGCCGGTGGTGTATGATTTCGCCATCAACGAGCGCGGCACCTGGGCGGAACTCCTCACCGGGGAAAACGCCCTGATGCCCGCCGGATACTACCGTTTCACCATACCGGCCATGCTGAGGATGGACCGCAAGGAGCTTGGCGCGCCCCGCCTTGCCGAGCTCGATCAGTTTGCCGCAGCCTGCCGCACCCGCCCGGAACTCCAGGGCATGGTGCAGACCCTCTTCGACGCCATTTTCCCCCACGGAGCCGACGCCGGGGGCGGAAACCGCGTGCCCTTGGAGGACATGCTCGACCGCTACGGCTTCGACCGCGTGGCCCATGAACAGATCCGCGAGGACCTCAAGGCCGGACGCATCGGCCTGGCGCAGAACCGCCTGCCCGCCAATGCGGTGATCGAGGATGTGCACGAAAGCGACCTCACCGATGCGACCCGCCCGGAAACCCTTCCTTCCGACCACCATGCAAGAGGGCTCGCCGCCCTCGCTGCGGGTGAGGTGGCCGTGGTCACCCTGGCCGCAGGCGCGGGATCCCGGTGGACCCAGGGAGCCGGAGTGGTCAAGGCACTCCACCCGTTTTGCCGCCTTGGCGGTCGCCACCGGTCCTTCGTGGAAACCCACCTCGCCAAAAGCCGCAGGATCGGGCGGCAGTGCGGCACTCCGCTGCCCCACATCTTCACCACCAGCTATTTCTCGCACGAGGCCACCCGCCGTTTCCTGGACGAGCACGGCCAGTTCGGCTACGAGGGGCCGCTCGTGCTCTCGGAAGGAAAATCGATCGGCCTGCGGACCGTTCCCACCGTGCGCGATCTGCGCTTCGCCTGGGAGGAAATGCCGCAGCAGACGCTCGACGTCCAGCAGCAGAAGGTCCGCGACAGCCTGAGGACCGCACTGATCCACTGGGCTCAATCCGCCGGGGAGGCCTCCAATTACACGGACAACCTGGCCCTCCAGTGCCTCCACCCGGTGGGCCACTGGTATGAGGTTCCCAACCTCCTCCGCAACGGCACCCTCGCCGCCCTGCTGAAGGAGCGCCCCCAACTCAAGACCCTCGTCCTCCACAATATCGACACCGTGGGCATGAACGTGGACCCCGCCCTGCTCGGGCTCCATCTCTCGTCCGGCGCAGGCCTCACCTTCGAGGTCATTTCCCGCCGCCTCGAAGACCGGGGGGGCGGACTTGCCCGCGTCAACGGCCGCCCGCAGCTCGTCGAGGGACTCGCCATGCCCCGCGAGGAGGATGAGTTCAACCTCACCTACTACAACAGCAACACCTGCTGGATCGACATCGACGCCCTGCTCCAGTCCTTCCGCATCACCCGCGCCGAGCTCTCCGACACGGCAAAAACGACCGCCGCCGTCCGCAATCTCGCCGCGAAAATGCCCACTTACATCACCCTCAAGGATGTCAAAAAGCGCTGGGGACACGGTCAGGAGGACGTTTTCCCGGTCTGCCAGTTCGAGAAACTCTGGGTGGACATGAGCCACCTGCCCTCCATCGAGACCCGCTACGTCGCGGTGCCCCGGATGCGTGGACAGCAGCTCAAGGACCCCTCACAGCTCGACGGCTGGCTGAGGGACGGATCGGCCGCCTACCTCGAATCCCTCTGCGAGTGGACTTGATGCCGCGCGTTAGATTGACGCCTCCCCGGGTCTGGGCTAGTTCTCCGGCACGATGACGCTACGGAGCCTCAAACCCATTGCCCTTGCCGCGGCGTTCTGCCTCGGCACGGCCCACGCCCAGTTGGCGACCTCGCTGAAGATCACCAAAAAACTCCACCTCGCCGGGGAACCGGTGACCGCCGTGGTCACGGTGACCAACCACTCCGGCCGCGAGCTGGTCTTCCGCAGCGACGGCCGGTTCCAGTGGCTCGATTTCATCGTCCGCAACGGCAGCGGCAACACCGTGAACCCGAAACGACGCTCGCTTTTCGGCCCGATGAAAATCGGCGCAGGCCAGACCCTCGCCCGCGAGGTGGACCTCACCCAGCACTTCCATCTCAGCGATGCCGGGACCTTCTCGGTCGCCGCCGTGATCCGCCCGCCCGGGGACGCCACCGAGGGCACCACCACCAACAAGGCATTCTTCATCCAGAGTTCCGGCAGCCTCTACTGGTCCCAAAAGGTCGGCACCACCGGCGGCGGCATGGCCACCCGGGAGTTCCGGCTGCTCAACTTTGCCGGCGACTCGAAGTCCCAGATCTACGCCCAGGTCCGGGATGGCAGTACCGGCCAGCTCGTCCGCACCTTCCTGCTCGGAGACGTGCTCATGCTCCGCAAACCCGTAGCCACCGTGGACCGCCAGCAGCGCATGAACGTGCTCTTCCTGACCACCCCCACCATGTTCATCCACTGTGTGGTGGATACCGATGGCAACCTCGTTTCCCGCCAGATCCACCAGCGCGGGCCGGTGGGCGACCCGCAGTTGCTGACTTTCGGGGACGGCACGGTGAGGGTCTCCAACAGCATTCCCTACGATCCCAAAGCGGCTGCCGAGCAAAAGGCCAAGGTCCGCAAGGCCACCGACCGGCCCCCGATCACCTACTGATCGCGGAGGAATCGCCATTTCCGGGAACTTTGTGCTTTACTAATTTTTAAAATTCTTAACATCTCCTTACAGTTTTCCTTTCCTAAATTTTCCCATGAAAACGATCCTTCGATTCCTCGCCCTCACGGCGGTCTGTGCGTTCGGTGTCACGGCCCAAGCAGCGAATTTCCGGACGGTAGTGATCGACCCCGGCCACGGCGGCCACGACAACGGCGGGCAATGGGGCCGGGTGTATGAGAAACACCTGGCGCTCGATACGGCCACCCGTTTGGAAGCCAATTTGAAGCGCATGGGTTATCAAACGGTGATGACGCGCCGCAGCGACTACTTCGTTTCCCTTCCCCAGCGCTGCAAGATCGCCAACGGCTATCGCAATGCGATTTTTGTGAGCATCCACTACAACTACACCTGGAAGGAGCAAGTGAGCGGGCTCGAGACCTTTTACTACAACCGCGAAGGCCAGCGTCTCGCTCAGTTCGTGCAGGGCAGCCTTGTCCGCAATACCCGCACGGTCGATCGCAACGCCAAGTTCGCCCGCTTCTATGTGATCCGGAATACGAACCTCCCCGGCATCCTGGTGGAGGGTGGCTTCGTCAGCAACGAGTCCGAGCGCAATCGCATGAAGTCCGCCTGGTTCCGCGAAGCCATCGCTCGCGGGATCGCCGAGGGCATCCAGCGTTATCGCCGCGCCGGCTGAGGTTTTGCGACTGGCGGATGGCGGCATTGCGAACTAGCTTGAGGCATGCCTGCCGTCGGCGTTCGTGAGATGTTGGCCATCGAGGCTTCCGCCAAGGCGGATGGCTGGACCGAGGAAGGCCTGCTTCAGCGGGCGGGGTCTGCTCTGGCGGTTGCCATCGCCGGATTTTTCCCGGTTCCGGGCATGGCAGTCGGCTATCTGGGCAAGGGCCACAACGCCGGGGATGTGATCGTGGCGCTGGGCGTGCTGAGAGAGCAGTTCGGCTGGAAAACCGGGATACGGCGGGCATTTCCCACCGAGACATTCGCGCCGCTCACCCGGGATCTGCTGGAAGCATCCTTACTCGATGAGTTGGAAGCGGACTCCGTGCCCCCCCCTCCTGTCGGTGGGCCACTGCTGCTGATTGACGGGCTTCTGGGCATCGGCAGCCAGGGATCTCCGCGCGAACCGATCGCCATGCTGATCCGAGAAATGAACGACCTGCGCACCAAGCGAGCGGCAATGGTCGCCGCGGCGGACCTCCCCTCGGGACTCAACGCGGACACGGGCGAGGCCGGTGCCCCCTGTGTGGTCGCCGATCTCACCCTGATGATCGCCCAGGCCAAATGCGGATTGCTGAAGGCGGAAGCAGCCGATTTCACCGGGGCCTTGGCCCTCGTTCCCGTGGGCCCGCTGGGGAATGCCGCCTCGACCGAGACCGACCTGATTTGCCCGCAGTTTCTGGAGATCGGGAAGGCTCCGCGCCCTTTCGATTTCCACAAGGGCAGGGCCGGAAGGGTCTCCCTCTTGGTCGGCTCCGAAGATTACCCCGGTGCCGCAGTCCTCGCCGCCACCGGCGCTCTGCGGGGCGGTGCCGGATTGATCACCCTGCATGCCCCCCGCCCTTGGGTGGAGCGGATCTCGTCGCGTTGCCCGCCGGAAGTCATCGTCCGCGCCTTCGACCGACTCCCCGAAGCACTCGAACATCCGGCGGACGCCTGGGTGGTCGGCTGCGGGTTGGGACAGCCGACGGCATCGGACAGCTCCATCCTGCTCGATTGGATGGAACATCACGAGGGCCCGATGGTGCTTGATGCCGACGCACTCAACCTTCTGGCACGCTCCGGGCGGAGATCGATGTTGAGGGGAAACCACCTGATCACCCCGCATCCCGGAGAGTTCAGGCGGCTGTGCCCGGAACTTGCCGACCTTCCCCGGGAGGAGCAGGCACGCGGCTTTGCCCGCAGTCACAGTGCCACCCTCCTGCTCAAGGGCGCCAGGACCCTCGTCCATCGGCAGGGCAGCCCGCTTTGGTGCAACTCCACCGGCCACCCCGGCATGGCCTCCGGCGGCCAGGGCGACCTGCTTGCCGGTGTGATCGGAGCCCTCCTCGCAGGGGGCCATCCCGGCATGGACGCCGCCAGCCTCGGAGCCTGGATCTGCGGGCGGGCCTCGGAAATCGCCATCTGGCACCACGGGCATTGCGCCGAGTCCCTCAGCGCAAGCGATACCGCGGAACGGATCGGACACGCGTTCAACGACTGGCGGTGCCAGCGCCGCTGACATGCACAAAAAAACCGATGCCCCGGGAAGGAGCATCGGTTTTGAAAGTTTCCGGATCGACGGATCAGTTTACTGCCACCGCTGAGGAACCGGTCTCACCCGTGCGGATGCGGATTGCCTGCTCGACGGTGGAAATGAACACCTTGCCGTCACCGATCTTGCCGGTGTTCGCGCTTTTCACGATCACGCCAGCCACGCTGTCGGCCTGGGCGTCGTCCACCACGATCTCGATCTTCACCTTCGGAAGAAAGTCCACGGTATACTCGGAGCCACGGTAGATCTCAGTGTGGCCTTTCTGACGGCCAAAGCCCTTGACTTCGGTCACAGTCATACCTTGCACACCCACCTCGGCGAGGGCCTCCTTGACTTCTTCAAGCTTGAATGGTTTGATGATCGCTTCGATTTTTTTCATAGTTCGGTGGATTGGTGATGAATAGAAAGCACTAGGCGTGCCAAGTCGCTTGGATTGCGCCGACTATTTCTGGGAAGAATGTAGCCCGCACCACGATCCATGACGAGGCTAAAAACATCCGGGAGCTGGATTTCAGCCGTCCCGGATGTCCCCGCCGCCGTGTTCAGGCCTTCTGCTTCAGGAGGTCGCGAATCTCGCTGAGAAGCTTCTCCTCGGCGCTGGGCTCCGGCGGACCGGCGGGCGCGGCGGGCTTTTCGGTGATCGCCTTGAGCTTCTGCATCGGTTTGACGAAAACAAAGAACAACACGGCACCGGTGATGACCAGGGAGAGCACGGCGTTGATCACCAGCCCGGCATCGATGATCCCGACCTTGAGCGAGACGTCCGGCTTGCCTCCGATGCTGTTGAGCACCGGGTCGATGATCCCCTTGGTGATGGCGGTGACCACGTTTCCGAACGAGGCACCGATCAGCACACCGACGGCGAGATCGATGGCGTTGCCCTTGATGATGAAGTCTTTGAATTCCTTGAACATGATGTGCTTGTGTTAGGGGGTTGGTAACAAATCGGACCGAAATTGATTCAAATCGTTCAAATTCAAATCCGTAAAGGCAATTTTCGCCGGTAAAACTTGGAACTTGGCAGGCCCGTTGCTGCGGGCAATCGTTGAAACGATGATTGCAAGGAGTTCCCGGAATTTGTGCCGTCTGCTGGAGGAGGTGGGCCCCGTCGATGCAGTGGGCATCGAGGAGCGGGTGGCCAAGTATGCCACCCGCAGCATCAAGAAGGACTCGAAGCTCTTCGCACTGAGGCTGGCGGTGACGATGGTGGACCTCACCACGCTGGAGGGAAAGGATACGCCCGGAAAGGTCGCCTCGCTTTGCCGCAAGGCCCTTTGTCCGCACGATGCGCCGGACATCCCGCAGGTGGCTGCGGTGTGTGTTTATCCCTCGATGGTGAAGCATGCGGCCCGGCATGTGAAGGGCACGCCCGTCCGGATCGCCTCGGTGGCCACGGCGTTTCCGTCCGGCCAGGCACCGCTCAAGACCCGCCTTGCCGAGGTCCGGCAGGCCGTGGCCGATGGTGCGGATGAGATCGACATGGTCATCAACCGCGGGGCCTTTCTTGAAGGCGAGCTGGCACGGGTCCAGGACGAGATTGCCGCGGTGGTCGAGGCCTGTGGCGACGCCATTCTCAAGGTGATCCTCGAGACCAGCGAACTGGAAACCTACGACCACATCCGTGCCGCCTCGTTTCTCGCCATGCGGGTGATCCGCCCCGGGGATTTCATCAAGACCTCCACCGGAAAGACATCCTCCAATGCCACGCTCGGCAACAACCAGGTCATGCTCGACGCCATTCGGGACCACTTCCTCGCCACCGGCGTGGAGATCGCCATGAAACCCGCCGGAGGCATCCGCACCGCCAAGCAGGCCATCCAGTTCCTCATCGCCGTGAAGGAAACGCTCGGCGACCATTGGCTCAACAACCGCCGTTACCGCTTCGGCGCATCCTCCCTGCTCAACGACCTGCTGCGCCAGCTCGAAACCCAGCGCACCGGAGCCTATCAGGCCCCATGGACCTTCTCGGAAGACTCCGGCGCTTACTGATTCCCCCCCAACCCACTTCACCCTTCTCACTCGGCACTTCATTCCATGCCCGCGAAAAAATCACCTTCCCGCCCCTCCGCCCGCGAACTGCTCTTCGGCGATCTCTGGGAATTCGATCCCGCGCCCGAATCGGCACCCGCATCCATCGACGACCGCTACGGGCTGTTCATCGGCGGGAAAATGGTGGCCCCGAAGTCGAAGAAATACTTCGACTCGATTTCCCCCCGGGACGGGAAAAAGCTTTCGGAAATCGCCCAAGCCAACGCTGCCGACGTGGATGCCGCCTATCAGGCCGCCGCCCACGCCTTCAAGTCGTGGAGCAAGCTGCCCGGCAAGGAACGTGGCAAGTACCTGTTCCGCATCGCACGGCTTTTGCAGGACAGGTCCCGCGAATTTGCCGTGGCGGAGACCCTCGATGGCGGAAAGCCCATCCGCGAGTCGCGCGACTTCGACCTGCCCATGGCCGCCGCGCACTTTTTCTATCATGCCGGATGGGCGGACAAGCTGGACTACGTGGCTCCCGGGCGGTCGCTCGCACCGCTCGGCGTGATCGGGCAGGTGATCCCTTGGAATTTCCCCCTGCTCATGCTCGCCTGGAAAATCGCCCCCGCCCTGGCTACGGGAAACACGGTGGTCCTCAAACCTGCGGAAACCACCTCGGTCACCGCGATGAAGTTCGCCTCGATACTCACCGACGCGGGTCTGCCGCCGGGAGTGGTCAACATCGTCACCGGAGCGGGTGAAACCGGAGCCGCCGTGGTCAATCATCCGCTCGCCGCCAAGATCGCCTTCACCGGCTCCACCGAGGTCGGCAGGATCATCCAGCGCGCCCTGGCCACCACCGACAAGCGCCTCACGCTCGAACTCGGCGGCAAGGCGGCGAACATCGTCTTTGAGGATGCCCCGCTCGACCAGGCGGTGGAGGGCATCGTCAACGGCATTTTCTTCAACCAGGGACACGTCTGCTGCGCGGGCTCGCGATTGCTGGTTCAGGAAAGCATCGCCACGGAGATCCTCGCCCGCCTGAAGCGCCGCATCGCCGTGCTGCGTGTCGGCGATCCGCTCGACAAGAACACGGACATCGGCGCGATCAACTCGAAGGAACAGCTCACCCGGATCCAGCAGCTCGTCCAAAGCGGAGTGGATGAAGGCGCCGAGATCCATCAGCCGGCCTGCAAGCTGCCGAAGAGCGGCTTCTATTTCCCGCCCACCGTATTTTCCAACGTCACCCAGAGCCAGCGCATTGCCAATGAGGAGATCTTCGGCCCCGTGTTGTCCATCCTCACCTTCCGCACGCCCGAGGAAGCCATCGAGAAAGCCAACAACACTCCCTACGGCCTGAGCGCCGGGGTCTGGACGGACAAGGGCTCGCGCATCCTGATGATGGCCTCGAAGCTCAAGGCCGGCGTGGTTTGGGCAAACACGTACAACAAATTCGACCCCAGTTCACCTTTCGGCGGCTACAAGGAATCCGGCTTCGGAAGAGAGGGCGGGAAGCATGGATTGTTGGATTATGCTTCGTTGCAATGAGGCAGGCGACTTCTGGACATTCCTCTCTCAAGTGATGAGGTAATCCCGCACGGCGGCTGCCGTCTCTCGTCCGATTCCATGGCAAGCTCCCTCAAGTCCATGTACGGCCCAATCCATTACCCAATGAAGCAAAAGCTCTTACTCACCTTCGCATTGCTCATCACCGGCTGTTCCAGCCTCCATGCGGAAGAAGGCGAAGCAGCCGATGCGGCTCCGACTTTCAGAGTCCATCCCCAGGTTTTCTCGCTGATCCAAGGTTGGCTTGCAGACACGGAGAGCCCCGTGATCACCGAAATCAATCTCGATGCGGTCGATAAAAACAGGAATCAGTTCTCCAAAACCGGGATCAGGCAGGAGGGGGATTGGACCGTTTGCCGGGAGGTCGACGCCCCTGGCTTCAGGCGTTATCGTGTCCTTGAGCAAAAGGGCGGCCATTTCAAAGTGGAGTATCAGGAGAATGATGGAGGAACGCTAACAACCTCTTCCGTCATCGGGTTTTCCCTGATGAAACGCGAACTCATGCGGAACGGCAAGTCCACGAGCATCGAGGTAATTCGTGTCGATGATTACACCTCGAAGTGAGGGCGGCTTTACTCGCGCGGCGGCCCCATGCCCCGTCCCGGCACCGGGCGGAATTCCTCGGAGCTCAGTTGACCGTCGCCATTCCTGTCGAGCTTCTTGAGACTCCCGGTCGCTTTCGAGAGTTCGTCCGAATCGATCAACCGGTCCTTGTTCAAGTCGAGCGCGTCGATCACCGGCATGGGCATCTGGCCGCGGCCTGTACCCGGATTGGTTCCCGCACCGGGGCCGTTTTCCATGATGCCACGCGGCGCACCACCGAGAGGAGCGGGGCGGCCTTGTCCACCTGGCGGACGATCGCCCTTGTTGAAGCTTTCATCGGGGGTGCCATGCCACATGCGACCGACGAAGGGGAACTCGGCCCCGACACAGTAGTAATAGGTGCCTTTCGGAAACTCCGGGGTCACCCCGTTGCGGCCGTTGCATTCGTCGAGGTCGCCGAGGCCCTTTACGAACTCGAAGTCCTGGCTGAAACGTCCGTCGTGGTTTCCACCGGGGCCGTCCGCCTGCTCCGGGCGCGGGCCTTGTTTGAGCCGGTAGCTGGACTTCATCTTTCGCAGCGCGCTCTTCGGATCCTTGGCATCGTCATGGGCCATGCCGGTGTAAACGGGGAAGCCGTCAGCCGCCCAACCGATGAGCAGCATCTTCTTGCCATCGCCGCCGAGTCGCTCGACCAGTCCGGTCGGCAGCGCGTGGTAGTGATACGAGCCGTTGGGCTGGACGTGGGCGTTGTGCTCGTCGAGCCCGAGGTTGAGGAAGCCGGTGGCGGCCTCATAGCGCCAGCCGGAGCGCGGGTCGTTGTTCCAGGTTTCGCCGGTGCCGGGTTCGAAGGGTACGCCGTTGATCGCGACGCCCCACCACCATCCGCCGCGGCGTTGTGGCGACTCCGCGGCCACCGGTTTCAAAGGCACGCGGAACGAATACTTCTGAGGCGTCGGCGTGTTCGGATTTCCGCGCCTGGGAAATTCTCCCGGCGCATGGTCGGGCCAGCCGTTCGACTTGATGAGCCGGAATTCGCCTTCGACGGTGATCTTCACGGAGCTCGCGGGTTTGGCCGAGGGTTCGGTGACCGCGGCGACGGGGATCGAGGTGTTTTTCTCCAGTTGATCGCCATGGTCGGGATGGGCGTCGGAACCAAGGATGCTTGAACAGACGGAGAGCATCATCAACGCGGAACAGCGAGCAGGACGAGATGGGGTCGGAGTCATGGGAGATGGATCATTCTTCAGTGAGGGTCTTGAGAAAGGCGACGAGGGCGCGCTGGTCATCGGTACTGAGTTGCAAGCCACCTTCCGGATGCTTTGCGAGGTTCGGGTCAAGCGTGACAGACCGATGGACACCACTGCTGTAGTGGGCGACCGTTTCCTCCAGAGTGGCGAAGCGGCCGTCATGCATGTAGGGCGCGGTGCGGGCGAGGTTGCGCAGGCTGGGTGTAGAGAACTTCCCGCGGTCCGCCTCGAGTCCCGTGAAGCGCTCACGCCCGGTGTCGCTGTCGTCCGACGCCAGGCCGTTGTTGTGGAACTGGTGGTCGCTGAAAAGCGGGCCGCCGTGGCAGTGGAAACAATCCGCGCCGAGCTGGCCGTTGCGCGGGTCATACTCGGTCATGAACAGCTCGAAGCCGCGCTTCTCTTCGTCGTTGAACACCGCGTTGCCACGCAGCGCGCGGTCGAACTTCGCGTCATAAGATGTGAGTGTTAGAAGGAACTGCTCGAGCGCGAGACCGATCTTCGTGGCATCGATCCCCGGGCTGCCGAATGCCGCGGCGAAGAGCGGCGGGTAACCGGGCTTGGCCGCGAGTTTGGCGCAGACCCGGTCGAGGCTTTCGTCCATCTCTGCATGGTCCGTGATCGGCATCAGGGCCTGCTCACGGAGCGAGGGCGCGCGGCCGTCCCAGAAGAAGCGGCTCTTCCAGGCGAGGTTGAAAAGCGGCATGGCATTGCGGGTGCCGGAGCGCCCGTCGATGCCATTACTGACGCGCCGAGGATCGGAGAAGGCGGCGGCCGATTGGTGGCAGGAGGCACAGGAAATCGTGCCGTCCCGCGACAGCGCGCCTTCCTGGAACAGGGCCTTTCCAAGGGCGACCCGTTCGTCGATCAGCGGGTTGTCGCGCGGCAGGTCCGGCACGGGAAACGAGCCGCTCATGTTAAAACGGTAGGGCGTGTAGCGCGCCGGCAGGTCGATCGGTTGCAAGGGGCTCGGGCGGCTGATTTCCGGCACGGACGAGACGATCCGATTCACCCGGAAAGCACCGGGCAGGTTGGCCACCAGAGCGGCGGCTACGGGATCGCCTTCGCGGGAATGAGTGGCAACGCCATCTTTGGCGAATGAAAGCGGGCGGGGAGCGTTGAAGAGCGTGCCGAGATCAAAATCGAGCAGGGCGGCCGAGTCTTGGGTGAGATCGAGCGGCGCGGCGAGGCTGATGCGGGTGCGGTTCGGATCGCGCGCCAGATGGTGGGCGTAGCCGGCGAGATCTGCGGCGGCACCGCGATAGCGGCCTTCCACGGCGAGGAAGATGTAGCCGCCCTGCCAGCTCCAATGGAGTCCGTTGAGATTCGGATTCAGCGGGTGCTCAGCGGGCAGTTTCGCGGGGTCGCCCGCGTTCGCCGCGGCATCGGGCCCGACATGGAAACGCAGCGCACGGTATCTGCCGGCAGGAACTTCGTCGAGCCGAAGCGTGGTCCTGCGCCGGGCGAGATCGATCCATGCCTGTTGCTCCGGCAGTTCGATCCAGGTTCCGTCGTCACCTTCCAATGCGAATCCGCTCAAGAGGTAGCTGATCCGCGTGAAGGACATCGTTTCGCCCGCCGAGTTTGCATAGCGCAGCGAGTCAAGCAGCAGCGGCTCGCCATTGAAGATGTGCCGCAATGCGATCTCCAACGTCGCTCCCGGAGCCACGCCGGCCGCAGTCATGACAGCGGCAAGGACAAGGGTTCGGAGCGGGTGGAACAGGGCGGGCATGATCACGGGTCGTAGCTACTCAGCCCGGTGCGGGTGACGCGGTAGAAGCGCTTTCGGGAAGTCAGGGCTGCGCCGTTCTCAGTAGTCGTGGTCTCGGTGGCGTTGGCATCGGCAGGTTTGGCGGCATTGAGGGTGGTCCATGTTCCGGTTAGGGAGTTGCTTGCTTCGACCTTGTAGGTGCCGCCTTCAACGCTGCTCCAGGTGAGGGTGACGTCGCCGGTGGACTTGTTGACGGCGGGAGCGTCCATGGCCTCCTGACTGTTAGGTCCTCCGTTGAATAGCTGCACTGCCGTGCCGGGAACGGTGGTCGCGTTGCCTGCATTCGGCGTGCCGTAATACTGTTTGCCGAGCATGTGGGGAAAGACGGTGTTGCCGGCGGCATCGATCGACACGAAGTAGGCATAGGTGCCGCCGGGGAATTCCGGAGTCACGCAATTGCGGCCATTGTAGGTGTCGAGATCGAAGGCAACCCCTTGGATCTGGCCCAGGTCGCCGAGGAAATCGTAATCCCCGCAGTAGCGGCCGAGCGTGTAGGTCGTCGTTCCGTTCGGGCCGGTGGTCTGGTAGCTGGTCGATGGCCCGTACTGGGTGGCCGCCAAGACCACCGGGTTGGTATTGCCGGGGTTGGCCACGCCAAACACGGCGGCGGCCCATTTCGCGAGGGTGACCCGTCCCGTGGTGTTGAGGTTCTGGGTTCCGTTGGTGCCGTTCCGCAGAACGAAGCCGCTGCGCATCCGGCCGATCGGGCTGCCCGCGTTCATGGCGGACGAATAGCCGTAGGGCCCGTAGATCGGATAGCCGTCGTAAGCCCAGCCGAGGATCGGCGAGTGGTGGAGGTTCGTGAGGTCCTCGGTGTAGGTATACGTGTTGGTCGAGGCGTTGTAAGTCGCCTTCATGTTGTCGCCGAGCTGGTAGCGAAGGGCCTTCGGCTCGGCATGGTAATGATACTGCCCGTTGTTTCCCGGTTGATGAGCGAAGCCCGGATCGAAGGTCACGACTTCCACGGCGAGCGCGTCGCGTGACCACCAGCCGTCGCCGTTCGCCCCCATCTGGTCGGTGCCGGTCACGGACGGTGAATTGGCGGTCTGCTTGAAGGAGAAGGCGTCGCCGAGGTCGTAGATCGCCACACCGTTCACCATCATCCCGATCATCCCACCCGGATGCCGGGTCTTGGTTGCGGCGGGGCTTGGATTGCGGGTAATGCGGATCTGATAGTCCCGGGCCAGCGGCCAGAAACCGAAGAGACCTCCGTTGTTGTTGAACCAGGGGCCCATCGTGTAAGAAGCAAAGCCGTTCGCGTTGATGTAGACGTCGGTGGCGGTATAGCGGATCCGCTGAACGTCCGCGTAGGCGGGCAGGGTCTGCGCCGCACCGCCCGTGTTGCCGTTCGTCACCCCTGCCGATGGCCAGGTGGTGACCGGAGTGGTCAGCGTGCCGCTTTGGATCACCCGGGCGAGCATCGTGGAGTTCTCCGTGAACCACGAGGTCAGGATGGGCTGCCCTTGAGAAAGTGCGACTGACGAAAGAAGCAATGGAAAGATGAACTTGGGATTCACAGGAGATCGTTGGAACGGGTGTGTTGGGATCGGGCCCACGGGGCATCAACTGCTCTCGGGAACTCACTTTGCGTGCAGCCCAACCGTCGGACCGGTTGGCCTATCATGGGATTGTGTTTGTTGGCTTAAACCACCGGATCCCCGAGGCTCTCCCCGATCGAGCCCGGGGATTGTCAAACCCGTGTGTGGAATTGGCGAAAAAGTGTAAAGATTCTGTAAACCCGGTGAAGATACCGAATCCGTGGCCGTAGCGGAAGGCGCTGGCTCGACCGAAAAGCGGATCAACGCATCAACCGGCGGAATCGGGGGGATGAGTTGGTATTGGAGACCATCGGCATGAGTCCATTCTCGCAGGGTAGCTCCCGGGGTGCCGAGTGTTGCGTCGAGGAATGCATGCGGCTGCCGAACCTGCCGAGCCGCCTCCCCTTGTTTTGCATGCTTGCAGCTTGTCATTCCGCATCAAGAGGCCTTAATGGAATCGTGACACTGAAAATCACCAAGACCCCCAAGTGCTACGTCGGCGGAGCCTTCATCCGCTCCGAGTCCGGTCGCGTGGCTCCCCTCACGGATGCGGATGGAAGATTTCTTTGCAACATTCCGCTCTGCACCAGGAAAGACCTGCGCAACGCCGTGGAAGCCGCCGCCAAGGCGGGCGCGGGATGGGCCAAGCGTTCTCCCTACAACCGCGCCCAGATCCTCTATCGGCTTGCGGAAATGTTGGAGGCCCGCGCGGATGAAATGGCGGCCGTCACCAGCGCTCGTGAAACCCGCGCCACGATCGAGCGCATCGTCCACTTCGCCGGATGGGCGGACAAATACGAGCAAGTCCTTGGCAGCGTCAATCCGGTGGCCACTGCGCACTTCAACTTCACGGTTACCGAGCCGGCCGGCATTGTCGGAGTCCTCGCACCGGAGGACGCGCCGTTGTTAGGGCTGATGAGCCTCGTCCTTCCGGCAATCACTGCCGGAAACGCGGTGGTAGCACTGGTTTCCCGCGAGTCCCCATACCCCGCTATTCTGTTAGGCGAGATGCTGGCCACCTCCGACCTTCCCGGCGGAGTCGTCAACCTCCTCACCGGTGACCGGGCGGACATGCTGGCCACCTTCGCCAGCCACGAACACATCCGGGTGCTCTCAGCCTCCGCCGGAGCCGGGGACGCGTCACGCCTGCGCCATGGTGCCGCGGAGAGCATCAAACGCGTGAAGATCCATCCGCTGGAAACCGACTGGTTCTCGAATACCCACGATTCGCCCTACGCGATCCGCGACTTCACCGAGGCGAAGACCGTCTGGCATCCGATCGGTGCCTGAGGGCTACTCAACGCGGCGGAACCGGCGTGATCCATGGCCGCGCGCCGAAACTTCGATCCTCGGCGGCGAGATCCACTGCGGGATCGATCAAGACCGCGGACTTCCTCCCGTTCAGGCTGGAGCTCGCCTTGACCCTCACCTGCACCTGCATGCCGTAGTCCCGTTGATACTGGCGGGCGATGTGGATGGCAAACTGGTGGATCAGGTCCGGATGGCCGGACATCACCGTCTCCTGGCGCGGAGTCAGGAAGTCCCCGGGAACAATCTCCCACGTTTCCTTGAGCACGGGATCCGTCACCTCGAAGGAGGTTTCCGATTGTTTGTCGCGGAGTTTCATGCGCCATGAGAAACGATGGCCTTCCTCCGTCCAGGCCACGTCCCCGGGAAACAGGAAGTGCCGGAAGGGCATCAAGAGTTGCCATGCCAGGAAGATGCCGCCCGCGAGACAAGCGGCCTTTCCCGGGATCCCTACAGCGGTTCCGATCAGCGGCGGTGGTTTCGACTCCCGCGGGACTCCCGAGCCCCGCAACCTCGGCCAGTCCGGAGGAAAGAACAACAACGAGGCGGCGATCATCATCCACGGAAACACGCCGATGTGGAACAGGGCGGCGTTCATCAGGTTGAACGCGATCACCCCGGCGAAGGCCCACAGACGCGCGCGTTTCCACAGCAGCAGCGGCACGAATACAAGATCCAGCACCAGCCCCGAATAGCTGAAGAAGTAAACCATCCAGTCCTCCGTGAACCAGCGCCCGATCAAGGGGAAGTCGCTCCGTTTTGCCAACCACATCCGCAGCGGTTCACCGCGCAGCCAGTCGCCATTGAGTTTTGCGAGACCGCCATAGAAATACGGGATGCCGATCTGGAGACGCATCAACCACAGGCTCCACGCAGGCACCGTTGCCGATGAGCCCGGTGCCTTCCGCCAGGCATCCATCGACCAGCACCGGTGCACCGGCACGAAAATGATCAGGAAGGCAAACAGGCAGATCAGATAGAAGTGGTTCAGGTATTCCGCGGCATCCACCAGAAACAGATGGGTGAAGCCGAGGAAAAAGAGGATCGCGGCCCACCGGTGGAAGAGCCCGGCAGCGATCATCAATGCAAGTCCCGCGAGCACGGCAAACTCCACCTTCGTCCAGATCCCGGGAAAAGGCCGCACCCAGTCGAACCCCGGATAGGTGAAATGAAACGCCGGCCGGATGAACTGGTCATCCACCCAGCCCATCGCGAGGTAGGAGCAGAGGTCCGCAGCCATTAGCAAGCCGAAGGCCATGCGGAACACGGCAAGCGAGGCCCCGTCCACCGGGGCGAAAAGCCGACCCGCGAAGGACTGGCGCGGAGCGGACCCGGGTCTTCCATCGTCATCCATGAGCGAAGGTCCTTGGTTTCCACCATGGCGGGTCCACCGACAAGATCGGAATCCGGGCTCGCTCCTGAAACATGCCGATGGCAGCCTTCGTTCCGTCACTTTCCTTTTGCCCATGAAACCCCGCCTTCTGCTGTTCCTCCTGCTGTCCGTGCTCAACACATCCGCGGCTCCGCCGAACATTGTTTTCCTTTTCTCGGACGATCACGCACTGCAATCCATCTCCGCCTACGGAGGACGCTTCAAGGACATCGCACCGACTCCGAACATCGATCGGATCGCAGCCAAAGGGGCTCTTTTCGAGCGATCCTACTGCACCAACTCGATCTGCGGCCCGTCCCGCGCCAGCATCCTCACTGGCAAGCACTCGCACCTCAACGGCTTTCGGAACAACGACACCGACAAGTTCGACGGCTCCCAGCAGACCTTCCCCAAGCTCCTTCGCCAGGCAGGCTACACCACCGCGCTCATCGGAAAATGGCATCTCGTCACCCGTCCCACCGGCTTTGATCATTGGGAAATCCTTCCCGGCCAGGGAAACTACGTGCACCCGGATTTCATGACGATGGACGGGAAAACCACCCGCAGCAGCGGATACTGCACCGACGTGATCACCGACAAGGCGCTCGACTGGCTGCGCCAGCAACGGCCGAAGGACAAACCCTTCCTGCTCATGTGCCAGCACAAGGCCCCTCACCGCAACTGGGTGCCCGCGCCGAGGCACTACGGGCTTTTCAAAAACGTCGAGATGCCCGAGCCCCCCACCCTCTTCGACGATTACGCGGGCCGCAGCTCGCTGCTCGCCACCCAGCAGATGACCATCGCACGCCACTTTGCCTGGGGACATGACATGCTTCTCCCGGAGAAACCCACGGATCCTCGCTTTCTCGACATGCCGGATGGTGAGACCCGGCGCATGATGCCCGAAGAGAGGAAAGCCTTCTTCGCAGCCTACGAGGATGAGAACACCCGCCTTGCGACCGCACTCAAGGAGGGCACGATGGATGAGCAGGCACTGACCCGCTGGAAATACCGGCGCTACATCACCAACTACCTGCGCTGCGTCCGCGCGCTCGATGAAAACATCGGCCGCATGCTGGACTACATCGAAGAGGCCGGCCTCGCCGAGAACACCATCGTCATCTATTCTTCGGACCAGGGTTTCTACCTCGGCGAGCACGGTTGGTATGACAAGCGGTGGATCTTCGAGGAGTCCCTCTCCATGCCCTTCCTCATCCGTTGGCCCGGCGTGGTCAAACCCGGGACCCGTTCCAAGGCGATCATCCAGAACATCGACTACGCGCCCACCCTGTTAGAGGCGGCGGGCGCCGCGATCCCGGAGGACATCCAGGGCCGCAGCCTCGTGCCGGTGCTCAGGAACGAAGGCAGGACTCCCGATGCATGGCGGGACGCGGTTTACTATGCCTACTACGGCGAGAAAACCCACAACGTGCCGCCCCACGACGGCATCCGCACTTCGCGCTACAAGCTCTTCCGTTTCACCGGCACCGGCGAGTGGCAGCTCTTTGATCTGGAAAAGGACCCCCAGGAAATGAGGAGCATCCACGCCGATCCGGAGAACGCCGCCCTGCTGGAGGAACTGAAGGGCGTCTATCAGAAACTGAGGACCCAATACCAGGTGCCTTGAGCGGAGTCAGTCGCGCTTCTGCTGGAGCCAGTGGGCCATCGCCATGAGCCGCGAGACTCCCTCCGCCCCGCGCGCACCGGTCAGGTCCGAGACATGGTCCGCCAATTCGGCACGCCTCCCCTCCGACCACAGCCCGGCCCGTTCACGGAATCCAGCCAGGGCGCGCACTTCGTCCGCCGTGAGACCGACGGGAGGAGCCACCGGAGCCACGGGTGGCGGCGCCGCCGTCAGCGGGGGCGAGGCAATCCGGTCGTAAATCACCACGGTCCCCGCCGCAAGATCCCCGAGGCGCTGGAAGCGCTTCGTCGCAAGGCAACTGGTGATTCCGAACGCATAGGTGAAGAGCGGCATGCCATCGATGAAACGCAGGAAGTTCCGAACCACCGCCTGACCGAAGGTGATCGGCGAACCGGTCGCCTGGACCACCCGCAGACCCGCGGCGCGTTTGCCCGGAGTGGCTCCGTGCCTGCCTGCCTCGAACACCACCGGATAGATCCAATCGAGGAGAAACCACGCCAGAAGGAACAAGCCCTGCGCCACCTTGCCACCGATCGCGATGCCCGCCAGGGAGACCAGAAACCCCGAGACCGCCAGGATCAGCACACGGAGGGTCAGGTCGATCAGATAGGCTCCGGCACGGGGCAGCGGACCGGCCATGCGCAGACGGATGCTCACGCCCTCGGCGAGTTCCACCGCCTGCAGCGTATCGAGCTTTTCCATCCCGTGGGCCATGCGCCGGAACGATAACGGAACGCGCCCTGAGGTAAATCCCTCATTGGCCGTCATGGCTCGTCCCCTTCGCCGCACCCGGACACGAAAAAGCGCGCGCTGGATTTCCCCCCGGATCTCGCAGCGCGCGCTTTTTTCCTCGTCGCCCGGCTCCACCTGGCTCGTCTGACTTCCCCCCGGAGATCAGGCCGAACACGTTTGGCTAAACACTTGGGACTCGGTGTCCGGGTGGGCCTTGCGGCGTCCGAACAACGCCAAGATGCCTGAAAATCAGGACTTTGAAAGGAATTTCAGGGCTCAAAATCGGCCATTGAGTCCCAAAATCGGCCATAAGGGGAAATCCCGGCCGACTTGCCAGACGACCCCGGGCCTTCCGCGGAAAAAGCCGCGCCGACTGTTAGAACCGGCGGCCTTGCGGCATGGGTGAGGATTCGCACGGTCCTCCGGTTGACTTTTGTTCCGCCTGAGGCCATACCCCGCGCATGTCCACCGCGTTGCCGCCCAAACCACGGATCATCGGGCCGAAAGTCAGGATCTGCATCGTCGCATCGAAATACAACGAGCAGTTCACCGACGCGCTGGTGGAAAACGCCATTGAAGAGCTTGGCGAGCTGGTGCCGCAGGGTCGTGTGGACCTCATCCGCGTGCCAGGAGCCTTTGAGATCCCGGTGATGGTGGCCTCGGTGCTCGACCGCGATCCGCCGGCCTGTGTGATCGCCCTGGGCTTGATCATCCGCGGCTCCACCGAGCACGCCGATCTGGTCGGGCGTTCGGTGACCGATGCACTCCAGCGACTCGCCATCGAATCGATGCGCCCGGTCATTCACGAGGTGCTGCTGGTCGAGGATGAGAAACAAGCCTACGCCCGCTGCATCGGAGCCCAGCTCAACCGCGGCCGCGAAGCCGCCCGCGCTGCCGCCGCCATGATCGATGTCTTCCAGGAGCTGGATCGCTCCATGCCCCGCAACTCCATCGCCAAAAAACAGCGACATGCCTAGCAGACGCCAAATCCGCGAAGCCGCGGTCCAGTTTCTTTATTGCGCCGATCTGGAAGGCGGTGCGGATCCCGCGGCACTGCGCGATCCGTTCTGGGACTTCGTGACCGAATCGGACCGCCGCAGCCTGCAGCTGGCGACTTTCCGGACCGTTCACCACCTCGCCCACGGGCGCGAAGGACGACTTACGGAGTTCGTCGAGCGGTCCTCTGCCGCCACCACCCTGCTGGCGGGCTATCCGGAAGCGGAGTCCCTCAAGGCCGGACTGCTGCGCATCGCCGAGCTTGAATCCGGGTGGAGCACCGCCCTGGCCAAGTTGGAACGCCTGCCGAAGGATGATGATGACGCCTCGGTGGCCGAGCATTTCAGCAAGGCTCTTGAGCACCTGTTCCGCGTGGATCGCGATCTGGCGGCATCCCGCCAGCGATTTCTCAGGGATCTTGAGGACCATCCCGGCCTGCGCGGGCCGCTTGAGGCGGTTTCCGCCACCATCCGCCGCCTCCAGCGCATCTCGGACCGCCTTCGCATGGTCGAGGAGCCCGAGAAATTCCCGGATCAGGCGGATCTTGCGAAGCTGCGCGATTCCAAAACCGAAATCGCCGAACTCCGCCGCCGTGCGGATGAACTTGTCGACAAGGTGCTCGCCGGCAAGGACCCGATCGACGCCTCGCTGGCCCAAGCGGTGGACAATTACGCCCCGGAACGCATCGACCCCGTGGACCGCGCCATCCTCAGGCTGGCCACCCATGAGATCCTGCAAGCGGACACACCGCCCAAGGTGGCCATCAATGAGGCGATCGAGCTCGCAAAGCGCTTCGGCACCAGCGACTCCAGCCGCTTTGTGAATGGCGTGCTCGATCGCATCGCCCGCCAGACCGGCGACTCGGAACCCGCGGCGGTTTTGTAATTGGTCATCCGCCCTGCGGCATGCTTTAACGCAAGCCATCCGATGAGCGATCACCCCACCCCCTTCCAGAAGCGGACCCTTTGGAACGCGGCCACCGGTGTGGCCATCCTCATCCTCGGCCTGCTGCTGGTGGGCCTGGTCTGGCTCACCGGGCAGCTTTTCGGCTTCCTCCAACCGGTCCTCATCCCGCTGATCGTCGCCGGCATCATCGCCTACGTGCTCGATCCGGTGGTGCGTCTCCTGGAGAAACGCGGGATGAGCCGGCTCGGCTCTGTGGTGTCCGTGTTCGTGGCCATCCTCGCCGGTGCCACCTTGCTTGTGGCAGCGATCGTGCCCGGCATCCAAAGGGGCCACGGAAACCTCAAACGCTACCTGGCGGAGTCCCGCAAACCGGTGGCACAGGCCCCCGCGGTTCCGGCAAACCCGGAATCCGCGCAAGACAGCGGCGATGAAGAGACGCGGCAACTCGGCACCGCTCTCGAACGCGAACTCCGCGCCATCGACGCCGCCCACCGAAACAACCCGATCGGCTGGATCCTCGCGGAAACCGACGACGACGGCAATCTGGTCCCGGTTTCCGAAACCCCGCGCAATCTGGAGTCCTTCGCCAACAGCCGTGGCGGCCGCATGCTTTTCGAATACAAGGGGGCCATTTTCAAAACCACCCGCGAGTGGGTCACCGCCGGTTCCACCCGCATTCTTGGATTTCTCGGTCTGGTTCTCGGCATGATCATGGTGCCGGTCTATCTGTTTTTCTTCCTCAAGGACTCCGCCGCGATCCGCGCCCAGTGGCACCACTATGTCCCTCTCAAGGCCTCGCGTTTCAAGACCGAGCTGGTGGACACCCTTCAGGAAATCAACGGCTATCTCATCTCGTTCTTCCGCGGGCAGATGCTGGTGGCGGCGATCGACGGCATCCTCGTCGGCATCGCCCTCACCGTCTTCGGGCTGCCCTACGGATTCCTGATCGGCATCTTCATGGCCATCCTCGGAGTGATCCCCTACATCGGAAACATCCTCTGCCTCGTTCCCGCCTGCATCATCGCCTACCTGCACGCCCAGGGCAGTGCGCCCTTCGGCTTGTCCCCCGCAGCCTACGTGGGATGTGTGATCGCCATCTTTGTCATCGTCCAACAGATCAACTCGCTGGTCACCGCGCCCAAGATCGTCGGCGACTCGGTGGGCCTGCACCCGATGACCGTGATCTTCTCCATGCTGTTCTGGTCGCTCGTGCTGGGCGGCTTCGTGGGAGCCCTGCTCGCGGTGCCTCTAACAGCCGCGGTGAAGGTGTTGTTCCGGCGTTTTATCTGGATGAAGCAGATGGCCCCTTCCGCGGGTGGCGGTGCTTGAGCCAGCCTCTGGCCAAGGCCAGGCCACGCGTGAAAAACAAGACCCCCCGCCCCGCGCGGCCGGAATTCTCCCCCCGGATCATCCCGGCTTGGCGCGAAACGGGAGGCGGGTGGAAAATGAACGCACAGCGCCGGGGCGGCAAGGCGATTTCACCCGGAGAGGGTCTTCTCAGGCACTTTCCGGAGGAATGCTCAAGGAGCCATGCGCGAACGGATGGCGTGCACGGACTTTTCTATGAGCACCTTTAATTCCGGATCCGCAGAGGCCGCCGCACCTTCCAGCACCGGGAGGCTCTCAGGCCCGCCCACTTTCCCCAAAAGACGCACGGAGGACTGCCGCAGCGCACCAACGGTCGCGGGGAAACGTTTCAGAAGCACCGCCTCCACCGGCGTTCCCATGGCGCCGAAGAGTTCTTCCCATTGGGTCGGATTCGCGGCCCAGAGTTGTTCGAGGATCGGAATCACCTCCAGGTTCTTCCCCTTGACGATGAGAGCAACGAGGTCCACCGGCACCGCCTGTGCCTTCTCCATCATCTTGCGGAGCGAGGCAAGTCCGGCCTCACCCGCAGGCCCGGGAGTCTCGGACCAGACGACCAGCGCCCGGGCGACGTCCCCCTTGAAGTCCACCCAGTCCGCCCCCATCAGGGCCAGCAGCTTGCGGGTGATATCGGCACGATAAACGGTCGGCTCTGCATCGGCGAGGCGCTTGACGGCCTTGGAAACGCGTTCGAGGTCGATGCTCTCGAGCTCGCGTTTGTTCAGATCATAGAAGGCCGGGTCCTTCTTGTTGTTCATCTTCTCGATCGATCCCTCGATGAAGCTTTCGTTGTTGATCTTCACCTCGATCACCGAAAGACGAGGATAGGTCTTCTCAATCGATCCGAGGGCCGCGACCACGGAGGTCACCTCGCTGAGGCTCTGGTTGATGCCGGTGACCACCATGAGGAAGTCGCCGTCTCCACGAGGATAATAGTGGGATTGGGGATCGGCATTGAGAGTGCGCAGGAGATAGTCCCGGACGAGAAGCCGGTTGGTCTCACGGAGGTCGCGCAGCCAGAGTCCCACCGCCTTGCGGGGGCTGCCTTCCTTTTCGAGGCGGAGGATTTCGGCTTCGAGCGGTCCGGTGCCGATCCGCGTCTTGAGATCCTCATCCGGATCCACCGGAGCCTGCGGGGTTTCGATTTCCTTGCCCTGCGCGGCCGTGGAGGGGCGCGGAACCTGATCGAGAGGGATCGAGCCCTGGTCGAAGAAGAAGGGCAGCGAAACCAGGCCGGAAGCCATGAGCAGGCCGAGGAAGAAGGCTTTGAACTTCGCCCGGCGGTTGGCATAGACAAGCAGGGCCATCCCTAACAGACCGGTGAATCCCGCCATCAACAGGCGGTTGAAGGTCGTCATGCCATCAAGAGCCCCGCCGCGATGGGCACCGAGGATGAGCAGCAGCGCGATGAACACCATGAGCACCACGGCGACGAGGCCCGCGAGGATGCGCAAGGGAGGCGTGGGTTCGAAATTCGCGGGGTCCGGCGGATCGGCATACTGCACCATCTGGACGGGGGGCGTCATGGGTGCGAAGGAAAGCGGCACACGCTGGAAGCGGTTGAGGCCGGGATCCTTGCGCTCGCCCGGATAGAATTTCCTGCCGCGGACAATGACCTCGTCGTTGATGCGGAAGCGGTGTTCGCAGCCACCGCACTCCACGGTGCGGCCCTTGAGATCGTCACCCACCTTGAATCGCTGGCCGCAGGATGGGCAGCGGATCAGCAGCAGGGAGTCGTCTGGGTTGCTGGGTGGCATTGTCTTGGAGGAAAGTCTTGATCCAAACGCGGGTGATTGCAACCCCAAGAGTCGGGCGGGGACGGGATGTCTACCAGAGGCCGTATTTGCCGTAGGCCATGATGTAGAGCCCCATCAGCAGGTTGGCGGTGGCATGCATGAGGACGCAGGCACCGAGGCTGCGGCTCAGCACGCACAAGAGCCAGGTGAGGCTGCCATAAACGAAGGCTCCCGCATAGTCACCGGGGGAGTGCGCCAGCATGAAGAGCCCCGTGACCACCAGATAGGACTTCCAGGAGCGGCGGCCGAAGGGTTGTTTCCAGTAGTCCCCTTCCCAATCGCAGACAAAGCGCATCAGGAAGCCGCGCCAGAAGATCTCCTCGACGAAGGCCACGACCACGACCGCGCGCAGGAAGCGGAAACACACCGCCGCCCACCAAGCCAGCGGATCGCTGAAAACCCCCGGGTCAAAGCCCTTGGTGCGGGCATCGACCCCCAACCAGCCGAGCCAGCCGCCGGGTTTTCCGGTGAGGCCCCAATGGTCGTAAAGCGTCGTCGGCAGCAGCCAGAACCCGATGCCCACCGCACCGAAGACCAGGGCGGCGAGGCTCCACTTCAAGGAAAGATCGAAGCGATAGGACTTCCGATAGTGCAGCAGCAGGCCGAGACAGGTGAGCGTCTGGAGCGGATAGACGAAATGAGCCGGATCCCTGCGCCACCACGGTGCCTCCGGGTGATCCCAAGCGATCCACGCGGACACCAGCTGGAGCAGGATCATGAATCCCATGAAGACCGAAAAGGGCACGACGTGCGCCTTGGTCAGCCGGTCCGCGGCATCCCCTGACAGGTCCTGCGGCGGCGCGGACGGATTCATTTCGATTTGAGCCTGCCCACAAAGGCCTCGATGCGGTCGGTCGCCGTGCGGATGTCATCAAACGCGGTGGCATAGCAGCAGCGGAGGAAACCTTCGCCGGAGGGACCGAAGGCACCGCCGGGAACGCAGGCCACGTTCTCCTCTTCCAACAGACGAAACGCGAAGTCCTTGCTGGAAAGTCCGGTGGAGCGGATGTCCGGGAAGACATAGAAGGCGCCACCGGGTGTGTGGCATTCGAGGCCGATCTCGTTGAGGCGCTTGACCAGGAAATCGCGGCGCTGGTGGTAGCTCTTGCGCATTTCCAGCATGGCGGCGGTGCCGTTTTCGAGTGCTTCGATGGCCGCATTCTGGCTCATGATCGGTGCGCAGAGCATGGCATACTGGTGGATCTTCATCATGGCCTCGATGATCGGCTGGGGAGCACACGCGTATCCGAGGCGGAAACCGGTCATCGCAAAGGCCTTGGAGAATCCATGCAGAAGGATCGTGCGCTCCTTCATCCCCGGAAGCGAGGCGATCGAGACGTGCTTCTCGCCGTCGTAGCGGAGTTCGCTGTAGATCTCATCGGTTAGAACGATCAGGTCGTGCTCGATGGCGAGCTTGGCGATGCCCTCCAGATCCTCGCGGGAGGCGCAGGCACCGGTGGGATTGGTCGGGAAATTGAGCATCAGGATCCGCGAGCGCGGTGTGATCACCGCGGCGAGCCGCTCGGGCTTGAGCGAGAATCCATCCTCCTTGGTGGTGACCACCGGCACGGCCACGCCGTGGGCCATCACGATGCTCGGGCTGTAGGAAACGTAGCAGGGCTCATGATAGATCACTTCGTCGCCCGGGTTGATGAGGGCGCGCAGGGCGATGTCGATGGCCTCGGACACGCCGACCGTGACCAGAACCTCCTTGGAAGCCTCGTAGGGGACGCCGAAGAACGACTCCACGTAGCGGGCGATGGACTTGCGCAGCGAGAGCAGGCCGAGGTTGGACGTGTAGGTCGTTTGTCCTTTTTCCAGCGAATAAATGGCGGCCTCGCGGATGTGCCAGGGGGTCACGAAGTCCGGCTCGCCGACGCCCAGTGAAATGACGTCGTCACGGCCCTGCACGAGTTCGAAGAAGTCGCGGATCCCGGAACGTGGGATCGAGGCGACATTGCGGGCGATTTTCGCTTGATAGTCCATGAATGATCCGCCGCGCGGCGGGGGCGGAATCTGATCCGGTCCCCCCGCCCGCGTCAATGCCGGACGGCGGAGGTTTCCGGAGGCCGCTTCATTTTGTGGATGGCCGGGGACGAAAAACGGCGGACCCATGGATGGATCCGCCGTTTGCGAGGGAGTCTCCGCAGGCCCTGGGGACTGCGGGTGGTGGCTCACTTCTTGAGCACCTTGAGCTTGTGGACGCCGTAAACCGCGTCATCACCGAGCTCTTCCTCGATGCGGAGGAGCTGGTTGTATTTCGCGATTCTGTCCGAGCGGCTCATCGAGCCGGTCTTGATCTGTCCGCAGTTGGTGGCCACGGCGATGTCGGCGATGGTGGAGTCCTCGGTTTCACCGGAGCGGTGCGAGAGCACGGCGGTGTAGGAGTTTTCCTGGGCCATTTCCACGGCGTCGAAGGTTTCGGTGAGCGAGCCGATCTGGTTGACCTTGACGAGGATCGAGTTGGCGGTGCCGGAGTCGATGCCCTTCTTGAGGAACTGGGTGTTGGTGACGAAGAGGTCGTCGCCGACGAGCTGGGTGGTCTTGCCGAGCTTGTCGGTGAGGACTTTCCAGCCGGCCCAGTCGTTTTCGTCGCATCCGTCTTCGATGGAGATGATCGGATACTTCTTCTGGAGCTTGGCGTAGAAGGCAACGAGTTCTTCGGCGGAGAGCACGGACTTGTCGCCCTTCTTGAAGACGTAGGCCTTCTTTTTCTTGTCGTAGAACTCGGAGGACGCGCAATCGAGGGCGATGGCGATCTGGTCGCCCACCTTGTAGCCGGCGAGTTCGATGGCCTTGCAGATGGTGGCGAGTGCGTCGTTCGCATCCTTGAAATTCGGGGCGAAGCCGCCTTCGTCGCCGACGGCGGTGGAGAGGCCGCGGTCATGGAGGACCTTCTTGAGGGTGTGGAACACCTCGGCACCGTAGCGGAGAGCCTCACGGAAGGTGGGCGCGCCCACGGGCACGATCATGAATTCCTGGAAGTCGATGGGAGCATCCGAGTGGGCGCCGCCGTTGATGATGTTCATCATCGGGACGGGCAGCACCTTGGCATTCGGGCCGCCGAGGTATTTGTAGAGTGGCAGGCCGAGTTGTGCGGCCGCGGCCTTGGCGACGGCCATCGAGACACCGAGGATGGCGTTGGCTCCAAGCACCTTTTTGGTGGGGGTGCCGTCGAGGGCGAGCATGGCGGCATCGATGGTCGATTGCTCGGTGGCGTCATAGCCGAGGATGGCCGGAGCGATCTTGGTGTTCACGTTTTGGACGGCCTTGAGCACGCCCTTGCCGAGGAACCGCTTCTTGTCGCCGTCGCGGAGTTCGACAGCTTCGTTTTCGCCGGTGGATGCGCCGGAGGGCACCGAGGCGCGGCCGATGGCGCCGCCGTCCAGCTTGACGTCGACTTCGACGGTGGGATTGCCGCGTGAGTCGATCACTTCGCGGCCGCGGATTTCAACGATGGTGGTATAGTCCATGGTATGTGTGCTTGTGGGGTAGATGGGAGGCTGGAGCGCGCTGGAAGCAGGGCTCAAGCCGGGAATCGGATAGGGCGAGGAAAACGCAGGATCCGGGGAATCCGGTGGGCTCGGAGGTCGTCGCCGGGGTCATCGAGTCGTGCGTTCCGTCTGCGGATCGGGATCAGGGGTTGTAGGGCCTGATGGATTGGATGGTGAGGGTGTGCAGGCTCTCGGTGGCCTCGTCGCGGACCTGGACGCTATCGCCCGGTGCGCGGCCGACGAGGGCCTTGCCCACTTCGGAAAGGTAGGAAACGAGTTTTTTCTCGGGATCCGAATCCCAGGCTCCGAGCACGGTCATTTCGACGGTGGATCCTGCGGCATCGGTGAGGGTGACGATGGTGCCGATGTTGACCTTGGCCGCGTCCGAGCCCTTGAAGTCGGTGCCGCGTGCGCGGTGGATGTCGCGCTCCAGTTCGCTCTTGCGGTGCATGAGGTATTTCTGGAGGTCCTTGGCGGACTTGTATTCGAAGTTCTCGCGAAGGTCGCCGTAGGAACGGGCGATGGAAATGTCCTTGGTATTCTGGGGGATGCGGACGCGGATGAGCTCGTCGAGTTCGAGTTTCTTTTTCTCCAGGCTGTCCCAGGAAACCAGGAGGGATTCCTCGCGGCGTTCGCCTCCGCCGGAGACGAGTTCGCCAGTTTCCGGGCGGGCCTTGATGATGCGGGCCATCAGGGACTTTTTCTCAAGCTCGCCGAAGACCGGGCAATCGAGCAGGCGGCGTGCGAAATTGCGGGCCTCGTTGGCGTCCATGATGCCGACCAGATCGGTGAGGAGCGTCTTGTCATCGCCGAGCAGGCTCTGAAGCCGTGAGGTTTTGCGCGGACCATCGGAAAGGTGGTCGTTTTCGAGCAGATTGAGGATGGAGGCACCGACATCCGCCCCGAAGACCTCGGCGGCCGCATCTTTCCGCTCGCGGCAGACCCAGATCAGGGCGTCCGCACCGAGGGCACGGCGGGCGATGGCGGAACGAAGGTGATTGACCAAGGCCGGGAGTTCGCTGCGGTCCATCAGGATGCGGGCAATCTCGGTGACGCCACGCGCGCCGACGCGGTCGAAGACCCGGACGATGCGGTCCACCCAGACATTGCCGAAGGCGTCCGGGAAGGCTTCATAGACGGCGCGTTGGCGTGCGGAGGGCAGCGCTCCGGCCTCATCGGCGATCTTGCCGACATCCGCAGCCTGGAGGAGGTCCGAGAGGCGCACGGCGGCGGGGTCGAGTTCCAAGGCCTTGGATGAACCAATGACCTCATCCCGGGCGGAAACCAGCTGAAGCGCCTGCCCGAGCTGAACGCGGGCGGCTTTCTTGGCCCCCTCATCGATGTCTCCTAACAGCCGCTTGAGAGCCTCCGAGTCATTTTCAAACGCGCCGATGTCCGCAGCGATGGCTTCGAGGGCGCGGATCATGCCCTTGATGTCGCGGGCGGCTTCGAAGTCGGCCACGAGGGCCTCCGCCGGACTGCGATCGCCCGTGCGAAGAACGATGGCATCGGTGCGCTTCTGGGGAACGACGACCTTGCGGCTCTCGCGCAGGGATTTCTTGGCATTGTCCCACCATTTCTTGAAATCGGGCTCCGGGATGACCGTGCCGCAGAGCTGCTTTTCCAGGGCATCGCCAGACATGCTGCCGCCATGGCTTTCGAGAAGGTGGACAACGAGGGCGATGGGATCGCTTTTCGAGAGGGTCCGGAGTTCTTCGATCTGCTCGATTTTCTTCGCGCGGAAGTCATCCGCGGCGATCCACTCGGTTTTCTGGAATGCGAACTGGAGCTCCATGGCCTGTGCGGCGGACTTCTCGAAGTCGATGACCACGCGTTTGCCGGGGAGATCCCAGTCGACCACCTTGCCGGCTCCGAAGGATTTATGGATACAGAAATTGCCGGGAGCCAGTTGGGAAAGGCGTTCGCCGACCGGTTTGGGGATTCGTCCGGCTTCGACCAGTTTCGCCACGTCAGGATGCATGGCGCGGAAGATGGGAAGTCAATCCGGAAAACGCAAGGCATTCCCATGGGAAATGCGCCAGCGCTGGGCCTGCTAGGGTTTCGGTTCGGCAGGTGCGACCACGCGGGGCCGTGCCTGGCGGGTGGGCGCGTAGCGGCCGTCGATCTGGTGGTCGAGCCCCCTGCGCAGCGCTTGCAGCCGTCGCCGCCATGCCTCTGGAACCGCATCCGCGTTTCCGTCTGCGGCCACATCCCCTTGGTAAACGATTTCGTTCGAAGGCCCCTGAATGAGCACCTTGTATCCCACGCCGTCGCGGCGGAGCTCGATGCGGCCTTCGTCGTTCGAGTAGGAGGCGACTTTCTCGGAAAAGTTCACCACCCGCATCGGCCCCTGGCATTCGCCGGGGAGAATGGCCTGGTCCAGGAGGTCCGCGGAGGCCACAACCTTCCGCTCGGGGCTGACGCCGAGGACGAGCTTCAGTTCCAAGGGCTTGCCACCCCGGAAGGCGTGGAAAACGACTTCATCCCCGGGTTTCGAGAGCCGGAGCAGGGCGGCGAGCTGGCTTTCGTTGACGAGCATCTGCTCGCCCAGTTTCCAGATCACGTCGAACTCGCGGATTCCCGCGAGCTCGGCGGGTCCGTCTTTCTCGATCGAGCGGACGACGAACCCGATACCCGGCGGCAGGTCCGGCAGGTGGGCGGTGATGGAGTCATCCGGCTTGGATACTTCAAGACCCAGCCACGCCTTTGGCGGCATGGGTTTGCGGGAGCAGGCACGGTCGGCGGACGGCTGCACGGGCTCCTCGGCGAGGACGAGGAAGTGGCAGGCGAAGCAAGGAATGAACCAAAGCCATTTCATGTCAGAACGCACTCACCGGCATCAACAGGAGTTCACCCCGTGTCTCGGCCACTTTCATCACGATCCCGGTCTCCGAATCCAGCAGGTCATTCTCCTCCACCACATTCATGCTGAGGGCCTGGAGCGCGGAACCATCGGTATCCTCCCGCCAACCTTCATCGGTCATCGACTCGATGCGCCCGGAGGCCTCGACCCATACCACTTCCGGAGCACCGGGAGATCCCGCGTCGGAAACCTGAAGATCCCCGCCAAACCTCGGGGCGACAAGCGCTGTCACGGTGGCGCAAAGGATCACCGCAGCCGCGATGCCGCCGTAGATCCATGACCTGCCTGGCGCAGGCCGTGAAATCACAGGAACCGCCAGCTCTTCGGGCTCCTCGGCGGCGAGATCATCGAGCATGGCCTCGATGGATGCCTGACCGCCGCCGCTCAAACCGGGCGGCATGAGGCGGGCGAGGATGGCTTCGACCTGATCAGGCGCTTGCATTCCGCACCTCCTTGATACGGCGCAGCTCGTGCGCCAGTTGTTCCAAAGCGTAACGGTAGCGCGAGGCCGCCGTATTCGGCGAGATGGCGAGGGCCTCGGAAATCTGCAGGAAGGTGAGCCCCCCCCAGAACTTCATGACCACCACCTCGCGCAGTTTTTGGGAAAGATTCTGGACGGCATCACGGAGAATCAGGGCCTCCTCGTCCTCCTCCAAAACCGGATCGAGCCAGACATCCTGGAAGTCGTTGAGGTAAATGATCGATTCCTCGCGCTTGCGCCTGCGGCTTTCGCTTCGGTGATGGTTCAGTCCGCAAAAACGAATCGTCGAGAACACCAAGGGAAGGTCCGGAGGCACATGTCCCTGGTCCGCCTGGTGGTGCCACATCCGGAGAATGGCCTCCTGCACCAGATCCTCGGCGTCTTCCCGGGTATTGCTCCATCCCCGGGCAAAAAGAAGCAGGCGCGGGCCGTTTTCGGCCAGCCACTGTTTCCATGCCTTGGCGGGTGATTCCATCTTTCGGTTCATTAATGCCCCGGCGCGGGGCATTTGTCTGAAATTTCTCTCGCCCGGGAAAAACCCCGGCTCAATCAAGGAATCGGATCTTGCCCGGCACCGGCAGGCGGCCCAGAGCCATGGCTTCGTGCTGCTCGTCCGTGCAGGCGGAATTGATCGGCGCATCCGGTGCGGCGTCGCTCGCCTGGAGATATCCGTTCTCGATCATCCATTTCTCGACCTCCTCGCCGCTGATGTCGGCGAGCATCTGGCCATCGATCTCCACGCAGGGAGACAGCGACTGGCCGCTGCGTTGCTCCATTTCCCAGCGGAAGGCCGGATTCTTGATGATGTCCTTCTCTTCGTATTCGAGGCCATACTTTCTCATGATGGCGCGGACGCCTTCGCTCCATCCGCAGAAGGTCTTCAAGTAGGCGGTGATTTTCGGTGTGGCTTGGCTCATGGTGGGTGATTTCCTGCACATCCCTAACCCCGGCAGCGCCGTTCCGCAAGCAAAGGCAAGCGCCGTCCGGTTTCCCGAGCCAACCGCCTCCCGGCGGCAAAGCGCGCTTGGCAAATCCTGAAAGGCCCTGACAGACTCGCAGCGTAACGCGCACCGTATTTTTTGTAACCATCATGAATCCGACTCCACCGAATCCGACCCCACGCCGCCATTTCATCAAGTCCCTCGGCGGCATCACCGCCGGCCTTGCTTCGCTTCCCGTTCTGGCACAGGCCCAGTCCTCCGCGCCCGCCCGCCAATCCGGTGCGAAATACATGGGCGACTTCGCCGCACCGAAGCAGGAAAACCTGAAAATCGCCATCATCGGCGTGGGAGCCCGCGGCCCCGGCCACATCATCCAGGCCGCCGCCTGCGAGGGCACCGAGGTCGTCGGCATTTGCGATCTTTACGAGGACCTCTGCAACAAAGCCAAAGCCAACGTCCAGAAAGGCGACCCGGAACGCCACAAGAACATCAAAACCTATTTCGGCGACGAGCACGCCTACCGCAAGATGCTCGCGGAGACCAAACCGGACGCCGTCTGGATCGCCACCCCGTGGGAATGGCATGCGCCGATGGCCATCGATGCCATGAACGCCGGTGCACACGCCTTCGTCGAGGTGCCGATGGGCACCACACTTGAGGAACTCTGGAAAATCGTGGATACCTCCGAGGCCACCGGCCGCCACTGCATGATGCTCGAAAACGTCAACTACGGACGCGACGAGCTGATGTTCCTCAACATGTGCCGCCTCGGCGTCTTTGGCGAGATCCTCCATGGCGAGGCCGCCTACATCCACGAACTCCGCGGCCAGATGCACCAGGTGGATCAAGGACGCGGCACTGGATTCTGGCGCACCCACCATTGGGCCAAGGAAAATGGCAATCTTTATCCCACCCACGGTCTCGGCCCCGTCGCCCAATACATGAATCTCGGCCGCGGCGATGACACGTTCCGCCGCCTTGTCTCGTTCTCATCGCCAGCCCGCAACCACGCGCTCTACGCTCAGGAGAAAACCAAGCCCGATTCCAAACTCCGCCAGATCGACTACTCGAAGGGTGGCGACATGAACACCTCCATCATCAAAACCGCACTCGGCCGCACCGTCATGGTCCAGTGGGATGAGTCCAGCCCGCGCCCCTACAGCCGCCACAACCTGATTCAAGGCACCCGGGGCACCGGAGCCGGATTCCCGAACCGGATCGCCCTCGATTACTGCTGGAAAAACGCCACGCCGGAACTCCGCAAGGTCCTCAATCTCCCGGAAAACCAGCCGGACAAGGGATCGGACTACCACGAATGGATGGAAGGCAAAGGCTTCGAGGCGTTTTACGAAGTCTTCGACCACCCGCTCTTCAAGCGCATGGAGGGCGTCGCCAAAAAACACGGCGGCCACGGTGGCATGGACGCGATCATGAACTTCCGCGCCATCGAGTGCCTTCGCACCGGTCAACCGCTCGATCAGAATGTTTACGAAGGTGCCTTCTGGTCCGCCGTCACCCCGCTCTCGCGCAAGTCGGTGGCGGAAGACGGCATGCCTCAGGATTTCCCGGACTTCACGCGCGGCAACTGGAAGACCACCAAACCGCTCGGCGTGGTGGCCTGATCCGGAAAGCGGACAGCACGGCAATCCCTCAAGGCGCGGTGGCATCCACCGCGCCTTTTTGCCATCCCTCGCTCATCGTGGAGCCGAGGGTCCCGCCTCGGAGGCCGGGGCCGCTGCTTTGAGCCTGCGCACCTGCTGGCGCAGCTCCTCGATTTCTTTTCGCATCCTCTGAAGCTCGCCTCGCAGTTCCTGTTCCTTGGGACCGGGCTTGCCGCGTTCCTCGTCTTGGATTGCCTGTTCTTCCAGACGCTTGATTTCCTTGTGGGCCTTCTCGGCATGTTCCGGATAGCCCGCCGCCGCAAGAGCCTCCGCAGCCCGTTTCAGGTGATGAATCCTCGCCCGTGGCGGCATGGCGTGGCCGGGCAGCTTCGCTTTTCCTGCGTGAGGACCCGCCTCCGGGTGCCGCGGCCGCTCACGGTCCGGACCGCGGAAGGCACCTTGATTCAGCAGGCGCTTCTTGCCCGGCTCCCCTCGCCTGCCCGCTTGTTCCGGGCGCTCCTTCTGGATGGGAGCCTCCACAGGTGGCGGCGCTACTCCCGCCTCGGCTGGCGGACTCACCGGCTCCCGGGGCGGCTCCTGGGCCATCACCGGAGATGAAATCATCAGGCCGCTTCCAATCACGGAGCAGCCCACAAACGTGCGGATCATTGAGGTTGGGAATTTCATGGCATCTTGGTGCGGGTTTCTCCCGGCAGGGATGAAAACCCGGGGCACCCGGAAAGTTGCTTCCGCATTTCCTCTTTCCACCGTCCGGACCATCCCCTAGACAGCCCGGCAACATGAGCCAGATCGTTCTCCTCTTCTCCGGACAAGGCGCCCAGAAAACGGGCATGGGCAAGGATTTCTTCGACGCCTCGCAAACCGCCCGCGACATGGCGGCCAAGGCCGATGAAACCCTCGGTTTCCCGATCTCCACCATCATGTTCGAGGGACCCGACGAGGAACTCACCAAAACCTCCCGCTGCCAACCCGCCCTCTACCTCCACGGACTCATGGCCCTCGCCCTGCTCCGTGAACGACTGCCCAACCTCACACCCGTGGCCGCCGCCGGTCTCTCGCTCGGCGAGTTCACCGCCCACGCCGCCGCCGGCACCTTCTCATTCGAGGAAGGCCTCCGCATCGTCGGCAAACGTGGTGCCTTCATGGAGGAGGCATGCAATGCCACCGAGGGATCCATGGCCGCACTCATCGGCGGCGAGGAAGATCAGGTGGAAGCCCTCGCCAAAGCCACCGATGTCGATATCGCCAATCTCAATGCTCCCGGACAAATCGTCCTCTCCGGCACCGTCGAAGGCATCGATGCCGCCGTCGCACGCGCCAAGGAATTTGGCATCCGCCGCGCCATCAAGCTCAACGTCGCAGGAGCCTATCACTCGCGCCTGATGCAAAGCGCCCAGGACAAGCTCGCCGCCGAACTCGCAGCACTCCCGCTCGCCAAACCCGCCATCCCGGTCATCTGCAACTACGCCGCCACCGCCGTCTCCGAGGAGGCGGAGATCCGCTCGATGCTCGAAAAACAAGTCACCGGATCCGTCCGCTGGACCGCATCCATCCAGGCCCTCATCGCCATGGGACACCGCCAGTTCATCGAACTCGGACCCGGCAAAGTCATCGCCGGTCTCGTCTCGAAAATCGATAAAGACGCCGTCGTGCATTCGGTCGAAGACCTCGCCGGATTGGACGCCGCAGCGGACGCACTCAAGTGATGGAAAAAAAATCACGAAACGTGAAAAAAGGTGTTGCGTGGTCATGGGTCGCCCCATAGCGTCCGCGCCACCCGAACGGGACATGGAGCGGTAGCTCAGTTGGTTAGAGCGCCAGCCTGTCACGTTGGAGGTCGCGGGTTCGAGCCCCGTCCGCTCCGCCATCCCTGTTCGAAGAAAAGCCCCGCCCGAAACGGCGGGGTTTTTTCTTGGGTGCCCCCTTCAATTCCTGAATCCTCATTCCATGCCCACCGTCGCCATCGTCGGACGTCCCAACGTCGGCAAGTCCGCCCTCTTCAACCGCCTCGCCGGAAGGAGGATCGCGATCGTGCACGACCAACCCGGCGTCACCCGCGACCGCATCACCGCACCTTCCAAGTCCACACAGACGCCCTGCACGCTCATCGACACCGGCGGCATCGGCGGCAACATCGAGGACGGCTTCGAGGATCTCGTCACCGTGGAGGCGGATATCGCCATGGAAACCGCCGACCTCATCCTCTTCGTGGTCGATGCGCATGACGGACTCACCACCACCGATCAGGCCCTCGCCCAGAAGCTCCGCAAGGCCGCGCCGCCGGTTCTGTTAGTCCTGAACAAGGTGGACGACCCGAAACACGAATCCGCCTTCTCCGACTTCGCTCGCCTCGGCTTTTCGAAAAGCGTCTTCGTTTCCGCCGAACACGGACGCAACTTCTCCCGGCTCTGTGATGAGATCGACAAGGTCATCGCCCCGCTCGCCGCGGAGACCGAGGCCGTGGTCGAAGTGGCTGAAGCCGTCGGCATCAAGCTCGCCATCGTCGGTCGCCCGAATGCCGGAAAATCCTCGCTCGTCAACGCCATCCTCAAGGACGAACGAACCATCGTTTCCGACATCGCCGGCACCACCCGCGATGCCATCGATCTGCCTTACTCGTTCCAGGGTGAGAACTTCACCCTCATCGACACCGCCGGCCTCCGCCCGCGCGGCAAACGTGACAACTCGGTGGAGGTCTTCTCCGCCATGCGCACCGAGAAGGCCGTCCGCCGCTCCGACCTCTGCGTGCTCGTCATCGACCTCGCCGCCGGCATCACCGCTCAAGACCGCAAGATCGCCCAGACCATCCTCGAGGAGAAGAAACCCTGCCTCATCGTCCTCAACAAATTCGATCTCTATCAGCCGGATGGCGACCACCGCAAACGCATGCAGTCCGCCACCGAGCATGTGAAACGCGAGCTCTTCTTCCTCCACTACGCCCCCTTCGTCATCTGCTCGGCCAAGACCGGCAATGCCGTGGACCACGTCCTCAAGGAAGCGCTCAAGATCCGCAAGGGAGCCCAGGCCGTTCCAGGCACCGGCCAGCTCAACCGCATCCTGCAAGCCGCCTTCGATGTCAATCCACCGCCCATCGACAGCCGACTCAAGCGCCGCCTCAAGCTCTACTACGCCACCGCCGCCACCAACGAGAAATACAGCGTCATCCCGGTGCCCACCATCGTGCTCTTCGTCAACGACAAGCGCCTGATGTCCTCCAGCTACGAGTCCTTCCTCACCAATCAATACCGCGCCGCCCACCCGGCCCCCGGCATTCCCGTGATCTTCTCGGTCCGCTCCCGCTCCCGCCGCGAGTGGGAACCCCGCCAGAAACCCCAGGGTCATTGATTTTTCCCGGCGCATCCCCTACCCTCCGCCCCATGTTCGCCCGTTACGCGCTTCTCGTCTGCCTCGTTTCCGGATCGCTCACCGCCGCCCCACGCCCGTGGAAAAGCGAGGATGGCCAGCGCTCGGTCATGGGAGACTTCGTGAAACGCGATGCCGCCAGCGTCACCATCCTGCGCCAGGACCGCAAACAGGTCGTCATCCCGCTTGAAAAACTCCACCCGGACGACCGCACCTGGGTCAATGCGAACCACCCGCTCCCCGGCGAGGCCATGCCGCCCAAGGCCGCCGTGTTCGACTCGCTCTGCTTCGGCGACACCCGCGAGCAGGTCACCGAGAAGCTCAAGGCCAGCAAGTTCGTCGAAATGACCACGGCCGAGACCTTCATCGGCCGCACCGGCCTCAATGGCATCTTCAAAACCCGCGGCAAAATCGGCGGGCTCGATGCATCGCTCTACTTCGACTGGACCGAGGCGGACGGACTCAAGGAAATCTCCCTGCAAACCGACGCCCTGCCCCCCACCGATCTCGAAGGCAAACTCATCCCCTGCTGGAAGGAGTTCATCCCGCTGATGACCACCCTCTACGGCAAGCCCCTGCACGCCGGTGACCGCCTCGCCATCTCATCCATCCAGGATGGCAGCATGACCTCCACCCACCTCTGGAAACTCGATGGCGGCGGCAGCGCCATGCTCGGCGCCGCGCGCGAGGGCCGGAACTATCAGATCGTCGTCCGCTTCACCCAGCGCAGCGTCCAGCCCGTCGCCCTGCCCGCGAATCCCTTCGGCGGTTGATGCCCCTTGAATTTCCCCGGCGAAACCCGAAACTCGCCGCATGGCCGATCAGGACCTGTTCGCTTTCTCCGAATCCAAGAAACCCGACCCCGCGACCCGCATTCGCGAACTGAGGGAGATCATCCGTCATCACGACGAGCTTTACTACAACCGCGCCACCCCGGAAATCTCCGACGCGGAATACGACAAGCTTTTCCGCGAACTCGAACAACTCGAAGCGGAACACCCGCAATTCGCTGATCCCAACTCGCCCACCCAGCGCGTCGGCGGCAAGCCCATCGAGGGCTTCCAACAGATCACCCATGCCGTGCCGATGCGCTCCATCGACGACGTCTTCGAACTGAGCGCCGAAGGCATGGAGAAAGCCGGAGCCACCCGCCCCGAGCAGGAACTCATCGATTTCTATCAGCGCCTGCGCAAGAACCTCGGCCGCGAGGACATCGCCGTCACCGTGGAGCCGAAGATCGACGGCGTCGCCGTGGCCCTCCTCTACCGCGATGGCAAGCTCGCCTACGCCGCCACCCGCGGCGACGGCAGCACCGGCGACGACATCACCCACAACGTCCGCACCATCCGCAGCGTGCCGCTGGAATTGAAGGTGGCTGAAGACGCCCCCATGTTCCAATCGGCCTCAGGCATTGACTTGGAAAGTGTTTTGCCGTTCCTTGCCACCCGTGAGCAGTCCGCTTCAATCTCTGGCCCGGCGGCTTCGGCTGGCCCGGAAGAGAGCCTATACCAGAGGCTCGCGACTGACCTCGCAGGAAGTTCTGGAAAGGATGTTTGCGAACGGATCCGACAGGAAGCCCAATCCATTCTTGAATGGGGAAATGAAACTGGTCGGATCCTCGCGCCAGACGAACTATTTGAAATCGTCAAAAGCTGGAGAGAGTTAGGCGGCCAGTCCGAACACACGGTCTTTCATATCGAAGAACTGGCTCGGGTGATCAAATTCACGATCCCTCCAAGTCTTGGAGCCCAGGGAAGCCTCGCCTATCTGAAGAACATCGGAGCCTGCAACCGGCTCTTCGGCGATGACATCCGGTTTCATGGAATCCTGAATACAGAAAAGGGTCCGTCGTTCCTGATCTCGCAACCCTATGTGGATGGAACGGAACCCGACGCTCCTGAAGTCGCCGCCTGGTTCGTGAACAACGGCTTCATCTCGACAGGCCACAACCGCTGGAAACACCCGGAAACCGGCACCGAAATCGCGGACGCCCACGTCGGCAATCTCATCAAATCCGATGACGGCGAACTCATTCCCATCGACCTGCAAGTCCTCCACGAAGGCGAAGCCTCTTCCTCAATCTCCAATCCCCAATCTCCAATCCCTAATCTCCTCGAAGTCCGCGGCGAGATCTTCATGCCGAACGAGGCCTTCGCCGCAATGAACGCCGAGCGCGACGAGGCAGGGCTGCCCACTTTCGCCAATCCACGCAACGCCACCGCCGGGACCCTCAAGCAGCTCGATCCGAAGGTCGTCGCCAAGCGCCCCCTCGCCTTCCTCGCCCACGGGCTCGGCGCTTACGAGGGCCCGCCTTTGGAAACAGAGCACGATTTCCACATCCTGCTGCAAACCCTCGGCATCCCGCACAACGAACCCATCCTCACCGCGCGCAACCTCGATGAGTTGTTAGATTCGGTGGCCCGCATCAACACCCACCGCCACACACTCGACTACGGCACCGACGGCGCTGTCATCAAGGTGCTCGACCGCGCCGAGCGCGAGCAACTCGGCTTCACCTCCCGCGCCCCGCGCTGGGCCGCCGCCTACAAATTCCTGCCGGAACAAAAGGAAACCACGCTCGAAAAGATCAGCATCCAGGTCGGCCGCACCGGGGTTCTCACCCCCGTCGCCGAGCTCACCCCCGTGCTCATCTCCGGATCCACGGTTTCCCGCGCCACGCTGCACAATCAGGACGAGATCGACCGCAAGCAAATCCACATCGGAGCCCGCGTGCTCGTCGAAAAAGCCGGTGAAATCATCCCCGCCATCGTCAAGGTGACCCGACCGGTCGGCGGCGCGGTCACGTTCTCCATCTTCGATCACGTCGGCGGCAAGTGCCCTTCCTGCAGCGGGCCGATCTCGCAGGAGGAAGGCTTCGTCGCCTGGCGCTGCACCAACTTCCAATGCCCGGCCCAGGCGGTCACCCGCATCTCCCACTTCTCTTCCCGCAAGGCGCTCGATCTGGAAGGCCTCGGCGAAACCGTGGCCGAGGCCCTTGTCCGTCACGGGCATTGCACCACACCGCTCGATCTCTTCGATCTAACAGAACCGGTTCTTGCCAACCTCAACCTCGGCACCGACGAATCCCCGCGCCGCTTCGGTGAGAAGAACGCCGCCAAGGTGCTTGCCGCCTTGGAAGCCGCCCGCCGCAAACCCCTCCACCGCTGGCTCTTCGCCATGGGCATCCGCCAGCTCGGCGAGTCCGCCGCCAAGGAGCTCTCCCGGCTGCACCTCCATCTATCCGAAATCCCGGACTCCCCCATCCTTGCGGAATTGCTCGCGGACAAGCGCCCCGATGCGAAAAAGAAGAACGAGAATCTAACCAAATTCAACATCACCGGCGACGTCGGGCCCGCCGTGGCGGAAAGCATCCACGCCTTCTTCCAATCCGCCGCCGGGCAGTCCGTGCTCACCCGTTTCAACCAACTCGGCATCGATCCCGCATCGGACAACCACCTGCCCATCGCCGCCGAGGCCGACCTAACAGCCCTGCCGCTCACCGGGAAAACCTTCGTGATCACCGGCACGCTCAGCATGGACCGCGACGAGATGAAGGCCCTCATCGAAAGCAAGGGCGGCAAGGTCAGCGGCTCCGTCTCCGCCAAAACCCACTTCGTCCTCGCCGGCGAAGGCGGTGGATCCAAACGCGACAAAGCCGAGAAACTCGGCGTCCCCATCATCGATGAAGCCGAGCTTCAAGCGATGCTGACCACCCCCTCCTGAGGCCACCGCCCCAGGGAAATTCTCCAGTTTCCTCCGAAGTTTGATCTAGCCGAACCCGGCGAATTCAAGATAGTAAATCTTACATCAAATCGGGAATCGTCTGACTCGCCGCTTCCCGTCACTTTTCACATGGATCACGCCACCCACAACAAGATCGTCTCCTTCATCTGGTCCATCGCGGACGACTGCCTCCGCGATGTCTTCGTCCGCGGGAAATACCGCGATGTCATTCTCCCGATGTTCGTCCTCCGCCGGATCGATTGCCTGCTGGAGGAAACCAAGGACGCGGTGCTCGCCGAGGTGAAGTTCCAGAAGACCGAGGCGAAAATGGCGGTGCTCGATCCCGCCGGGCTCTGCGAGGCCTCCGGGCAGGTGTTTTACAATACGTCCAAATTCACCCTCAAGAGCCTGCTCGGGAATCCCTCCCAGCTCGAAGCGAACTTCAACCACTATCTCGACGGCTACTCGGACAACGTCCGCGAGATCATCGCCAAGTTCGACCTTCGCAACCAGATCCGGAAAATGGCGGAGGCGGATGCCCTCCACGGCGTGATCGAGAAATTCGTGGCCCCGGACATCAATCTTTCCCTCCACGACACCCTCGGCCCGGACGGCCGGAAGCTCCCGGGCCTGACCAATCTCGGCATGGGCTACGTCTTCGAGGAACTCATCCGCAAGTTCAACGAAGAGAACAACGAGGAGGCCGGAGAACACTTCACGCCGCGCGAGGTGATCCAGCTCATGATCCACCTGCTGTTCGAGCCGGTGAAGAAGAAACTCCCGCCCGTCATCACGATCTACGATCCGGCCTGCGGTTCCGGCGGCATGCTCACCGAGGCGCAGGACTTCATCCTCGATCCCGAGGGAGCCATCCGCTCCAAGGCCGCCGTCTATCTCTACGGCAAGGAGGTGAACCCGGAGACCTACGCCATTTGCAAGTCGGACATGATGATCAAGGGCAACAACCCGGAAAACATCCGCTACGGCTCCACCCTCGCCACCGATGAGTTCGCAGGCACCCGCTTCGACTTCATGCTCTCCAATCCTCCCTACGGCAAGAGCTGGAAGACCGACCAAAGCCAGATCCTTGAGAAAAACGGCGCGAACACCGTGATCATCGATCCCCGCTTCGAGGTCACCCTGCCCGATGCCTCCGGCGAGACCCAAACCGTCTCTGCCGCGCCAGCCGTGGATGACGGCCAGCTCCTCTTCCTCATGGAAATAGTGAGCAAGATGAAGCGCCTCCAGGATTCCCCGGCCGGCTCGCGCATCGCCACCGTCCACAATGGCTCCGCTCTCTTCACCGGGAACGCCGGCGGCGGAGCCAGCAACATCCGCCAATACCTGATCGAGAACGACCTGCTGGAAGCCATCATCCAGCTTCCGAACAACATCTTCTACAACACCGGCATCACCACCTACATCTGGCTGCTCTCCAACAAGAAAGCCAAGAGCCGCGAGGGCAAGGTCCAGCTCATCGATGCCTCCCAGCTCTACGAAAAGCTCCGCAAAAACCTCGGTGCGAAAAACTGCGCCTTCACCCAGGCCCACATCGCCCAAATCACCCGCGCCTACCTCGACTTGCTCGATACCGGCAAGGAGGCCGTCGATGGCCTGAAATCCCAGGTCTTCGACAACAAGGAATTCGGTTACTGGAAAGTCACCGTCGAGCGCCCGCTGCGGAAGTCCGCCCAATTCTCCGCCGAACGCATCGCCACGCTGCGCTTCGACAAAGCCCTCGCCACCGAAATGGAGTGGATCTTCTCCCAATGGGGCGAGGACGTTTACCAGAAGGACTTCCTCACCGGAAAAAAAGAGAAAATCCAGCGCTGGCTCGATGCCGAACAAATCGAACTCACCGGCGCGAACCTGAAAAAACTCCTCGATCCCAAGCTCTGGGCGGCCCGCCGCGAGTTGTTGGATATCGCCGGGAAACTCCACAAGCAGCTCGGCGCGGAAACATGGAATGATTTCACCCTCTTCACCGAGGACGTGAAAGCCGCCCTCAAGAAACTCAAACTCAAGCCCGGTGCTCCCCAGCTCAAGCAGATCCTCGACGCCGTCTCCTGGCGCGACCCCGAGGCCATGCCCATCGTCGACAAGGAACTCTACCTGGATCTGGATGTGGACTTCGATTTCGACACCGCCCGCACTTGGTATCCGCTCATCGAGGGTTCCTGCGCCACGATCTACGAAGCGGATAGCGAACTCCGCGACACCGAAAACATCCCTCTCCTCTACCCCGGCGGCATCGAGGCCTACTTCATGAAGGAAGTCCTGCCCCACATCCCGGACGCTTGGGTCGATGAGGAGAAGACCGTCATCGGCTACGAAATCTCCTTCAACAAATACTTCTACGTCCACCAGCCGCTCCGCGAACTCGCCGAGGTGGTGAAGGAGATCCGCGACCTCGAAAAGGAAACCGAAGGCCTCCTCGAGCAGATCCTCAGCTTCTCCAACTGAATGAGCGTTTTTCGGATATTCTCCTACCGCAACGCGGTTCCATCCCAAAGCCCAGGGTTGGCGCATCGTGCCTACCCTGGGACCGCCATCCCATCCAAATCCCAACCCCAACGGGGTTGCGTCCTCGCCGCGACGCCATGCCACAATCCCTCTCCGCCGTTTATCTCCACCTCGTCTTTTCCACCAAAGACCGCCACCCTTTCCTCCGTGATCCCACACTCCGGGCCGAGATTCACGCCTACCTCGGCGGTATATCAAAACAACTCGACTGCCCTCCCATCATCATTGGCGGTGTGGAGGATCACGTCCACATCCTCGCCCGCCACGCCCGCACCATCACCCAGGCCGATTGGGTCAAGGAACTCAAACGTGCCTCCAGCCTCTGGATCAAACAGCGGGATCCTTCCCTCCGCGATTTCGGGTGGCAATCGGGATACGGCATCTTCTCCGTCAGCGCCTCGAATCTCGAAACCGTCGAGCACTACATCGCCAATCAGGAAGAACACCACAAGAAGACCACCTTCCAAGACGAATACCGCGCCTTCCTCAAACGCCATGCCATCCCATGGGACGAAAAATACGTTTGGGACTGATGATGCGGTATCCGAAACCGCAACGCGGTTATGTCCCACAGACCAGGGTTGCGCCTCGCGCTACCCTGGGAACGGGTTCACCACCATCACCAACCCCAACGGGGTTGCGTCCTCTTGCGGGATTGACGCCCCACGCCGGACACAACCCCGTTGGGGTAGATTATCCGTTCGCGGCCGTTCCCAGGGTAGCCGGTGCCCGGCAACCCTTCACTCCGTTATGGAATCCCGTTGGGATAAGAAGATTGGAGGTGCTCCTTGACCTCCTTTCCGAAATACGACCGCTACAAGGACTCCGGAGTCGAATGGCTCGGCGAGGTGCCGGAACATTGGGAGGTGGAGCGGGCTTTTTCCGTTTTCAATGAACGCGTCGAAACCGGCCACGCGGATGCCGAGCTTCCCAACCTCAACATCACCATCGGTCGAGGGGTTCAGGTGGAAGAGTTTGATGGAGCACGGAAGAAGCGTTTGATCGAAGATCTCAATGCCTACAAACGCGCCAAGAAAGGCGATATTGCCTACAACACGATGCGCATGTGGCAGGGCGCTGTTGGCGATGTGCCCGTCGATGGCCTGGTGTCTCCCGCCTACGTGGTGGCGCGACCGATCAAGCCCATCAATACCCGTTTCTACTCCTATCTGTTTCGAACCGAGACATTCCAAACGGAAACCAACCGGCATTCCTACGGGATCCGCTCGGCCGCAAATGAGAAATGGAAAGCGGAAATCCAGGCGCTGATGCACTACGGCAAAGGCAAGGACGATGACATCGAGTCCAATTTCCTAAAAACCTGGCTTCGTGCCCAATACGGCCGGGACACCCGCCAGCGCAAGGCGAACGCCAAGGAGGAAGACTGGGAAAGGATTGGCGGACCATTCCACCGCTGGGTGAATGATCAGAAGAGTCTGCTCGGACTGAACAAGGAGGCGGATTTCGTGGAACTCATCCAGAGGGACATTCCGTTCTTCGCACGCGTGTATCGCATGATTCTTGATGCGACGCACAATTACACCCCGGGGCTGGAAGGAATTTACTACAATTCCAGCAACGATTTCACCCTGCAGACAACCGTGCTTATGGCAGCCGTGAAGCGGGACGATTCGGAAGAGGTCATCCGCCGCAAGTTGCAGATCGTGGCGACCTATTTGGACCATTTCCTTGTGAGGCGGGTGGTGAACTACATTCGCGTGGGCTACTCGGCAGTGCAATACACGATGGTCCAGCTCATCAAGGAGGTGAGGCACAAGACTCCGGAGGAATTAATCGATATTCTGGTCCAGCGCTTGGAACGAGACGACGCGACCTTGGAGTCCGCCAAGGGAGGCTGGCGCAAAGGGGTGTCGGATTTCCGGCTCAACATGTTCAGCAAGCGTTACATCCATTACTTGCTGGCGCGGATGACGGCTTACGTGGAGGTGTCCTGCGACAAGGGGGATCGATTCCCAGCCTACACGAACTGGCTGCCCGACAGCAAAAAGAACCCCTTCGAGGTGGAGCACCTTTGGCCCTATCACTTCGAGGATTTCGAAACGGAGTTCCAGACGGAGGACGAGTTCAACCAATGGCGCAACCACCTCGGCGGATTGGTGCTCCTCCCAAAAAGCAAGAATGCCAGCCTGAACGACAAGCCCTACAACGAAAAACGGCCGCATTATCAGGACGAGAACCTGCTGGCGGCATCGTTGACCGATCTGCCTTATTCGCACCTGCCACGCTTCAAGACCTTCCGCGAGGCGAACGGCTACGATTTCAAAGCCTGCCCCGCGTTCGGCAAGGAGGAGCAGATGCAGCGGCGGGCGCTTTACACCTCGCTCATCAGGCATATTTGGAGCGTTGACCGCCTGAAGGAACTTTAACTCTTACCGCGTTTCGCAATGCAATACCGCCACACCGCCTCCCGCATCCACGAGATTGTCAAGGCCCCCAAGGCCTTGGTCGCGGGGCAGAGTGTGGAACCGAAGAAGCACGGCAGCCACGGGCCGGGTATCGAGATCGTGGAGGAAGCTGAAGCCCACTGAGAATCGAGGTGCCACGTCAACCCGAACATTCCCAAATGAAATCGCCGGAAAGTGATCCGTTTCCTGAATTGGATCCAGGTCGTCGGGTCGATCCAATGATTCTGTGGGGTGCATGGCCCGAAGAAACAGGGCCGGACGAGAGGATTGAAAAGCCAGAGGTCCAGCCATGAAGAAGCCGCCCCCTTTCGGGAGCGGCTTGGGTTAGGGGTTGCTTACTTTTCCTTGCGGACGCCTTTCCACGGGGTGCCGTCGGACTTGACGTCCATGAAGCGGCCCGTGTTGGTGTCACGTTTGACGAATTGCTCCGTGCGGGGATTGAAGGTCTGCGAGCGTTCGCGGACCTGCCCGTTGCGGTGCCCATCACCTTTGGGTGGATTGGTTGCCATGTTGCTTGTGTTGCCTTTCTACCCAATTCGGAGTTTCGCCTCGAAGCGGAAGTGCTTGACGGCACCCGGCGGCATTTGCTGTTCACGGCCCGTCTCGAACGACGAACAGCCCGATGGGAGACGCCCCGGAAACGGAGGCCCGTCGCTCCGGAGGTTGGGAAAAGCGGAGTCTTGCCGGACTCCGTTTTTCTTGAGATAGATCTTTACAGATTCAGAAAAAATGTCAATGGTGTAAACGCAGCCAGCAAGCGACTCAGACTGGATCGCTGACGCAGAGAGAGTCCCGCTCCCCGCAAACTGTGATTCAGGCGCTTCCCCAACCAACCCCATGCCCATGAAACCTGCCGCCGCATCGTCCGGGAAGGATGAGACGCGCGCCTCTTCCATCCCCGTTTCCCCGGCCGCCCGGATGGGCGACCGTCTCCGCCGGGCCCGGCTGATGGCCGGGCTGTCCCTGCGTGGTCTTGCCGATGCCCTCGACGGCGAGCCCTCGCACACCCAGATCGCCAAGTTCGAGGTCGGAGAAGCCAGCCCCGACAGCAAGCAGCTTGCGCGGTTTTCCCGGGTGCTCAAGGTGCGCCCGGATTACTTCTACAAGAAGGATGCCCTGAAACTGGCAACCGTGGAATACCGCAGCCAGACCAAGCTCGGAGAAAAAGCCCGGAAGCGTCTGGAAGAGCAAGCCTATGAGTTTTTCGAGCGCTACCTGGAGATCGAGCGGATTCTGGGAACCACTTCGGAAGCGCTGCTTCGTGTGGATCTGAGCGAAACAACCGGTGAGGAACTGCCGGAAGCCATCGAGCGGGCGGCGGAAGACCTACGCAGCGCCTGGGAGCTGGGAAAGAACCCGATTCCCAACGTGCACGTGATGTTGGAAACGCACGGAGTGAAGGTGAAAACGCTGCCTCATGAGGAGGGCTTCGATGGATTCTCCGCCTTTGCCACGGATGGAGAAGAAAAACACGTTCCGGTGATCGCCCTCTCGAAATGCTGGCTGGAAGGCGAGGAGAAGGATCTGCCGCGGTTCCGCTTCACGGCTATTCACGAACTGGCCCACCTGTATCTCAAGCTGCCCGATGGGCTGAGTCACAAGGAAAAGGAGGGCTGGTGTCACTGGTTCGCCGGGGCCTTCCTGATTCCACGAGCCCCCTTTGAAGAACGCTTCGGCGTGAACCGGGTGAAAATCGCCCTCAACGAGCTGATCGCCATCAAACAGGAGTGGGGCATGTCGGTGGCCGCCATCATGAAGCGGGCCAGCAACCTAGGCTTGGTCACTCCCGGGCGCTACAAGACCTATTGCATCGTCGCCAACAAGAACCGTTGGAATGTCAACGAGCCAGGCACTTGGAGCGGTGACGAGAAATCAAGCCGCTTCGAGCCGCTGGTCTTACGCGCGCTGGCGCAGGAACTCATCACGCCGTCCAAAGCGGCAGGACTGCTCGGCGTTTCCCTGCCCGGGTTGGGAGAACGCTACACCCCCTTGGATTGAAGCATGAAGATTGCGGTCAAGGATGCCAACGTGTTCATCGACCTGGAGTCGATGGGGCTCCTTGACCTCTGGTTCCAACTCGGCATCGAAACGCTGACGAGCAGTTTCGTGGTGATGGAACTGGAGGACGGCGGCCATGAGAATGCCCTGGCGTGTATCCGTGCCGGACAGGCCGTGGAGGCGGTGATCTCAGGCGAAGAAATGGCGGGAGCCTTCGCCGACTTTCAAGATGCCTATGGCGGCACCGGTCTCAGCGAGACGGATCTCTCGGTGATCTACCTGGCCATTCGGGAGAATGCGATGGTCCTTTCCGGCGACCGCCTCCTGCGTACTACCGCGGAGGCACAACATTTGGAAGTCCACGGTACCCTCTGGATCATGGATCGCTTGGTGGCAGAACGGGTTTTGCAACCGGTCTTGGCTGCGGACCGGCTGGAGGCTTTGATCCGCCGCACCGGAAGCGAGCAGCGTTATCTTCCCAAAGCGGAGTGCGAGTCACGAATCATCAGATGGAGACGTGGCTAATGGGTCGCAGTTGAAGGCAGGATAGTTTTCAGAAATCCACGGAAAACTGAGCAGAGTTGATGGTGCTTGCGGTTAATCAGCGGATAGATAATCTCGCGACGACGCCATGAGCGTATCCAAAACCAACGAAGCCTCATTGGAAGCCTGCATCGAACGCCATCTCACCGGTGGCCTGAGCGCGATGCCATTGCCGGGAGCCACCTTGGCGGATGACATCGTGCCCTCAACAGCCGGCAAGGGGGCGGGCTATCTCCGCGGAAGGTCCACGGACTTCAACGCCGAGTTCGCGATTGACCAGGCGAAGTTCTGGCAGTTTCTCGAAACCACCCAGCCGGCAGAGCTGGCAAAGCTCCACTACAAGGCGGACTGGAAGCGGCAGGTGCTGGAACGGCTGCACCGCAAGCTGAAGAAGGACGGCATCCTCGCGGTGCTCAAGAAGGGTCTGGAGGTGGACAATGCGCACCTGACTTTGTTCTATCGCCTGCCCTACAACGAGCTCAATCCGGACGTCACCGCCAGGTTCGAGTCCAATATGTTTTCGGTGACGCGGCAGTTGTTTTTCTCGAAGACCGATCACAAGTCGGTGGACATGGTGGTGTTCCTCAACGGGCTGCCGCTCGCCACGCTGGAACTCAAGAACCCGTGGACCGGCCAGAACGTGAACCACGCGAAGAAGCAATACCGCGTGGACCGCGATCCGAAGGAGACCTTGTTCCAGTTCCGGCGCTGCCTCGTGCATTTCGCCGTCGATCCGGATGAGGTGTGGATGACCACCAAGCTGGACGGCAAGGGCACGCATTTCCTACCCTTCAACAAAGGCCTGCCCGATGGCCAAGGCAAGGGCAACCCGGTGAATCCGGACGGGCACAAGACCGCCTATCTCTGGCAGGACATCCTCACCCGCCACAGCCTGAGCAACATCATCGAGCATTTCGCCAAGGTGACCAAGGAAGGAACCAAGGAGAACCTCTATTTCCCGCGCTATCACCAGCTCGAAGTGGTGCGCAAGATACTGGCGGATCTCAAGAAGGAGGGAATCGGCAAACGCTATCTCATCCAGCACTCCGCCGGGTCCGGGAAATCCAATTCCATCGCGTGGCTTTCCTATCAGCTCATTGAACTCTACGACGCCGGTGGCGAGAAGAACCTCTTCGACTCCGTGATCGTGGTGACCGACCGCCGGGTGCTGGACCGCCAGCTCGACCGGAACATCCGACAGTTTTCCGAGTTCAAGAATCTGCTCGCCCATGCGGACAGCGCGGCGGACCTGCGTTCCCACTTGGAGAAAGGCAAGCGGCTCATCACCACCACCATCCAGAAGTTTCCCTTCATCGTCGATGGCATCGCGGACATGAGCGACCGCAAGTTCGCCGTGATCATCGACGAGGCGCATTCCTCGCAGGGCGGCCAGTCCGCGGACAAGCTGAACATGACCATCGGCGCCGCGGATGAGGACGATGAGCCCGAGGACTATCAGGAAAAGATCCTGCAAGCGATGGCACGCCGGAAGATGGGCAAGAACGCCAGCTACTTCGCCTTCACCGCCACACCGAAGAAGGCGACCTTGGAGAAGTTTGGCGTCCGCAATGCAAATGGAGGCTTCAATCCCTTTGACCTGTATTCGATGAAGCAGGCCATCGAGGAGGGATTCATCCTCGACGTGCTCGCCAACTACACGACCTACCGCAGCTATTACGAGGTCCAGAAATCCATCGAGGACAATCCGGAATTCGACACCGCCAAGGCACAGAAGAAGCTTAGGGCCTACGTGGAGAGCCATCAGCAGACGATCGATACCAAGGCCGCGCTGATGGTGGATCATTTCGTCACACAAGTGGCAGGCACCAAGAAACTGCGAGGACAGGCCCGCGGCATGGTGGTGACGCGGAACATCGAGAGCGCGATCCGCTATTTCTTCGCCATCCGCGACGAGTTGAAGAAGGCGAACGCGCCGTTCCAGGCCATTGTCGCATTCTCAGGAACGAAGAAGGTGGACGGCATCGAACACACCGAGGACTCCCTGAACGGGTTTCCCAGCAAGGATATCCCGGAAAAGTTCAAGGATCCCGGCTACCGCCTGCTGGTGGTGGCGAACAAGTTCCTCACCGGCTTCGATGAGCCGCTGCTGCACACGATGTATGTGGACAAGCGGTTGCAAGGCGTGCTGGCCGTGCAGACACTATCCCGCCTGAACCGCTGCAACGAGAAGATGCAGAAGCAGGACACCTTCGTGCTGGATTTCTACAACAGCGCTGCGGAGATCAAGGCTGCCTTCGATGACTTCTACACCTCCACCTCGCTCACCGAGCCGACGGACGTGAACGTTCTCCACGATCTGAAGGAAGCGATGGATGATGCCGGAGTTTATGAAGACGAAGACGTCGAGAGATTCAACGAATTGTTTTTCAATGGCGTGGATGCCGAGCAACTCCACCCGATCATCGACGAGGCGGTGAGCCGCTTTGATCTGATCGAGGAGGAGAACGACAAGATCGACTTCAAGATCAAGGGCAAGCAATTCGTGAAGCTCTACGGCCAGCTCGCCTGCATCATGGCTTTTCCCGCTCAGGCATGGGAGAAGCTGCATTGGTTCCTCAAATTCCTGATCCCCAAGCTCAAGGTGAGGGACAAGGACAAAGACCAACTGGACGCCCTGCTGGAAAGCGTGGACCTGTCCACCTACGCGCTGGAACGGGTGCACCTGAACGAGAGCATCGCGCTGGATGCCGCTCCCACCGAACTGGAACCTGAGAATCCGAATCCCCGCGGCCACCACGGCGACGATGAGGAGGAATCGCCGCTGGACGAAATCATCCGCCATTTCAACGAGCGCTGGTTTTCCGCCTGGGACGCCACGCCGGAGGAACAGCGCGTCAAATTGATCAAGATCATGGAGCACGTGCAGGAAAGCGCCGCCTACAAGGCCCAGGTGGTGGACAATCCCGACGAGCAGAACCGCGACATCGCCCTGCGCAGCTTGATCACCCAAGCGGTGAACAAGGAGCGGAAGAAAGATCTGGATCTCTACAAGACCTATGCCGGAGACGCGGATTTCCGGAAATCCTTCGAGGAGGCCATCATCCGGATCCTCGCGTTGCACGAAAGCAGGAAATCCGCCTGAAGCGGTAAGCTTGAGGCCAAGAAGCCCCACCCTCCTGAGGCCGGCCCCCCGGATCAGGCAATCGTTGGCTGCGGCCCTTGATTGTGGGCGGAGCGGGGTTTTAGTGCGCGGCGATTCACCATCATGATCACCGACCTATTCCAAAACGCTTATCTGGGTTCGCTGGCGGCGGACGCCCTGGCCATGCCCGTGCATTGGTATTATGACCGGGAGGCGCTGCGTGCGGAGTATGGAGAAGTCACCGGCTACCTCGCCCCGAGGAACCCGCACAGTGGGTCGATTCTCTGGCGTTCCAGCTACACCGCCCTGAACGAGCGGGGTGAGATCCTTCACGACCAGGCGGTTTACTGGGGCATGCGCGGGATTCACTACCACCAGTTTCTCCAAGCCGGGGAAAACACGTTGAACTTCCGCCTCGCCACCGAGTTGGTCGATGGATGCAGCAAGGATGGCGCTTATGATCCGGATGCGTGGCTGGAGCGCTACATCCGCTTCATGCTCACGCCGGGCAGCCACCGGGACACCTACCTTGAGGAATACCACCGCGGGTTTTTCACCAAATACGCCCGGGGCAATCCACCGCGGAAGTGCGCGATCCAGGATGAGCACATCGGCGGTCTGGCGCAGGTGCCCGCCTTGTGTTTCGCGATGAAAAACGCCGGTCTGCAAGAGCTCCGGGCCACGGTCAAGGAACACGTCGGCCTCACCCACGCGCATGCCAACGTGCTCCGGGCGGCGGACACGCTGGCGAGGCTCCTATTCCGCATCCGCGAAGGCCTCACCCTGCGCGAAGCCATCCGTCAGGAGGCCGGGGATTGGATTTCGGGGACCAAGGCGGATGGCTGGGCGTCCCAACCGGACACGCATGTGATCGGTCAACGCTTCAGCCCGGCCTGCTACATTGCCGAGTCGATGCCCGCCGCCTTGTATCTGGCTTGGAAGTATCACGACGACTTCTCCGCCGGCATCATCGCCAACGCGATGGTCGGTGGGGACAATTGCCACCGCGGAGCCGTGGTCGGTGCCTTGCTCGGTGCGGCCAACGGCGTGGAGGCCCGCTGGTTGGAACCGCTGGCGGCATATCGGAAAATGCCCGCCGCTCCGGTGGATTGACCGGCGCGGGATGTGCCGAAAGGCAAACTCCGGGTGGGAAATCCGCCCAAGTTCCGCTGGCTTGAAAGTCCGTCGGGCGGCTGTCAGTTTCCCTGCGCTCATGGCCTCCCGACTCCGTTTTCTCCTGCCTGCCCTCCTCTCGCTTTCCGCCGCGGCTGACGAGGTCCGCGATACGATCGAGCGCGCCGAGCGCTTCGGCCGAAAAAGCGGTTCGCTCGTCTATCGTGACGACATCCGTCCCTTCTGGTCCGCTGCCGGGGATGCCTTTGCCTATCAGGTGGAAACCGGCCCGGAAAAACACCGCTACGTCGCAGTGAATCTGCAGAGCGGAGAGAAATCCCCCGCCTTTGATCATGGCCGCCTCGCCACCGCACTGGCCGCGGCCGCGGGTCGCGAGGTGAAGGAGGATGCGATTCCCATCGAGTCCCTCCAAGCCTCGACGGCTGCCAGTCCGGTGGTGTTTCGCGCGTTTGGCAAGGGCTGGCGTTTCGATGCGGGGAAAGGCAGCGTCGAGCCATTCGACGCGCCGCCGACAGCTACCACCTTGCTCTCTCCCGGCGAAGCGATGGAAAGCCGCAACCGCAACGGCGGAGCCACCTCGCTGACGGTGGAGAACGCGACGCAGGAAACGATCGAACTGCTCTGGGTGGCCGGTCGCCAGGAACGGCGGCCTTATGGAAAGCTGCCCCCAGGACAAAGCACCACGCTCTCGACCTATGCCGGGCATGTCTGGCTGTTCGCAGACGCCAAGGGCCAGGCCTTGGCCGGTGTGGTGGCGGGTGAAGGATCCTCGACCGCCCGGGTCACCGGCCGTGTCGAAGGTCGCGCGCGCCGGCCACGTGGCCATGGTGGCGACCTCTCCCCGGACGGGGCCTGGCGTGCCGTGATCCGCAATCACAATCTGAGCATCGAACCCACACGGGGAGGTGAGGCCGTCACCTTGACCACCGACGGCAGCGCAGAGGACTATTTCCGGGGGCCCTTCTTCTGGTCGCCCGACTCGCGAAAGCTCGCCGCCTATCGCGAAAAACGGGTGGAAACCCGTCAGATCCACATCGTGCAGACCTCCCCCAAGGATCAGCTGCAACCGAAGCTCATCACGCACAATTACCCGAAACCCGGCGATCCCCTGCCCCAGGCGAAGCCGCGGCTTTTCGACGTGGCCGGCCGTCGTGCACTGCCCGTGGATGAAGCGCTCTTTGCAAATCCCTGGGAGATCCGGAACGAGTCGTGGAGTGCGGATTCCTCGGAGTTCCGCTTCGTTTACAACCAGCGTGGCCATCAGGTGATGCGGGTGATCGGCCTGCGCGCGGACAGCGGATCGGCGCGGACGATTCTGGAGGAATCCCGGAAAACCTTCATCGATTACTCACAGAAGTATCATTTCCAACTGTTAGAGAACGGCTCCAGGTTTCTATGGGCATCGGAGCGCAGCGGATACAACCACCTCTATCGCTTTGACGCCAACAGCGGCCAACTTGTCAACCCGGTGACCAGCGGCGAGTGGAATGTCAAAGAGGTGCTCCGCTTTGATCAGGAAAACGGCACGCTCCTGCTCAAGGTCGTGGGACTGCCAGGGTCCGATCCCTATCACGAGCATTTCATCCGCGTGAACGTGGATGGAGGCGGGCTCACGAGGCTCACCGATGCCGACGGCACCCACACCTTGCGATTCTCACCCAAGGGCGACACCTATCTGGCCACCTGGTCGCGCGTGGACCAAGCGCCGGTCACCGAACTGCGCCGGACTTCGGACGGCAGGAAAATCGCCGAACTCGAACGCGCCGACGATTCCGCGCTCATCGCCACCGGCTGGAGCCGCCCGGAGCGCTTCGTCGCCAAGGGCCGGGATGGCAGGACCGACATCCACGGCATCCTCGTCAAGCCCACGAAGTTCGATCCCGCCAGGCGCTATCCCGTGATCGAGGATATCTACGCCGGACCCCACGATCACTTCGTTCCGAAATCCTACCTCACCTGGTCCGGCATGAATGCCATGGCCGAGCATGGTTTCATCGTCGTGATGATCGACGGCATGGGCACCAACTGGCGCAACAAGACCTTTCACGATGTCTGCTGGAAGAACCTGATGGACGCCGGTTTCCCGGACCGCATCCCGTGGATCAAGGCCGCGGCGGCCACGCGGCCATGGATGGACCTTTCCCGCGTCGGCATCTTCGGCGGCAGTGCGGGCGGGCAAAGCGCACTGGCCGCGATGCTCACCCACGGCGATTTCTACAAGGCCGCGGTGGCGGACTGCGGCTGCCATGACAACCGCATGGACAAAGTCTGGTGGAACGAGGCCTGGATGGGCTGGCCGGTCGATGAGAGTTATGCCCGCAACTCGAATGTCACCCACGCGGCGAAGCTTCAGGGCAGGCTGATGCTCGTCGTCGGGGAACTGGACAGCAACGTCGATCCCGCATCCACCTATCAGGTCGTGAACGCGCTCCAACAGGCCGGGAAATCCTTCGACTTCGTTCCCGTGATCAACGGCGGACACGGTTCGGCGGAGTCCGAATACGGCAGATTCCGGCGCGCCGAGTTTTTCGTCAGGAGTTTCCGTTAGATGCAGCAGCGAGGATTTCTGCAGAGAGCAGGTGGTAGTCACCCTCGCCGGTGAACTCCTCGCGTGGCCGCGAGGCACAGGCCTCCCTCATTCTCCGCCACTCGGTGGGATCCAGCTCGTTGAAGAATGCCGCGAGCGTGTCCTCCAGCGGTTCCGGAAACGACCATCCAAGGCCCTTGGAAACAATCCAGCGCCCGGTCTCGGTGGCCCCTCCGGCGATGGCGGGCACGCCGAAGCATCCGCCCTCGTAAATCCGGTTTGGCAGGAGCCAGGCGGAGTTTCCGTTCGGATCGGATTCGTCGAAGGCCCAGTTGAGGTCGATGCCTCCATAAAGCCCGGCCAGGTCCTCCGGGTAGCGGTAGGGACCTCCGAACTCGATGGCCCCCACCCCCTCGATCAGGCGATGGAAGTCCTCGGCGATCGTCCCTGCCGGGTATCCGCGCAGGACAAACCTCACCCTGCCCTCGCAGCGCCGGGCCAGCGAGCGCATCAACTCCAGACTGCGACGGCAGCGGAAGGCCCCGAAACACCCGATCACCCAGGGCCGCCCCCCGCCCACCGGCGGACCGGCAGTTGCCGCGGGAGGCAGGCTTGCCGAGGGATACACCTTGTTTTCGAGAAGGAAAATCCGCCCCTGATGCCGCTGGAGCGGGTGGAAATACTCGCGAACGAAGCCCGGCGAGGTCGTCACCAGCAGCGCGCATCGGGCGAGGACAAAGCGCTCGATCGCCCGGAACACCCGCGCGAGCGGCCCGCCGCCCAGCATTGCCGCCTGGATGTCCGCAAGCTCCAGAACCAGCGGCGCACGGCTTCCTGCAAAAAACCGGCCGAGCAGCGCCAGCAGTGCGTTGTCCGTGTTCACCACGTAGATCGCGCGGCATTCGCCAAGCCGGTCGCGCTGCCGCCACAGCACCGCCATGCATCCCGCAAAGGCCAGCAGGCGCTGGAGGTAGCGGCGGTTGTAGGTCGTCCCCAGGTGGATGTTCTCCCAATCCGGCGGCACATCCTGCTTCTCGCGCTCGCGGTGAAACGTGAATCCCAACACCTTCCAACCCTGGTCCCGGAGCGCTGCGATGCGCTTGCGGACGCGCGCGTCCCCACGCTCGTGGGCGAAAAACGCGATTTCTTTCGGATCTGGGGAGGACACGCGCGGATCTCTACCCGATCCCCCGCCCGCCTGCCAGCCGCAATCCGCGACCGCCATTTGACCCTTGAACAACCCGCCCCAGCCGGGTTTTCTCGTCGCCCGCCATGAACGAACGCAAGACTCTCGACGAACGCCAGCAGATGACCGACCTGGAGCGCCTCCGCCACTCCTGCGCCCACGTCATGGCCACCGCCATCCTGCGCATCTGGCCGGATGCCCAGTTCGCCTACGGCCCGCCGATCGAGAACGGCTTCTACTACGACTTCGACATGAAGCACCGCCTCACGCCGGATGACTTCGAGAAGATCGAGGCGGAGATGAAGAAGATCGCCAAGGAAAACCAGAAGTTCGAATACAAGGCCATCTCCCGCGAGGATGCCAAAGCCATGGCCGAGTCCGGCCGCCTTGGCGGACTCACCGAGCGCCCCGGCAATCCCTCCCGCTTCAAGCTCGACCTCATCGACAAGATTCCGGAAGGCGAACAAATCTCCTGTTTCCAAAACGGCGACTTCATCGACCTCTGCGCCGGCCCGCACGTCGGCTATACCTCGAAGTGCAAAAACGTGAAACTCATGTCCGTCTCCTCGTCCTTCTACATGGGCGATGAGAAAAAGGGCCAGCTCCAGCGGCTCTACGGCACCGCCTTCGAGAGCAAGGAGTTGTTAGAAGAACACCTCAACCGGCTGGAGGAAGCGAGAAAGCGCGACCACCGCAAGCTCGGCCGCGAGCTCGGGCTTTTCCACATCGATGAAATGGTCGGCCAGGGGCTCATCCTCTGGAAACCGAAGGGCGCGCTCGTCCGCCGGGCCCTCCAGGAATTCATCACCGAGGAACTCGACAAGCAGGGATACTCTCAGGTGTTCACGCCGCACATCGGCAAGCTCGATCTCTACCGCACTTCCGGCCACTTCCCCTACTATCAGGAGAGCCAGTATCCGGCCATTCCCGAGCGTGACGTGCTGGAGAAGCTGGGCGACGAGGACGCCACCTGCGCCAACCTCACCAACGGCCTCGCGGATGGCACTTATGAGGGGTATCTCCTCAAACCGATGAATTGCCCGCACCACATCAAGATCTTCGCGAGCGATCATCATTCCTACCGCGACCTGCCGATCCGCCTTGCCGAGTTCGGCACCGTGTATCGCTGGGAACAATCCGGCGAACTCGGCGGCATGACCCGCGTCCGCGGCTTCACCCAGGACGACGCCCACCTCTTCTGCACGCCGGATCAAGTGGCGCAGGAGGTCACCGGCTGCCTGGACCTCGTGAAAAAGGTGCTCTCCACCCTCGGCATGAACGAATACCGCGTGCGCCTTTCCCTCCGTGATCCGGAGAGCGACAAGTACGTGGGCTCCCCGGAAAACTGGGACAAGGCGGAGGCCGCCCTGCGCCAGGCCGTGCAAACGCTCGGCGTGGAATACACCGAGGAACTCGGCGAAGCCGCCTTCTACGGCCCGAAGATCGACTTCGTCGTCAAGGACGTCATCGGCCGCGACTGGCAGCTCGGCACCGTGCAGGTCGACTACAACCTGCCGGTTCGCTTCGGCCTCAGCTACGTCGGTGCGGACAACACGCCGCACATCCCGGTCATGATCCACCGCGCGCCCTTCGGCTCGATGGAGCGTTTCACCGGCCTGCTCATCGAGCACTTCGAAGGCAAGTTCCCCACCTGGCTCGCCCCGGAACAGGTCCGCGTCCTCCCGATCTCCGAGAAAACCCTGGAGTTCGCCGAAGCCGCCGCCGCCCAACTCGCCGACATCGGCGTGCGCGTCACCATCGACCGCAGCTCCGACAAGATCGGCGCCAAAATCCGCAACTCACGCCTCGACCGCGTGCCTTACATGCTCGTCATCGGCCAGCGCGAGGCGGAGGAAGGCACCGTTTCCGTTAGACACCGCGACAAGGACGATCTCGGTGCAAAGCCGCTCGCGGACTTCATCGCGGAAATCCAGGCGGAGGTCCGGAACCGCAGTCTGTGAGCCTGCGGCGGCCGCCTCTCACCTTCATGGAGCTGGCGGCTCGTAAGCGTAGCGGAAGTAGGTGCTGCCGGAAACCGGGAGCACCTTTTCGCAGCGGCCCGTGGCATCGGCCACGAGCGTGTCGACCGTGGTCCAGTTCCGAAGATCGATAGACGACTCGAGCCGGTAGCTCAGCCCGGGAGCGGCCTGGCAGGCGATGGTGGCCGTGCCATTCGGGTTGCGGAGGATTTCCACCGCATCGGCCGGGAGCACGATGAGCGACAGGCGTTGGTTGGAATCAAACGGATCCGACCAACGTTCATCGGTGTAAACCGAGCTGCCGGTGAGGGTGGCGAGGAAAGCGGCGAGGGCGTCCTTCTGGGCCTGGCTGAGGTTGAGGTTCTGCACGCCTCCGGGCCGGCGCAGCCTGGGATCGAGGTTCGTGTTGTCACCCGGGATGGCGTTGTAGTGATTGATGACCTGCGCAAGGGTGGTGAATGCGCCGTTGTGCATGAAGGGGCCGTTGGAGGCTCCGCCGGGGCCTAACAGGTCACGCAGCGAGGGCGAGCGCGTGTTGGTGAGATCGGTGCCGCCGCCGATCCTGCCGGTCACTCCGTTGTTGAGGCTGCGCGGATCGACGTCGAACTCGGGAGCGGAATGGCAGGCGCTGCAGCCCGCACCGGTCTGCGGCTGCCCGGGAGGCGCGGGGGCGGTTTGGAAGAGTTGTTTGCCGAGGTTTTCCTGCGCGGTGAAGTTGGGAAAGGGAACGTTGTTGTTGGCGACCTGGGCGCGACCCACGTCATACTTGGAGTCGAAGGACTGGATGCTCCGCACGAACTGGGCAAGGGCGCGCTGGATGCGGTCCTCGGTGATCGTGCTGGATCCGAAGGTCATCGCAAACAAAACCCGGTAGTCATCGATCGCGGAAATCCGGCTAACGAGATCGTTGAAAGCGGGGTCACCCAGCGTGCCGCTGAAGCCCATCTCCGCGTGATCCCGGATCGGCTGGGTGGTTTGGTTTTCCAGTGTGGTGGCGCGCTCGTCCCAGAAGAAGCGGACCTCGGTGGCAAAGCGGGCGTTGATGAGCCGCATCGAGTGCCGGCCCGTAGTTCCGGAAACCCCGGTGCTGGCGACCGGCGCATCGCCAAAGCCATGGGACTGCACATGGCAGGAAGAGCAGGAAACCGAAGAGTCCCGCGAGAGGCGCTTGTCATGGAAGAGCACGCGGCCGAGCGTGGCGCCCTTGTCGGTGACCGGATTTCCCGCAGTGGTGTTGTTGCGGGTGATGTAGGCGGGCACCGGTTGGTTGGCGTAGTTGAGGAGGCGGGTGAGATCGATGACCCCGTCCCCCGCGCGGGCGGGGAGAACCAGGAGGGCCATGAGGGCGGCGGGAAGGAGTGTTTTCATGGGAGGGTGGATGATCACTGTTTGCCTGATCCGTTTCCCGGACTCAACCGACTTTACCACGGCTTTACAATTTCGTCGGACAGGCACCGCCGGGCGCTCTGCGGATTTTTTTCTCCACCCACATGGGAATGTCCCTTATGACGCGCCACCGCCAGCGCACATGGACTACTCGTCGCTCATCGCCAAACGCAGGGAACGTTTCTCCGAACTGGAGGAAGCGGTGGGCGACCCCGGGCTTTTCTCCGACCCGAAACGCGCCACCGAACTGCTGCGGGAGCACCGCAAACTCAGGCAATGCCTCGACCTTTGGGAAAACCTGGAGGACAACAAACGCCAGCTCGCGGACAACCTGGATCTCGCCCGCTCGGATGACCCCGATCTGGCTGCCATGGCGGCCGAGGAGATTCCCGGTTTGGAATGCCGGATCGCCGCCCTTTCCGAGGATCTCCAATACGCACTGCTACCCGCGGATCCAGCGGAGGACCGAGACGCCCTGATCGAAATCCGCGCCGGTGCGGGCGGCGACGAGGCCTCGCTCTTCGCCGCGGAACTGATGCGCGCCTATCAGCGCTATGCGGATCTCCGCGGTTGGAAATGCGAGCACTTGGAAAGCAGCCCGTCCGAGGTGGGTGGCTTCAAGGAAGTGATCCTCAAAGTGACGGGCGACGAGGTGTTCCGCTATCTCAAGTATGAATCGGGCGTTCACCGCGTGCAGCGGGTGCCTGCCACCGAGACCCAGGGCCGGGTGCACACCTCGACGGTGACCGTCGCCGTGCTGCCCGAGGCCGAGGAGGTCGATATCGAACTCAGGCCGGACGACCTGCGGATCGAGGTCTGCCGCGCCGGCGGTGCCGGTGGCCAGCACGTCAACCGCACGGAGTCCGCGGTGCAGGTCTTCCACCTTCCCACCGGCATCTATGTCCGCTGCGAGGACGGCCGCTCGCAGATCAAAAACAAGGAGATGGCGCTCCAGATCCTCCGCTCCAAACTCTACGAACAGAAACTGCGCGAACAACAGGATGCCTACTCCTCCCACCGCCGCTCGCTGATCGGATCCGGCGACCGCTCCGAGAAAATCCGCACCTATAACTTCCCGCAATCGCGCGTGACCGACCACCGCATCGGCCTGACCTCACACAATCTAACAGGCGTGATGGCGGGAGACTTCAGCGAGTTCACCGCCGGTCTTCAGAAAGAGGAAATGTCGGCCCGCCTCGCGGAAGCAGGGATGTGAACGGCACGCAACCCGCGGCAACGGAAAACCCCGGCGCCCTTGCGGACGACGGGGTTTCACATGGTTGAGCAGGTCCCGGATCAGGGTTGCGAGGCTTTCACCCGGCCGAACATGCGGACGTTTGCGCCCTTGGGCACGGTCACCTGCACCTGTTCGGTCACAGCGTTCACCGGAGTGATGACCACACCCGCCGCAGAGGTCTGTGGGATGGCAAGCTCCTGCCAGACCGGGCCGAGGTCGGTGTTGTATTGGAACACTTGAACGGTGTCGTCGAAGGACTCGATGCGGCGGACAAAGGTGAACACGAAGTTGGAACCCGAGGAATCCAGATCCGGGAGGATTTGCGGGTCGGATTGTCCCGGGTTTCCGTTGAGCACGTATTCCATCAGGTTGTCGATGCCGTCGCTGTCCGGATCGCCGCTCGGTGAGACATCGCCGAGACCGCTGAATCCGGCGATCCAGTTGTTGAATCCGCCCGGAGGAGTGATGTCCAGCGTGAGCACGCCGGTGGCCTCGCTGAAGGTCCAGGTGTTCGCGCCGTCCACCTTGGTCCAGACGTCCGCCGTTTCCGTGAATCCGGGGATGGAGAAGGTGGCTCCATAGGATTCGGTCAAGGCAGGGTCGACCAGGGTCCAGGTGTTGCCATCCGTTAGATTGGCGGAGCTCAGGTCGATGTTGACGTCCCCATTGGCGGTGAAGCTGCCGCTGCCGTTCACCCAGTTGGTGAAGGTGCTGTCGATCTTGAAGTTGAGGCGGCCGTTGTCGGCAAGAACGACGGCTCCACCGGTGATCTCGACATCGCCCCTGAAGGTGTTTCCGGGTGAGGAAAGGGTAACGGTGCCCGCGGTGCTCTTCACCATGGCGCCATTGCCGGCGATGGGTGCGGAGATGGTGCCGTTGCGGACGTCGAAGTAGGCGCTGGTGAGCAACCCTTGGCCGCGGATTGATCCGTTCTCCAGGATCACATCGCCGACGCTGTCCGGCCCGCCGATTTCATAAACGGCACCGCTCTGGATGGTGACCGATCCCGTATCGTCCAGGCGACCCGTCGGAGTGGTGGCGAAGGTGCCGCCGCTGATGACGGTACCGCCGGTGTAGTTGTTCACACCGGAAACAAGAACCATTCCATCCGTGGTTTTGGTGAGGGCTCCACCACCGCCGAGGCGGCCGGTGACGGCACCGTTTTCCAAGGCGTAGGCGGAAGCCTGATGAATGCCGGTGCCGGCGATCACGCCGTTCTTCAGCGTGAGGCTTGCAATGGCATCGGTGCTGTTGTTCGTCGCATAGGTGCCGCCATTCACCACGACCGCCGCTGTGTCTGCAAGGCTGCCCAAGGAACCGACGGTGAGGGTGCCGGCAACCACGCTGGTGGTTCCGGTGTAGGTATTGGCACCGCTGAGCGTGAGGGTTCCCGCACCGGTCTTGGTGAGCGGGTTCGTGCCATTGGCAAGCACCGGGCAGTTGATGGAGATGGCGTCGCTTCCCTGGTCCGCGCGGATGACGAGTTCGGCATTGGAACCCGCCTGGATGCCGCTGCCGCCGCTGAGGGTGGTCGCATTGTTACCCGCCTTGAGCAGGCCGTTCAGAGTGAGCGTCTGCGAGGCGGCGAGCGTCACGTTGACCGCACCGGAGATGCGGAACGTGTTGAAGGTCGCCGAGGTCTGGGCGGAAAGCGCGCCGGTGATCTGCTGGTGGGTGGAACCCGCAACCGAGGTGGCGGCGGCGCTGGTCACGAAACCGGCATCCGTGCCGTACGTCGGAGCCCGCAGGAAACCCGTGGCGTCATAGAACGCATAGTTGCTGCCGCCGAAGAAGGTTCCTTGGTCGATGAAACCAGTGGCCAATCCACCCACCGTGATTCGGTGATCCGTCCCGTTCGTTCCACCGGTGACCGTGAAGCTGCCAGTGGCACCCGAAGTGCGTGTGCCAAGGGAGGAGAGGGCAAGCACCGTGGTGCCCGCCGCACCCCGGGTGGAGGTGATGGTGCCATGGCCGGAGTTGAAGGCAACCGCGCCGATGGTATCGGTCGATCCGGTGGCCGATCCGGTGTAGGCAAGCGTGCCGCCGATGCCGCCGAACTGGACCGCGTTTCCATTCAAGCTGCCGGTGCCGCCGGTGAAGGAGAGCAGCGGTGTCTGCCCGAGCCCCGTGTTGTTTCCGGAAAGCGTGATCCCGCCGTTGAAGTCATTGGTGGCATTGGAAAGGGTGACAGCGCCGGAAACCACGAGGCTGTTAGAACCGGTGAGCTTGCTGGACACCGTGAGCGTGCCCCCGCCTCCGCCGAGACGGTAGACTCCACCGGCCGGGGTGAGTGTGCCGCTGTAGGTCAAGGCACCGGTTGCACCCAGCCGGAGGTTGGGCGCTGAGCTGAAGTCCAGGTTGTTCGCACTCGCCAGTCCAAGGCAGACGGCGCCGCTGGTGGAGGCCAGGTTGTCAATGCGGGAAAGGAAGGCTTGGTCGAGGCCGCCCGTGATGCCGGAGGCAATCGCTCCGAGCGCACCCAAGGTCACCTGCCCTGCCGGGGCGGTACCGAGAGCATCCACATGGCCGATACTGAGAATGCCGTTCTGGATGTTGACCCGGCCGCTGAAGGCTGCGAACTCCTCGAAGTCCGATGCGGCAAAGTTCAGATACACGGGCGAGATCGCCGTGCCGTAGGGTCCGTTGATGGTGAGGTTGCCGGCACCGGACAGGCCCGTCAGGGTGATGAGTCCGCGTGCGAGTCCGTTCGCCGAGCCATCGCGCCTTGCGGAGATGGTGGAGTCTGTGGCGACGACGATCCGGCGCACCGTGTTGCTACCGAAGCCCGCCCCGAAGGAATCGAGAGCGGCGAGGCCGCCGACGTTCGCGGCGTAGCCGGTGCCGCTGCCATTGAGGATGAAGTTCTGAGGCTGGGTCCACGCGTTGTTGCCCGCGCTGATGACGGCGGCCGCACCGCTCGAGACGGTGACCCGCTGCGTCAATCCGGCATTGGAACCGAGCGAATTCGATACGGCGGGCGTCTGGATCGCTCCCTCGCGGATCTCGATGTTGCCAGTGTAGGAGGTGTAGGTGGAGCCGCCCCAGGTCACGGTAGCCGGCGAGACCACGCTCGGCTGGAGGTATCCATTGCCGGTCTTGATCAACTTGCCGCTGCCGACGATCCCGCGCGAGACGTTGACGACCCGTGCATCCCCCGGGTTTTCCATGGCGATGCGGAATGTGGAGTCCGTGGCAACCGCCAGTCCGCCGATGGTGCTGTTTCCGAAGTTGATGCGGGTCACGTTGATCGCGGCGCTTGTGGTGCCCGCGTTGCCGCTGCCGTTGATGACAAAGTTCTGCGCGTTGGTGTAAGCACCGTTCCCGTAGTTCATGTTCACGCCGGCGCCGCTGTTAACGACGACGGACTGCGTGGACGGGGAGGCGTTGGCTCCGAGCACTCCGTTCACGGCATTGAGCTGGAGAACGGTGAAACCATTTCCTGTTAGAAAGACATCTCCGGTGAAGGTGGTGCCAGTGGCATTGGTCAGCGACAGGGGCCGGTTGGTGAGTCCTCCCGTGAAAGTGACCGCCCCGGAGCCATTCCATGCGCCGCCTGTATTGATGAATCCGCCGCCGTTGCCGAAGGTGATCGAGGTGGGGGCATTGAAGGTGAGGGCTGAATTGAGACTCACGGTGTATCCGGGACCACCGTAGTTCGGGTTGAGCTGGATCGAGGGATTAGTTCCATCAAACTGAAGTCCGCCGCCGTTGATCGTCAGGCTGGGGACCACACCGGAGGCAGGTCCGGTGCCATTGACGACCAGCGAATTGAGGACGAAGGGCGTGGCGATATTCTGGTTCGCAACGATCGCCGACGCCGCAGGAATGACCGTGCCCGGAGCTGCGAAGAACTGGATTGCCGTGGTGGTGCCGGATGAAGGCGCGGAAGGATCCGAACTCCAGTTGCCCGCAACGCTCCAATCCTGGGAGCCACTTGTGGTGGTGTTCCAGGTCTGGGCCTGTGCGGAAGCGCCGCCAAGCAGGCAGACGGTGAGGAACGAGGAAAGAAGCGGTCTGATGGGTTTCATGAGGATACAGGGGTTTGTGGATGGAATGGCTGGCGGTCGCCCCCATTGGGTGGAGTGGATCGCCGGAAACGCGGCCCCCATGCGGCAAGCATGGGTAAACCAACGCCGAAGTCCCTTGCACCAAACAGCAGTGCACTCCTCGCTGTCCAATTCCCCCACTAGTGGTTTTATCCCCCCCCAAACTAGGGAAGACGGAAAAGCCACCCCCATTCAGGTGACCGTGGACCCACCCTTTCGCTTGATAGACAGCCTGCATGCGATGTCCCTAGTTTGCCGCGGGCGGCTTTCATCCGCCGAAAACCCCGGAAGCCCATGACATCCCATCACCCCAAGGTCCTCGCGCGTGCAGGTGCCGCCCTGCTGATCGCATCCTCGCTCGCACACGCGGCCTCTCCCGCCTGGTTGAAGGCCCATGACGAACACGTCCGCAAGTTGGTTTCCTCCATGACTCTCGCGGAAAAGGTGGGACAGATGACCCAGCCGGACCTCGGCTCCGTCAAGGACCTGAGCGACATCCAGACCCTCTTCCTCGGCTCGATCCTGAGTGGCGGAGGCTCGGATCCGAAGTCCGGAAACCTCCCCGCCGATTGGGCGCGGCTTTACGACGAATGCCAGAAGCACGCGTCAAGGACCCGCCTGGCCATCCCGCTGCTCTACGGCGTGGATGCCGTGCACGGCCACAACAACGTGCTGGGAGCCGTGGTTTTCCCGCACAACATCGGGCTGGGATGCACCGGCGATCCCGAGATTGTTAGAAAGGCGGCGGAAATCACGGCGCTGGAAGTGAGGGCCACGGGAATCCAGTGGACCTTCGCGCCCTGCGTGACGGTGCCGAGGGACATCCGATGGGGAAGAACCTACGAGGGATACTCGGAGGATCCCGCACTGGTCGCCCTCCTCGGCAAAGCCGCAGTACTCGGCCTCCAGGGCCCGGACCTTTCCTCACCGCTCTCGGTCCTCGGTTGCGCGAAACACTTCATCGGCGATGGCGGAACCAGCCTCCGCACGGTGAGCGGTGGCGGACTGCTCGACCAGGGAGACACCCGTCTCTCCGAGGAAGTTCTCCGTGCCGTCCACCTCGCCGGATACCCGGCTGCCATCGATGCCGGCGTCGGCACCATCATGCCCTCCTACAGCAGTTGGAACGGGGTGAAATGCTCTGGAAGCCGCTACCTGCTCACGGATCTGCTCAAGAAGGAACTCGGCTTCGAGGGGTTTCTGATTTCCGACTACAACGCGATCGACCAACTGGTTCCACCGGCACCGGGCACCCCGGGCGCGGAAAGCCTGAATGCCGCAGGACAGGCCGGCACGCCGGACTACCGCAAGTGCATCGAGATCGCGATCAACGCGGGCATGGACATGGTGATGGTCACCGACAAATACCGCGACTTCACACGGCTGCTGCAGGAGTTGGTGAATGAGGGCAAGGTCCCCCTTTCCCGCATCGATGACGCGGTGACCCGGATCCTGCGCGTCAAGTTCGCCATGGGCATGATGGATGGCAAGACACCCCAGGTCGCGGACCCGGCGTTGATGGCCAAGCTCGGCAGCGCAGAACACCGCGCCGCGGCTCGGGAGGCGGTCCGCCGTTCACTGGTGCTTCTGAAAAACGACGACAAGGCACTCCCCATCGCACGAAACGCCGGCAGGATCCATGTTTCCGGGCGTGGCGCAGACGACCTCGGCATGCAATGCGGCGGCTGGACCATCGACTGGCAGGGCGGTCGTGGTGCCATCACCCGCGGTGGCACGACGATCCTCAAGGCCCTTCGCGACGCCTCCGGAGATCCATCCAAGGTCTCCACCGGAGAGTCACCAGGCGTCGCCAGCGAAAATGATGTCGCCGTGGTCGTGATCGGAGAAGACCCCTACGCCGAAATGAAGGGCGACCGCGAGGAGCTGTCACTCACCTCGGAAGACCAGGCCGCCGTGACTCGCGCACGGGCCAGCGGTGCGAAAGTGGTGGTGGTCGTGCTGTCCGGCCGGCCGCTGATCCTGGGCTCCGTGGCGGAGCAGGCCGATGCGATCCTGGCCGCCTGGCTTCCAGGCACGGAAGGACAGGGAGTGGCCGACGTGCTGTTCGGAGATGCAGCCCCCAGCGGTAAACTCTCATTCTCTTGGCCAAGGAGCGGTGACCAGCTTCCGCGCGGACACTCGGCAAAAGAGAAGTCCGCGCCGCTCTATCCGTTCGGCCACGGCTTGTCCTACTGATTCCTGATAGAATCGCGGCGACCCCGCCTCATTGGCGGACAGGATCCAGGAGCCGACCTTTTGCGCAATCCCGCAGATACGATGCGTGATTTCATCTGGTATTGTAGGCAGGTCAAATGGGCATGAAGACGCATCTTCCGAAGTCGCCCGAACCATCCGTTGCAGCACCCTCCGCATCCGTCCATGATCGCCCGAATCCCATCCCGCAAGCGCCTCTCCCTGTTAGGAGTGATGGCGGCCAGCCTCGGTGGCATGGCTCATGGTGAAATCATTCCCCACCCGCTGTTTACGGATCATGCGGTTTTGCAGCGCGGTGTCCCGCTTCCCTTCTGGGGCCGGGCGTCGGCGGGTGAACGGGTCACGGTTTCCTTCGCCGGACAAACTCTGAATACCCAGGCGGATCAAGAGGGGAACTGGATGGTGCGCCTTTCCCCGATGGATGCCTCCCCCGCCCCCCGTGAGATGATCCTCGCAGGCCAAGGCAACTCCGTTCGCTTGAAGGATCTGTTGGTCGGCGATGTCTGGCTGTGCGGAGGACAATCCAACATGGAGTGGCCGCTCGCAAAAACCACGGACGGACGCCAAATCGCGGCCCGCACCCGGGAACCACTCATCCGCTTGTTCAAGGTTGGAAAAGCCCAGTCCGCAAAGCCACTCGCGAAGCCTGAGGGGAGTTGGACGCCATGCGATGCGAGGAACGTCGCCTCATTCTCCGCAGTCGGCTTCTACTTCGCCAAAGCCCTTCGCGAATCGATCGACGTTCCCGTGGGATTGATCGGCTCCCATGTGGGGGGAACGGCCGCCGACAAATGGATCAGCGGTGCCGCTCTCGAGTCCCATCCACGCCTGCGATCAATCCCCAAGGCCGCCGCCAGGGCGGAGGCCTCCCATGATCCGGAAAAAGCCGCGAATGCCCACCGCATCGCTATGGACCGCTACAGGAAATCTTCCGAGTCACTGCGCGCCCAGGGCAAACCGGTGCCTGCACCTCCCGCCGCACCGTCGGACCCGAGAGGACGCGGACCATCGAGCCTCTACAACGGAATGATCGCGCCGCTGCAGCCCTTTCCCTTACGCGGCGTCATCTGGTATCAGGGCGAGGCAAACCGCGGCAACCCCACCCAATACGCGGATCTTTTCCCCACGCTCATCCACGACTGGCGCAAGGCATGGAAACAACCGGATCTGCCGTTTCTGTTCGTCCAACTCCCCCCCTTCAATGCGATCCCGCCGGAAATGCGTGAGGTGCAGAGCCAGGTGTGGCGCGATGTACCTCACACGGCCATGGTGGTCATCACCGATCACGGTTCGGCAACCAACATCCACCCGCCCGTGAAGGAACCGGTTGGACGCCGGCTCGCCCTCGCCGCTCGTTCGGTGGCCTACGGTCAGGCTGTCGTTTCCTCCGGTCCGCTTTTCCGCTCCATGACCCTACGTGGCAAGGTGGCGGAAATCCGCTTCGACCACCTCGGTGGTGGTTTGACCACGCCGCAGGGAGAGGACGAACTCAGGGGATTCTCCATCGCTGGTGACGACGGCAAGCACCTCCCGGCCAAAGCCGTGATCCGTGGCGAGATGGTCGAGGTTTCGCACCCGGATATCCCGTCTCCGCGTGCAGTCCGCTTCGGCTGGGACCGCGTCCCCGACGTCAATCTCTTCAACCGCGAGGGACTGCCTGCCGTTCCCTTCCGCACCGATTCGAAATCATCCACCCCAACTTCAAAAACCTCCTCACCATGAAGCCGACCCTCCTCAGCCACCTCCTGCTTGCCGCCGCAGCGGCAGCCGCTCCGCCCCAACCGGTCAAGCCCGCCTCGGCCAAAGCCAGCTCACAAATGGAGAAATACCCGGCCGCCAATGCCATCGACGGCAAGGTGAACGACAACTCCCGCTGGGTGAGCGGAAACGCCGCGATGCCCGCCTGGCTGGAGATCAGCCTCGGTTCCACCCGCCAACTCGCCGGTGTCCACTTGTTCACCGGATTCGGCAGCAAGGATGTGATTTCCTCGTTCAAGATCCAGTTCTGGAGCGCAGGAAAATGGCAGGACATTCCCTCGGCGGATGTCTCAGGCAACCAATCGCCCGCGCTCGCCATCGCTTTCGACCAAACCGTCACCGTCAAAACCGACAAGATCCGCCTCTGGATCACCGCAAGCCACCAGGGAGCGGCAAGGGTGAAGGAAATCGTGATCTGGCCCTCCGAAGTCGGCGATCTTCCCCCGCTGCCAAAAGCATCTGGACCTGCCGCCGCGGAAGGAGCCAGCCCGCAGGAAGACATCCCGGAAATCTATCTGAATCAAAGCGGCTTCAATCTCGGCAAACCCAAGCGCTTCACCGCACCCACCCTCGCCGATGGCACTCCATTCATCGTCCGCCCCGCCAAGGGCGGCACTGCTCTCCACAAGGGCGTGGTGAAGAACCACATCGGCGACTTCAGTGAATTCAATCCCGACGGATCAATCGAATACGTCGTCGAGGCCGGAGGCATCACCTCGGTGCCGTTTGGCGTCGGCCCGTTCTGGATGGAGCGCGTTTCCTATCAGGACGCCGTCGACTTCATGATCGACAGCCGCCATTTCGTCGGAAACGACCGCAACGTCTGCCGGGGCTCCTTCGGCTGGCGTGACGACCATCATTTCGGATGGGAACTCCACACGCTCGTCCCCCAATGGATCTCCAACCCTTCGGCCTATGAGCGCATGCCCCGCCAAGTCACTTACGAAAAACCGAAGGATGCCAAACTCTGGGGCGCGCTGGAACCCTACGACAACGACGCTCCTGATATCGTGAAGCTCATTCACTGGGGGGCCGATGTGATCGTCACCCAGAAACTCGCGCACGAACATCTCAAGGCACAACTCGCCTACTTCCTCTATGCCTGGCCCGTGCTCAAGGACCATCTTCCGGAACAGAACTATCAGGTCGTGCTCGATTATGCGTTCCACACCTGGGCGGATCCCAAGTCCGACCACACGTATCCCTATGATGAAAGTTCGGAACACAACCTCCTCGCGGTCAAGACCCGGATCGGCAGCACCAAGGGCTCACTGCCCCCGGGCTTCTCGGTCGAGCCCAACCTCCTCATGCATGAGGTGGCCAAACGGGAGAAACGCGCGGATGCGAATCTCTATCTCGACGCAGCCGTCAAACAAGCCGAGTGGATGGTCAAGAATCTCGATTGGAATGACCCGCTCGTGACCAAAGGGCAGCGGATGAGCGAGTTCCTCACCGTCACCGGCCTCGCCCATCTGCTCCGCGGCTATCCCGAACAGGCGCCGAAGGGACTATCCGACAAACTCAACGAATGGGCCAAAGTGCTGATCCGGCGTTCGGAAAACCTCTGGGACTTCCGCAAACTCGGCGACGCTCCGGACAGTTGGACCCCCATGGGCGATTCCCCACAGAAATGGAACGAGCCCGGCAACGTCATCGGCCTGCCGGCCCCGATCCTCGCCGCCCGCGAGTTCATCAACAGCAAATCCGACCAGCAACGGCTCGACCAACTCATCTGGTCCCACTTCGACGGCATGTATGGCCGCAATCCGGTGGGCAGGCATTTCTCCTTCGACGCCCCGCGCGAGGTCGAAGGCGTGGAGCACGGCTGGTTCAAGTTCCACCACGGCGGCATCGGACGCCTGGCCGAGGCCCGGTTTGTGATCGATGGCAGCCCGAAGAACGCCCATTACCCCTATCACCCGGAGGTCGGTGACATTGGCTGGACGGAAGGATGGATCCAGTTCAATGTTTGTTATAACATCTCCTTGTCATATCTCGCGTGGAGCGAATCCAAGGTGGAACTCGAAAAACAAGGCGACGAACTGGTGGTCCGCCTGACCGCGCCGCTGAACTTCGACTACGGCAAGGCGGAAACCGGCACGGTCACGGTCGCCAGTGGACTGGGCGATGTCGAGCGCGTCACCGTCACCGAGGATTCCGCCAGCGCCGCCACCTTCACCGGCCGTCTCAAGCTCGCATCCGGCAAGGCCGCGTCGAAAGGCGACGGAGCGCTCCAGTTCCAACCCGGCACCACGGTCAAGGCCAGCCACGGCTTTGGTTACCTCGGCCGCCACTCCACCCTCAAACCCTGATCGTCGCCATGAAGCTCCTCCTGCCCCTCGCCGCCACCCTGACCCTCGGCGCTTCCGCCCAGTCGCTGTGGTACGACAAGCCCGCCGCCCGCTGGGAAGAGGCCCTGCCGATCGGCAACGGCAGCCTCGGCGCAATGATCCACGGCGGCATCGCCAAGGAACACATCCAGTTCAACGAACAAACGCTGTGGACCGGCGACGAAATCCAGATGGGAAACTACCAGCCCTTCGGTGATCTCTTCTTCGACTTCAGCGAGACGGGTGAGCCCACAGCCTACCGCCGCGAGCTATCGCTCGACGACGCTGTCCACCGCGTGACCTACACCAGTGGCGGCACCACCTTCACCCGCGAGGCCTTCTCCAGCCACCCGGCACAGCTGATGGTCTTCCGCTTCACCGCCGACAAGCCCGGCGCGCTCCGTGGCAAGCTGCGCCTCACCGACATGCACGGCGCTCCCATCCGCGCCGACGGAAGGTCGATCACCGCCACCGGCAAGCTCGACAACGGGCTCGAATACCAATCGACCGTCCTCGTCCTGCACGAAGGCGGCAGCGTCAAACCCGACGGCCAGGCGCTTGCAATCGACGCCGCAGACCAGCTCACCGTGCTGCTCTCCGCGGACACCTCGTTCTCTAACAGCCCTGCCCGGAAATGGCGCGGCCCGCATCCCGCCAAGGACATCGAGTCCCGCCTCAAGGCCGCCGCCGCCACAACGTATGAAAAGCTGAAGGCCGAACATCTCGCCGACCACCGCGCGCTCTACCACCGCGTGAAGATCGACCTCGGCCCCGCCCGCGACGAGGTGCCCACCAGCAGCCGCATCCTGGAATACCGCAAGTCTCCCACCGCGGATCCCGGCCTGGAGGCGATGCTCTTTCAATATGGCCGCTACCTCATGATCGGCAGCTCCCGCCCCGGCGGCCTGCCCGCGAACCTCCAGGGCATCTGGAACAAGGACATGAAGCCGGCTTGGTACTCGGGCTACACGACCAACATCAACATCGAGATGAACTACTGGCTCGCCGAGCCGACGAATCTCGCTGAGTGCCACGAACCTTATTTCGACTGGCTCCGCAACCTCGCCACCGTCCGCAAGAAGAACGCCCAGCCCGCGATCGCCACCGACAAGGGCTGGATCGCCTACAGCACGAACAACCCGATGGGAGGAAACTCGACCTGGGGCATCCACCGCCCCGGCAGCGCCTGGATGACCCAGCACCTGTGGACCCGCTACGAGTTCAGCGGCGACAAGGACTTCCTGAAAAACCGCGCCTACCCCGCGCTCAAGGAGCTCGTCGAGTATTGGGAAAGTTATCTCGTTGAAGGCCCCGGAGGGAAACTCATCACCCCCACGGGCTGGTCGCCCGAGCACGGCCCGGTCAAGGGCAAGGACGGCAAGATCCGTCTCGTGGAAGGCGATCGCACGCCCCAACCCGGAGCGTCCTACGACCAGCAGATCGTCTGGGATCTCTTCACAAACTACATTGACGCAGCCACCGAGCTCGGCATCGATGCCGCCTATCGCGACCATGTGATCGGCCTGCGCGACCGCCTGTTAGGCCCGCAAATCGGCAAGTGGGGCCAGATCCAGGAGTGGATGCAGGATGTCGATGATCCCAAAGACAAGCACCGCCACGTCTCCCACCTCTTCGCCGTCCACCCCGGCCGCCAGATCAACCCGGTCGCCACCCCGGAACTCGCCAAGGCCGCCAAGGTCTCGCTCAATGCCCGCGGCGACGGCGGCACCGGCTGGAGCCGCGCGTGGAAGATCAATTTCTGGGCCCGACTCGCCGATGGCGACCACGCCCACCGCATCCTCCACGGGCTGCTCACCCCGCAGTCCGGTGGCAACGGCGGCGTCTATCCGAATCTCTTTGGCGCCCATCCGCCCTTCCAGATCGACGGCAATTTCGGTGCCACCGCCGGCATCACCGAGATGCTTCTGCAAAGCCACGTCCGCGAGAATGGCGTCCACCTCATCGACCTGCTGCCGGCCCTGCCCGCCACGTGGAAGAACGGCAGCGTCACCGGCCTCCGCGCCCGCGGCGGCTTCGAGGTCGATCTCGCCTGGCGCGATGGCAAGCTCGCCAAGGCCGTCCTCCGCGCCCCGCAGGGCGGCAAGGCCCGCGTTCGTGCCAACGGCAAGATCGAAACCCTCACCCTCGCTCCAGGCGGCACCCACACGATCCCATGAAACGCTTTCTAACAGCGCTGCTGTTTGTCACCGCCGTCGTTCCCGCCCGTGCGGATCTCGACCTCGGCACCCGCGTCCAACCGCTGCCCGCCGCCAACCGCTTCGCGCTGAAGGATTACTTCGTCTGGTGCGGAGCGCCGGTGAAGGGGCCCGATGGCAAGTACCACCTCTTTTACTCGCGCTGGCCGCTGAAGGTCGGTTTCGCCCCCGGCTGGGCCATCCACTCGGAGATCGCCTACGCCGTCGCCGACCACCCGCAAGGCCCCTACACCCACGTCAATGTCGCCCTGCCGAAACGCGCCCCCAACCCCGCCACCGGCGAGGAATACTGGGACGGCGACGTGACCCACAACGCCAACGCCTTTTTCCACAACGGAAAGTATTATCTCTACTACATGGGCAACCACGGCGACGGCAAAAGCTACCCGATGCACCGCAACCACCAGCGCATCGGCCTGGCCATCGCCGAGAATCCGCAGGGCCCTTGGAAACGCTTCGACCAGCCCATCGTCGACATCACCGATGACAAGAAGTCCTTCGACTCGCTCTGCGTCACCAACCCCGCCGCCTGCATGCGGCCCGATGGCGGCGTGCTCCTCGTTTACAAGGCCGTCCAATACATCGAAGGCAAGGAAATGGGCGGCAACGTCCGCTACGGCGCAGCCCTCGCGAAGTCGCCGGAAGGCCCCTACGTCAAAACCCCCGGCCGGATCTTCGAGGCGGAGAAACCCGGCAAGCACTGGATGGTCGCCGAGGACCCCTTCATCTTCCACAGCCGGAAATACGGCAACCGCTACTACGCCGTCACCCGCGATGTGGTCGGCACCTTCACCGGTTCCTCCGGCGGCATCTGCCTGTTCCAGTCCGACGACGGCCTCGACTGGAAACCGGCGGCCCGCCCGAAAGTCATCGAACACCACTTCACCCTTGAAGGCGGTGGCAAAAGCAACAGCAACCTCGAACGCCCGGCCCTGCTGATCGAGGATGGCGAGCCGACCTATCTCTTCGGTGCTACCGACGGCTACAAGAAGAACGGCCGCATCAGCAGCAACGTCCAGATTCCCCTCATTCCCACTCCCGCCAAGCCATGAAAGCGCTCGCCCTCACCCTTCTGTTAGGCAGTTGCACCGCGGCCCTCGCCGACTCCGCCGCCGATGCCCAGGCCGCCGCGCTTGAGCAGGCATCGCAAAAGCCCGCCGGATCGAACAAGCACCCGGACGCCCAGTGGTTCCCCGACGCCGGCCTAGGCCTTTTCATCCACTGGGGCCTCGCCTCGGTCGGCGCCACCGGCGACCTGTCCTGGGGCATGCTCGCCAACAAGCCGTGGAAGGACCGCACGGTCACGCCCAACACCTACTACGGCTGGGCGAAGCAGTGGAAACCGGACCGCGTTGACTACGACGCCCAACTCGCCCAGGCCAAGGCCGCCGGCTTCACCTACGCGGTGATGGTCACCAAGCACCACGACGGCTTCACCCTCTGGCCCTCCAGCCACGGCGATCTCGGCACCAAGCAGTTCCTCGGCGGCCGCGATTTTGTGAAGGAGTTTGTTGCTGCCTGCCGCAAGCACGGCCTCAAGGTCGGCCTCTACTACTCGCCGCCCGATTGGTGGTTCGACCGCGAATACAAAACCTTCGCCATGCGCGGCCCGGTCCTCGGCATGGACCACCAGCCGCGCACCCTGCCGAAAAGACCCGCCGACCACGACGCGAAACGCAAGGCCCTGGTCACCGGCCAGGTCACCGAGCTGCTTTCGAACTACGGCAAGATCGACCTCATCTGGTTCGATGGCGGCCATGGCGAGATTCCGAATACCGAAGTCCGCCGCCTCCAGCCCGGCATCGTCGTCAACCGCCGCAACGGTGGCGGCGGCGACTATGGCGACTCCGAAGGCAAGCTGCCCGAGAAGCGCTTCAAGGGCTGGTTCGAGACCTGCGAAACCTGCTGGCCCGCCGGCAAGTGGTCCTACACCGAGGAATACGGCTGGGACAGCGCCCCGGAAGTCATCGAGAAACTCGTCCGCCTCCGCGCCTGGGGCGGCAACCTGCTCGCCAACGTCGGCCCCAAGGGCGACGGCAGCATGCCACCTCAAGCGACCGCCGCGTGGCAGGAAATGGAGGACTGGATGAAGCACAGCCGCGAGTCGGTCATCGGCGCTGGCCCCGGTCCCTTCCCGGACGGCGTCAATGTCCCGGTCACCACCTCGCCGGGACGCGCCTATCTTCACTTCCTTCCGGCTTTCCAAGGAGAGGCGATTTGGAAAAACTCCCCCAAGCCCGTGAAAGCCATCCACCTCCGCACCGGACAATCCGTCCCCTTCCAGTGGGAAGCCGGAACCCTGCGCGTCACCCTGCCGCAGAACCTGCGCTCATCCATCGACGATGTGGTCGCACTCCATATCTAACAGATCACACGAACCGTCTCCAGGAACACACCCTTACCCGATGACCCACAAACTCCTCAGCACGGCGCTGCTGTTCGCCACCTTGCCACTCGCGGCGGCGGATTCCCTTCAGGAAACCTTCCGCAACCCGCCAACCCAAACCCGTCCCTACGTCTGGTGGCACTGGCTCGGCTCCAATTTTTCCAAGGAAGGCATCACCAAGGACCTCGAAGCGATGAAGGCCTCCGGAATCGGCGGTGCCACGATCTTCAACATCACCTCTTCCGTGATGGAGAGCCATTCGCCCACACTCAACAATCCCTGGCCGGATCAGACCTACCGCAGCCCGAAATACTGGGAGGCCATGAAACACGCCGCCGCCGAAGCCCAGCGCCTCGGCCTCGAAATCGGCCTGCACAACACCGTCGGCTACTCGACCACCGGCGGCCCCTGGATCGATGAACCGCGCAGCATGCAACGCGTGGTCACCACAACCGCCACAGTGAACGGTGGCGCTGCCGTCGAACTCAAGCTCCCCGAACCCCAACCCAAGGCCGACGAAGGCTGGGGCCGCACCGGCAGGAAGATCTCGTGGTTCAAGGACTTCGCCGTGCTCGCCGTGCCTGCCGACAAGTCACCCATCGCCCCGGATGAAATCCTCGATCTCACCGACAAGGCCGATCCGAACGGCGTCCTTCGCTGGACGCCCCCGGCTGGCAAATGGACGGTCATGCGCCTCGCCCACGCCTCCACCGGACGCCCGCCACACCCGGTGCCGGACGACTTGCTCGGCAAGGTGCTGGAAGTCGACAAGATGAGCCTCGAGCAAAACCGCTTCCACTGGGATGAGGTGATCGAGCCCATGAAACAGCACCTCGGTCCCTACCTCGGGAAAAGCTTCAAACACTTCCTCATCGATAGCTTCGAGGCCGGCTCCCAGAATTGGACTCCGGAGTTCCGCAACGAGTTCCGCAAACGCAAGGGCTACGATCCCCTGCCCTGGTTGCCGACGCTCGAAAAGAAAATCATCGGCAGCGAGGACCAGACCGCACGCTTCAAATGGGACTACGAGGATGTGATCCGCACCTTGTTTCTCGAAAACGGCTGGATCCCCGGCGCGGAGAAAATCAAGGCGGTCGGCATGGACCTTCAGTTCGAACCCTACGGCGGACAATTCGATACCACCGATGGCGTGAGTCTCGCAGACCTGCCCATGGGCGAGTTCTGGACCAGCGGCGGAGGCGGCATCGGCGGCAACATCACCGCATCCGCACGAGCCGCAGGCCGCAGGATCGTCGGCGCCGAGGGCTTCACCGGCCCGCCCGAACTCAGCAAATGGTCGGAAACCCCCGCCTACCTCAAACGCTCCGCGGACGGCTCGTTCGCCAGCGGCGTCAACCGCCTGGTACTCCACCACTGGGTCCACCAACCCTTCGACGACCGCTACAAACCCGGCTTCGGCATGGGCTGGTGGGGCACCCACTTCAACCGCCACCAAACCTGGGCCAAGGACGGCACCGCGTTTTTCAAATATCTCGGCCGTTGCCAGGCCCTGCTCCAGGCTGGCGAAGCTCCCGCTGATTTCGTCAGCGTCGGCAAGGCCCAGGGCGGTGACCTGATCTCATGGCGCATGTTCCGCGCCGGACTTTCCGTGAAGGACGGCTCCATCGTCCTCCCATCCGGACGCAGCTACCGCTTCCTCTCGATCCCGCACGACGGACTCATGACCCCCAGGGACCTCGATCTGGTCCGCGGCCTGCTCGAAGATGGTGCCACCATCGTCTGCCCGAAACCCTCCGGCGCTCCCGGACTTTCGGGCTATCCGCAATCCAACGACATCGTCCGCAATTCCACGCTCTGGAACGGCTCCGGAGTGATCCGCGTCGGCAAAGGCAAACTCCACTCGACCTCGGACATCTCCGGTGCGGTGAAAGAATGCGGCATCACCCCGTGGATCGACCTCGGCAAGGCCCGCGGCATTTCCGCCACCGCCCGCGTCACCGGCAGCGATGCGATCTTCTTCGTCGCCAACACCACCCCGCTGGAAAACCAGGCCACCCTTTCCCTTCGCATCCAGGACAAGACCCCGGAGCTCTGGAATGCGGAAGACGGCTCCATCCGTCCCGCACCAGTCTGGCGCGAAAAGGACGGCCGCACCGAAGTGGACCTCACGCTCGGCGGACTCCGCTCCATCTTCATCGTCTTCCGGGAACGCAGCGCACGCCCGGCCGATCACCTCACATCCATCCGCATCCAGGGCGCATCCTCCAACCTTGAAATCCTCTCCGCTCGCTTCGGCGCAGCAGACGGAAACCGCTGGATGGACGTCACCGAGTCCCTCCGCAGCAAGGCCGCCACCGGCGCTCTCGAAATCCCGGACATCTCCCCCTCGGCCTTCGGCAGGGACCCCGCCCCCAATGTGGTCAAAACCCTCGAAATCGCCTACCGCTTCAACGGCAAGGAAAACCGGACCTCCATCGCCGAAGGCAAACCCCTCACGATCGGCTCATCATCCGGCAATCCCCTGCGCGTTCATGCCACCGAAGGCAGCGCCGTCACCCTCGCCTCCGCCACCCCGGTGCAGGCGGAACTCACTTTCGCTTCCGGCTCCCGCAAATCCATAACCACCCCGCAAGCCCCGGCCGCCAGCCAGCTCCGTGGACCGTGGCGCGTCGTGCTCGACTCCCCCGTCGAGCCCCGCCGGGAACTCACGCTGCCCCAACTCGCCAGCCTCAGCGAAAATCCCGACGCCTCAATCCGCTACTTCTCCGGGACCGCCACATACTCATCCACCTTTGAAATCCCGGCAACCCCACACCCGGTCGAGCTCGATCTCGGCAAGGTCCACGACCTCGCCCGCGTCACCGTCAACGGCCGCGACCTCGGCGTGATCTGGCAGGCACCCTTCCGCATCGACATCACCCCGGCCCTCAAACCCGGACGCAACGAACTGAAAATCGCCGTCACCAACACCTGGCACAACCGCCTCGTCGGTGACGAACAACACGAACCCGACTTCGAATGGGGCGGCGATCGCGGTTCGAAAGGCCGCTCCATCAAAGGCTATCCGGACTGGTTCGTCAAAAACCTGCCCCGCCCCTCCAAGGATCGGAAATGCTTTGTCGTCTGGTACTACCACCGCAAGGACACCCCGCTCCTGCCCTCCGGCCTCGTCGGCCCGGTGACTCTCGTCCCTCACGTCCTCACCACGGTCCGCCCCTGATCCCGTGAACCTCCTCCCCGTCCTCCGAACCCTCGCCGCCCTCTGCCTCACCCACGCCGCTTGCGCCGCCCCGGCCGAGGCCCCCAGACCGCTCATCATCGACTCCGCCGCCGAGTCCCCCCACGACCGCTGGGGTTTCAACGCGGAAATCGGCGGCTCGGTCTGCGGCATCCAGACCTTCGACGCGCTCGACCCATCCCTCCTGCCCGCCCACAGCAAGGAACGCCGCTGGGCGGACCAGGCCCTCGCCGATGTCCGCCGCAAAGTCGCCTCCGTCAAGGCCCGCGGCCAACTCGCCTTCGTCGCCACCGATATCTTCGTCTTCCCCAAAGCCCTCGTCACCCGCTACCGCGGCGAAATCTGCGACGACCGCGGACGCATCGATATCAAGAAACCCAAAACCCGCGAACTCTTCGCCCTCCTTCTCCAGGAAACCATCGATAAAGTGCCCGACCTCGACGGCATCGTCATCCGCACCGGCGAAGTCTATCTCCACAAACAACCCCACCACGTCGCCAGCGGAAACTTCTCCGATGACAAACGCCAGGGCGGCACCGCCATCATCGATGGCCCCGCCAGCCACATCGAAATCCTCAAAATCCTCCGCGAGGAAGTCTGCGTCAAACGCGGCAAATCCATCCTCTACCGCACCTGGAGCTTCGGACCCAAAAGCTTCCACGAAGACCCCGACTACTACCTCAAGGTCACCCAGGCCATCGATCCCCACCCGCACCTCCTCTTCTCCGTCAAACATCAGAAGGGCGACTTCCACCAGCTCACCCCCTTCAACCCCACCCTCATGATCGGCCGCCACCGCCAGATCGTCGAGGTCCAGTCCCAACGCGAAGCCTACGGCAAGGGCGCTCACCCCTACTACATCGGCGCAGGCGTCATCGATGGATGGGAGGAATACCACTGGATGATGAAACCCGGACAAGCCAGGGGCCTCCGCGACATCATCCACCACCCGCTCTTCGCCGGCGTCTGGACCTGGTCCCGCGGCGGCGGATGGGAAGGCCCCACCATCCGCAACGGACTCTGGTGCGAACTCAATACCTACGCCATCGCCCGATTCACCGCAGACCCACGCCTGTCCGAAGCCGATATCCTCCTCCGCTTCGCCCGCGAGGAACTCAAACTCTCCGAAACCGACGCCGCCGCCTTCCGCCAACTCTGCCTGCTCTCCGCCAAAGCCGTGCTGCGCGGACAACTCACCACCCTCGGCGCCAAAATCGATGTCTGGTGGGCTCGCGACCACTTCTTCGAAGCGCCGGACCTCTCCGATTTCGACAAACAAGGCCTCCGCTCCAAAGCCCTCGCCGAAAAGGCCGAAGCCGTCGCCCTCTGGAACGAAATCCTCCGCATCGCCCAAACCATCCACTTCCCCAATCCCCAAACCGCCGCCTTCGTCCGAACCTCCGCCGATTACGGCCGCATCAAATACGCCATCATCGAACAAGCCTGGCTCATCCTCTTCACCGCAAACGACGCCCGCGCCGGTATCCCCATCGACCCCGCACACCTCCTCAAAGCCCTCTCCCAATACGACGCCCTCTGGACCCAATGGCAAAACCTCGAACGCCAACACCCGGAATGCGCCACCCTCTACAAAACCACAGGCTTCGAAGGCCGCCCAGGCCTCGGCCACGCCATCAACCAAGCCCGAAAACTCGCCAACTCACCCGCAGGAACCCCTAAGCGCTGATCCCAAAACCAACCCTTCACCGCTGACTTCCTGTTACTGAAAGCTGAAAACTGAAAGCTGAAAACTGAAAACTGAAAGCTGAACCCTGCCCTCCTCCGCGCCAAGCTCTGCGTCCTCCGCATCTCCGCGTTTCGCTTCCACCCAAAACCGTCCTCCGCGTCCCTTTGCGACCTTAGCGTCTTTGCGGTATTTCTCGGGTTGAGAGTCGAAAGTCGAAAGCTGAAAACTAAAAGCTGAGAGCCAAGCATCCCGAGGCGGACCAAAAACGACAAAAAACGGCATTCTGCCGTTCCCCTCATTTTCGACTTTCCCGGAAATGCGCGGTCACTAAACTGGGAGCCATCGTGTGGGGAAAATCCCATCACGGTTCCCTCCCCACCATGCCTGCCGCCCCTCCAGCGCGTTCCGATCTACCACCGCAAGGTATCACCGTTTCGACAGGTCTAACCGATTCTAAAGGTAGCGCTGTTTCGATGAAACGGCACGCGGATGAACCGCAAACGAAGCGCCCGACCCCAGCCCAAAGGCCCCTCCCGGCTCTCCTCGTTTTCCAAGCATCCTCCCCACGCCCCGCAGCTCCTCGGCAGATCCAAAAATCCCCCTCCCACTCCGCGCCCACCTCAGCGACCTCCGCGCCTCCGCGTTTCGCTTCCCCCCTCCCTCCTTCCGCGTCCCCTTGCGACCTTCGGGCCTCCGCGGCTTCATTTCTCCCACGACCCACTCAGCCTGCCCGGCAAAGCACAGCGACGACGGGACACATCTCACGTCTTTCGCTCCCTCTCCCTGAAAACTGAACACTGAAAACTAGCAAACTTCTCCCCCTCCTCTTCCTGAAAACTGAACACTGAAAACTAGCAAACTTCTCCCCCTTCTCACTCAGCCTGCCCGTCATAGCTGAGCGACGACGGGGCACCCCCTCCTCTTCCTGAAAACTGAACACTGAAAACTAGCAAACTTCTACCCCCTTCTCACTGAATTTCAATCACACCACCCGCGATATCCGCTAGAGCACCCTGGCATCCCCTCCCCATCCCATCCCCTCTGATATCAGTACCTCCCACCAAATTCCGCCTTGCGTTTCAATCACTTCCAGAGATTATTCTTTGGTCGTCCTCCTTGGATATCGCAAGTCGAGGTGCCACGAATCATTTCTGTTAGATTAAGACAACAAAGATCATGCACACCAAATTTCCGATCATCATTGGACTTCTGATTTTTTCTGTATTCCAAGTTTCTGCCCAGTCTGTAGCTGAGTCAGCCGAGTTGACCACACTTCGAGCATCGTGGACGCGTGCAAGGGAGTCGGCGATAAAGCCTATCGATGAGAAATACGTAGCCGCACTTACCGCACTCAAAGAGCGTCTCATGAAGGCAAACAATCTTGATGCTGCGCTTCAAGTCGACAAAGAGTTGAAGCAGATAAGTGGTTTGCCTTCGTCACCTGTCACTCAATCCCCGGAGTCCGACAACCCGCCCGGAGCGTCAATCGCCATTTCGACACAAGATTCAATCAAGATCATTACCCTTAGAGCAGGTCAGCCACGTCTCTACGATTCCAATCCACTGCGAGTGATCGAAGGGATTGCACCTTCTGTAACTGGATGGAAGTTCACATCCATTCCCCAGCGCCTACAGAATAACTACGAAGTCACCGTCACCGACCCAGGTGTCATTTACGCTTTTGGCTATGACCGCACTCCACCAAACGAATTGTTCGGCGCTGATGTCACTAAGTGGGAAGTATGCCAGGGTCCAGCACACGGAACCAACCTTAAGGTCACTTATCGGCGAAAAGTAGCCCGAGGTGAAGTCTTTCGGGTCCAAGGATTTGAAGTTAGTCTCGCAGGCAAGGAGATTACACACTCCAACCGAAGATAAAGAGACCTAACAAGACAGTGGTGGCAACGGCGAGTAACGTCCCTCGTTCGCTTCGCTCTGGACGATCAATCTACGCCGTGCCACACTTTTGAAGTTGGGAAAAATAATACAATATGAACTGGCCTGGAGAAAACCTGATTTTAAAGCTGTGGGAAAGCCTTGCCGAAAAGGGTATTGGTTCGCTACTGAGACCTTGGCAAATCCGCCGTGAAGGGCGTGCGAATATTGATCTGCGTCGATACGAGATGCTGGCTCTTGCTCAGGCGGAACGTGAATCCGAGGAAATACGATCAGGGAGGCGTAGACTTGAAAATACAAAGTTCATGATTTCCCTGACCGATTTCAGTCCCGAGTCATCCGCTCCTGTCCAAGTTGAAGGAGTTCCTCTTTTGGAGCTAGCCAGCCATGCTGCAGTCGCGGACTCGATGCGAAAGGAAATAAATGTTGCTAAGGCAGTCCTGCACGCAGAAGAAGAATTAAGAAATGATGACACCCCTCCGCAGGAGAAGAAGCTTGAAGACGATTGGCTCTATCGGTGGAGAGATTACGCCGGATCAGTTTCCTCAGAAGAGCTACAAGCGATTTGGGGACGAATTCTTGCCGGTGAACTCAAGTCTCCAGGACTCTATTCTTATCGGCTTATGGACTTTGTCAGGAACCTCACAAAGGATGAAGCAAGCCTGATTGAGAAAATCGCTCCTTTTGTGTTCGGTGATTTTATCGCTCGTGATCAAGACGCGATCTTAGAGAAAAGTGGAGTCACTTTCAGTATCATCCTTCAGCTTCAAGATCTCGGTATTCTTTCGGGCGTCGAGGCACTCGGTCTTAGCTTGACTATGCAATCTAACTCTAAAGACCGCTTCATGAAGGTTTTGTTGTGCCACGGACGCGGTTTACTACTTGAGCATGATGATGCAACAAAAACTCTCGACTTGGGAGCGTACGTTGTCACGACCTTAGGAAGGCAAGTCATTAAGCTAGGTAAGTTCATACCAAATGAGGACTATCTACTTGCTGTTGGGAGCAAGATTCAAAAGTCAGGATTCAAGGTAAGCTTAATAGACTACAGCGATATCGGAAACGGAATGATACGCTATTCCAACGCACACGAAATACCAAATTCCCAGCAAGACGAGACACAGCAACCGCCACCAGCCGCGTTGTCATCAACATCACCCGTAACATGAATCATTTCCCCCGTCCCGACGCTCGCCCTCGCTGGTGACGTTGCGTGCTCTTTACGTTCTCCCAAAAAGCTCCCAAATGAAAACATACACATACGTTGATAACTCCAACCTTTTCATCGAAGGCCGAAGAGTCGCAGCAGTCGCTAATAGCATGGCTCCAAACATCTATGATGCGATGAATCATCGGATCCTAGATCACACTTGGGATATCGACTACGGGAAGCTGCACGCGTTCTTGTGCGGCACCGACAAGAAGGAGATCGGGGGAGCACGCTTATGGGGTTCGCCACCACCGAGCGACTCTTTCTGGAAGATGGTCGAAAGTAAGGGGTTTAATGTGCAGACTTACGAGCGGAACGCAGCCAACAAGGAGAAGAAGGTTGACATGGCCATAGGCCATCGAATGACCAAAGAGGCTTACACGATAATCGACAAGGCGAATGATGAGATGACTCTCGTTGCTGGAGACAAGGATTTTGTTCCCGTTGTAGAGGACTTAGTAAGCGAGGGATTCACAGTTCAAGTTGTGTTCTGGGACCACGCCGCTAAGGAGCTTAAGGAGGCCGCCTCAAGCTTCCTCGCCCTAGATCCCTATCTCAGCCACCTCACCCGATAAACACAGGAGGGAGAACAAGCCGCGCCAGAGCAGCCCCTAGTGTCCCTCGTTCGCTTCGCTCTGGACATCCATTCTCCGCCGTGCCACACCTTTGACGATTCGCAAAACCCCGCCGCAGCACTCGATGAAGCTGATCCCTAAATCCACGGTGGTCCGATGTCTCTGGGTGGGAGCGATCCTTCTGCTGATCGCATTGGCTGGCCCATCCCTGATTCATAGGGTCTACCGTGCAACGACGCCACTCTCCGACAAGCAGGCTCAGACAGAACGATACCACCGACTTGCGAACTCAGAGGCGTTCGATGCCTCACTTTCTGAAGCGCAACGGATGAAGATGCGAGAGGAGCGACTGAGCTTGTTCTATTGGTTTCATGCCCGTGGCTGGAACATTGATGAAGATGACGAGGATAGATCGTGGCTTCAGCCTTGGCGTGAACTCTTTCAACATTGGACGAACCACCAAGGGGCGAACAAAACGGATGCAGGCAACGGCTCGAAGGCTATCTGTCGTGCCAGCAACGTCTTGCGCTCGCCGTCGCCTGATCCCAATCGTTCGACGGAAATAGTATGGATTGCCATTTCGGTATTCCTTATGCTCCTTCCGTTTTTGGCTCTGATTCCATCGATTGGTCGCCAAGCCCTTTTGCTTTTGGTGGTCGCCTGCCTCGCTGCGGTGCCGAGCGTGGTATCGCTCGTCTCTCACACAACGAATCACAAAGCCGAACAAGACGGCAAATCCAACGGCGGGCAACGTCCTTTTTGAATTCAGGCTTCCATTCCCGCCGTGGATGACCTATTCGTTAGTCAGAAATGACACCAATCATCAGAGTCCTCATTCTTCTGTGCGTGATTCACGGGAATCCAGTCATCGCAAATGACAAGCCACAGGAAGATCTCACCAAGATCGAGGCGGATCTAAAGGAAAATTCAGACGATCCCATGCTTCATTACAGGAAGTGTCAGGCTCTGTTCGCTTCGGGCAAGGAGCAGGAAGCAATTGACTATTCGAGTGTTGCTCTCAAAAAGTTCAAGGAATCCAAAGATGATCTTGCGTGGATGTTGCTCGGTTCAATCGCGACCGACGACTACAAGATCGATGTCCACTACAACATGGGAGATCGGGAGAGGGCCGATAAGAAGGAAGGGATTGTGAGACCCCTCAGTTTCCGCGTATGGACGAAGGCCAACGAACCCAAGCTCGTTCGAATACTCGATTTCGAGCTGGCATATTTTGAAGGTGAGTTGATCTCCGCTGCAATCGGAGAGAAGGTCGAGGATGGAAATGCCAATCTCGGGATTGTCGATCCGAAGAGCAACTTCAATGCGATTAAGAAGCGGGTTCTGGAGATCGTCAGAAAATGAAGAAGGCTTACAGGGCATCGCTCTCAACACCTGCCCCGCCCCGTGTTCAAATCGCCATGACCATTCAGCCCTCAGCCCACAGTCGGAGCCTCGCCCTCGGGCAGGTGTGAGAGGAGTTCCACCTTAAGCAGCAGCGAATCTTCAAATTCATGACCACACCCAAGACCTGTCAGAAATGTTCTAGCGAGATGGAGGAAGGATTTGTCCTTGATATGACTCATGGAGGTCGGTTGGTTTCGCGGTGGGTTGCTGGCAAGCCTGAAAAGACCATCTTGGGATCGGCCAGGATTCGGGACAAGGAGCAATATTTCATCCAATCATTCCGTTGCATTCGATGTGGTTTTCTTGAATCTTATGCCATCGATTAAGGCCATGTCGCCCAACAAGGCAGTCGGGGCAACGACCATCCATGTCACGGCTCATTTTTGACGTTCGGCTGGAATATGATTCACATCAAACGGCTTCTTCTTTCTTTCGCATTGGCTTGGATCGCATCCATCTTAGGCCTTTTCGTCGCGGTTCGATTTCAGGAACCTGTGGAGAATTTTCACAGTGCTGATCCAATCGGAGACGCGATCCGCTCCGGTTTGTTGGTTGCCTACTTCACACTCATTTGTGTCGGCGCCGCGTGGGTTTTGGTCGCTACTCCCTACTACTTCATGTTTCTCCGGAATTGCAGCAGGTGGCCGTTGATCCTGCACTCGCTGGTGGCGGGAGTCTCGGGTTTCGGGTTGATGAGGCTCGCGACTCAACTGCTGCCAGTTGATGACAAGAGCTGGACGTTTACTTCTCTCATCGCCTTTGCCGTCGGATTCTTCGGAGCGATGATGACCAGATACGACCTCTTTCTCCCTAAATCCAAAACGGCCAAGAACCTCGTGGATGGCAATGGCATCTGACGCCCCTCGTTTGCTTCGCTTTATGATTCTTGCGCCGCCGTGCCACCGCATTTAACGTTCTGCAATGAAAAGAAGACACCGGATCGCAACAGTCGCGCTGGTGACCCTGATTTTGAATTCGCCGGTGTGTTTCGCCAACTATTCGGAAGCCAAGAAGAATCCCAACGGAACATGGATCTGCGGCGGAATGGAACGGAGCGCTGGCTTCAGCCGGCAAGCTAGGTCCCGTCTGCCCAAGACTCGCCGACTAAAGTCAGCGCTCCACTGAGCACACCGCGTTCGTGAAACGCTGCTTAATCCCGTTCCATTCGGGCCATAGGCCGCTCAATCCCATGACAATTTCTTTTGAATCACTCCCGTAGGAGCCCTCAATCGTCAGGCAGAGAAATGAAGAAATTGGCCATCATCGCGTTTGCTTCAGTGATCGAACCGGCTTCACCTACTTCATCGGGTGGTCATCCAAACCCGCGCGCTGCCTGACCCAGGCGGACTCGGGCGGTCACGCCCCGAGTGTGGGATCGTAGTCCTTCGGGGCGCGGACGATTTTCTCGATGCCGTGTTTGGTGACGAGATTGCCGCCGGAGGAACGGCTCTTGATGCCGAACTCGGCGAAGTGGAGCGGGCGGATGAGGTTGCGCATGCGCAGGCCGGACTTGAGGTGGACGAGCAGCATTTGGGCGCTCGATTCCTCGTTGGTCTTGTGCACGGCGAAGTAGAGCACGCGGCTGCCGGGGGTGCCCTTGGTGAGATCGTATTCCTTGTCGCGGGTGACGCCGCCGACGGTGAAACGCTTGGCGAGGATGGCTCCATCGCGACCGTCCCGATAGATCATCGAATAGATGAGGTCCTCATCCTTGCGGAACAGGGCGACCCGCAGCGGTTTCTGGCCGACGAAGACCTTTTCCGCCACTTTCACCACCCGCATTTTCCCATCCTGGGTGAAGGAAATGATATCATCGAGGGTGGAGCACTTGTCGATCGGCTCACCATCCTTCTTGAGCCCGTATCCGGCGAAGCCGTTCTTGGCATCGAGGTAGAGCGTCTCGGTGGCGGCGATCACCTGGGTGCGGTCCACGCGGTCGAAGGAGGCGATTTCGGTTCTGCGCTCGCGTCCCTTGCCGTATTTCTTGCCGAGTTCCTCGAACCACTTGATGGTGAATTTCGTGAGATTGCGGAGGTTTTTCTCGGTCTCGTCGATGGCTTTCTCCAGCGACTTGATCTCCTCGTCGGCCTTGAACGAGTCGAACTTGGAAATGCGCTTGATCTTGATCTCGGTGAGGCGGACGAGGTCGTCCTCGGTGACCTCGCGCTTGAGGAGTTTCTTGAAGGGCTTCAATCCATCGTCGATGGCCTTCAGCACGGCTTCCCAGGTGGTGCATTCCTCGATGTCGCGGTAGATGCGGTTTTCGATGAAGATTTTCTCCAGCGAGCTGAAGTGCCATTTTTCGGCGAGTTCGCCGAGTTTGATCTCGAGCTCCAGCTTGAGCAGTTCGCGTGTCTGGTGAGTGACGCGTTTGAGGATGTCCGAGACGCCCATGAACTGGGGCTTGCCATCGACGATGACGCAGGCGTTGGGCGAGATGGTGAGCTCGCAATCCGAGAAGGCGAAGAGCGCGTCGCGGGTGGTCTCCGGGTCGGCCCCGGCGGGCAGGTGGACGAGGATGTCCGCGGTGGCCGCGGTGTTATCCTCGATTTTCTGGATCTTGATCTTGCCCTTGTCCGCCGCGGCGACGATCGAGTCCATGAGTGCGCCGGTGGTGGTGCCAAAGGGGATCTCGGTGATGCGCAGCATGCCCTTTTTCTCCGTGGAGATGCGGGCGCGGACGCGGACCTTGCCGCCACGCAGGCCGTCGCGGTATTCGCTGGCATCCATGATGCCGCCGGTGGGGAAATCCGGGAGCAGCGTGAAGGGTTCGTTTCTCAGAACGGCGACGGAGGCTTCGATCAGCTCGTTGAAGTTGTGGGGCAGCACCTTGCAGGCGAGTCCGACGGCGATGCCCTCGACGCCCTGTGCCAGCAGCAGCGGGAACTTGACCGGCAGCGTGTCCGGTTCCTTGCGGCGGCCGTCGTAGCTGGGCAGCCATTTGGTGGTTTTCGGGTTGAAGACCACCTCGTTGGCGAACTTGGTGAGGCGGGCCTCGATGTATCGCGGGGCGGCCGCGCCGTCGCCGGTGAGTGTGTTCCCCCAGTTCCCCTGGGTATCGATGAGCAGGTCCTTCTGGCCGAGCCCGACGATGGCCGCACCGATCGACATGTCGCCGTGCGGGTGGTAGTTCATCGTGTTTCCGACGATCCCGGCCACCTTGTTGTAGCGGCCGTCGTCGATCTCATCCATCGCGTGGAGGATGCGGCGCTGGACGGGTTTCAAGCCGTCGTAAAGGTGGGGGACGGCCCGTTCGAGGATCACGTAGGAGGCGTAATCGAGGAAATAATCCGAATACATCGCGCCGAGCGAGGCATGTTGGTCGGGGTCGTGCGTCATCGTGGGCGGATTGCTTAGAGCGCGGGCGGCACCGGCGCAAGCCCGGGGTGAAGGTCGTTTGAACCAGCGCGGGGACCTCCCGGATCCGGCCGATTTCCTGAAATCCGTGCTTGGATTGAACGGGCCGAGCAGGCACTCAGGGGTCGCCTTTTTTTGTAAACCACGTCCCTGATCCCATGCGCTTCCGATTGATCCCGTCTGCTGTTTTCGCCTCGTTTTCGCTCTGCGGAGTAGTCCGTGCGGAAATGCCCGCTTTGATCCCCCTCCCTGCCCGTGCGGAGTTGAAGGAGGGGCGGTTCGTCCTCAAACCGGGAACCCGGGTCGTGGCCGGGAAAGGCCTGGAAAACGAGGCCTCTTTCTTGACCGAAAGGCTGCTGCGGTCCACCGGCCAGGCACCGGGAAGCGCGGGCGACGGAGCGGAGATCCGTTTGGAGATCGTCCCGGCGCTCGGCGCGGAGGCCTATGCGCTGAGCAGCGGCCCATCCGGCGCGACCGTGCGGGGCGGATCGGCAGCGGGCGTGTTTTACGGCATCCAGACATTCCTGCAATCCCTGCCGGCCGCGGCCTTCGGCAGCGTCGCGGCGCCAAAGGAAGACTGGTCGGCCCCGGCACTGCTCGTGGAAGACAACCCGACCTGCGCGTGGCGGGGCATGCACCTTGACAGCTCGCGGCATTTCCAACCCAAGGCATTCATCCTGAAGTTTCTTGATGCCATGGCGGCCCACAAGCTCAACCGGCTTCACTGGCACCTGGTGGACAGCGAGGGCTGGCGATTGGAAATCCGGAAATACCCGAAACTCACCGAAGTCTCCAAGGATGCCCCTGCCTACTATCCGGAGGAGATCCCCACCAATCCGAGTTTCCGGGCGAAATACCGCTACGGCCACCTCCACGGAGGCGGCCACTACACGCAGGACGATGTCCGCGAGATCGTGGCCCATGCGGCGAAGCGCCACATCACCATTGTTCCCGAAATCGAGTTCCCCGGGCATGCGATGGCCGCGCTGATGGCCTATCCGGAAATCGGGACCACTGGAAAACCGCCCACAGCGGTCTCCAACATCACCACCGACCTCATCGGAGTGCACCCGAAGGCGATGAACTTCCTCAAAGACGTGCTCGATGAAACGATGGAATTGTTTCCGGGACCCTGGATCCACTTCGGAGGCGATGAGGCGCCGAAGGTCCAGTGGAAAAACGATCCGTACACCCAGAAGCGCATCGACGAGCTCGGCCTGCGGGTGAACGATCCACAGCACCCGAACGCCTCGGAAGACCGCCTGCAGGCATGGATGTTCAACGAGATGGCGGCCCATGTCGCCCGCAAAGGCCGCAAGGCCGTCGGCTGGGAGGAGATCATGCACGGCGAAAACATCCGGCACCTTGCCAAAGGCTCGGTCATCATGCCCTGGCTGAGCGCGGCCAATGGAGTGAAGGCCGCCAACGCCGGATACGGGGTGGTGCACACGGCGGTCTCCCCGTTCTACCTGGATTCCTATCAGTCGAAGGATCCGGGAGAACCCGGCGCCCTCTATCAGGGCCCGTTCACCGCCGAGCAAATCCACCGATTCAACCTGTTTCCCGATTCCCTGACGCCCGAAGGACGCGGAAACATCCTCGGCGCGCAATGCCAGCTGTGGACCGAACTGATGCCGCGCACCGACGACGTCGAATACCAGGCATTCCCCAGAACCTGCGCGCTTGCCGAGCTTACCTGGACCGCCCCTGAACGCAGGGCCGACACCGAGGAATTCATGAACCGCCTCGCCGCCCACGGTGCACGGCTCACCGCGATGGGGCTCAACCACCGGCGCAGCGCGCCTCCGGCGTCCCTGAAATGGACACCCGCATTTCTAACCGCTTCACGCCCGTGGGTGGTGGCCCTCCCTGCCGAGACGCGCGCCAAGCTGCTGGCCGGCGAGACCCTGACGCTTCATTTCGCCTATCAGGAAGGGGCTCACGGCCTCGACGTGACTGCGGTGGAGCTTCTGGCCGACGGCAAGGCGGTGGCCGAGGACCGCCACGATGGATTCACCGGAACCCATCCGCGCCAGGCGGACTATCAGCTCAAACTGCCCGCGGGATCGAAGCCGGAACGCGTTGAACTGAAGGTGACGGCGAAAGGATCCGGAGGAGACGACAGCCATGGTGAGATCCGCCTCGGCACACGGCCCTGAACCGACACACTCTAACAAAAATCCGAGGCCCGGAGAAACCCGGACCGCGGAGGAAAGAACCGGCGTTGAAGCCGGCTGGCATCATTCACCGGCAGGAGGCGGACCCTTCGGTCCCTCGCCATCCGGGCCACCCTTGCCCTTGCGACCGCCAGGACCGCCGGGGCCGTGGGGAGGCTTGGGCATGGCGTCGCGCTCTTCCTTGCTGAGTTTGCCGTCGCCGTCCTTGTCGTATTTCTTCAGCATCTCGGCCTTGCGCTCTTCGGTTGCCTTCTTGCGCTCGTCCGGGCTCAGCTTGCCGTCGCCGTCGGCGTCGTATTTCTGAAGCGCCGCCTTGCGGGCCTCTTCCATCTTGCCCTTGCGGGCCTCTTGAAGGGCCTTGCGCTCTTCCTCGTTGAGCTTTCCGTCGCCGTCCTTGTCGAACTCCTTGAGAACTTCCGCAGGCGGCGGGCCGTGGGGACGCTTCGGGCGATCCTTGCCTTTGGGACCGTCCTGGGGAGGTCCGTCCTGGGCGGCAGCGAAGAGGCAGCTGCCGAGCAGCATGCCGATGGTGATCAGTGGTTTCACTTTCATGATTTCGTTTGGTTTTCAAATCGGGATGCCTTCCGGTCCCGTTGGAGTGAAAAACCCCGGCGCTTCAAAAAGGTTGCGGAAGAATGCATGGATTGAGTTGCCACACCCGCACGGCCCGTCTTGGATGCGGCCGCACATGGCAGGAAACCCGACGCCTCCGGCAGCTTCCAAATCGGTCGTCTTCATGAGACGCTCGGCAAGCACGCTTTTCCTCTGGGCGCTCGTGACGGCGATCTTCCTCAGCCGGTGGAGCTGGGCTTACCTGGCACTCATCGGCGTTCTGGCGATCATCGCGACCGTGGAATACTTCCGCATGCTGCGTGCCGCAGGGGTGGATTGCTTCCCCCGCCTCGGCATGGGCCTCGCCCTCGGCTACTGCGGGATCCTCCACGTGGCCCTGCACCGCGGCGGGCAGGCACCGGAATGGCTGGATCCTGCGGCCATCCTGCTCGCCACCGCCGGGGCCTTCACACTTCAGCTCGCACGGCCTGTCCGCGGCCCGTCCACACTCGGGGCGGTGGCGCTCACCGTGCTGGGCTTTCTCTACATCCCGTGGATGTTCAATTTTCTAACAAGAGTCATCTTCATGGATGCGGGCCCCGCAGGCGTTCCCGGCAGGGTTTCCGACCAGGGGGCCTACCTCCTGCTGTGGGTGCTCGCGGTGACCAAGTTCACCGACATGGGCGCCTACATCACCGGATCGCTGATCGGCCGCCACAAGATGATCCCGCACATCAGCCCCGGCAAGACCTGGGAGGGATTCGCGGGTGCCCTGCTCTTCTCGCAACTCGCCGCCTGCGGCCTCCACGCCCTTTTCCCCGGCCCGCTGGCCATCTTCGGCGGCATCGGCCACGTGATCGCCCTGGCACTCATCCTCGCCCTGCTGGCGGTGGTGGGCGACCTCGCGGAAAGCGTGGTGAAACGCGCCCTCGATGCCAAGGACTCGGGCCGGATGCTGCCGGGCATCGGTGGATCCCTCGACCTGATAGACAGCGTCTGCTTCACCGCCCCGGCCGCGTTTTTCTATCTGAAATGGATCCTGCCCACGCTCGCATGAACGCCCCCGGGAAACGCCGCGTCGTTTTGTTAGGTTCCACCGGATCGATCGGAACTTCCACCCTCAAGGTGGCGGAGGATCTTCCGGAACGGATCGAGGTGGTGGCACTGGCCGCCGCGACCAACGTCCGCAAACTCGCGGCACAGGCCAGGGAAACCGGAGCACGCCACGTGGCCATTCATGATCCGTCGAAGGAAGCGGAGCTGCGGTCCCTGCTGCCGGAAGGTGTCCATGTGCACGTGGGTCCGGAGGGGCTGCTCGAAGTCGCCACGCTCGCCGGTGCGGACATCGTGCTGGTGGCCATCGTCGGCACGGCCGGCCTGCATCCCGCGCTGGCCGCCATCGAGGCGGGCAAGGATCTGGCCATCGCCTCCAAGGAAATCCTGGTCATGGCGGGCGAAGTGATCACCGCCGCAGCCGCCGCCCGAGGCGTCCGTCTGCTTCCTGTGGACAGCGAGCACAACGCGATCTTCCAGTGCCTCGACGGCCATCGGGGCGGCCCTGCCGAGGTTTCACGGCTGGTGCTCACGGCATCGGGCGGACCGTTTCGCAAGATGCCCCGGGAGGACCTCGAACTCGTCACGCCCGAGCAGGCGCTCAGGCACCCCACCTGGGACATGGGCCCTAAGATCACCATCGACTCCGCCACCCTCTTCAACAAAGGCCTGGAGATGATCGAGGCCCGCTGGTTGTTCGATATCGGCATGGACCGCATCGATGTGGTGGTCCACCCGCAGAGCATCATCCATTCGATGGTCGAATTCATCGATGGATCCGTGCTCGCGCAACTGAGCCGGACGGACATGTGTTTTCCGATCCAGTATGCGCTGACCTGGCCGGAGCGTTTGCGCGGCGGGTTGAAACCGCTGGATTTCCCCGGTTTGGCGAAGCTCGAGTTCGAACGTCCGCGTGAGGACGATTTTCCGGCCCTCGGCCTCGCCCGGCGGGCCGGACTGACGGGGGGGACCCTGCCTGCTGTGTTCAATGCGGCCAATGAAGTCGCGGTGGATGCCTTCCGCGGCGGCTCCCTCCCCTTTCCGGGGATCTGGCGATGCGTTTCCTCGGTGATGGACCGCCATGTCGTTCTTCCTTCGGCGAGCCTCGACTCGGTCATCGATGCCGACCTGTGGGCCCGGCGGGAAGCGGAGTCGTTTTGTGCTTCGGTGCGATGAAATCGGTTTTCGGTTTCCATCCGTGGCCGCCAGCGATTAATGCTCCCGCCATGAACCGCCTGCTCCGCCGCACCGCCGCGACCCTTCTGCTGCTTCAGGCAGCCGCCGCCGCATCGCCCGCGGACGCCCAGAAGATCCAGAAAACCTGGGATCTGCGAATGGAAACCTGGTCGCTCGAAACCCGTGCCGCAAGCACCCCGGAAGCCCGCGCGAAGGCCGCCGCCAACCGCCCCGACATCAGCGGACCGGTCAAGGAAATGTGGGCGGCGATCGGCAATTCGCTCGACCAGGAGTGGACCATCGAACCCGCCGCTTGGTTCATCCGGGCCACCCCCGGTCTGGTCACCACCGGTCCGGATGGGGCCAACACGCCGGCCTATGCCGCCGAGGTGGAGTCCATCCGCAAGACCCTGGAAGCCAAACATCTCAAGAGCGCAAAGCTCGCTCCGATGTGCATGGCGCTTGTGGCCCTTCCCGATCCACGTTCGCTGGCGATTCTTGAGAAAATCCAGGCGGAAAATCCCGACGCCAAGGTCCAGGGAGTGGCCGCGCTGGCCAATGCCATGGCGCTCAAGGGCCTCGGCGACGATGGCGAGATCATGCGCAAACGCCTCACCTATCTGCGCAAGGCCATCATCCAGAGCTCGGACGTCCCGATCGGATCCACCACCGTGGCCAAACTCGCCGAGGACGAGCTTTACATCATCCGCTTCCTCACCAAAGGCCGGGAAGCCCCGGACCTCTCCGGGGTGGACTCGGCCGGACGCCCACTGAAACTCTCGGAGCTCAAGGGCAAGGTCGTTTACCTGATCTTCTGGAGCGGTACCATGCAGGAAGCCGACCGCGTCGTGCAAATGACCCGGGAAACAATGAGGAAATTCGAAGGCAGGCCCTTCACCGTGCTCGGCGTGAATCAGGATCCGCTGGATCGCCTGCGCTCTCTCGAAGGGGATGGCACCATCCCGTGGCGGAACTTTTCGGACGCCACCAATCAACTCGCGCGCGAATTCCGCGTGGGCTCGCTTCCCCTGGTCTATGTGCTCGATGGCGACCGCAAGATCCACTACGCCGGAAGCCCGGGCTCGTTTGCGGAGCTCACCGCGGAAGCCCTGCTTTCCGAGGAAAGCGCGCCCAAGCCCTGAGCCGGCACAGGCGTGCCGGGACCTTCATTCGGATTGACTCACCGCGGATTGCGGGTGAGTCTCCCGGGTCTATTTTAGGTTTCCCGTTTCGTTTCGCCCATGCCTCGCACTCCATGAATTCCGGACGCATCTCGCCTTGGGGCCGGGGATCGTGGGTTTTGGCAGGGCTGGTTTGCTGCCATGCCGCACTCGCGTCGGTTTCCGGGATTCCACCACTTTCCAAGGACTTCCTCAGCCGCGCTCTGATCGAGGGCGATCATTTCCGGCTCACACTCCCGGATGGCAGGCCGGTGCTTGGGAAGCTTCTGCAAAGCCGCCGCTCGGACGATGGAACCGTTCTTTCCGCCAGCGGCACCATCCTGCATCCCTCGGAGGGCGAATTCCGCTTCGATTCATCTGCCGATACCAAAGAGGCACCGCTATCCGGAGTCATCCGCCTGTTTGCCGAGCCCGTGCGCTGGGAACTCAAAACCGCACCGGAAAACCAGGGCTACGTTCTCGCAAAAACCCCGGAAGAGGACGCATTCCGCCCCAGAAATCCGAAAATGCCGGAAAGCGCGGCCATCCCCGCCTCCGCCTCGATGAGCCGCGCCGAGGCCGAAGAGCAGTTGCGCAGAGGGCTCCGCATCGAAAAGACCGCCCCCGGAAAACTCCGCGTCGGCCTTGTCGAGATCGATCAACTCAGCCGCTCGATCCGGTTTCCAGCCACCGTCAACATGACCCGCGGAACGATCGAATACGCCGTGGTCACCCGCAGCGGGAAAGTGCACGAGGCCTTGTTCTCCACGGACGCATCACCCCGGGACATCCACATGGCGATGCTTCTGTTAGGAACCAAGCCCTCTCCTTGCGAAGCGGCGCCTGACCGGACCCTCCGCGTTCCCGAGGAAGCGGCCGTCCGCATTCACATCGAATGGAATCCGGATGGCACCCTCCGGAAGCAATTGCTCGGGAACCTACTCGCCACCGGCTCTCCCGCCACACCCCGCAGCACGACACCCGAGACACCGTGGCTCTACAACGGCTCGCGTTTCAACAAGGCCGGATTTGCCGCCATCACCGAGGGCTCCATCGTCTCGCTCGTCGCAGACGATCTCGCCCTGGTGAACAATCCCATGGCGGATCGCTCGGACGATGAGGTCCACCTGCCGAACGAATCCACCCTCCCCGCCACTGGCACGGAGGTCACCGCCGTGATCGCACGAGTGGCCGATCTTCCCTCTCCACCCTGAAAACCCAATTCATGAAGCCCATCCTCAGCCGCACCTTGATGCTCGGGGCCACGATCCTCGCCTCGATGACCGGTCAATCGCAGGCTGCATTCGATCTCAACGCATGGAAGGCCCAATACGGAACCGCGCTTTCTCCGTCGGCTTTCTATTCAACCCGCCCGGGGCCCTGGGGAGACTACTTCAGCAGCACCTCGGTGGATTGCGCCAACGCCACCTTCCTCTATCTGGGCCCGCTCGGCGTCAAGGCACGGCCTTTTGATCAGGACCTCTCCACCGCCGCTTTCGCCGCCCTCTATCCTCCGGTCCTCGTCGATGCCTCCGGGTTGATCCAAAACGCCTTCGGAGTGCTCGACACCCCGGCCGGCGGGCCGGCGGATGGTCAGCTCTATCCGGGTGACATCATTCTCGAAATGGAGGACCAGCGGATCAAGACCGCGTCCGCCGTCACCTTCCCGTTCGCCGTGCAATCCAAGAACAGCCGCGGACTCGAAATCCACGCGGGACAATTGGTCGATGCCGCCGAAGGCCGGGGGGCGATCCGCATGAAGCTCGTCCGCGCGGCGCTCACCGCCCATAACAGCGGCCTGCTCACCGCCCCGGCCACCACAGCCGAAGTCACTGTCAACGTGACCGGAGTCGACTTCGCCAGACTCACCACCCAAAGCTCTAACAACTGCCTCGCGAACTGGATCAATCCACGCCTCGAAAACGGCAGCGGCGGCGTTCTCTATCTGAACGCCCAGACGATCGTCCAGAAATGCGGATTTGCCTCGCCGCAGATGGGCAAGGACGCGACCGGGGCGACCGTGTTCGACGGAGCCACCACCATCACCAACTGCATCGGCACCCGTGGCAACTCGATGATCGAATACGCCGTGCCCGCCGGTTACACGACTCTCAAGTTCAAGATCCAGGCAAGTGGCACGGGATCCTTCAACGCCACGATCCGCACCCGGAAGGCAACCCTCGCCACCACTCCGGCAACTCCCCGGCAATTCGACGCGGCCGGGGCTCCCGTGCTCCCCCCGGAACTCGCGCCCTATCTGGAGACCATCGAGTTTGCGATCCCCGAAATCGGCAGCTTCGGAGACTCCTACAATCCGGCATCCGCCAAGGTGACCAACTACGCGGCCATCCTCGCCCACCGCCTTGCCACCACGCAGAACACCGACGGCTCCTGGCCCTCCGGCGGCGGCGACTACGCCAACGCCCATTTCCGCACGGCTCTCGCCGGACTGGGCCTGATGGCCACCGGCGATCCCGCATACACCACCCATATCCAGAAAGCCGCCACCTTTGTCGCCGCGAACGATCCCGGCGGCTGGGCCTACCCCCGGGGAATCCGGCTGATGTTTCTCGCCGAATACTACCTCCGCACCCGGGACAACAGCATCCTGCCCGGCCTCCAGCAGGCGGTGAACCACGCCCAGGAAATGATCACCGGAGACTTCACCTGCGGACACGGACTGAACATGGGATACGGCGGAGCCGGATACATCGGAGCCACCGGCACGGTCGGCACCGGGCTGGCCATTGCCTCGAAATGCCCGGTCATCGTCGACCTCAGGAAACTCGATGGACTCCTCGAACGGGTGCAGGAACTTGCCGGTGGAAACGGCGGCCAGCTCCCCTACTCGCGCGGCGGCATCGGCCGCAATCCCTTCCCCGTCACGCCCTCCGCAGGCCAGTCCTACTCCTGCGGTGCGGGAGGCGTGCTCGCCACCAAGATCCGCGGCGGCCCGCAATACATCACCGAACTCTTCCGCAAGAAATTCGGAGAATCCACCACCTATGGCGATGTGGACGGCGGCCACGCTTCGGAAGCCCTCACCTTCATCATGGGCTCACTCGCCTGCGGCATCTGGGGAAACGAGGCACACCAGGCAAACATGAACCGCTTCCTGTGGCGCCTCACCCTAAAGCGCGATTTCTCCGGATGGATCAACCTCAACACCAACCGCCTCGAATTCCACGGCGCGGACGGTGGCGTCCACGGCGGCCCCACCTATGACACCGGTGGCTACCTGATCCTCCTCAACAACCACAAGCGCAACCTCGCCATCACCGGCCTGCCCACCGCCCAGGCCCAGGTCTTTCCGGCCACCCCACCCACCTACGATGTCGACCGCAAGCTCTATTGGCGCGTTCTCGCGGATTGGAACATGGTCGATGCGGCGCTCGGTTCGAAAATGCCGGCATCCTTGCAACCGAAACTCGCCGAGCTCAGGGCCATGCCGCTCGGAACCGACCTCGCGGACCGCACCCTCGCGTTTCTCCAAAGGGAGGCCCTCGCCGCTGCCACTCTCGTCCACAACCTCCCCGGAATCCCCTCACCCGAGCGCCAGCATTACTGCGAAATGCTCCTCGGCATCGGCCACGACATCACGGTCGCCAGCATCGACAACCCGGTTCCCGCCACCGGGCTCTCGAACTACCGATTCTCCGTCAACGGATACAACGCGACCTCCACCTGGGATGCTTGGGGCGGCCCCACCCCATCGACCGATCCGGCCTCCAACACTCGGATGACCGGCTCCGTCACCCTCACCGATCCCTCCGGCATCTACCTGAGCACCCCGAGGGTCCTTGCATTCACCCCCACCAGCCTCAATCCCACCACCACCTTCCAGGTCCCGGTCAATCAACAGGTCAACATGACCGCCACCTTCTCCTACACGGTCGGCGGCAGCCTCTCGATCAGTTACACGCGGGACATCATCATCAACCCCACCGTTCCCTTCAACGTCGATTCACGCGCCGGCGATTACACCAACGTCCGCAAGGTCTGGATCCCGGGCAACTGCCCCATTCCCTTCGAAAAATGGAACATGCCCATCCAGCTTCCCTCCGGCCAAACCCTCCCGGGTGCGAGCAAGAACGAGGGAACCATCGGCTTCCACACCTACGACAACGGCACGCTCGTTCCGGCGGACAACGCCTACAAGGCCCGCATCCGCGGCAATCCCGCGGGGTACTGGGTGACCTCGGCCGACCGCTGGGGTGAGTGCGCCGCCCTCGGTGTGAACGTCCTGCAAGGACCGGTATTGACCACCACCGCGGTCACTGCCATCCAACCATCATCCGCAAGCTCCGGAGCCACCATCACCGCAGACAACGGATGGCCCATCACCCGCCGCGGCATTTGCTGGAGCACCAGCCCCTATCCCACGATCTATGACCCCAAAACCGTGAGCGGCACCGGCACCGGATCGTTCTCCGCCGCACTCACCAATCTGGAACCCGGCGTGGTCTATCACGTCCGCGCCTACGCCACCAATGCGATCGGCACCTCCTATGGCGAGAACCTCGCCTTCAACACCTCCGGCGCAGGCGGCACCTGGACCCAGAACGGCGGAGGTGCCTGGGAAACCCCGTCCAACTGGCTCGGTGGCATCGAAGCCAGCGGTGCGGACGCCATCGCCGACTTCGGGACCGTCACCCCGGCCGCCGACGCCACCGTGACCCTCGCCAGCCCCCGCTCGATCGGCGGGATGGTTTTCGGAAACCCCTCCTTCACCGGAAACTGGATCATCAGCGGCTCCCCGCTCTCACTCGACATTGGAATCAGCGGAAACCCAACCATCACCGTCAACGGCGGCACCGCCGTGATCCAATCGATCCTCGAAGGAACAGACGGACTCGTCAAAGCCGGCACCGGCACACTCGTCCTCAACGGCAGCCAGCTCTACACCGGGACCACCTCGGTGAACGCAGGCACCCTCCGCCTTTCCGGATCCCTCACCTCCGGCAGCCCGGTCAGCATCGGTGTGGCCGGCAGCCTCACCGGGACCGGCAGCATCGCCGCAGACGCATCGGTCGCCGGGACGCTTTCGCCAGGCGTTGCCGGTGTGGGAAGCCTCACCGCCCAAGCCGTCCTCTCACTCAGCGGATCCACGCTGATGGACATCCACAAATCCACCGCCACCTGCGACAGCATCACCGGAATGGATCTGCTGAACTACGGTGGCGCGCTCACCGTCACCAACCTCGGAGGCACTCTGGCCGCGGGCGATTCCTTCACCCTCTTCAGCTCCGCGGCATACGCCGGTTCGTTCTCCAGCATCCAACTGCCCCCATTGACGGCGGGATTGAAGTGGGACACCAGCCGCCTCAGTGTCGACGGTGTCATCCGCGTCGGCACGGATGCCTTGATTGCCAGCCAACCGGTCGATCAATCCGTCGGCCAAGGCGTCCAGGCCACCTTTTCGATCACCACGGGCGGAGTGCCGGTCCCCGGCTGCCAATGGCAAATCAGCAGCAACGGCGGATCCACCTGGAGCGACCTTCCCGGAGCCACGGGCACCACCTACACCACGGCCGCAGCCACCCCGGCCATTCACAACACGCGCTATCGCTGCGTCGTTTCCAACCCGCTCGCAAGCGTCACCTCCACCGCGGCGATCCTCACCGTCACCTCCAACTCGCTGCCATCCTTCACCAGCCATCCGGCCGATGCGGTTCTAACAGCCTCAGGTCAGACCGCCACATTCTCCGCAGCAGCCACCGGCACGCCCGCGCCGACCTATCAATGGCAAGTCAGCCCCAGCGCAGGCTCGGCATGGACCAACATATCCGGGGCCACCGCCGCGAGTTACAGCTTCACCGCCGTCACCGGGGACAACAACAAGTCCTACCGCTGCGTCGCCACCAACAGCCAGGGTTCCGCAATTTCCGAACCTGCACTCCTCCTCATCGCCTCCGTTCCCACCTGGACCAACGCCATGGGCGGATCGTGGCCGGTCGCCTCCAACTGGTCATCCAACACCGTCGCCACCGGCACGGGCACCACCGCGGACTTCAGCCGCCTCGACCTCGCCGCCAACCGCACGGTCACCCTCGACGGCAACCGCACCATTGGAAACCTCCGCTTCGGCGACTATCTGGCCACTTACGGCTGGACCCTCGCCCCCGGCAGCTCCGGAACACTCACGCTCGCCACCTCATCCGGCACGCCCACCATCACCGTCAACAACAGCTCCGCCACCATCCAGACCGTGCTGGCTGGCACCGGCGGCCTGTCCAAAGCCGGCGCGGGCAACCTCGTCCTCGCCGCGGCCAACACCTACACCGGCGGCACCTCGCTCACCGCAGGCCAACTCACCGTCAATCACGCCTCCGCGCTCGGCGGCGGCAACCTGACCATCACAGGCGGAGCGCTCGGCAATTCGAGTGGGACCACGATCGCCATCGGCGGCAACCAATCGTGGAATGGAAACTTCAGTTTCAACGGCCCCCAGAACCTCACTCTGAACGGCACTGCGACTCTCAACGCAAACCGCACCCTCACCGTGGCCGCCGGCACGCTCACCACCAAAGGCGCCATCTCCGGTGCCTTCGGATTGACCAAGGCCGGCACCGGAACCCTCGTCCTCGGAGCCACCAACACCTTCACCGGCGGACTCACCGTCAATGCAGGCACCGTGGTCCTCCAGCCAACGGACTACACCAACACCTTCCCCACCAACGCCCCCGTCACCATCAACAACGGTGGCACGGTCGTCCACGCCGGCATCAACGTGACCAACAACGGCACCGCCTTCACCATCAACTCAGGCGGCACCCTCCAGTTCACCTCGTATCACGCCCACCTCGCCGCCGTCACGCTGAACGGCGGATCGATCGTCGGCACCGGATCCGGCAAGTACGCCAGCGAGGACCTCGCCCTCGACGGCAATCTCACCGTCGGAGGCAGCACGCCCTCGTTCATCACCATTGCCAACGGCATCGGCATCGCCAATCGCACCTTCAACGTCGCAAACGCCACCGGAGACGCCGCTCCGGATCTCATCCTCAGCGGCACGGGAGCCCTGCGCGGCACCGGCCAACTCACCAAAACCGGAGCAGGCACCTTCTCCATCGCCAACCAAAACAGCCACACAGGAGGGACCGTCGTCAGTGCGGGAACCCTCCTCCTCAACGATGGCTCACTCGGCACGGGAGCCGTCAGCGTCTCATCCGGAGCCACCCTCTCCGGCTCCGGATCCATCGCCGGTTCCGCCACCATCGCCGGGAACCTGTCCCCCGGATCCGGAACCGCCGTCGGAAACCTCGCCTTTGCCACCAACCTGACCCTCTCCGGAACCACCACCCTCAAGCTCTCGAAGTCCGGAGGCTCCATCACCAAGGACACCCTCGGCATCGGTGGAACCCTCACCTGCGGCGGCACCCTCAACGTAACCGCCACCGGCGATGCTCTCGCCACCGGAGACAGCATCCAATTGTTCACCGCAGGATCCTTCGCCGGCACTTTCGCCACCGTCAACCTGCCCGCACTTTCGGGCGGACTCGTTTGGGACACCTCACGACTCTACATCGATGGCAGCATCAGCCTGGGCAAAATCCCCCAATCCATCGACTTCCCGGCTGTCAGTGCCATGACCGTAGGCGACGTCATCGCCCTCGATGCCCAGGCCACCTCGGGCCTTGGCGTGACCTTCACAAGTTCCAATCCCGCCGTCGGTCTCCTCCAATTCGGAAACCTGCTCACCGCCTTCGGCTCCGGGACCACCGTCATCACCTCTTCCCAACCCGGCAACACGTTCTATCAAGCCGCTCCGGATGTCTCGCGCACGCTCACCGTGAGCCCCTCCCTCCCGGCCGTCGCCACGGAACCCGTGATTCCCGTCACCACCACCACGGCCAGCTCCGGAGGAAGCAACCTCTGGGATGGCGGAGATCCCATCACCGAGCGAGGCGTCTGCTGGAGCACCAGCCCGAACCCCACCGTTTCCAACAACCGAACCATCGACGGCACCGGGTCCGCGGATTTCACATCCACCCTCACAGGCCTCACCGGAACCTCGACGTATTACATCCGCGCCTATGTGAAAAACTCCGCAGGATATGCCTACGGAAACACCCTCACCTACAACTCGCCTCTCGACGGAGTCTGGATCCAGAACGCCAGCGGAAACTGGTCCGTCGCCACCAATTGGTCCGGAAACCTGATCCCCCAGGGCTATGGCAGCTCCGCCAGTTTCTCGACACTCAACATCACCGCGGACCGCACCGTCACTCTCGATACCGACGTCACTCTGGGATCCCTCAGTTTCCGAGACAGCACCGCAAGTCACAACTGGATCCTTGCTCCAGGCACCGGCTCCCTCGCGCTCGCCGCGCTCTCCGGAACACCTTCGATCGTCGTCACCAATCAGACCGCCACCCTCAACACCCCGCTGTCCGGCACCACCGGTTTCACCAAAACCGGCTCAGGCACCCTCGCCCTGGGCGCCTACAACCCGGTCTCGGGCCCCATCTCCATCCAAGCCGGCATCGTCAGGCAGACCACAAACAACACGTTCTCCCCGGACTCCACTCTCACGCTGGCCAATGCCACACTCGAAGTGCGCTACGGATCCTACAACATCAACTGGGTGGATGTGAACTCACTCACCCTCGGCGGCGGCGCCACCCTGCGTGCAGCCTCACAGTATCAGGTCGACAACGGAGACATCGGCTTCAAGGACAACATCGCCGTCATCGGCACCAACACGGTTTACGCCACCGGAGGAAGTTATGGAAAACACAACTGGCTCTCCGGAGGCATGACCGGTCCCGGCACCGCGGTGGTCAATCTCACCAATGGCGCGGGCTACGGTGCCTATGCAGACCGCAGGGCGATCATCCTCGAATCCCTCTTCGGGGATTGGACAGGCTATCAGGGCACGATCAGGGCGGTGAATGATGTCACCATCAAGGGAACCGTGGACCTCCGCAACGCGAAGGTGGTCGTCGATGGCAGCATCGGCCTCTACGCAAACGGCGCTTCTGCCGAAATGGGCGAACTCACCGGTGCAGGCACACTCGAGGCGAATGGAAAAACCAGCGGTCTCTGGCGAGTCGGCCACCTTGGCACCTCGACCACCTTTTCGGGAATCATCAATGGTGCCAGCCAGTTGATCAAAGTGGGCAGCGGTTCACTCACCCTCTCCAATGCCAATCTCCACAGCGGCGGCACCACGGTGAACGCGGGAACGCTCCTCGCCAGCAACACCACGGGTTCAGCCACAGGAAGTGGTCCAGTCACGGTGGCCGCGGGTGCCACTCTCGGAGGCAGCGGCACGATCAACGGACCCACCACCATCAACGGCACCGTCGCACCGGGGTCCCCGGGCATCGGCACGATGACCATCAACAATACCCTCGCCCTGGCCGGACAGACATCCATGGAACTGCAAAAGAGCGGATCCACCCTCACTCACGACCGGATCCAGGGCCTGAGCAGTCTCACTCTCGGCGGTTCGCTCACCGTCACCGCCACCGGCACCCCGCTTGCGGCGGGTGACTCCTTCACCCTGTTCAGCGCCACCGCCATTTCAGGATCGTTCACCTCGGTGACCCTGCCAACCCTTGATCCCGGCCTCGCATGGGACACGTCCCAACTCGGCACCAATGGATCGATCTCGATCCTTTCGCTCGGCATCCCCCAGACCATCACCTTCACGGCCCCCGGCTCGAGGTCATTCGGCGATGCTCCCTTCGCTCTAACAGCCAGCGCCACATCCGGTCTCGCGGTCACCTTCAACTCATCAAATCCGTCCGTCGCCACCGTCAACGGCTCCACCGTGACCATCACCGGTGTCGGCACCTCGGTGATCACCGCTTCCCAGGCCGGAAACGCGGGCTACGCTCCGGCTCCGGATGTGCAGCATACACTCACGGTCACAGCAGCACCGCCAGTTGTCACCACCTCTCCGGCGGGCTCCATCACGAGCGGTTCCGCAAGTACCGGTGGCACCGTTGTCTCGGACGGAGGAGCCACCATCACCGCGCGCGGCATTTGTCGCAGCCTCACCGCAAACCCGACGCTTGCCGACACTTTCACCTCGGAAGCTCCGGGCACCGGTGCTTTCTCCAGCACGCTCACCGGCCTCCCCCCGGGAACGACCATCCACGTTCGCGCCTACGCCACCAACTCCGCGGGGACTTCTTACGGAGCCAACCTCACCTTCACCACGCTTCTCGACGACCAATTCACCTGGACCCAGGCCAGCGGCGGGTCCTGGACCGTGGCATCCAACTGGCGTCTGAACTCCATTGGTGCGGGCGCATCAAAAACCATACATTTCGACGCACTCGATCTGGCTTCAGACCTCGCGATCTCCCTCGATGCCTCGCAAACACTGGGGCACCTGGTCTTCAGTGATGCCACTCCCTCCCACGGCTGGGCCATCACTCCCGTCGCAGGCAGCACCCTCACCCTGCAAGCCTCCACCACTCCATCCATCACCGTCTCCAATCAATCCGCATCCATCGCATCTCCCGTCGCGGGCGGCTCCGGCCTTCTCAAACAAGGACCGGGCTCGCTGGTGCTGACCGCTCCCAACACCTACACCGGAAATACCACGATCCAACAAGGCGTCCTCGAACTCGGCTCCGCGGCCAGACTCTACAACGGTGCCTATAACAACACCGACACCATCACCATCCTCAACAACGGCATCTGGAGAATGCCGGACTTCTCCTACGCCGCCACCGGACAACTCGCCGATTACCGGGAACGCCGCGTCATCGATGGGGGCACCATCGAAGTGACCGGAGCAAGCCACTCGTCCGGACAAAACTTCACAACCACTGCAAACGGCGGCACCTTCCGATACACCCAGTCCGCCGGGACCCTGACACTCTCCGGAAACACCAACGGCAACATCCGCACCGATGGCCCGCTTGCCTTCGACACCGCCGGACAGATCACCGTCACCGAAATTCTCGAAGGTCCGGGATCCCTCATCAAACAAGACTCCGGCACCCTGCTTCTCAACCAAAACGGAAACTCGTTCTCCGGAAACCTCACCGTCCAGTCCGGCACCCTTCAAACAGGCAGCTCTGCGGGAGGCGGAACCAATGGCCACCTCGGACTCGTCAGCGGCACACGATCGGTCACAGTCAACACCGCCACACTCCGCTTCACCGGCAACAACGTCTTCGGCGGTGCGGGCAAATCCGCAGCCACCATCCCCTCTCTGTTGATGGACGGCGGCACGCTTTCCTCCACACGTTTCAATATCATCGGCAACCTCACCCTCCGCGGCGGCATCCTCGAACAAACCACAACGGATTCCGGAAGCTACGAAGGTTACCAATTCCTCGGCAACATCACCGTGGACGGCAACTCACCCTCCACCATCCGCTCCTCGAACGGCCGGGCGAACCACCTGCTCAATGGCACCACCACCTTCCAGGTTGCCGACGCCACTTCTAACAATTCCACCGACCTGCTCGTGTCCAATCCCCTCCGCAACTCGTCCGGAGATTACGGTTTGACCACCGGATCCCTCGAAAAATCCGGTCCCGGCACCATGGACCTCGCCGCCGCCTGCACCTACACCGGAAGCACCACCGTCACCGCGGGAACCCTCGTGGTCAGCGGATCCCTCGGAGCTTCACCCACCACCGTGGCCTCCGGAGCCACGCTCGCCGGAAACGGCAGCATCGCAGGAACCGTACTCAACCTCGGCAACATCGCCCCCGCGTCCTCGTCTGCTGGAACCCTCACCATCAACAACACCCTGACGCTCGGACCGGATTCAAGCATCGACTGGCAGATCACCGATTGGAATGCCGCACCCGGCACCGGACACGACCGGATCATCGCCACCTCCGCCCTGATCACTGCGACCTCCACGGACCCCGTCGTCATCCGCATTGCCGGAACCCCGGCTGGATTCTCGGAAAGCAGTCGTTCGTTCACTCTCATCCAGACATCCGCTGGAACCACCGGGTTCGACCCATCCCGCTTCACCATCGACACATCCGGCGTCCTCGCAGGCAGTGGTTCGTGGTCGATCGCCCTGGCCGCCAATCAGGTGAACCTGGTCTACACCCGCAGCAATCAGTCACCGGCCTTCGCTGCCGATCCCATCCTGGCCTCCACCACCCAGAACGCGGCGTTTTCGGGTCAACTCACCGCCATCGATCCGGATGCGAATGAGCTTCTCACTTTCTCCAAGATCTCAGGCCCGGCGTGGTTGAGCGTTTCCCCCTCCGGTGCCTTGTCCGGATCCCCGGCCAACAGCGATGTCGGAACCCAGACGTTTTCCGTGCGTGTGACCGACTCCTTCAATGCCGTGGCCAACGCCTCGCTGCAAATCACCGTGGCAAACCTCAACGATGCCCCGTCGTTTTCCTCTCCATCCATCAATGCCCCGGACGCCGTCGGAAACACACCTTACTCCGGCACGGTCGCATCCTCCGCAACGGATCCCGACCTCATCCACGGCGACTCGCTCACCTACACCAAGACCTCCGGGCCATCCTGGCTCGCCATCGCTCCGGATGGATCGCTTTCCGGCACCCCGCCGCCTGCCGACACCGGCACCAACCTCTTCACCCTCCGCGCCACCGACTCCGGCGGACTCCACGCGGAAACCACCCTCACCATCCAGGTGAACCCGGGAAATCCGGATGCAAATGGAAACGCCATCAACGACGCGTGGGAGACCACCATGTTTGGCAACGCAGCTCCGGGAGCAAACCCACCGGATGCCGATGCCGATGGCGACGGTCTCTGCAACCTGTTGGAGTTCGCCCTCGACACCCACCCGCTCCAGCCAAACCCCAGCCCCCTCACCCACTCGATCGTCGACACCCCCACCGGCCCCCGTCTTCGGCTATCCGTCCCGAGAAACCCGCTTTCCTCCAACCTTCAGTTCATCGTGGAAGTCAGCGGCGACATGAATGCCACCGCCTGGGCCTCCGACACCGCGGTGGACACCCTCGTCGTCACGGACACGCCGACGCTGCTCGTCGTCCAAGACCGCGGAAACGCTGTCGCAGGGGCGTCCCGCTTCATTCGCCTCAAGCTGCGTTCGATCGATTGAGCCCGGCCATCACGCAATCCCGTGCCGCGCTGTGGCCGGTTTTTGCATCTTGTCGTCCGGCGAATTCAGGCGATGATGTCCGGATCAGCGCTTCAAAACCCAATCTCTCATGCGCACTGCTCCCTCCCGCCCCGTTCGCGGCATCGCCTGCCTGGTTCCATTCGTCGTCTTGATCGCCCTGCTGGTCTGGATCGGAAGAACTCCGGAGTCCGCAAACCCACCCGGATCCTCGGTGGCGGATTCGAGCCCGGGAACCCGTGACCACTCACGCCCCGCCTCCGCAGCAGATCCGGAAACCACGGCACTCTTGCGCCGCACCGGAGCCCTCACCCCGGTATCCACCGCAGCGGCCCTTCAACCCGAAGGCACGGTGGGCCCCGCCCTGCCCGCCGATTTCATCGAGAAGGCGGTTTCCGGAAACACCCTCTCCTTCACTCTCCCGGACGCCACCGAGGTCCGGGGCACGGTCGAATCGATCGATCGCGACGCGAACGGCATCCTCGCCGTGCACGCACGCATCACCCAGCCATCCCCGGGCAGCGTCCTCCTCCAACGGCAGACGCTCGATGGCGTCGCCGGTCCCATGATCGGACACGTCCGCTTCGATGGCAGTCCCGCCGCTTGGAAAATCGAGCCCACGCCCGACCTCAAGGAAGCGCGCTTCGTCCGCCGGCACATCGATCAGGTGATCTGCATCAACTACGCGGCCATGCCCGCCATGGCGGATGCTCCCGAGGGGGAAACCAGCGAGATCCCCCAAGCCCACCCGACCAACATCCCGATCCCATCCTATCAGACGATCATTCCGCTCCAAAGCCTCCCTGGAGCCACCGCCGTGGTCTATCTCGACTTCGATGGCGAAAAGGGCCCGTTCAACGGCTGGGGCAACTTCGACGCCGCTCCCGCCACCGCCAACAACACCCAGATCTTCGATGTCTGGAAGATGGTCTGTGAGGACTTCCAAGGCTTCAACATCAACATCACCACCGACCGCAAGGTCTTCGACAACGCCACCCCCGGACGCCGCCAGCACGTCATCATCACCCCCACCACCGACGCTGCCCCGGGCGCCGGCGGCGTCGCTTACGTCGGATCCTTCAACTGGACCGAAAGCCGGCCCTGCTGGGCGTTCTACTCCACCGGCAAGTCGTCCTGCGAGGTCATCTCCCACGAGGTCGGCCACACGCTCGGCCTCAGCCACGATGGCAGGACCAGCCCATCCGAAGGCTACTACGGAGGACATGGCAGCGGAGCCACCGGCTGGGCGCCCATCATGGGCGTGGGCTACTATCAGAACCTCTCGCAATGGTCCAAGGGAGAATACCTCAGCGCCAACCAACTCCAGGACGACCTCTCCATCATCGATTCCAACAACGCCGTCGACTACCGCACGGACGACTCGGGCGACGTCCTTGCCAGCGCGCGCTATCTCGAAATCCAACCCAACGACCTCGTTTCCGGCGAAGGCATCATCGAACGCACCGGCGATGTCGATGCCTACCGGTTCTCCACCACCGGAGGCTCCGTCACGCTTTCCGTCAACACCGTCACCTCCAATCCCAACATCGACCTGCTCGCCGAGATCTTCAATCCGGCCACCTCCACCGTCATCGCCACCGACAACCCGGACACGGGCATCAACGCCTCGATCACCAGCACCCTCGCTGCGGGCGAATACCTGCTGCGCGTCCGCGGCACCGGACGGGGAGATCCGCTCGGCACGGGATACACGAACTACGGCAGCATCGGTTCCTACCTGATCTCCGGCACCGTCACCGGGGGTATCAAGCCGGACCGCTTCTCGATTGCCGAAAACTCCGCCAACGGCAGTGCGGTGGGAACCATCGCTCCCCGCAACAACCATGGCGTTGATCCCATCGTCTTCAGCATCACCTCCGGAAACACCAACGGGGCCTTCGCCATCAACGCCAGCACCGGAGCCCTCAGCGTCGCCAACGCCGCCGCACTGGACTTCGAGTCGCTCTCACTCCGCTGGGACGATCCCGCCACCATCGAGCTCTTCCTCACCATCACCAACGCAAGCAACCCCGCGCTGAACGAAGCCCTCCGCGTGGTGGTGACCGTCACTGACGTGAACGAAGCCCCCGTGGTGGCCGGCACCTCCGCCACCCTTCTCGAACACACGCTCCCCGGCACCCGGGTCGCCACAGTCACCGCGACGGACGTGGACCGCTTCGACCTCCCCCGTTTCTCGATCACCGGTGGGAACACGGGCTCCGCTTTCGCCATCGATGCAGGGACCGGCGTCATCACCATCACCACCGATCTCGAGGTGGCTGCGGACACGGTCTACAACCTCTCCGTCACCGTCACCGACCAGCGTACCCCGGCTCTTTCCGTCACCGTTCCCGTCACTCTCACGGTGATCAACACCGCCGCAGGCTATCAACCGGGCAGAATCGTCCGCACTTACTTTGAAAACATCACCGGTTCCACCGTGGCCAACCTTACCGGCAATGCAAAGTTCCCCAACACTCCGGACTCCGAGGAATACCTCAGTGCCTTTGACGGCGGTTCCCACGGCGACAACTTCGGCAGCACCATCCGCGGCTACCTCATTCCTCCGGTGACCGGGACCTACCGCTTCTGGATCGCCTCGGACGACGCCAGCCAGCTCCGCTTCACCACCACCACCAATCCGGCGAACGCCACCTCCATCGCCTCGGTCACCTCGTGGACGGATCCCTACGTCTGGACCGCCAACGCCTCGCAGCAATCAACCACCTTCAACCTCACCGCCGGTCAGCCCTGTTACATTGAAGCGCGCCACAAGGAAGGCGGAGGTGGTGATCACCTCGCCGTGGCTTGGACCGGCCCGGGCATCACGCGCCAGGTCATCCCGGGGCTTTACCTCGCCCCCTTCTATCAGAACTACGCACCCAGGGTGAATGCAGCCACTTTCCAGGTCCGCGAAAACTCCGTGCCCGGCCAGACCGTCGGCACCGTATCCGTCGCGGATGTGAACGCCGGCGACACCTTCTCCGCATTCACGATCACCGCTGGCAACACCTCGGGCGCCTTCGGCATCGATGCCGCCACCGGGCGCATCTTCGTCGCCCAGCCCTCCGTCCTCAACGCCAGCACGGTCCCCACCCACACCTTGACCATCCGCACGACGGACAGTGGCAACCCCGCGCTTTCCGGCACCGGCACCATCACGGTGAGCGTCCTTTCCGCCACCTCCATCAACCTCACCGGGATCGCCCAGGAGATCTGGACCGGCATCTCGGGTTCCACGGTGGCCACGCTCACCGGCAACGCGAACTATCCCTTCAAACCCAACACCCGGCGCACCCTCAGTCTGTTCAACTCCGGCACCGGATATGCCGATAACTACGGATCCCGCATCCGCGCGCTCTTCACTCCCGCCGCCAGCGGCTCCTATCAATTCTACATCGCCGCGGACGACGACTGCCAATTGTTCTTCAGCAACGACCCCACCGGCGCGGGTGCCACCCAGATCGCCTCCATCTCGGGATGGACCGATGCCAACCAGTGGACGAAATTCGCCTCCCAGACATCCACCGTCCGCACCCTCACCGCGGGTGTCCCCGTCTATCTGGAAACCCGCCACAAGGAGGGGGGCGGCGGCGATCACGTCAGCGTCGGATACACCGGCCCGGATGCGACGACAACCACGGTCATCCCGGGATCAATGCTGCAACCTTTCGACATCAACGCCGCACCCACCTTCTCCGCAGGCACCTACTCCTATACCCTCAATGGCGCCACAGCCACCGCCGGTGCCGTGATCGCCACGATCACCGCCACCGAGCCCAATGGCGAAACTCCGGTGCACGCGATTCTTTCCGGCAATGCACAGGCTGCCTTCGCCATCCAATCCTCAAACGGACGCATCACGGTCGCCAATCCCGCGCTGCTGGTCGAGGGACCCACCGTGCTGCAGATCGCCGCCCAGGACGGCGGCCTCGGCGGGGTCTATCCGCTGCGATCGGCCACGGCCACGGTCACGATCAACGTGACTTTCCCGAACAGCCCTCCGGTCTTCGCCTCGAACCCGTTCAGCGCCCCCTCGGCCACCGAGGGCAGCGCCTACAGCGCGTCGATTTCATCATCGGCCACCGACCCGAATCCAGGAAACACGATCACTTACACAAAGCGAAGCGGTCCTTCATGGCTCTCCGTCGGAACCAATGGAGCACTCTCCGGGACCCCAGGCAATGATGCACCGGGCATCAACTCCTTCGTCGTCCGCGCCACCGACAATGCCGGGGCTTTTGCAGAGGCCACGCTCTCGATCCAGGTGGTCGATGTGAACTTCCCGCCGGCCTTCCCAGCCAATCCCATCCAGGCCTCGGCCACCGAGGACTCTGCGTTTTCGGGACAACTCACCGCGACCGATCCAGACCCCGGCCAGACCCTCACCTATTCAAAATCCACGGGACCTTCATGGCTCGCGGTTTCACCGACCGGCGTTCTCTCCGGAACCCCTAACAATTCGAATGTCGGCACCCAGACCTTCACCGTCCGCGTCACCGACGCAGGCGGTCTCTTTGCCGAAGCCACGCTCGCGATCACCGTCACCAACACCAACGACGCTCCATCCCTCGCTGGAAACCCGACCAGCCTCTCCGCCACCGAAGACAACGCCTTCGCCGTCTTGCTCTCATCCTCCGATCCGGATGCAGGCGACACCCGGTCCTTCTCGAAAATCTCCGGACCTTCCTGGATCAGCGTTTCATCCAACGGACAGCTCAGCGGGACTCCTAACAACAACGACGTCGGCACCTCCTCCCTTACCGTCCGCGTCACCGACGCAGGCGGACTCTTCGCCGAAACCACGCTCGCGATCAACGTCACCAACACCAACGACGCTCCATCGCTCGCTGGAAACCCGACCAGCCTCTCCGCTACCGAAGATAGCGCCTTCGCCGTCTTGCTCTCTTCGTCCGATCCGGATGCAGGCGACACCCGGTCCTTCTCGAAGATCTCCGGACCTTCCTGGATCACCGTTTCATCCAACGGTGAGATCACCGGCACTCCTAACAACGACGACGTCGGCAACACCTCCCTCACCGTCCGCGTCACCGACGCAGGCGGGCTCTTTGCTGAAACCTCGCTCGCAATCACCGTCACCAACACCAACGACGCTCCATCGCTCGCTGGAAACCCAACCAGCCTCTCCGCCACCGAAGACAGCGCCTTCGCCGCCTTGCT
>JAIXOR010000006.1 GCA_027486655.1 Verrucomicrobiaceae bacterium | reverse complement strand
CCGACCTTGGCATGGCCACCATGCTGCGGCGGCGTGTGAGGTATTTCACCGACGGCGCGGTGATCGGGAGCCGCGGGTTTGTGAACGAAGTATTCGTCGCCTCACGCCACCGCTTCTCCGCAAAGCGCAAGGACGGGGCAAGGCGGATGAAGGGAGCCGGTCGCGAAGCGGCGGGGGTTTTGTGGAGCGCGAGGGATTTGCGGGTGCGGGTTTGATCCGTTTCTTAGACAACGAATCGTAGTACCAAGATCACCGGCCCATCGTTCGCCGCACTGCCCCTAACAGACCTCAGCGGTTTGGCCGAGGGCCTCGCTGACACGCCCTGCGATCACTTCAGCAAGTTGGGATTCGCCTTCCTCGCGGAGGAAGTCGCAGTAGTTCGAGGCCACCGCTTCGAGGTCGGCGGCGTATTCGGGACCGAGCGCTTCAAATCCAGCCAGCGCCTTCTCGAAATGGCGCCGCGCCCATGAGCGGTCGCCGGTGTTCAGCAGGGCGAGCGCGAGATTGTTGTGGGATTGCGCCGTGTCCGGATGTTCCTCGCCGAGCAAATTGCGGCGGGTTTCAAGGGCAATCATGTGCATTTCACGGGATTGCTCGTGAAAACCCGCAGCCTGATAGAGTGCGCCGAGGTTGCTGGAAACGGTGGCGGTTTGTTCGTTTTCCTGTCCGAGCTGCGAGTGGGTGATTTCCAGCGCGCGGAGGAAGTGGGTTTCCGCTGCGTCCAGATCGCCCCCGGCTTTGTAGAGAAAACCGAGATTGTTCGCCATGGCGGCGATGTCGAGCATCAGCGGGGGTTCGTGCTTTTCAAAGTATTCGATCGCCTTGTGCCACTGTTCGCCGGCTTTGTCCTCGCGGCCGAGGCCGTCGTAAGCCGCGCCGAGGCCAGCGTGGAGGCGGCCGACCTGGGCAAGGCGGTCGGGGCGATCTTCGAGTTGATCGATGGCCTGGCGGTAGTCATCCCGGGCAGCCTCGTGGTTTCCGAGCTCGCGGTGGAGGTCTCCGCGGATTTCCAGGGTGGTGGCAAAGGCGTCGATGCTGTCGAGATGCGGACCGAGGGATTGCTGGGCCTTTTCAAGAGCGGCGTTGGCGGCATGAAGAGCTTCGCCGAGGTCTCCCGCGGCGCGAAGGGAGGCGACACGGTCTTGAAGAATGCCGATGAGGGTAGCGGTCGGAGAGTCCATAGCGGTCGGAAAAATCGGGATCTGTATTTACTATGCATGATTTCCATCGCCTGACGAGCGGAAATCTCCTGTCGGGGAAAGTCTTTCCACAAGCTCGTCCCGGGCGTCCGGCAAATGGCCAAGGAGTTCACGGAGAGAGGCGTGCGGGTCGCGTTGATCATGGGCGATCCCGAGCAAGCGCGTGAGTTCGCGTTCGAAATGTCGGAGAGCCCTGAGGCTGGGACCGGCGGAGTCGAGATGGTTGAGGGCGCGCGCGAGCAGGTCGTGCAGGTCGGGGTCCGGGTGCTCGGGCTCGACGGCGGCTTCGAGGAGCCGGCAGCAATAGGAGGCGAGAAGCACGGCCGTGTAGGTCTTGCGCAGGCCCTCCCTCCAATGGCGGATGGAAACCTCGCGCAGCGGGTGAAGCTCGCCACCCCGCGAGCGTTGGAAGGTGATTTCCCCGGCAAAAAAAAGGTCGAGTTGGCCGGCGAAGGGGCTTTTGGGGCGACGCGCGCCGCGTGCCACGGTTTTCACGAGCCCATGTTCCTCAGTGAACCAGTGGGCGATCAGGCTGGAGTCCGTGAGTTTGGTGAGACGGATGAGGATGGCAGACGCGGCTTGCTGCACGGCGGCAAGTCTCCGGAAAGCCGGGGGTTTTGGCGATGGAAAACCGAGCCCGGGCGCGGGTGGAGATTTTGTGAACGATTTCCCGGAAGTCTCCGTATCGATGCCTCCGATCCCTTTGCCACGCCATGAAGTTCATCCTCATTTCCCTGTTTTCCGCCCTGACCCTGGTGTCCGCCGAAGAGGCGAAGTGGGAGTCGATTTTCAACGGCAAAGACCTCACCGGATGGACGCCGAAAATCCGTGGCTGCAAGGCCGGTGAGAACTTCCAGAACACCTTCCGGGTGGCGGACGGTGTGCTCAAGGTGGACTACTCCGACTACGCCCAGTGGGACAACCGCTTCGGCCACCTGTTTTACGCCAAGAAGTATTCGAACTACCGCCTTCGTCTCGAATACCGCTTTACCGGCGAGCAGATCAAGGGCGGCCCCGGCTGGGCCTTCCGCAACAGCGGCGTGATGATTCACTCGGAGCCACCGGATTCGATGGAGCTTGAGCAAGACTTCCCGACCTCGCTTGAAGTGCAGATTCTCGGCGGCACCGGCAAGGGCGAGCGCACCACCGGCAACCTGTGCACGCCCGGGACCCACGTGGAAATCGACGGCAAGCTCGAAACCAGCCACTGCATTTCCTCAAAATCCAAGACCTTTCACGGCGACCAGTGGGTGACGCTCGAGATCGAGGTGCACAACAACCGCCTGATCCGCCATCTGATCAACGGCGAGGAAGTCATGTCCTACGCGAAGCCCCAGTATGGCGGCGACAAACACGCCGAGGCGCTTGCCCAGGTGGCCGGGGACAAGATCATTTCCGAAGGTTATTTCTGCCTGCAATCGGAGAGCCATCCGGTCGAGTTCCGCAAAATCGAGATCCAGCAAATCGCTCCCTGACGCGATCCTTTACAAAACACCCCATGCGCGGCTCGATTCCTGGCTGGGCATGGACGGAAGAGTCGGTGTAATCAGGAGCGTTCCTTCCGATCGTTCCAGACCTCCACGTTTCCAGCCATGCGCCCGTTTCAGCTCACCTCGCGGATCCTGCTCGCCGTGCTCTGCGTTTTCCCGGCTTTCCTGAAAGCCGCGCCGGCGGAGAAACCCAACATCGTTTTCATCCTCGCGGACGATCTCGGCTATGGGGACATCGGCTGCTTCGGCCAACGCAAGATCCGCACTCCGCATCTGGATCAACTGGCCGCCGAGGGCACCCGCCTCACCCAGCATTATTCCGGAGCGCTCGTTTGTGCGCCATCCCGCTGCGTGCTGATGACGGGAAAACACCTCGGCCATGCCGAAATCCGCGGGAATCGGCAGGCAAACCTTTCCTTTCCCGAATTCAAGGAAGGTCAGCATCCGATCTCCGCGGAAACGCCCACCCTTCCCGGTTCCCTCCGGGCAGCAGGATACGAGACCGCCGCCATCGGCAAATGGGGACTCGGCCCGGTGGGTTCCAGTGGCGATCCTAACAAAAAGGGCTTCGATCTGTTCTTCGGTTACAACTGCCAGGCCATCGCCCACTCGTTCTATCCCGCCTCACTGTGGAGAAACGACCAACGCATTTCCATCAACCCGAAGGCGATTCCAGGCCACCTTCGCAAACCCGAGGGGGAAGTGCGCATGGAGGACTACATCGGCCAGACCTACACTCCGGACCTGATGGTGAAGGAAGCCGTGGATTTCATCGATCGCCAGGCCGACCGGGCCGATCGCAAGCCCTTCTTTCTCTACCTCGCCTTCATCGAGCCTCACGTGGCGATGCATCCGCCTGTGAAGGACGTGGAGGAGTATCCCGCCGATTGGGATCCGCAGCCTTACCGCGGTGAATGCGGCTACCTTCCCCATCCCCGGCCGCGCGCCGCCTATGCCGCGATGGTCTCGGGATTGGACCGGCATGTCGGCCGGGTCATGGCCGCCCTTGAAGAAAAGGGATTCGGCAAAAACACCCTCGTGATCTTCACCAGCGACAACGGAGCCACCCACGAGGGCAAGCCGGGCTCGCCCTTTCACATCGGCGGCGCGGATCCCGCCTTTTTCAACAGCAACGGCGGGCTCAAAGGCTACAAGGGATCCGTCTATGAAGGCGGCCTCCGCGTGCCCACACTCGTCCGTTTTCCGGGCAGGATCCCCGCAGGGAATTCCCAAGCGGCTCCTGGATACTTCGCCGATTGGTTCCCCACCCTCTGCGCGGCCGCCGGGGTGCCCACTCCGGAGAATCTCGATGGAGAAAACCTCTGGCCCATCCTCTCCTCCGACTCACCCGCCAGCACCCGCCGCCCCATGCTCTGGGTCTATCCCGAATACGGCGGACAGGTCGCCCTCCGCATCGGCGACTACAAGGTCCTCAGGCGAAACCTCAACCGGAAGAAAAACCCGGGCCCTTGGGAGGTTTACCACCTCACTGAGGATCGCGAAGAAACCAACAACCTGGCAGCCACCAAGCCCGATCTCATTCGGCAGGCCATCGAGATCCTCCGCAAGGAATCCTCCCCCAATACGCTCTTCCCCCTCGCGATTCCGGATTCCCTCTGAATCAATCCATATTCCGTAGTCGGCTTTGATATGCCGCAAAGGCACCGCTGAGGAGTTCTCGCGGGATCAAAGCCTCATGGGAGGCTTCGCAGACGCGGAAAACATTGCGGAAACCCCTTGTTTTCCAAAGGTTTCGTGGAAATCATGGCCTTCCAGGATTTTTTTCTTGAATCCCCCGGCTTTATTCCTACTTATCGATCCACATTCGCCCATGCACCTTTCCAAAAAAGCCGAATACGCGTTGAGAGCGACCATTCACCTTGGCATGGCCACGGAGGTGGGACGCCCGACGATTTCCGGCGCGGAGCTTGCGGAGGTCAACCGTCTGCCCCTCAAGTTCGTGGAACGCATCCTCCAGGAACTCCGCGAAGCCGGCATCGTCGAGACCCAACGCGGCAAGTTCGGCGGCTACTCCCTCGCCAAGCCCGCCGGAGAGATCGGCGTCGGTCAGCTCATCCGCCTCGTCGATGGCCGCCTGGCTCCGATTTGCTGTGCCAGTGAAAACGCCTACCAGCCCTGCACCTGCCCGGACGAGGACCATTGCGGACTGCGGATGCTCATGATCGATGTCCGCAACGCCATCGCCAACATCCTCGACCGCTACACCATCGCCCAGGTCGTCGAGGTCACGCTGCGCAAAATGCGGCGCGACGGCATCATCCCGCCCTTCGCCTCCGAGGCCAGCCACCCGGCCGGAGCCGAGGCCAACCGACGCAAGGCGGATCCAGCCGATGGATTCCTCGCCGGGCTTTCCCAGCTCGTTACTCTCAATCAGGAAACAAATGGACACGATCACCACTGAACGCCCATCCCAAGACGGCTCCAATGCCGACTGGCTGGAAATCGTTCGAAAAAACGTGACCGGCCTTCGTTTCGGCTCCGTGCAGATCACCGTCCACGACGGACGGGTCACACAGGTCGAAAGCATCGAGAAGACACGCTTCGTGGCTTCCCGTGACGAAAGTCAGGTGAAAAAGTAGACGCCAGCATACAAGGCGGACACCCGTCCGCCATCGACGCATCAGCGGAACGACCGGACATACCGGAGGGATACTGAACACGTGAGACATGACGGCGCGCCCGCGCGCCGCCTCCCACCCCGACAGATATCACATTCCTCCTCGCATTCATGCAAAGACCACCACGCTGAGTCATATAGACCCACTCAGCTGCACCCATCCGCCGCGACCCTGATCCCAGGGGAAACCGCTCCACGACCCCGCGTCGTGACAGCTTGCACACTCCCCGCAGGGACTCACGGATGGATTGCAGCCGCCTACCGGACACACGGCGGCCCATTACCCACACCAACCCACATCCGGACCGGAACACCGGACGCGAAAGCTCCATGAAATCCAAGACAAACGCCTCAAGCACCCTCAACCTCACATCCACCATCACCATCGCCACCGCCATCGCGGCGGCCGCACCTGCCGGGCTTCATGCGGCCCAGCCCCAACCTGCCAACCCCCACTTCGAGAACATCCCGTTCAACGATATCTGGAAGCACGCCACGCTCTACAAGGATCCGGCCAATCCGCTCCTCCAGGAGCTCAAGCTCCGCGGCCGCTACCAGGGTCAGTATTGGGACGTCGATGCCGACGAGGGAAGCCAGAGCGATTGGGAAGACCGCCGCGCACGCATCGGCATCGACGCCAAGTTCCTCAACGAACAACTTGAACTCCGCACGGACTTCCAGAGCAACAACGGCTTCGATGATATCTATGACGGACTCGTGGACGCCTATCTCGTCTGGAGGCCATCGAAAACCCTCGCCTTCACCCTCGGCAAAACCAAGACGCTCATCGGTCACTACGATTGGCTCGAATCCACCAACACACAGCCCACCTTCGAACGCTCGCAGATCTTCAACCAACTCGGAGTGAACCGGGCCACCTCGCTGACCGCAGAGGGCTCGATCGAGCAATTCACGTGGCGCGCCGGTGTCTATTCCAACGACACCCCTTCCAACACCGGCGGCTCCGGGGCCTTTGGTGACGGCGAGTTCGGCGACCTCAACGGAGGGCATGCCTTTAGCTTGGGCGTCGGTTACGATCTTTCCAAATCCACCGGACTTGAAAAGACCGACCTTCGGCTTGATTGGCTTCACAGCGATCGCGAGCCGGGCGATCTCGTGCTCGGCAAGTACGATGATATCATTTCCGCCACCGCGATTTTCAAACAGGAAGCCGCCACCCTTGTCATCGAGGGCTTCTTCGCCAGCGGCGGAGATGGCTTGGACAGTGATGTCTATGGATTCTTCATCCAGCCTTCCTACGACATCCTGCCGGGCCAGCTCCAGCTTGTCGGCCGCTACTCCTACGCCAACAGCAGCGGCCCGCTCGGTGTCGTCGCCCAGAAACGCTATGAGTCCTCCGTCGCCGCCAACGGCGGGCGGGGAGACTCCTACCACTCCTTCTACGGCGGAGCCCAGTACTTCATCCACGGAGACAAACTCAAACTCATGGCCGGTGCCGAGTGGGCCACCCTCAACGGCAATGGCGGAGCCTACGACGGAGTCACTCTTCTCAGCGGCATCCGCTTCTCGTTCTGACGCCCGCGCCGCGGCCGGAGTCCGGTGGCAATCGAATCCTCATGAAAACCATCCTCCTGATACCGGCCGCCCTCGCGGCGCTCTTCCTTGGTGCCTCGTGCTCCAAGCGCACCCAGTCGTCATCCTCCGGTCCAGCAGCGATCACCCTGCTCAACGTGTCCTACGATCCCACCCGGGAGTTCTATGCGGAGTTCAACCGCGAGTTCGCCGCTCACTGGAAAGCCACAAACGGAGGCGAGATCCGCATCGACCAATCGCACGGCGGATCCGGCAAACAGGCCCGCTCGGTCATCGACGGCCTTGAGGCCGATGTCGTCACCCTGGCGCTTTCCCTCGATGTCGACATCCTCGGCAAGGAACGCGGACTGGTCCCGCCGGACTGGAAGACACGCCTGCCCGGCAACAGCTCGCCCTACACCTCCACCATCGTCTTCGTCGTTCGCAAGGGAAACCCGAAAAACATCCGCGACTGGGGGGATCTGGTCGCGGATGGCGTCCAGGTGATCACTCCCAATCCCAAGACCGGAGGGGCGTCGCGTTGGTGCTACCTCGCCGCCTGGGCTTGGGGACGCCGCGCATTCCAGGGTGACGAAGCCAAGGTCCGTGACTACGTGAAGAATCTCTATCAGCACGTTCCCGTGCTCGACAGCGGTGCCCGTGGCTCCACCACCACGTTCGCCCAACGCGGCATCGGCGACGTTCTTCTCTCCTGGGAAAACGAAGCCCACCTCATCGAGAAGGAGTTCCCGGGTCAAACAGACATCATTTATCCATCCATCAGCATCCTTGCAGAGCCATCCGTCGCCGTCGTCGAGGCGGTCGCCCGCAAGAAGGGCACTCTCGACGCTGCAAGGGCTTATCTTGAGTTCCTTTACTCCGAAAAGGGCCAGGATCTCATCGGCAGGCACTACTACCGCCCCCGGGATCCCAAGGCTGCCGCCCGCCACGCCTCACGCTTCCCCGCCATGAATCTGGTCACCATCGACGCCGAGTTCGGCGGTTGGGAAAAGGCCCAGCAAGTCCATTTCAACGACGGCGGCGTCTTCGACCTCATCTATCAGAAATAACCCCCGCCCCCTCACTGCCTCAGCCCTTTCCATCATGAACACCGAATCCGCACCCGGAGACACCCTCCCCAAGGACTATCTCACCATCGGCCAGCTCGCCGCCTATCTCGGCTGGTCCACCCGTTTCATCGAAGGCCTCGTTCGCGGCGAGCGATTGCCCGGTCTGGAAATCGACGGCCAATGGCGCTTCCGCCGCAACGACGTCGTGGATTGGCTCGAACAGAAAATCCAGACGCTCGACACCGCGCGTGTCTCCGAGCTTGAGACGCGCATGGAGTCCTCCCTGCTCGCCGATGGCATCTTCCGTACGGTCCGCACCGATCGTCTCACCTCAAGACTGCCCGTGGAAGGCATCGCCATCGATGCCGATCTGGACTCCAAGCCTGCGGTGCTCCACACACTCACCGATCTGGCGGAAGCCACCGGGCTGCTGGTGGACAAGGAATACCTGCTGGCCTCACTGGTCGACCGTGAATCCTTGTGCAGCACGGCCATCCCCGGAGGCATCGCCCTCTGTCATCCCCGGAGGCCCATCCCACTGGCCATCCGCAAGCAGTTCCTCTGTCTTCTGCGCACCAAACAACCGGTCGACTTCGGGGCGGAGGATGGAGAAGGCACGTCGATCTTTTTCCTGCTCTGCACCCCGGACGACCGCTCCCACCTTCACGGGCTGGCCCGTCTCGCACGCATCCTTCAGGGCGACACCATTGCCCAACTGCGATCCGCAGCCACCCCCGACCAAATTCTCAGCGCCCTGGCCGATGCGGAATCACGCGTCCAGGCCCGCAACCTCTGAAACCCCGAAAGCATCCCCAACATGAAACCATTCCTCATCACCACCGCCCTCGCCGCAGCCCTGCTCGCGCTGCCCTCGTGCAAGAAGTCCGCCAAGTCCGCCGCTTCCGCGTCCGGAGGAGCCGAGCTCAGCCTGCTCAATGTCTCCTATGATCCCACCCGCGAGTTCTACACCGAGGTCAACGAGGCCTTCCGGAAACAATGGGTCGCGGAAAAGGGCGGCTCGCTGGAGATCAAGCAATCCCACGGCGGCTCCGGCAAGCAGGCCCGTGCCGTCATCGACGGTCTCGAGGCCGACGTCGTGACGCTCGCCCTTGCCGGTGATATCGATGTGCTCCACAAGGAGCTCCAGCTGCTTCCCGCGGACTGGCAGGCCAAGCTACCCCAGAACAGCTCACCTTACACCTCGACCATCGTCTTCGTGGTGAGAAAGGGCAACCCGAAGGCCATCAAGGACTGGGCGGACCTCGTCAAGGACGGCGTGCAGGTCATCACCCCGAACCCGAAGACCTCGGGCGGCGCGCGGTGGAACTACCTCGCCGCATGGGCCTGGGCAGACAAGCAATTCGCCAAGGACGAAGCCAAGGTGCTCGATTACATGACGCGCCTCTTCAAGAACGTCCCGGTGCTGGACACCGGAGCACGCGGCTCCACCACCACCTTCGCGCAACGCAAGATCGGCGATGTGTTCCTTTCCTGGGAAAACGAGGCCTATCTGATCGAGAAGGAGTTCCCCGGCGAGACCGAGATCGTCTATCCCTCGATTTCCATCCTCGCGGAGCCTCCGGTCGCCGTGGTTGAGAAGAACACCGCGAAACACGGCACCACCGAGGTGGCCACCGCCTATCTGAAATACCTCTACACCCCGGAAGCCCAGAAGCTCGCCGGCAAGCACTTCTACCGCCCCCGCGACAAGGACATCGCCGGCCAGTTCATCGACAAGCTGCCCCTGCTGCCGATGGTCACCATCGACTCGGACTTCGGCGGATGGGCCAAGGCACAGAAAACCCACTTCGACGACGGCGGCACCTTCGACCGCATCTATCAGAAAAAGTGATCCCCAACCTTCCGGCCCCCTCGCCCTTCCACCGCAAGCCATACCACGCATGAACCCTCCGAATCCAGCACCGGACTTCGTCAGAAGCGACTACCTCAGCATCGGCCAGCTCGCCTCCAACCTTGGCTGGTCCGTCCGCTTCATCGAAGGGCTCGTCCGTGGCGAGCGCCTCCCCGGCCTTGAGATCGACGGCGCATGGCACTTCCGCCGCGATGACGTGATCGAATGGCTCGAGCAGAAGATCCAGACGCTGGACGCCACCCGCGTCCGGCAGTTGGAAAAGCGCGTGGAGACCTCGCTTGTAGCCGATGGCACCTACCGCCGCGCGGTTGCGGCGGACCGGATCACCACCCGCATGCCGGAACGCGGCATCCAACTCGGCGCACGCTGTTCCACCAAAGCGGATGTCCTCAAGGCTCTGGTGGATCTGGCGGAGCGCAGTGGCCTGGTTTACGATCCCGACTTCCTGCTCTCCTCCCTGGTCGATCGCGAGCATCTCAGCTCCACCGCCATGCCGGGCGGCGTGGCCCTGTGCCATCCGCGCAGCCCGGATCCGGTGGCGATCAGCACCCAGTTCGTCTGTCTCCTGCGCACCGCCAGCCCGGTCGATTTCGGTGCGCCGGATGGGAAGGGCACCTCCGTGTTTTTCCTCCTCTGCGCGCCGGATGACCGTTCCCACCTCTACTCCCTCGCACGGGTCGCCCGGATCATCCACAACGGCGCGCTGCCCGCCATCCTCGCCGCTACGGACGAGGCGGGCGTCAAGCAGGCGATTGTCTCGATCGAGAACCTCATCAACGACTGATCCCAAGGTCCTTCACCCACCTCATGTCCAAACGAAGAGTCATCCCCGGATTCGGGCTTTCGCTCGGGTTCACCGTCACCTGGCTGAGCCTCATCATCCTCATTCCGCTCGCCGCGCTCTTCCTCAAGGCCGCGGGGGTCGGGTGGGATCAATGGAAAACCCTGCTCACCGATCCACGGGTGCTGGCTGCTACCCGGCTCACCTTCGGCGTGAGCGCGGCGGCGGCGGCGGTGAGCATGGTGCTGGGCCTGCTGGTCACCTGGGTGCTCGTTCGTTATTCGTTTCCGGGGCGCCGTTTGTTAGATGCCATGGTGGACCTGCCCTTCGCCCTGCCCACGGCGGTGGCGGGGATCACGCTCACCGCCATCTATGGCAAGTCCGGCTGGATCGGCTCGCGCATCGCGGCGAGTGCCGCGTGGGTCCGTGATACCTGGCAGCCGGGCGGCTGGATCGGCGAGCAAGTGAAGACCTGGGCCGAGTTTGGCGCGGCCTACAGCTCGTTCGGGATCTTCATCGCGCTCACCTTCATCGGCTTCCCCTTCGTGGTCCGCACCTTGCAGCCAGTGATGGAGGATCTGGGCAAGGAAATCGAAGAAGCCGCGGCCACGCTCGGAGCCGGCCGTTGGACGGTGTTCCGGCGGGTGGTTCTGCCGCTGTTCGTGCCGGCGCTCATCACCGGCTTCACCCTCGCCTTTGCTAGGGCCATCGGCGAATACGGGTCGGTTATCTTCATTTCCGGAAACCTGCCAATGAAGACCGAGATCCTGCCGCTGCTCATCGTTTCGCAGCTGGAACAGTTCAACTATGGCGCGGCCGCAGTGATCGCCGCCATGATGCTCATCATCTCCTTCGCGCTGCTGCTCGTCATCAACCTCCTGCAACGCCGGCTCGACTGGCAGAACCGCTGATCCCATGTCCGATCCCCGCGAAGTCACCACCGAGTCGCGCCCCGTGCGCATTGCCCTCATCACCGCCGCCGTTGCGGTGTTGCTGTTGTTCCTGTTGCTTCCGCTTTTCGCGGTCTTTGCCGAGGCTTTGCGCCGCGGATGGGAGGTCTTCATGGCCTCGCTGACCGAGGAAGCCGCGCTCTCCGCCATCAAGCTCACCCTGCTCGCCGCCGCCGTTTCGGTGCCGCTCAACACGCTCTTCGGCCTCTCCGCGGCCTGGCTGGTCACGCGCTTCCGTTTCAAGGGCCGGGCGCTTCTCATTTCTCTCATCGACCTACCCTTCGCCGTATCGCCGGTGATCGCCGGTCTCGTCTGGGTGATGATTTTCGGTTCCAAGGGCTGGCTGCCACCCGCCACGCTGGAGCACCTGCTTGCCCCCTTCGCCACCGTCGCCTCCGCCGCTGCGGAGAGTGAAAACTTCGGCGGGCTCTTCGAGGGGCTCGCCGCGTGGTTGAAGGATCCAAAGTTCATCTTCTCCACCCCAGGCATCATCATCGCCACCGTGTTCATCACCTTTCCCTTCGTGGCCAGGGAGCTCATCCCGCTCATGGAGGCCCAGGGGGCGGACCAGGAAGAGGCCGCCGTCACCCTCGGCGCCGGCGGATGGCGCATCTTCTGGCGCGTCACCCTGCCCAACATCAAGTGGGGCCTGCTCTACGGCGTGCTGCTCTGCAACGCGCGCGCCATGGGCGAGTTCGGCGCCGTTTCCGTGGTGTCCGGCCACATCCGCGGGAAAACCAATACGCTGCCGCTCCACATCGAGGTGCTCTACAACGAATACCAATTCAGCGCCGCATTCGCCTGCGCCACCCTGCTCGCCCTGCTCGCGCTGGTGACCCTCGGCTTGAAAAGCGTGCTGGAACGGATCTCCGGACACGCCGCCGCAGGCAAACACTGAACCCGCCCGCCTCACTCCCGAACTCCCTTTCCATCATGTCCATCTCCATCCATTCGATCAGCAAGACCTTCGGAACCTACAAGGCGCTCGACGACGTCTCCCTTGAGGTGCCCAACGGCTCGCTCACCGCGCTGTTAGGCCCGTCCGGATCCGGGAAAACCACCTTGCTGCGCATCGTCGCGGGTCTTGAATTCGCCGATGACGGCCCGGGCAAAATCCTCTTCCACGGAGAGAACGTGGTCAGCGTCCCGGCAGGAAAACGCGGCGTCGGTTTCGTCTTCCAGCACTACGCCCTCTTCCGCCACATGTCGGTGGCGGACAACATCGCCTTCGGCCTCACCGTGCTGCCCCGCTCGAAACGGCCGCCGAAAAACGAGATCCGCGATCGCGTCCACGAGTTGTTAGGACTGGTGAAGCTGGATGGCCTCGACAAACGCCGGCCGCACGAACTCTCCGGCGGCCAGCGCCAGCGCGTCGCCCTGGCCCGCGCGCTCGCCATCCGGCCCAAGGTGCTGCTGCTCGACGAGCCCTTCGGCGCGCTCGACGCCAAGGTCCGCAAGGACCTCCGCCGCTGGCTGCGCGCCTTCCACGACGAGATCGGCCTCACCACGCTCTTCGTCACTCACGACCAGGAGGAGGCCCTCGAACTGGCCGACCAGGTGGTGGTGATGAGGAACTCGCGCATCGAACAGGTCGGCAGCCCGCAGGAAATCTACGACCGCCCGCGCAGTCCCTTCGTTTACGAATTCCTCGGCAACGTCAACAAGCTCACCAGCCCGGATGGAGCGAAACGCTACGTGCGCCCGCATGAGATCGAGGTGGTTTTCGCTGCGGAATACGATCCGGTCACCGACCGCATCGCACGCATCCAGCACCTGTTTTCCGCCGGCCCGGTGGCCACGCTCAGCGTGCGCCTCGATGACGGGCAGTTTGCCGATGTCGAGCTCTCGCGCAAGCAGCTGGACGACCTCGGCCTGAGCGTGGGTGACGAGGTGGCCATCCGCAGCCGACCGGAGGAAGTTTGATCTAACGGATCTGCGCCACCTTCATCAGCCTTTCACCCGCGGCCCTGAGGGTCTCTTCGTTCTTGGCGAAGTGGAAGCGGATGAGGTGGTTCACCGGCTCGCGGAAGAAACTGGATCCGGCCACACCGGCCACGCCGATCTCGCGGATGAACCACTCGGAGGCCTCGGTGTCGCTGGCAAAGCCGAGCGGCGAGATGTCCACCATCACGTAATACGCCCCCTGCGGCTCGGTGAAGGGCAGACCGGTCCGCCGCAGCAGGTCAAGGAACAGGGTCCGCTTGGCGGTGTAGCTTTCGGTGAGCCCCTGGTAATAGGAATCCGGGAGTTCCAGCCCGGCCACCGCCGCTTCCTGCAAGGGAGCGGCCGCTCCCACGGTGAGGAAGTCATGCACCTTCCTCGCCTGCGCGATCACCGCGGGTGCGGCCTGCACGTAGCCGAGCCGCCAACCGGTGATCGAGTAGGTCTTGGAAAGCGAGTTGCAGGTGATCGTGCGTTCGAAGGCACCGGGCAGCGCGGCGAAGTGCACATGTTCGTGGGGCTGATAGATGATGTGTTCGTAAGGCTCGTCCGTGATCACGAAGACGTCGTGCTTTTCCGCCAGTTCGAGGATCTCCATCAACTCGGCGCGGGTGAAGACCTTGCCGGTGGGGTTCGAGGGGTTGCAGACGACGATCGCTTTCGGTTTCTGCTCGAAGGCCTTGCGCAGCTCGTCCGGATCATACCCGAACTGCGGCGGATGCAGCGCCACGTAGATCGGCTCCGCACCGGAGAGGATCGCGTCCGCCGCGTAGTTCTCATAAAAGGGTGAGAACACGATCACCTTGTCCCCCGGATTGCAGGCGGTCATCATCGCCACCATCATCGCCTCGGTGCTGCCGCAGGTGACCACGAGGTGCTGGTCCGGATCGATCTCCAGCCCGGAGAAACGCCGGATCTTCGCCGCAAGGGCCCGGCGGAAACGCGGTGCACCCCAGGTGACCGCATACTGGTGGCAGTCGCCCCGCGCGGCCTGTTCCAGCGCGTCGAGGATTTCCTGCGGCGGATTGAAGTCCGGAAACCCCTGCGAGAGGTTGATGGCACCGTGCTGGACCGCCATCCGCGTGGTGCCACGGATGACGGATTCGGTGAAGGCGGCAAGGCGTTTCGCGGTGGCGGGCATGGGATGATTGGGCTGGCAGGCACAAGCACCGCACACGGGCGGCGGGGTCAAGCAAGATCGGATTCCGGGCACTTCACGGAAAGCGCAGCGCCACTTTGCGGACCCGCCCCGAGAATGGATGCGGCGTGGCGTAGCGGCCGACGGCGGACCCCCAATCCTCTCCGATGCTTAGCCCTTCCGTAGGCGAGCCCGCCACCCCTCCCTCACTGCGAACCTGCCCGGTGATCCGGCCGTTGACCACCAACCGCAATTCATCGCGCTCCACGATGACTCTGATGCGGTTGGTTCCCGCCTGCAATGCTTCGGGAGACGCCACTTCGGACAGGATCCCGAAACGCCGCAATGAGAACACCGGCTTCCCGTCTTTCACGTGCAGAGAATATCCATGATATCTTCCACCCTGGGCGGCGATCACGCCGCGGTCTTCCACACCCGCCTCGACCATGGCCGCGAGCTCAAAGCTCCGGCCCGCGACCTCGGGTGAGTCGCCGGGACGCAGCCGGTCCCCTCCCTTCCACGGACCACCGGGCGAGGGTTTCGCAGGCCGGATCCGGATCTGTCCTCCGGGGGGCCACGATGGTTCGGCAAGACCGAGGTTCCACGACTCCCACAGCGCCGCAAGCTGCCTCGCCCTGGCATGCTCAACTTCTGATAGATCGACGGTTTCACCGACATCGAGCGCAAGATTGTAGAGGCGGGCGCGCCGGGTCGTGGCGATCCCCTCGCCCAGCGGCACACCGTCGTGCGACGATGCCACCAGTTTCCAATCTCCGCTTCTCACTGCGATCTGGCGGCCATACCGCCAGAAGAGAGCCTGATGCGGATCGCCCTTGCCCACGTCGGTGAGATACGGCAGCAGATTGGTGCCGTCGAGATTGCCCGCATTGGCAGGACGGGCTCCGGCCGCGGCAAGCGCGGTGGGAAGAAAGTCGAGTTGCGACACCGGCCGGTGATCCACCGCTCCGGAAGGCAGCCGCCCCTTCCACTGGATCAAAAAGGGAACGCGGATCCCGCCCTCGGAAAGCTGCCCCTTGTATCCCTTGAGCGGGCCATTGGACGAGGTGGTCACCAGCGTGGGACCCCCGTTGTCGCTGGTGAACAGGACCAGCGTGTTCTCTTCCTGCCCGAGCTCGCGGACCCGGCCAAGCACCTCGCCCACCGCATCATCCAGCGCGGAAAGCAGCGCGGCAAACCTCCTGCGCCGTGGATCGACGATCGATTCGTAACGTTTCTCATGGCTCCGGAGGACTTCGAGCGGCGCATGCACCGCATTGAAGGGTAGATACACGAACCATGGCCGGTCTTGCCGTTTGGTGATGAAATCCGCCGCTTCCCTGGCGATCGCGTCGGTGAGGTATCCCGGATCCCCGGCGGGCTCGCGGTTCCGGAAAATCCCATCCAGACCCTGCCCGGATTCGCGATAACTGTGGGAGGCTCCAAAGAACCCGTAAAACGAATCGAAACCCCGTGCGAGGGGATGATACTCCGGGGCATACCCGAGGTGGGATTTGCCGAACCAACCCGTGGCGTATCCCTGCGCCCGGAGCAGGTCGCCGATGGTGCGCTCCTCCAAGGCCAGTCCCATCGCGGGCCGCCCGTCAAGGTGAGGGCCCGGATTGAACTCATGCCCGAACCTCTGCTGGTATCTTCCTGTTAGAAGTCCGGCGCGCGATGGGCTGCAATACGGACCTGTGGCATAGCCGTTGGTGAAACGGATCCCCTGTTCCGCGATGCGGTCGATGTGCGGAGTCCGGATGTCTGTGTGATATCCCTGGCAACCAAGTTCTCCATAACCGAGATCATCCGCCACGATGAGCAGGATGTTGGGCTTGCGCTCAAGGGCGGCGGCCCGGACCGAAAAAAAAAAAAAAAAAAACAGGCTGAGGTGACGGATGGCACTCATCGGAAAAAGCGTGGGGGTGTGTGAAGAACGCAACCCTCGGCGGAAGCCATGACGCGGCGCGGCCGCGGGCCTCCGCCCAAGGTTGGGCCACGGGCGGATTTCAGGCGGACCTGAGCCAGCGGCGCTCCTCCACAGCGCGGATCGGAACGGCCGCATGGCCACCCGTTTCCACCACTTCGGCCGCCTCGCGGATGAACCGGTCGAACGCCGCGAGATAGGCGGATGCCGCGCGCTCCCCGGTCAGGGAACCCGCCTCCACATCCGCCGCCGGATTTGTGAGGGAGAGGCTTTCTTCAAGCAGCGTGGCCAGCTCCTCACGATCGCTCTCCGCGGGAAACGCGGCGGCAAGCACATCGTGGGACGCCCGCGCCGCCGCAGCCAGTGCAGCCGCTGCCGAGCTCACGCCGGATCGTTTCTTATAGATATAGGCTCCACCCGAACCGAAGACCGCATGAATAGCATCATGGACGGCGAGAAGACGGATGGATTCAATCCTGCCGACGGCGATGCGATGAAACCGGATGCGGTCGAGGAATCGTTTGGCAATGTGATCCCAGGCGAGGATCATCGAGTCCAGCGAGGGGTCGGAAAGATCAAATGCGAGTGCAGTGACAAGTCGTGAGTATTGGGGTGAGGGAAGATTCATGGAATTCGGAAAAACGGTGGATGAGGGTGGGTGGATTTCCCCGCCGGGTCTCAGGCGGAGCCCGTCCCGTGAATGAACCCGGAAACGGACTCCGCACACAACCAGCCAACCAAGGCAGCGGGGGGAGAGGGCCATGGCGCGCGGACAAAGGCGCGCTCATGGAACGGATGTCGGTGACCTTCCGGAATGATGCCGGAAAACGAGGTCAGCCTCGACAGCTACAGCCGCCAACAAAACGGATGGGCGGCATGCTACGGGAAGAAAGGACGATGTTCATGAGGATGGATCGGTTAGATTGGGGCAATCTGTCGATGACCAGCTCGGCTCGTACCGTAGACCGTGGCGACGCGCGCATGAAACCCGATTTTCAAACCCAGGTCAACCTAAAAGATATCAAACTACCTCTTTTAGTAATGTTTCCACTATCCTTTGAAAATCAATAGCCAATGATTCGGATCAAGGCTCGTTCGCAGATTCACCTTCATCTTCCTCGTCCTCTTCGTCCGTGCTGCCATCGCCATAGCCGAGGACTTCCACGGTAAAGATCGAGGGACTGTCGTTGAGCGCAGGCGCTTCCTCTTCGCCGGTGGCGGACTCGTTGTTGCGGGGAGTCTCCTGGGAGGTGCTCGTTGCCGCGGCCGAAGCCGAAGCCGCGGCGGTGAGACCGCCTGCATTCGCACCGATGCTGACCGGAGCGGGAGTGCCGCTTGAGTTGCCGCTCACGCTGATGTTCCCGGCATTGAGAACCTGGGTGGCGGCGATGTTGAGATTTCCCGAGACGCGGATACCCGCATCGCCTGCATCGACGGTCCCTTCCGGCGCGATGAGATCGACATTGCCGGGTTTGACTCCGGCCACGGTGGCGAGCACGCCGATGCCGCCACCGGTGGCGAGTCCGGCGAGGTCGGTCTCCACCCATGCGCTTTGAGGATCGATCAACACACGGGTGGGAGGAGCCGACTTCACGGTCTTGGACGAGGCACCGGCGGCGATGTCCCCCTTGGAGGACCAGATGATCTCATCACCGCCGCGCAGCGTGAAGATGCGGCCGATTCCGATAGAGATATCATTGTTGGCAAAGATCGATATATCTCCGCCACCCGAGGTGATGATGCCCGGAGGAGAAAGCGGGTTGCCAATGACGGTCTCCGCCATGGACAATCCGCCGCCGGGAGCGATGATATCGATATTCCCTCCGCTGGCGGTGCGGATGTCCCTGCCCCGGGTGAGGATCTCACCGGCAAAGGAGGCACCGCCGAAGAGGGTCTTCACAGCCTTGAGCGCGGACTTGTAGTTTCCGGTCTTCGCATAGGCGCGTCCTGCATCCCGGAGGATCAGATAGAAGACCTCAAGCGAGACGCGTGCGCGCTGCTCGGGATCCAACGATTCGAAATCCACTCCCGGAGCGACTTCCTTGAGGTATTTCCCGCCCTTTTCCGTGTTGACGTAATCGCGGATGAAGGTCTCGAAATCCAGGGTGCTGTCGGCAAGCCCCAGCGGAGATGAAGTGCCGGCGGCAACGACCAAGTGAGCCCCCTCGGCAGGCAGGGCCGGATTACGGGCATTGCCCACGCTGGTGACGCCCACTCCGGTGCCGTCGCTGATTCCGGATCCGGTGCCCAGGTCGAGGTTGCGGCCGGCAAGGATCTGGAGCATGCCGGGTCCGCTGATCTGGACATCACCGGCCAGCGGACCACTATCGAGATTGGGGGTGTTGCCAGCCGAAGTGGCGGCCACCCGTTGCGGGGAGTTCGCCTGGGAGAGGATGATGTCACGCCCGGCATTGACGATGCTCGCATCCGAGTCACGCAGGTTCTGCAGATACAGCGCGACGTCCTGCACGTCCCTGCCCGCAAGCACCTGCGCGGGTTTCGGCGAAAACAGGGTAATTCCGGAAACATCTCCGGTCCCGGCATAGATTCTCAGCGGGGACCGGTCGTTGCGGTGAAGCGGACCGGAATCGTGCAGCGCCTGCTTGGTTTCGATGACCGAATCCGTCACTCCGGTTTCCCGGAACAGCCTGTCGATGAAGTCAAGGAACCTCAACTCGGTGCTGGTGATGCTCGCGGCGTTCGGATTGTCACCGGCGATGACATGGTAGGCGAAGGGCGTGAGGTATCCCGGAATGGCGGAGGGATCCGCATCCGAGAGGTTCACCGTGGAGGTGCCCCAGGTGGTGACAGGCCCGGATTGCAGGGTGACGCTTCCGTTCGGCTGCAGCCCGTCGACCGAAGCACCGGCGATCAGGTCGATCGTCCCGGACGCGGATGGCATCAGCGTGAGGCTTCCCGCGAGGCGAATGTCTCCTGAAGGGGCGTTCAGTCGCAGGGGGCCCGGCATGAGCGAGACGAGGGTTTCAAAAGGACTCGTGTTGTTTTCGCTGAGCCGGAGCCATGGGCGGCTGTCGGAGGCGGAGAACGAGGAAAGCAGTTGCTTGTTGGTGATCCACGATTGGAGAAGCGGATCCGCCACGCCTTCGGATTGTCCCGGCGCGGTGGATGCGGTGCGCAGCGTGACCGATCCGCCGATCGAAGTGACGTGCACCGAGGAAGCGCTTCCGTAGGTTGAGAAATAGCTTTTGTGCCAGAAGCTGTTTCCAAGCGCTCCGGGAAGCAGGAAGGGATTGGCCACCGGACCTAACAAAACATCGCCACCCGCAGAGACTTCGAACGAACCCTTGCCGAGGAAAAGCGTGGTAGGCAGTTCGGAATAGGACGATGCCGTGCCCGCGCTCACGACAGAGCGGGTCGCATTGGTATGGATGGAACCACCCGCCGTCAGGGAAGCAGTGCCGCGCTCGACATAGTACACGCCGGCATCGATATCGCCGCCGGCACGAACGGTCAGATCCCCACCGCCGAACTCAAACACGAGGGCGGAAGCCGGATCCTGTTTCACCGAACGGGTGACGTCGGTGTAACCCGTCATTCTCATGTTGCTGGGAATGACCGCATCGACGTTCGAGATATCCCCGGCGGCATCGAGGACCACATGCCCGCCTCCGAGCGCTCCGACGCCTTGGAAGAAGTTGGAGAAATCGATCCACCAGGTGGTGGAGGCGGACTCGCTCCAGCGGTTGGTCCCCCAGGTCCCGGTGACCGGATCGACGTATCCGCGGCGGTAAAGCCAGTTGTTAGGGAGCTGGAGCTGGGAGTCCGCAATCCATGAGCCGTCGGCGGTGCGGGTGAGTCGTTCGATGTTTCCTCCGGTGCGGATGGACACATTCCCTCCGCCGCGCGTGTAGGTGGCGGGGAAGGTCTGCTGGGGACTGCCGAGGCTCGCATCCATGCCAATCAAACCGAGGTTGGGAAGGTCGAAAAGCCCGCCCAGCGCGGGATCGGCGACGCGGGTGCCGGCGGAGTAGATCGTGGCGAACTGGTTGCGCAGCCTGACACCGCCTGCGGCGTGGATGTCGATGTCACCACTGCCGGTGCGGATCACTTGGAAGGCATTGGACGTGGCATTGATGGAGCTCGCAATGGCGGATGCGGTGCTTGCGGATCCACCGGTGGTGCTGGCGAGGTTTGTCTGGGGATTTCCGAGGTTCAGGAAGCCGCGATCCGCAGCGAGCCCGGCGCTGGGAAGGGTCTGTCCGTGATCGGCCGCGTCGAGGTCCGCTCCCGCGGTGAGTCGATAGGACCACGACTGCAGGGTGACAGGCAGTTGCGGGTTGAAAAGCGTCGGTCGTGCAAGCCAGAGGCGGGTGGCATCGCCCTGCGGCAACGTGGGGGTGAAGCCATCGCTCAAAGCGCTGGAGAACACCAGGTCTCCGGCCGCCCTGAGGGTCAGGAATCCGGCTGCTCCCTTCGGTCCGAGGCGGAAGCCGGAAAGGTCCCAGTCATTTGCCACGGAATCGCTCTCCGAGCCGAGAATGAGGTCACCGGTGCGGTTGATGATCTCAACGCCGGTGGTGAGCACGAAATACGGCTCAAAACCCGGCTGATTGGCGAGAAGGCGCTGGGTGATGGCATTGTAGGTGCCGGATGCGGTGCCGGACGTTCCGAGGAAGGCCTCGGCATCCGAACGGATCGCCTCCCGGTCGGCTGTGGTGATCACTCCGCCGGTGGAAGTGAGGTCGAACAGTTTCGCCGCCTCGACGACGATGCCCGAAGCGCCGACCACCGCCGATCCAATGGTGGCGACGGCCACGTCCTTGCCATCCGCCGTGCGTGGAGCCCTGAGGTGAAGCGTGCCGGAAAAGAGGCCTGCCGACGCGCTGCTTCCTTGAACGGACTCATCACCTGCAACCATGGTTGAAACGGTTAGATCGAGGATGGATCCTTCCAATAGAAAGACACCGCCTTCGCCTTGGACGCCTCCGCTTTGGGCACCCGCTTCCAGCGTGATGTCGCCACCGCGGCCGGAGCTGTCGAAGTCACGCCCTGCGACGGTGAGGCGGGAACCTCCGGTGATCGCGAGATCGCCATGGGCGGTGAGGCGGATGTTTCCACCGGTGGATCCCGAGGCGTCGATGGTCCCTGCCACGGTGATCGATCCACGGTCCGCGGATAACAGGAACGAGGAGGCCTGTTGCTCGCCGTCGATCAGCACATCCCCGTAACGGACACGGAAGGCCTGGGAACGGGTGAAACCCGAACTCGAGAACAAGGCCCCGATTGCTGACAACTCGGGGAGCAGCCCCGTATCGATCTCCACCGATCCGTGTTCCCCGCCCTTGCCTCCGCGGGCGCTCAACGACCCGTTGAACGTGGCGATGCCGTTCGGTGCGGATACAAGGAAGCGGCCGGCGTTGCCACCACCTTCAAGCGCGTTCACGCGGATCTCGGAGCCCGGAGCCAGCGTGATATTGCCTTCGTGCGACCCGAGCCGGATCTCACCGGCGTTCTGATAGCGGGTCACATCACGGACCGTCGTGCGGAATCCGGAAACATCCAGCACGCCGTCGACCCGAAGATCTCCCTCGGTGGCGGAAACCGCCAGCGAACCACCGGGAAGCAGGATGTCCCCGGAGATGCCGACCGAAGATCCTGTCAGAGAAAGGATCGATCCCGCCCCATCGGCAACGCGACCTTGGTTCCCTCCCGCCGCGCCGGACAGGATGAGCTCCTGCGCCGCGGAGACGGAGTGATCTGCACCGGAATATCCGGTGAGCAGCGGGGCGGAAAGATGGATGGATCCCGTGGTGCCGAGCGATCCTTTTCCGAAGCTTGTGATCCGCGAGGCAGCGTTGAGCTCCAGGCGGTCGAAACCGCCGATCCTCACGTCATTTCCACCCAGGGTAATCACATCGGCATCGAGTCGCAGCATGCCTGCCCTGCTTCCGCCCGGGACGGATGCTTTGGCGGCGGAGGGATTCGAGAGTTGGATGGTCCCCGCCTTGAAGGTGGCTTCGCCGGACGATCCGCGGCCGCCACGAATCACGGCGGCCCCCAGGGACAAGCCATCAAGCGAGTCGCTGCCAAAAGTACCGGAGCCATGCAGATCGATCGACGAATAACTCAGCAGCGAAAGGACATCCGCCTTGGAAAGATCGTCGAGAACACGCCCTTCAAGAAGGAGTCCCTCATTCTCTTCCGGAGCGGCAGCAGGGTCCAGCACGATGCCGATGCTGCCGCTGCCAAGCGCCAGCGAATCGGCCTTCAAATCCACGGTCGTGGCGATCTTCATCCCGGCCGATGAGTCCAGCGTCACGAAGTCCCCGCGGAGGGAAACCCCTTCTTCCAAAACGAGGGAGGCATTTCCAGTGGACACATTCACGCGACCCGCCGAGGCGCCGGCCTCAGAGGAAACACGGATCAGGGCACCCGCGCCGGATGAGGAAACCGGAAACGCCGTGCCGCCTGCATCCCCAGAGGAAACGAGCGCCGATCCGCTTTCCAGCGTGAGCTTGCCGGCAGACGCGAGAATCAGATCCGGAGCTCGAAGCGCCTCTTGCGGCGTGCGGATCACGATCGATCCGCTGTCGGAGGAAATCACCACCCCATCCGCTCCGGTGGACCTGCGGCCGCCGATCAGGAGACTCGCTGCTTCGAAGCGGTTGAGAACTCCTGCATCCAGAAGCACCGGTGCCGTTGACGAAGAGGACGGATCATCGGTCACCACCATGTCCGCCGCAGTACTGATATCAATCATCGATCCGGAGCCACCAGAGATCGATGGCGAGGAAACCGAACCGCCCAGGCGCATCGATGTGACGGCGCGGAGTGAAAGCGTTGCGGAGTCCGACGGGAGCGACCGCAGGGACAGACCCGTGGACGCGACCGTCCGGGCGAGGAACGAACTGCCGAGAAAATCCGCGTATTCAGCCCGCTTGCGGAACACCTTGGATCCCGCAAGTTCGAATCTCAAGCCCGGCACGGGAACCGCGGGATCACCGTTCAAGCCATTGAACCGGAAACCGGAAACCAGACTCGACCGGTCCGCCCTTTCCACTGTGGCCGCTCCGTCATCGGAGGAGGGTGAAACAAGAACCCCACCTGTTAGGAGGGCGTATCGGGCCGGGAGCAGGGTGTAGTATCCGGCCTTCAGCGTGCGGCTGCCCTCCAGATAGATGCGGTCACCCGCCCGCAGGCCCGGGTTCACATAACCCGCCCCCTGGCCGGAGATCCGGTTCGAGGAGTCGGTAGAGGTGTTGAAGGGAGAGCTCGGCGCCTGGATCGATCCGTAGTCGGGAAGAATCGCGAACACGGCATCGGAATCCAGAACATCCTCCGGACCACCCAGTCCCTTGACCCAGCGGTAGGCATACAGGTCGCCGCCCCCGCGAAGGTCCACGCTGGATCCATCGACGGTTGTTAGATCAAGGGCGGAAAGGGTGATGCCCTTGGACGGAGGGCCGGATGCGGTGATGTCCCTTCCTTCGGGATCGATCCACGTGTTTCCATCCGGGCTCACTCCGTAGGGAATCACGATGCCCTTGCCGGTGCGGGGATCCACTGCGGACACCGAGGTCAGGCTGCCCTCGCCGAGCACGAGACTGCGTGTGACGGGAAAGGGCACATCAGCGCCGATCAAGTCGTTGCCCGGAGCCGGGCCCGTTCCGTCCCAACCGATGCGGATGACTCCAAAGGGCGCGCGGAGAGTACCCTCCTGCACGATGGACGAAGCGTCGAGCGTGAGCGTGCCCGCCGCGGATAGCGGGACCGGACGCGTGCCGGAACTCCGGATGCGGATCGATCCCTGCCCGGACTCTTCCTCACCGGGATCCAGGGCGATCAGGTGGAAATCCCCGGACGTGTGCGGGTGGACCTGTCCGGCGATGATGTCGAGCTCCCCGGCGATGGCGAATGTACCATTTCCTGTTAGATCGCCGCCATCGGCATGGAGCCTGGCTGCTCCGATTCCCTGCAGGGTCAGGTCACCGGCGTCGATGAAGGAGGCGTTCACCTCGAGCACGCCCGCACCGTGGGTCGGCGGCACGGCATACGGCTGCTCGTTGAGTTGGAACGGCGGTGTGCGATCCTCGTCCGGCAGCGGCACCGGTTGGCGCCTGCCCAGCACCACTTGTGGAGCGGTCAGTGAAACCCCTGCTCCGGCGTAAAGAATGCCGCCTGTGGCTGCTTCGATCGACCGTTCCATGCGGATGGAAACCTGCCCGTCAAAGCGAATCACACCGCCGAGGGACAACGCATCAAAGCCACCATCGGCGAAAGATGAGACGGAGAGACGCCCGAACGAATCCGCCAGGTCACCGCGTGTTCCCGCGGGTGCGGAGCCGATCGCCCCTTCCCCTTCGGCGAGTATCGCTCCGGACTGGGAAACTGATAGATTCAGATCGGTGGGCAGCGGCGTGGCACCGACTCCGTAGAAACGACCCGATGAAACGGTTAGATCACCGCCCTCGGCAAGGCCTCCGCCGGATGCCGCGGACAAGGTCGCATCGGAAAACAACATCTGCCCACCTTTGAGGCTGATCGATCCACCGGAACTGAATACTTTCGTCCGTACGACTTCGAGAGCGCCGGGAGCCCGGTTGAGGCCGGATGCACCGCCCTTGGGATCCCCACCTGCCAACACCAGTTGCGCGGGATCCACATCCAGCCAGCCTGCGGTGCCGGATGCGTCGATCCGCGATCCGCCCTCTGCCGCGATGTTTCCGCTCACGGTGATGCTGCCGCCCTTGAGAACCTCGCCGATCCTGCGGCCGTAGGGGTCGAAGCGGGTCACCACCGCACCTGCGGCGGAAAGAAGGGATTGGCGGCCCAGCCGGGTCGTCACCAACGCACGGTTCGGATCGCCGAATACCGCCGAGGAGTTCGAAGACCCACCAACCGTGATCACGCCTCCGGGCGCGATGAGCGATCCGAACACCGCCACCGTATTGCCCGTGACTGCGATCGAACCCCGTGGATCCGTACGAATGACCGCACCTTCACCCACGACGACATCCCCGCGGATCACCAGGCCTCCCGAGTCCGACACACCGGGTGCGGACAAGCGGATGGACGCCGGGTTGCGGTCGCCCTCGGCCTCGCGGATGGCGACCAGTTCGACGCCGCCACGCGCTCCCGGCTGGATGTCCGCCTTCAGTCCGAGCACGCTGGGTCTGACCTGTGTCCCCGGCGCGACGCTCACGGCCGGCAGGTTGTCCGCACCAGCGACGCCGATGCCTGTTAGAGAAAAGCTGGAGAAGCCACCGCGATTGAAGAACGAAGGATCAAGGGTGAGAGCCTGCGGGTGATCCGCCTCACCGCCGATCCGGATCAGCGGGGCCTGGATCGACAACGAGCCGGACGCAGCCCCGGAGAGACCGCGGAGGCTCGCGTCGAGAGTGAGGGAGCCACCGGTCACGGCAGGCAGCGTGAGGTCCTGTCCGGCCCGCAGGCTGATCTGGCCGGCATTGCCGAAAACACCCTTGCCCGACTGGGGCAGGTGGAATCCGCCGGAGACATCGATGTGAGCGCCCTTCTGCAAATCGGCGTTGAATGCAGCGATCTGGATCGTTCCTCCGGAAATGGCGACGGGTTTCCGGAAATCGGCGGAACGGCGGTCATCCAGCACACGGCCCGCGGTGCTGAGGACGGCATCGGCACCGAGCGTGAAGCGTCCGCGTCCTGGATCCGGCGGAGGAAGAGGGTCTTCCGGCGAGCGCAGCGCCAGATCGTAGGGGGACTGGTTGAGTGCCTCAAACGAGAACGTCCCGCCGGGCGATAGGATGGAACCCTGGATATCGATGTTGGCAGCGGTGAAGGAAAGTCGGGAAAACTCGGGAAGATCGAGGGAGGTTTCCGAAGGCAGCACGATGTCCCCGCCCTCGTTGCGGAGGGTGAGACGGGTGAAGCCATTCCCGGCGAGGATCTCCGGGTCGATGTGGAACAACGACTCGCGCTCCGGTCCCAGTGGCGCGGGATCGCCGTTGGCATCGAGTGAAAACGACGGTGTCTGCTGCTCGGGAGCCTCTCCTCCGATGACGATGCGCGGCGGGGTCGGATAGTTGTTAGGAAAGCCGGTGGTGAGCGGGTCCTGGGACCGGAAGTTGAGCGTGAGCGATCCCGGTTTGGGAAGAAGCGATGAGGAACGGATGTCCCTGAGGTTGCTTTCCGTGCGGCGGGTGTTTCCGGAAAGCGTGCCATCCAGCGCCATGGCGGGCGCGGAGATCGTGATGTTGCCGGCGTCCGCACCGGTCACGTATCCCTCGCGGAAACGCGATCCGCCCGGCGCGAGACCCTGGATGTAGGTGTCCGAAACACCCCACTTGGTGTCCGCCACGCTTGAAGAACCGGTGTAGATGCCGTCGTACGTCTGATCCGGCCTGGCACTGCCGATGTCCACGATGCGTCCTCCGCTGAGCACCATGGTGGTGCGGATGGTGCCACCTTGATAGTTCGTCCATCCACCGGACACATCGACGAGCGATCCTTTCCCCATCACCACCGAGGATCCGGCGGACAGTTCGAGGGAACCACCCGCCGTGGTCAATTGGGCGACGTTCCTGCGGACGAGATCGACGTAACCCGAGACATCCGCGAGCGGGGTGCCGATCCAGTCGCGTCCCTCGAAAGTGCCGGTTTCGCCGAGGTCCACGGTGATCGTTTCTCCGCGCAGCTTGCCGTCCCGTTGCAACGGCGAGGGAGCGAGTTCGGCACCGCGGAGTTCGAGGGTGAGGAGGTTGTCGGAAACCGAGGCCTTGACCCCTCTGGTCCCTGATAGATCGATGACGGCACCGCTGCCCACATGGATCTGGCCGCCGGTGGATACAAAAGCGGAGGTGCGCAGCGATTCGTTGTAGATCCAGCGGCCCGCCGACATGGATGCCACGGCATTGGGGGCGAGAACGGATGCTCCGTCCTCAAGGCGGATGGTCTTGCCCTGGAAGGAAATCCTGGACCGCAGTGCGAGTTCCGTGCCCACCGTGGTTTCCTTGCTTTCCGTTTCCGGCAGGATGCGGCTCACGCTCGCTCCGCCAAGGGTGATGGAGCCCGTGGATTTGAAGAGAAAGGGCGGCGCGTCGTCCTCCGTGGCGGCCGTGTTGGCATAGGCATCGTAATTGGCTGTTAGATCGATGCGGCCGTTGAGGGAAACGGAAGTGGTGCTCTCGATCACCCCGAGCTGATAGACGTCCTTGCCGGTGATCCAGGTGCTGCCGCGCGCGATGCGGATGTGGCCGTCGTTGATGGCCGAGCCGGCATAGGGACCAAAGGTCGATTCCGGATCGATCACTGCGCCGACATGGACATCAAGGCCGCGCAGGCTGGGATCGGACGAATCGTGGGCGGAGAAACCGACTTGCAGGCCGCCGGCGAGGATCACCTGTCCTGCAGTGCTGACAAGTTCTCCGGAGTTCCGGACATTGGCTCCCACGAGTGCGATGCGGCCGCCGTTGCCATCCGCTGCCACCGGTGTCCGGATCCGCGCGCCGGCTTCCACAACCACGTCACCAAACTTTCCATCCGGAGAAAGGGAAGGCTCCGGATTGAAGGCGGGGGTGCCTTCCGCGCCGCCTGGGACGGGGAGGGCGGAGAAGAGGAACTGGGAGTCGGGGTTGTTGAGGAGGCCGCGGGCGATGAGGTTGGTGTTGATGGGCAGCGAGGAGACCGTCAGGCCGCGGGCGTTGACGCTGGATCCGGCGCCGAAGATGACGCCGTTGGGGTTGATGAGGTAGACTTGTCCGTCGGCCTTGAGGTTGCCGAGGATGCGGCTGGGTTGGGCGGAGGG
>JAIXOR010000027.1 GCA_027486655.1 Verrucomicrobiaceae bacterium | reverse complement strand
TTCCACTTCTCGAATTGCAAGGGCCGCATCCTCGTGGATTCCTGCCGGCTTTCCGGGATGCAGGACGACGCGCTCAACTGCCACGGCACCCACCTCCGCATCATCGGAAAACCTGCGGAAAACCAGCTCATGATGCGATTCATGCACAAGCAGACCTACGGATTCGCTCCCTACCAGGCCGGCGACGAGATCGCCGTGATTTCGAAAGACAATCTCCGCGAATACGATGGCAACCCACGTCGCAAGGTCACCGCCATCAAGCGCGTCAACGACAAGGAATGGCTCCTCACGCTGGACGGCCCCGCACCGGAGTTCCGGCAAGACGATGTCGTGGACAACATCACCTGGTATCCGGACCTGACTGCGACGAACAACCACGTAAGCATGGATCCCGTGCGGGGCTTCCTGATCACCACCCGCGGCAAGGTGCTGGTGGAGAACAATACCTTCCACCGCCCGGCGATGGCCGGGATCCTGATCGAAAACGATGCTTCGGGTTGGTTCGAATCCGGCCCCATCCGCGACATGGTCATCCGCAACAACCGCTTCGTCCGCTGCGGCATTTCGATCAATCCCCACACCCGGAGCGACAAGCCGGAGGAACCCGTCCACGAAAACATCCGCATCGAGAAGAACGAGTTCTCCGAAGGTGGCGGCATCTCCGCGCGAAACGTCAAAGGACTCGCGCTAGCCCACAACAAATCCCCGAATGGCCCTGTCCCCTTGGAGACCAAGGCCTGCACGGACATAACCGAACAGAACTCCGCCAGCCACCGATGAACAGGCGGCTCGTGCGCAGCGCGAACACCACACTCGGAATCCGGCAATTTCAAATTCACCGCTACCACGACATTTCCGATCCTACATGGTCATTGCTTTAGCCTTTGTTTACCGGGAGATCCGGAGATTGGGAAGGGGTCGCCAAAGACAGCCGCGAATGAAACTGAACTCGATCACGATGGAACAGCCAATCTGCTAGAACGGATGATCCATCTCAATCCCAGCCAGCCCGGAGACCCCATCCACCTCGCAGTGATGATCGCCTTTTGACGGCAGCGGCGATTGACCCTCGGAAACAAAACCTTGGAGATCATCGGCGCAGAGGAGTGAGCGAACATGGAGGAAACGCCAATGCGCTTCACGCGGGCCATGGTGCCGTCAAGTCCATGATTTTGTTAGATTTGCCATCTCAGGAAAACAGCTTCCGGTCCAGCGAGCGGTATTGAATGGCCTCAAGAATGTTGTTAGGGCGGATGGATTCCGAGCCTCCGAGATCGGCCAGCGTGCGGGCCACCTTGAGAATCCGGTCGTGGGCGCGGGCGGAGAAGTTCATTTCCTCCATCGCGTGTTCGAGATACCCGGAGCTTTCCGAGTCCAGCTTGCAATGGGCCTTCACCTGGCGGGGACCCATCGCGGAGTTGGTGATGGCGCCACCTTTGCGGAATCGACCGGCCTGGATCCTACGGGCCTCGATGACCCGCTGGCGGATTGTTTCGGATGACTCCCCGGCGGCCCCGGAGGAAAGCTCGCGGAAATCGACAAGCGGCACCTCGACGTGCAGGTCGATGCGGTCCAACAGCGGCCCCGAGATCCGCTGGCGGTAGGTTTCAATCTGCCGGGGCGAACACCGGCACTGGCGTTTGATATCGCCGTAGAAACCACAGGGGCACGGGTTCATCGCCGCCACCAGCATGAAACGGGCGGGAAAAGTGAAGGACCCGGCGGCGCGCGAGATGGTGACGTCACCGTCCTCGAGAGGTTGTCGCATCACCTCGAGCGTGGAGCGGCGGAACTCCGGCAGCTCGTCGAGGAACAGCACGCCGTGATGCGCCAGGGAGACCTCGCCCGGGCCGGGGTTGGAGCCTCCGCCGAGCAAGCCGACGTCCGAGATCGTGTGATGCGGCGACCGGAACGGGCGGGTGGTGAGAAACGCGTGCTTCACATCGAGCAGGCCGGCGATCGAATGGATCTTGGTGGTTTCAATCGCCTCATCCTCCGTCATGTCCGGCATGATGGTGGGAATGCGTTTGGCCAGCATCGATTTGCCCGTTCCCGGCGGACCGACCATGAGCAGGTTGTGCCCGCCGGCTGCGGCGACTTCCAAGGCCCGCTTGACGAAGTGCTGGCCGCGGACTTCGTCGAAATCGACCTCGTAGCGGCGGTGGGATTCGAAGAAGGCCCGCCGGTCGAGCTTGAAGGGAGGGATGAGCAGGTCTTCCTCAAGAAACTCCCAAGCCTCCCTGAGGTGGCGGATGGGAAACACCTGGATGCCCTGGATGACCGCCGCTTCAGGAGCGTTCGCCTCCGGCACCAGAAGGCGGGTGCGTCCGCGGCGCTTGGCTTCGAGGGCGATCGAGAGCACACCTTTGACCGGACGCACCGCACCGTCCAGACCCAGCTCGCCGACCACGCAGCAGTCGTCGCAGTTGAAGGGCCGGGTCCGGCTCGCCGCGACCATGGCCAAGGCGATCGGCAGATCGAACGAGGGGCCCTCTTTTTTCAGATCCGCCGGTGCCAGGTTCACCGTCTTGACTCCGTCATCCAGAAACAGCGCCGAAGCGCCGATCGCGGAGATCACCCGCTGCGACGACTCACGAACCGCGGCATCCGGAAGACCGACGATGATGACGACCGGTTTGTCCGCGCCACGGGCGTTGACCTCGACTTCGACTTCCTGGGCCTCGACCCCGCGAAGGGCGGCTGAAAACAGACGTGTGATCATGTGAACACCAAAACTCTGAGGATCCGGATAGAGAAAGGCAAGAGGGAAATCCTGCCACCGGAAGTCCTAGGTTTCGAGCCGCAGGCGATAGCCGATGCCTGGTTCGTTGCGGATCAGGTCCGCGGGCAATCCGGCCGCCCGGAGCTTGCGGCGGAGGTGGGTGAAATGGACGCGGAGATAGTGCGCCTGATCCCCCGCCTTGGGACCCCAGACGGCATGGAGGAGATGGGCGTGCGTCAGCACCCTGCCAGCGTGGCGGGCGAGTTGGGCGAGCAGGGAGAACTCAATGGGCGTGAGTGGCAGCAGGCAGTCCCCCACCCTTGCCTCATGGTTCGAGAGATCGACGGCCAGCGGGCCGAGTGGAATGATGGGTGTCTCGTTGCCCGCGGTCACCCGGCGCAGCAGGGCGCGCATGCGGGCGAGCAGTTCCGGAGCATCGAAGGGCTTGGTGAGGTAATCATCCGCACCGAGGTCGAGCGCGGCGACCTTGTCCGCAGGATCCGGGCGCGCGGAGAGGACGAGGACCGGCACCTGGGACCACTCGCGCAGGTGGCGCAGCGTCTCGAGCCCATCCACATCCGGCAGTCCGAGATCGAGGATGAGGAGGTCGGGTTTCCAGAGTGCAAGGGCATGCAGTCCGTGGGACGAATCCTCCGCGGAGGAAACCGTGTGCCCTGCTCCATTGAGGAGGACTTCAAGCATCCGGCGGATGGAGAGTTCGTCATCGATCACAAGGATTCGGCTCATGGGGACGAGGGTAGGTGCTCGGCGGTGCGGACGGGAATCCGGAGGATGAACTCAGCGCCGCCCGAGTGAGCATTGCGTGCTTCCGCCGTGCCGCCAAGTCCGCGGACGATCCCGCGCACGATCGAGAGCCCGAGACCGAGGCCTCCGGGGCGGCTTGCGGTGCCACGGTGGAAGCGATCAAAGACGCGATCCGGGTTCTCGAGCCCCGGGCCTTGGTCAGTCACACGGATTTCAAGAAGGCCGGGGTCGGGCACGGCGGCGTGCAATTGGACGGGAGTTCCCGCAGGAGTATGGTGGCTGGCATTGGCGAGCAGGTTTCCAATGGCGGCGAGGATCAGGTCGGCATCGATCCAGACCAAGGCGGGCGTTCCCGGTTCGAGCGAAATCCGGAGCGGATGCTCGGTGAGCGAGTCCTCATTGTCGGACGCGGCGGTTTCCAGGATTTCCAGCAGATCGCACCACTCGGGCCGGGCCTCGACCGCTCCGGATTCGATGCGTGTGGATTCGACCAACTGATCGACCACACGGCGCAATCGTTTCTGCGCGGCGCGCATCTCCGGGATGAGTGGCTGAGGAGCGGCCCCATGATCGACGGCATCGAGCACGGAGCCGATGACGGCAACGGGCGTTCTGAGTTCGTGCGAAACGTGGTCCAGCAGGGTGCGGCGGAGTTGGTCACCGCGCTCGAGGAACTCGGCGTGGTGGATGGCGTGGAGCAGGTGGTTGCGCTCAAGGCCGAGACCGAGTTGGGCGGCGATGGAGCCGAGGAGATCGCGTTCGACGATCGGCAGGGGTTCATTTCCCGGATCGACGGAGAGCACCCCCATGGCGAAGGAGCGGCCTTGCAGAGGCAGGTGGAGAGCACGGGCCTCCGGCAACGTGCCGGTGCCGCGGCCGGCGGCCTGTTTGTTTTCAAAAGCCCAGAGCGCGACACTCCGTTCCTTGGCATCGAGCGGGAGCGTGCCGGATGGGTGAGGCGCCTGGAGTTGATGGTTTGAGTCATCCCTCAGTTGGATCGCGCAAGGAAAGTTGAACAACGAGGAAACGGCTTGCAGGCAACTGCCCACAGCCTCGTCCGTGTCTGATGCGCCGGTGAGGATGGTGTTGATTTCCAAAAGCCGGGTCGTGCGTGCCTGCTGTCTGGCGATGGCGAGTCCGCGCCGCTGGAGGCGGTTGGAGAGCCAGCCCATCGATAGCGACGCGACCAACAGGGCCACGAACATGGTGACGTCCGTGGACGAGCGGATGTTGATCGAGAATCGGGGTTCGGTGAAAAGGAAGTTCCACAAAAGCCCGCTGAGCACGGCGAGGGTGAAGGTGCCGGCGGGCGTCAGGAACAAGGCCCCGACGATGACCCCGCAAAGCATGAGCATGGCGAGGTCCTGCGCGGTGAGAATTCCGAAGAGCGGGTAGCCCGCAATCGCGAGCAGCAAGGCGATCGCGGCGCCCTTGGCCATGCCGCCTGTCTGCCATCGACGGCGGGCTGCCGGATGCAGGCCGGACTCACCTGCGGGCGCGAGGCCGTTGCCAGGCAGCCCGGGCTCCACAGCGACCACATCGATATCCCCGCTCTGCTGGAGCAGACGGAGTGCGGGAGGGCGACCGAAACGATCCCTCCATCCGTGGCGCGGGGATTTGCCGATGACGATCTGGGTGACGCCGCGCTCGCGGGCGGCAGCGAGCAGTCCTTCGACGAGGCCCGTCGCTTCCACCATGGCGGTCTCCGCGCCGAGCTGGCGTGCGAGTGACAGGTTTTCCGTGAGCCGGTTGCGGTCCTCGGCATTGAGGGTTTCATCCGTCGTCACGGCGATGGCGAACCAAGGGGCATCGAGAGCCCCCGCCATCGACCGGGTTCTCCGGATGAGCGAGACCGAAAAAGGACTGGGACCCACCGCAACCAGCAGACGTTCGCTGCTGCGCCACGTCGAGCGGTCCCGCCGCTGGATCTGGAACTCACGCAAGTCCGCACCAACGCGTTCGGCGGTGTAACGGAGAGCGAGCTGCCGGAGGGCCGTGAGGTGGCTTTCCTTGAAGAACCCTCCTGCCGCGGCAGCAGCCTTGTCACCGAGATATACTTTTCCCTCCTCCATCCGCCGCTGCAAGTCGCGGGGGGTGAGATCGACGAGTTCGATTTCCTCCGCCCGGTCGAGGAAAGCGTCCGGCACGGTTTCCCGGACCGGGGCCCGGGTGATGGCGCTGACGATGTCCGAGCGGCTTTCAAGGTGCTGGATGTTGACGGTGGTGTGGACGTCGATCCCCGCATCGAGGAGCTCGGCGACGTCCTGCCAGCGCTTCGGGTGGCGGGAACCCGGGACGTTGCTGTGGGCGAGTTCATCGACAAGGGCGATGGCCGGACGGCGCGCGATCAGGCCATCGAGGTCGAGTTCCTCGAAGTCCGCATCACGATGGCGGATGGTCCGGCGGGGTAGAACCTCGATACCCTCCAACAGGGCGGCCGTGTCCTTGCGGCCGTGGGTTTCGACGATGCCGGCCACGACATCCACGCCCTTGGCGCGAAGGTCGCCCGCGGTCTGGAGCATGGCGTAGGTTTTCCCCACGCCCGGGCACATGCCGAGATACACCTTGAGTTTGCCGGGGTCTGGCATCTGGTGGAAGGCTAGCGTGAAATGCGGTCGAGCGCGAGATTGAGTTCCAGAACATTCACCAGCCGGGGACCGCCGAAACGGCCCATCAGCGGGCGGTGCACGTCCTCGACGGCCTTGCGGACGAGACCGGGGTCCAATCCGCGCGCCCTGGCCACACGTTCGGCCTGATAGAGGGCGGCCTCCGTGGTGATGTCGGGATCCAGTCCGGACCCCGAAGCGGTGACGAGGTCCGCGGGGATCGGACGCGCGGGGGACGCGGCATGCCTGGCGATGAGGTCCGCGGCGCGTTCTGCCAGTTTCGGGTGGGCCGGGCTGAGGTTGGAACCGGCGGCAGCCCGCGCATTGAAGTCGCATGCCGAGGGACGGGGGTGGAAGTAGCGCGCGCTCGAGAACGACTGGGCGAGCAGACGGGAGCCGATCGGCTTGCCCCGGGCGTCGAGAACCAGGGAACCGGATGCCCGTTCGGGAACCAGCTTGCGGGCGAAGCCGAGGATGCCCGCGGTGTAGGCGAATCCACATAGCAGGATGCTGGCGAGCAGAAGACGGAGCGAGGTCATGGCGGAGTTCGGTTGCGTTTTGTTAGAGTGAAAGGTGTTCGAGCACGGGACCGAGAAGAGCGGCCGGGAAGAAGGTCAGGGCACCGAGGAAGAGGATCACGGCGAAGACCATCAGCCCGAAGGTCGGCGTGTCGGTCCGCAGGGTGCCGGACGACAGGGCGACCGGCTGTTTGGCGGCAAGGGATCCGGCGATGGCGAGCGGCAGGATGATGGGCAGATAGCGGCCGAGGAGCATCACGATGGCCGTGGCGATGTTCCAGGCATCCGTGTTGTCGGAGAGCCCTTCGAGACCGGAGCCATTGTTGGAAGCGGCCGAGGAAAACTCGTAAAGGATTTCCGAGAACCCGCGCGCGCCCGGATTGGCGATGGTGGCCTCGCCCATCGAAGTGGCGCAGAACAGGGCGGTGCCACCCAGAATGAGGAACGGATGAACAAGAAAAGCGGCGGCGGCGAGGGTCATCTCGCGTGCCTCCACTTTCCGGCCGAGGTATTCCGGAGTGCGGCCGACCATGAGTCCGGCGACAAAAACCGCGAGGATCATGAACAGGAAGAAGTTGATCATGCCCACGCCGGCACCACCGAAGGTCGAGTTCAGCCACAGTCCGGCAAACGGACCTAACAGCGAGAGAGGGTTGAGCGAACCGTGCATCGCGCCTACCGATCCGTTGGAGGTGCTGGTGGTGAGGACCGCCCACAGCGGGCCGGTGGTCGCGCCAAGGCGGAGTTCCTTGCCTTCGAGGTTCGCGCTCTGAATGACAGGCAGTTCCTTCAAGGCGGAGGCGGGTGACGATTCGGGGACCACGGTGGCGACGATCTTGAGGGCGAGGAAGGCGAACATCACGGCGGAGACCACCCGGGCATGGGATGGACGGCCGAGGATGCGGCCGAAGGTCCAGACGCATGCCATGGGGATGAGCGGAATGGCCACGAGCGACATGAAGTTCGCCAAGGCGCCGGGGTTTTCGAAGGGATGGGTGCTGTTAGGTCCGAAAAAGCCTCCACCGTTCGTACCGAGTTGCTTGATGGCGAGAAAGGCGGCGACCGGTCCGCGGGCGATCGTCTGCACGGCACCTTCCAGCGTGGTGGCGCTGGCCGATCCCTCAAGGGTCATCGGAACGCCGGCAAGCGAAAACGCAAGTGCCCAGACAACTGCGAGAGGGATCAGGAAGAGGATGAGGATGCGTGCCGTGTCGCGATGGAAGTTTCCGAAGTTCCGGTTTCCGGACAGGCCGCGGGCGAGCGCCGCGAAGGCTGCGATGCCACTGGCCGCCGAGGTGAACTGGAGCCACATGAGCGTGAGCTGGGACAGATGGCTGAAGGTGGCCTCACCGGAGTAATGCTGGAGATTGGTGTTCGTGACGAAGGAAACCACGGTATGGAACACGAGCGAGGGTTTCACCGGGCCCATGCCATCCGGGTTGAGCGGAAGGTGATGCTGCCAGGTGAGCACCAACCAGGAGATGGCGGCCATCCCCGCGTTGAAGACCAGCAAGGCGATCACATAGTTTCGCCAGCCGCCGGGACGGGCACAGCCACTGCCGAGGACCAGGCGCAACAAACGCTCCGCAGGCGAGTCTTCCGATGCCGGCTGAAGCGTCCAGTGGAGCCAACGACCGAGCGGCCACGAGAGGACGGCCACGGTGGCGACGAAAACAAGGGCGAGTGAAAGAGTGTTCATGGTGAAAGTCGGCGAGGGTCAGACGAGATGGAGGGCACCCAGGCTGAGGTCGATCAGCTTGATGCATGGAAAGGGGACCACCACACCGCCAAGCCCGTAGATGAGCAGGTTCCGGCGGAGCAGCGCGGCGGCGTTCATCGGCCGGTAGTCCACCCCCTTCAGAGCGAGCGGGATGAGGGCCACGATGATCAGCGCATTGAAGATCACTGCACTGAGAATGGCGGATTGGGGCGAATGCAGATCCATCACATCCAGCGCGGCGAGAGGCCCCTTGCCGGACACCGCGCCGATCCCGGCGAAGAGGGCGGGCAGGATGGCGAAATACTTCGCAACGTCGTTGGCCAGTGAGAACGTCGTCAACGCACCGCGCGTCATCAGGAGCTGTTTGCCGATCTCGACGATATCGATCAACTTGGTGGGGTCCGAATCGAGATCGACCATGTTCCCCGCCTCGCGGGCGGCCTGGGTGCCGGTGTTCATGGCGACACCGACATCGGCCTGGGCCAGAGCGGGCGCGTCGTTGGTGCCGTCGCCCGTCATGGCGACGAGGTGACCGGCTTCCTGTTCCTTGCGGATGCGGCGCATCTTGTCCTCCGGAGTGGCTTCCGCCATGAAGTCATCGACACCGGCTTCCGCCGCGATCGCAGCCGCGGTGCGCGGGTTGTCACCGGTGATCATCACGGTGCGGATGCCCATTTCGCGGAGCTTGGCGAAGCGCTCGCGGATCCCGCCCTTGACGATGTCCTTGAGGAAAATGCTGCCCATGACACGGGATCCATCGATGACGACAAGCGGAGTGCCACCCTGGCCGGCGATGCGGTCCACGTCGCGCGCGACCTCGGCCGGAACGGTTCCACCATGGAATTCGACGTGACGTTTCACCGCCTCCGCCGCGCCTTTGCGGATGCTTCGTTTCCCGTCGGGTGAGTCGAGGTCCACACCGCTCATCCGGGTCTCGGCGGTGAATGGCACAAACCTCGCGTGCGGCTCGGCAAGCTCGCGGGCCCGCAGATCGAAGAGCTGCTTGGCCAGCACCACGATCGAACGGCCCTCCGGTGTGCCGTCGGCGAGGGAAGCAAGCTGGGCGGCCTCCGCAAGTTCCAGCGGAGTCACGCCGGGGGCAGGTATGAACTCGCTGGCCTGGCGGTTGCCGAGGGTGATGGTGCCCGTTTTATCTAACAAAAGCACATCCACATCGCCTGCGGCCTCGACGGCGCGTCCCGAGGTGGCGAGCACGTTGTGACGGGTGAGGCGGTCGATGCCGGAGATCCCGATCGCACTGACCAGCCCGCCGATGGTGGTGGGAATGAGGCAGACGAGCAGGGCGACGAGACTGCCAAGGTCGGGCGAGCTCCCACCCAGGCCCTGGCGGATGAGGAATCCGGTGAAGGCCGGCAGTGAGAACGTCACGAGGAGAAAGACCAGCGTCAGCGAAACGAGAAGCACGCCGAGCGCCCGCTCATTCGGCGTCTTCTGCCGCTCACCACCCTCGACGAGCGCGATCATGCGATCGAGAAACGATTTCCCCGGCTCGCAGGTCACGCGGATGAGGATGCGATCCGACAGCACCCGGGTTCCTCCGGTCACGGCGGACCGGTCGCCACCCGACTCGCGGATGACCGGGGCGGATTCGCCGGTGATGGCCGATTCATCGACCGAAGCGATGCCCTCGACGATCTCGCCATCGGCAGGGATGGCATCGCCCGCTTCGCAGACCACGAGGTCGCCGGGGCGCAGGTCAGCGGCGGCGACGGGTCGCTCGGCGCCATCTTCATACTTGCGGGCCGGGGTGGTGACGCGCATCGAGCGCAGGGCGTCGGCCTGGGCCTTTCCCCGCGATTCGGCGAGGGCCTCGGCGAAGTTGGCGAAGAGGACGGTGAACCAGAGCCAGGCTACGAGTTGAATCTCGAACAGCCCCGCGGACCGGAGGAGTAGAGCGGTGCAGACGATGGCCCCCAGATAGACGGTGAACATCACCGGATTCCCCCATTGGTTGCGGGGATCCAGTTTGCGCAGGCTGGGAACGAGGGCCCCCTTGAGGAGGTGTGGATCGAGGAGGGAGGAACGAGATTTCATCCGTGGCGGCATTCTGCCACGGCATCGAAGGGCGGGGTGTTAAGCGACGGGAACCGCGCGCTAAGATTGCGCTAAGGTTCGCCGACCCGCGAGAGCCCCTTGTCAGGCGAGCGAATCGGATCCGGCGTCGGAGCCTCCGGCGGTCTCGTCGAAGTCCATTTCCCGGACGCGCTTGCGGTCGCGGAGGAGTTCCACCTGCTTGCGGAGGATCTCCCGCATTTCGGCGCCACCGGCGATGGCTGGGATGACCAGGCGCGGCATCGAGCGGTCCGAGGTTTCCAGTTCGATGGAGGCGAGGCCGGTGAGGCGCATCCACCAAGGACGGACCATGAGCGAGTCCTTGACGCGGTAGAGTTCGATCTCATCGACCTGCTGGTTGATGACGCCGCGGGTGATGCGGAGGCGTTCGCTGGTGAGTTCGAAGACCTGGGTGCGAACCGTTAGATATCTCCAAAGCATGAAGCCGAGCGGAAGAACGAGGGCGGCGAAGGCGGGAGGAAAAAACAGGGCTCCGAAGGCGATGCCGAGGCTGAGGGCGATGGCGGCGGAGAAGGGGCCCAGGTTGAGCCACTGCGAGGGGCTGCCTTTCCAGAGGGTGCTTTCATCGGACATGGCCTGCATCCTGAGGATTGGAGCGCCGGTCCGGCAAGTCGAGAATCCTCCGGGGATTCCACTCCTGAGGCCGGGTCCGGGGGGCGATTCAAGGCTTGCCAGAGCACCCCGGGCTGCTAGCCTTCTGCCAGATCGAGCCAATCGCTCCGGCGGCGGGCTCGATTTGTAGCAACAACCACAACCGATAACAAACATCATGAAAATCGCCAAACTCGCCCTTGCCGCCGCGGCTGCCTCGCTGCTTGCCGCTTCCTGCTGCCCGAACGCCCCGGCTCCTGCCCCGGCTCCGGCTCCTGCTTCCTCGAAGTAATTGATCTTCATACCAAACGCCCGGCCTCCCCTTGGGAAGCCGGGCGTTTTTTTGTGACAGGGGTGGCGCCGGATCAGCGCAGCAGGGCGGTGGCGGACCAGAGCATGGGGGCCTGGCCGTGGAGGTCACCGGCGGTGCGCGGGCGGGCGTTGTAGTAGGGTTCGTCGAAGCCCTTGTTGGTGCCCACGCAGACTTCCTTGAGGTTGGCGTTTTCGTCGAGCTGGTCGACGAGGGCGAGCCAGGCCTTGCGGGCGGCGGGTCCGTAGGTGGCTCCGTCCAGCCAGCCATTCTTGACGCCGGTGATCATGCCGAAGGCGAACATGGCGGAGCCCGAGGTTTCCGGCCAGGAGTCCGGCTTGTCGATCAACTGCCGCCAGAGTCCGCCCTCGGCCTGATAGGAGAGCAGGCCTTTCATCATCTTGCGGTATCCTTCGAGGATGCGCGGGCGGTCCGGGTGGGAGGCGGGAAGGTCTAACAAGAGCTCCGCGGCACCGGCGGCCATCCAGCCATTGCCGCGGCCCCAGTAGAAGTGGGAGTTCTCGCCGTGGAAGAAGAGTCCGTTTTCCTTCTGCAGGCGGTCGAGGTAGGAGACCATGGTTTTCGCCGCGCGATCGATGTATTTCGCCTCCTTGGTGGCGCGGAAGGCCTGCACCTGGAGTGCGGGGATCATGTACATGTCATCGATCCAGTAGCGGGCCTCGGTGGTGATGCCATCCGGGGTGGTGGTGGCCCACTGGGCATCGGCCTTGGCGAGGCCGAGATCGAGGCAGCGTTTGTCTTGGTTGATGCGGTGGATTTCCAGCGGGAGCATGCCGAAGACGCGGTAGTCCACGTGGGCGGCGGGGTTGATGCGCTTGGCACCTTCCTCGGTGAGGTAGAAATCGAACTTGGAGACGAGTTTTCCCGTGAGGGCCTGGTCCTTGGTGAGTTCGGCCACGGTGAGCGCGCCGTACCAGGTGATCACTTCCGGATAGATGACGCCCTCGCGCACCTTGTTCGGGTCCGTCTCGTAGCGGAACTTGCGGGGCAGGAAGTTTTCCGCGACGCGTTTGCCGACGGATGCGGGGTCCTTGCCTTCCGGCCATTTGGCGAACCACTCGGCGGATGCATCCGCGGTGGCCGCCGAAGCGAGCGCGGTGAGGACAGTGAGGAGGCTGAGGATGGATTTCATGATTGGGGCGGGTGATCGATCAGTTTCCGACTTTGACCTGGATCGGTGAATCCAGCGAAGCAGCGAAGGAGGCGACGTGGGATTTCCATGCATCCTCGGAGGTGAAATGGCCGGCTTTGTCCCAGCAGAAACCGGCCCACCAGACGGCGGTGTTGCCCTCGCGGGGTTTGGTGACGATGAGGTGGTTCAGCGCGTCCTCGGTGATTTTTTCGAAGTTGGCAGCAGGCGCGATCATCGCGAGGCCTTGCTGGCCCGCGCCCTTTTCCACGGGCTCCCATTTCGCGAGCCAGCCCTTGGCGGGGTCCGAGGTGACGGATTCGCCCTTGGCTTTCTTCAGGCCGACCGTGGGAGCCAGCACGACGTCCTGGCCGGGCCGGGTGTAGGTCTTGTAGCGGATTTCATGGCGGTCGAACTGGCTGCCGGCATCCAGCGAGATGCGTTTGGTCTCGGCCACGCTCACGCCATTTACCTCGTAGGGGGCGTATTCGAGTTCGAACAGCACGCGGATGGGACCATTGGCGAGGACCTTCGAATGGACGAAATTGCGGGACAGCCAGAGACGGTCCGCGGCCCAAAGACCGGATCCGCCGCAGCCGCGGCTGGGTCCTGCGGAGTAGAAGTCGGCACCTTCGCCATGATCGACGTGGTAGTCATCGGCAAGATACCAATCGTTGACGACCATGCGCGGCGTGCGTTTGGACCAGATGTCGATGGTGCTGCTGGACAAAGGCTCGCCCTCCCAGGTTTCGAGAGCCTTGCCGTAGGTGCGGTGCGCGATGCGGTCGTTCTCCCAAACGAAGTCGTCGAAGCGCTCGCGGTTGAAGCGTCCGAAGGCTTTGTATTGCTCCTTCTTGAAGACCTGCTTGGCACCCTTGGAGGCGGTGAATCGCAGCGTCTCCGAAGCGGCGAAATCGGCCTGGAAAATCACGGCATCCGGCTTGCGGAACGCATCGCCATCGAGGTCCACCGCCTGGCAGAGAAGCTCGGCCCCCTTGGCATCGCGGATGTGGATCTTGGTGAGATCCGCCTCGCCCAGCGGTGCCAGACTGGCTGCGGGGATTTCAATCGTCTGGGCCGCCCGTGGGGTGGGCAGCGGGTTGACGGCGGTGATTTCCAGTGCCCCGGCCTGAGGCAGGGACAGGCAGATGAGAGCGGCGGCGGAGGTGGTCCTGAACGGATTCATGGGATGGGCTGCAGCCTAGCCGGGAGCAGGCCAGCGTCAATCCACCCTTCCGGAGTAGCGGATTTCCGCAAGAATCGGCGGGATGAAACGTGGCACCTCAGGAATGCCCGCGAACCTCCGAGCCACCGAGGGCGACGTAGGGCGACTCGTGAATGACCGGTTTCTTGGCGCCGGAGAGGATGCGCCACCACTCCCATGCACAGCCGAGGATGATCAGGGCGACAAAGCTGAGGAACACCGTGACCACCACGATGTCGAGTTTGGCGTTGAAGAGCGCGGTTTCCACGGCCTTGAGTTTTTCGGCGGGCACCCCGGCCGCAAGTTGGGCTTCCAGCTTGCGAACGGCGGGAAGGAAACCGGCGGCCTTCGCGGAAAAGATCTTCATGAGCCCGGCGGCGAAGGTCACGGAGGCGAGGAAGACCAGCGGCACCAGGGTCACCCAACAGTAGCGGACCTTGCCGGCCTTGATCAGCAGCGTGGTGCCGAGGCAGAAGGCGATCACGGCGAGCAGTTGGTTCGAGATCCCGAAGATCGGCCAGAGGCTCTTGGCGATGCCTTCGGGATCGATGGCTCCCTGATAGAGGAAGTAGCCCCACGCGGCGACGAGCAGTCCGGTGGCGGTGACGTTGCCGATCCAGTTCGAGGTGTCTCCCAGGGGCTTCCACAGGTTTCCTAACAAATCCTGGAGAATGAAACGGCCCACCCGTGTGCCGGCATCCAGCGTGGTGAGGATGAAGAGCGCCTCGAACATGATGGCGAAGTGATACCAGAGCGAGAGTGCGGTTTTCCCCGGGATGACCTTGGCGAACATCGAGGCCATGCCCACCGCGAAGGTGGGTGCGCCGCCGGTGCGCCCGATGATGGTGGGCTCCTGGAGTTTCTCGGCCAGTTCGTCCATCTCCGCCTTGGTGACCTGATAGACCGGGCCATAGGAATTGATTTTCGCGATCTGCTGCTCGACGGCGACCGGATCGCGCGGGTTGATCGGCGAGTTGATCGCAAAATACTGGCCGGGTGGCAGGGCGGCGGCGGCGATGATGGCCATCAGCGCGACGAGCATCTCAGTGACCATCGCACCGTAGCCGATGAGGCGGATGTCCTTTTCCCGCGCGAGGAGCTTGGGTGTGGTGCCGGAGGAAATGAGCGCATGGAAGCCGCTCACCGCGCCGCAGGCGATGGTGATGCAGACGAAGGGAAACACCGGGCCGGGCACTACGAAGCCGCTGCCATCGACGAAGGGCGTGACCGCCGGCATGTGGAGCGGCGGCATGGCGATCACGATGAACACGCCAAGCACGGCCACCGTGCCGAGCTTCATGAAGGTGCTGAGGTAATCGCGCGGGGCAAGCAGCAGCCAGACCGGCAGCACGGATGCGGCGAAGCCGTAGATCATGATGGCCCAGGCAAGATCCTTGGCTTCCCACAGCAGCGCCTGGTTCCAGGATGGTGGCAGGTATTTCCCGGCAGCCACGGCCGCGAACAGACCGAGCACGCCGAGGATGGAAACGCCGGTGACCTTCATCAAGCCACTGCGAAGCAGGAGTCCCATGATCATCGCCAGCGGGATGGTCGCGGCGATCGTGAAGAGGCCCCACGGGCTTTCGGCGAGGGCCTTGACCACCACCAGGCCAAGCACGGCGAGCAGGATCGTCATGATGGCAAGCAGCGAGACCATCGCAATCAGGCCGATCACCGGGTGGATCTCCTCCTTGAGCATTTGGCCAAGGGATTTCCCATCGCGACGCATGCTGGCGAAGAGCACCACCGCATCGTGCACGCCGCCGCCGAGGGTGGCCCCCACGAGGATCCACAGTGTGCCGGGCAGGTAGCCGAACTGCGCGGCGAGCACCGGCCCCACCAGAGGGCCTGGTCCGGCGATGGCGGCGAAGTGATGGCCGAAGACCACCCACTTCGGCGTGGGCACGAAGTCCTTGCCATCCGCCTTGGTCACCGCCGCCGGGGCGCGGGTGTCATCGATGGTGAGCACCTTGGCGACCAGCCATGCCGAGTAGAATCGGTAGCCGATGGCAAAGGTGCAGACGCCGGCGATGACCAGCCAGAGGGCATTCACGGGTTCGTTGCGCTGGAAAGCGGCGACGGCCACCGCCAGGGCTCCGAGGGAGGCGACGGCGGTCCAGATGAGGACACGGAGGATCTTCGGCATCGTGTGCCGATCCTTGGCGATCCTCCCCCGCCCTGCCAAGAACGAAACGGGAATACAAAACTCCGCTGAACCACTCAGCAAACCCGGACGGCCTCGACGCCGAGCAGGCGGGCCAGTTTCCCGATCTTCGAGCCGATGTGGCCGACGCCCACCGCGCAGTGATGGGCGGGGCCGTGGGAGTTCCAGTCGTTGACGAAGCGGCGGGCACCGATGGGAAAGCGGTAGCGGCTGTTGGTGTTGCCGATCTCCAGAACCGGGCCCGGGACCGACTCGCCCTCCGCATACAGCAGCATCAGGGATCCACCGGATTCCACCACCGAGAGCAGGGTGACGGGTCCGTTTTTCACCGACATCTCCACCGAGAGCCCGCGGCCGACCTTGCCGTGATAGACATCGAGCGGGCGGACTTTCGTGCGGCCCTCCGCGATGGCGATGTGGCCGGGTCCGTCGTGGCCCATCAGAACGACATCGTCCTTCCAATCGAGTGCATAGTATTCGGTGAACGAACCGCCCGCGCCGAAGCTGTCCATGATCTTCATGGCCTGCGCGTTCTTCACTTCGTATTCCCCCGCCACGGGCACGCCGCGGGCGGTGAGGAGCGAGTTGCCGAGAATGATCGAGCTGATCGCATCCTCGTTCGCCGGATTTCCGGAACCCATGTAGTAATAGGCGAGTGAGCCCAGCCCGCGCTCACTGACGAGGCGGTCGAGAGCCACGGAGGTGCGGGCCGCGCGCTGGAGTTCCGCGTGCGGACAATCCGGCTGGACTTCGAACACCTCGTGAAACTCCGCCACGCGAGAGGCGATTTCATCATCGGACACCTCATCGCGGAGGGCGGCGAGTTCGTCCACCTCGAGGATCTCCAGATGTCCGCCAAACACGGCGCACTGGAGGGTGGTATCCGAGTAGATGTCGAGCATGCCATTGTAATAATGGCCCATGAGCCCGAGGCGGTTGTGCTCCATGATGTGGGCGACGCGGGCGGCTTCGATCCATTCGTCCACCTCGTTCCAGCACTCGGGATCCTCGCCAAGCATGCCGGTCACCTGTTCGAAGGGAATGCCCGCGCGCTTGAAGACATTGGCGATTTCCGGGACGGGACACGCGGAGCAATGGGCGAGCCACTCGCCGGTCATCGCGGTGCGGTTTCCCATGCGGTTGAAAGCCGGATAATCGATGGCCTGCTCCGGCGACAGGTTGAGGATGATGACCGGCACCTTGGCGCGGCGGACCACCGGCAGCACGGTGGAGGAGAGCGCGTACGTGGTGACGTGGAGGAAAATGAGGTCCACATCCTCGCGACGGAAGCGGTGCCCGGCCTCCATCGCCTTGACCGGATTGTCGATGAGTCCGAGATCCACGATCTCCACGCCGGAGCGGGCGAGTTTGCCATGCACTTCGGCGAGGTAGCCTTCCAGGCGTTCCTTCAATCCGGAGAACTGGGGCCAGTAGGCGTCCAGGCCAATGCCAAAAAGCCCGATGCGGACAGGTGCTTGCTGCATGTCCCACACTATCCGATGGCCCGCCGGGGGTGAATGGGTGTATTGATCCTCCGCATGCAAAATCTGATCACGGATACTCCCGACTATTTCCGCTACTTCGCCTTCACCCCGGAGATGAAATCCTGGGGCATTGGAGTCACCGCGGCGGGAAGGACGCGGGTGGCACCGGGCGCAGCGTATCCGTTGGAAGCCCATCCGGCAGACCACCAGCTCGATTGGGAGCGGGGCCGGGTGCTGGAATCGCTGCAGATCGTCCTGATCCGCGAAGGCGGCGGCTGGCTGGAGACCAAGGCCGGCGGCATGCGGGAGATCGGAGCGGGCATGGCGTTTCTGATTTTTCCCGGGACCTGGCACCGATACCGCCCCGATGCGCAGACCGGGTGGTGGGAGAGCTGGGTGGAGGTGCAGGGGCCGGTGGTGGGCCGCCTGATCCGGGATGGTCATCTTCATGCGGCGCGCCATGTGATGGAGGACGCGATCTCCGCGGGGATCGAGGAGTTGTTAGAAAGAATGCACCTCCTGCTGCTGGCGGAACAGCCTGCACCCCCTCCCCTGCTTTCCGCCGCGGCCTTGGAGATGCTGGCGCGCTGTGCCGTGGGGGAGCGGAGTGCGATGACTTCCGCGAGGGTCGATCACGCGGTGGCCCGCGCGGTGCGCCATCTTGCGGAGCACCATGCGGAAGCGGTGGATATGGAGCAGCTCGCCAGGGATCTGGGGGTGGCCTACTCGCATTTCCGCCGGGCCTTCCGCAGGCAGACCGGGCTACCACCTTGGAAGTATGTGATCCAGCTGCGCCTCAACCGGGCGCGGCGGCTCCTCGTTTCCGGTGACGCCACACTCGAAGACATCGCCACGCGGGTCGGTTTCGGCTCCGCCTTTCACCTGTCCCACGCGTTCAAGAAGGCCTACGGCATCGCTCCCGATCCATGGCGGCGGAAGCAGGTGCGCGGCAAATGAAACGCCCGCCGGAAACCCATCGCGGCGGGCGTTTCGAGCTGGAGCCGATCGGTCTGCCGATCCGCTCAGGGAATCGAGACGTTCAGTCGGGCAAACAGGGTGGAGCCGGCAGCAAGGGCTTTCGGGATGGTCACATCGACCCTGTCCACGCCCGCGCCGTAGCCGTCCTGGGTGGTCACGACCGTCACGCCGTTCACACCGTGCACGGCGGTTGTCCAACCGGTGAGCGAGGAACCGTATTCCGCCAGGATGGCGATTCCGGGCTGCGATTGGGCGAGGTCGGTGCTGCGGAAGCTGAAGACCAGGTTGGCACCCGAGGCATCCGCCACCGGCGCGAGGGCGTTGGAGGCTGCGTTGGGATTGGCTGGATTCGGTTGGCCGCCGATGACGAACTCCACGGCGTTGTCGAGGCCGTCGTTGTCGGGATCCGCCGTGGGCAGGGCGTCGCCTCCCGTGAGACCATTGGTGGTGGCCCAGCTGGTGAAGGGGCTGCCGGTTCCGGAAACGAGGGCGATGTTGTTGGAATCCACACCATCGTTGTAGTTGTAGGTGAGCGTGTAACCGGAGGGCACGTTGGTGACCGAGGCGAAAACCGTGCCGGTGATTGCTGCGGCCGAGTCCACGATCACGTAAACCGGTTGGGTGGCGCCACCGCCGAGAGTGGCGACGTCGAGGTTCAGCGTGCTGATATCGAGCGTGCCGGATCCGGTGAGGGCGAGTTTGTCCGCGGAGGTGCCATCGACTTCCACGACCAGGGTTCCCGTGCCTCCGACATTGGCGGAGGTGGTGAGCGTGCCGACGCCGTCACCAGGAGCGAGAGTCGCTGCCGCGGCGAGCGTCACAGCGCCGCCGATGCTGCCAGACCCCTCAAGTGAGGCACTGTTGTTGACGGAAATAGCGCCAATCGCTCCACTGTTGTTGCCATTAATCTTTAACTTGCCGCTGGTAACCGAAGTAGTGCCAGTGTAGGTGTTTACCCCGGTTAGAGTGACCGTCCCTCCTCCATTCGCATTGAGCGCCGTGAAGCGGTTGGTGGCGCCATTGGTGATGGTGCCGCTTATCAGGAAATCACCCGGCCCCTCAAGATTGAATGCACGTATATCTGATGAAACGGATGCGGCCTGAGCATTGCGGAGATTTCCTGCAAGCTCCAAGGAACCCGAATCCGAACGCAGGAAATACGTGCCACCGGTGTTGGTGATGCGGATATCGCCCGTCCACTTGTTGTTTCCCGAAACATTCCAGAGAACATGTTGGCTCGAATTGGAACGTCCGGCGATGTTCATTGAAACTCCGGAGACAATCACATTGTTGAGAAGCCGAATGCCACCAACTCCGCTTGTAGCCGAACCACTGAAGTCAGCGATCTTCACTCCGCTACCGAGATCAGTATTGGAATCCACCTCGATCCATCCAAGATCTCCGGAGCCGCTGATTCCGCCGGTAAAGCTGTTGTTGCCGCTGAGTTTGATGGTTCCTGAACCCGACTTTGACAATGAGGCTGCTCCCGTCAAATCGATGTCCACATCAAGCACATGAGCCGCCGATGAGACGTTGAATCCACCAGTCAGGTAATTAAATGTCCGCCCAAGCGAACTGATGGAAGGGATAGCTGTGCCCGAGACACCGAACTGTCCGCCATTGACAGTGACCGTCGCGGCGGCCGCACCGAGATGCGCGTTATCAGAAATCCTGAGCACGCCGCCCTGAATCGTATTGTCTCCGGTATGAGAGTTGGGCGCCGTGAGATCGAGAACGCCGCCACCTCTTTTAACGAGGCTTCCGCCTGTAGATAGGGGATCTTCCGTGAGCGACCTTGGAATCGTGATATTGAATCCATTCGAATCAATGACGGCCCCTCCGGACTTGATCACGACATTGTTGATTCCCGCTGCGATGAAGGTAGCGCTTGCAACCCTTGCCTGGAGTGCGCCCCCATTAAAGTTGACTGTTCCAGTGCCGCCCCCTGTCGACAGGTTGTTGGCGCGAAGCGTTCCACCATTGAGATTGAGTACACCGACGTTTTGAGTGACGCGGAAGGTTCCACAGATGTAAAGGCCACCGTTGATCGTTGTGGTTCCGGCCGCTCCATACGCATTCAGGCTTTCCTTGGTTCCTGAATCGAAGGTTCCACTGTCCAGAATGAAGCTGCTGCTACCGCCGTTTGTGTTGCCCGCCGGGAACACATTACCTCCTCCAGTCACGTTGACTGTGGCACCGTTCAACCGGAATGAACCGCCGGTGGCGACGACAAAGCCCGCAGTTCCTGCCGGCGCGCTCGTTGCTCCATTGCCTGTGATGGTGTAAGTCCCGGATTTAAGCTCCAAAGTTCCTCCCGATGTATTCAGGCCGAGCAAGCTCAAGGTATAACTGGAACCCGGGTCATAGGGAAGAATTCCAGCACCAGTTTTCCGGATCGAAGCAGTGGCGGCGGAACCACTGTTCTTTATACCACCTTGGAGGATCGCAGTATTGCCGCCCACATCGATGCCACGTGCACCGCCATTGAGATCGATGGCATTGACCAAAGTGATCCTCGAATCTGATGTCGAGGAGTTAAGACCGAAAACCCCTGGGTTGAAACCCGTGGTAGTTCCCCAGACCAAATCCGCCCCGGCTCCTCCGAAGTTCACCGTGAGGTCCGCACCTCTGGCCGCGATACCACCGACGCGGCCGGCGGCCGAATTGCTTAGATCGATCTGCCCGGTGGCGCTCGTGGTGCCAAGCGGGCGGCTAAATGTTCCTGAAGTTTGAAACCAAGCACTACCCGAACCGGCCACTCTGATGGTGGAAGCCGCAGGAATGGCTCCGGGTTCGGCACGCAAGGTGCCTGCGGCAACCAAGGAATCGCCTGACCACGAGTTACTGCCGTTGGTTAGATAGACCCCGTTGTTGTCACCGAAGCGGAAAAGGATGCCGTTGGTAGACGGCGAGGCGGTAATCGCGCCATTGATCCGGAGTTCGGAACCACCTGAGCAGGAGATCCGGACGTTTGGCGTTAGCACGTTGACGGGCCCATTGACCGTGGACTGTCCTGCGGTGCCGCGGAGAGTTCCCGGAGGCGCGCTGTTGCCGCCTTGTCCGGAGAGGTTGACCGTCGTTGAAGAAGAGATGATAGCACCACTGGCAAGGCCGAGCCAACCGCCGTCGGCACCACTTGTGCCATCGGCGGTGATCGAGGTGATTCCCGTGCCAATGGCATCGGCACCTGAAAGAATCAGGCCAGCATTGTTGGTACCGGCCGCGTTGCTGATGGATATGGTGCCCGAGAGTCCGGAATTGTTGCCATTGAGAGTGAGCGCGCTACTGCCCGACTTTGTAAATCCATTTGCCCCCGTCAGGGCCGAGGAGATGGTGGCGGCAGCGGTGGACGTGAGTGTATTGGAAACACCGCTTAGATTGATCGTCCCCCCGCTAAGAATGTAGTTGGCGGTGGAGAAGGTAATGTCATTGGCAAACTGGGTGCCATCGACAAGGACCGTACCTGCGGTTCCCGAGAAGACCGCGTCGTCATCACCCGAGGAGGTGCCAGGCCAATTGACATTGGTGGCACCGGAGTCGCTAGTCCAGTTGGCTGTACTCGTATTCCAAGTGCCAGCACCTCCGGTGATGGCACTGTCCCCAGGGGTGATGTCCCAAGTAAGAATGGTCGCATCGAGACTGGAAGTCAGGGCAATAAAACCGAGAAATGGAAGAAGTAGATGACGTTTGGCTTTCATAGAATTGGAGGATTCAGGTTCGAGGGTTGGAGCCACCGGTTGTTCCGGTGGATGAAGATGGACGAAGACAAAAAGGCAGCCGGATCAGCGGCGGCGGCGGAGCAGCACGAGAAGGCCGATGCCGCCGAGGAGACCGGCGGCGGGTTCGGGGATCACGGTGAGGGTGACGGCGTTGGCGAAGGCATCGGTCGAGTTGACGGCACCGGAGGAGGAGTCGTCGTAACGAATCAGCCACTCGTTGTTGAAGAGGCTGAAGGAAGAGCCGTTGGCGAGGCCGTTGAACACATCCCCATCCCAGGTTCCGAAGTAGGAGATGAGGTTGAACTTGGTGCCCATGGGAAGGGCTGCACCTCCGCCGAGATCGGCCAGGGTGAGGGTGACGGTGCCATCCAGTGTGAGGTTTCCGTTGGCATCCAACCGGTCGCCCGCGGCGAGTGTGGTATCCAGTTCGTAGAGGAAGGTGGAGCCGGTGGTGAACGCGAGTGCGCCAGTGCCGAGGGTCTCGATGGAGGCACCCGGTGAGAGGGTGCCGGTGGAGCCGATGGTGACGTTACCGGCAATGCTGCCGGTGCCGCCGAGCGTGCCGCCGGTCACGGAGACCGCACCGGAGCCGGTGGCGGATCCGGTGCTGTTGTTGGCGAGCAGGGTGCCTGCGGTGACCGTAGTGACGCCGCTGTAGGTGTTTGCCCCGCTGAGGGTCCAGACGCCGGCACCTTCCTTGCGCACAGCCATGGTGTTGGCCGGGGTGTCAAAATCATTCGAGAGGATACCACTGGCGCTGCCGTTGGCCGGGCCGTCGAGAATGAGCGTTCTGCCGCTGACATTGGGCTCGATGTTTCCGGTGAGGGAGAGGGTTCCGCCGCTGACGATGATGCGGGTGTCTCCGCCGCCGGAGGTGAGGATGAAGTTTCCGGCGATGGTGTTGTTGCCCGCCTCGTTGCGCACGGCGGGGTTGGTGACGTCGTTGTTGCTGGTGGTGAGCGAGATGGTGGAAGGAAGAAGAATGGAGCCGCCTGAGCCATCGAGTCGGAGCTGGGGCTTGCCGGCGGTGCCGTTGGAGAGGGCGATGTTCTTGGTTCCGGTGCCGAGAGCATTCGACTGGGTGATACGCAATCCGCCGGAGCGGACGTCGATGTTTCCGGCAAACGAGTTGTTGCCTCCGACGGTGACGATGGCGGATGCGCTGCCACCGGTGGTGATTCCGACAACGAGGTTTCCGGTTCCGGAAATCGTGTTGTTGACGACGAGCGACGAGTCCGAGCGATTGAGGTGGAGGGTGCCGTTGTTCACGATGGAACCGCTGCCCGGGCTACCGGCAGCCGACTGGTTTCCGATCATGAGGGTGCCCGCACTGATCTGGGTGGCGGCGTAGGAAGACGAGCCGTTGAGAACGAGCGTGGCGGTGCCGGACTTGACTAGGTTGCCAGAGCCGAGATTGAGGGAACTGTCCACCCGTGAGACCGCACTGCCATCCAGGCTGAAAGTGGCATCGTTTCCGGATCCGGTGATGCCTCCGCTGAAGATGAAGGATGAGCCGCCATCCGCCTTGAAGGTGGATGCGGCGGCCAGCGTGATGGCACCGGACAGCGTGATGGCCCTGGATCCGCCGACGCGGAGGACACCGGATCCATCGCCGTTTCCGGAAACCGTGAGAGGCTCTGCAAGCGTGCTGTTGTTGGCAAGGTTGCCGACGTTGAGCTGCGCTCCGGAGGCGACGGTGGTTCCAGCGGCAGTGCTTCCGAGTGCGGAGGTGGTGTTGGTGAAAGTGGTGCCCGCGTTGAGGGTGGTGACTCCGCTGTAGGTATTGGTGCCGGAGAGGACGAGCGAGCCGGAGCCGTCGCGGGTGAATCCGCCGGATCCGGTGAGAGCGGATCCGAGCGTGACGCTGTTTCCGTTGATATCAAAGACCGCACCGGATGATCCGAGCGGGCCGAAACGGGCCGAAACGTCGGCGCTGTTTCCTGTGGCCCAGCGCAGGCCGCCGCCGTTGAAGTTGATGGCCCCGGTGCCGAGCGAATTGGCGGAGAACTCGACGAGTCCGCCATTCAGGGTGTTGGTTCCCGTGCAACCATTCGAGCCATTGAGAACGAGGGTGGAGGAGCCGGATTTGGTGAGGGTTCCGGCGCCGTTGATGACCCCGGTGCCGCCGAAGGTGAACTGATTCGTGTTGGATGAAACCTGGATGGACAGGGGACGCAGGTCGCCGTTGATGGAGATCGAGGTGACGGATGAGGTGTCATCGAAAGTCACCGCATCGAGAGCGTAGAATTTTTCGGCACCGGACCAGTTCACGGTGCTGGCGGAATCCCAGGATGAGCCGTTGTTTCCGGTCCAGGTGAGTGCGAGGCCGGATGACAGCGTGAGCGAGGTCACCGAAGCACCCACATTGAACACCGGATTGCGGTGGAAGGTGGAGGTGAAGTTGGCACCGCCGGTGATGGAGGAGTAGCTTACGATGTTGTAGGTTCCTGCGGAGGTGATGCCTTCCACAGCGACATCAACCGGGCCGGAAAGGGTGAGGTTTCCACCGACCGAAAGAGTCCCGGGGGTGGAGCCATCGGCGAGGAAGGTGGAGCCGGTGGTACCGCCGAAGGTCGCGGAGCCATTGATGGAGCCCTCGCCGGAAAGGGTTGCACCATTGTTGAGACTGAAGGCGCTGCCCGCGGCGATGGAGCCCGTGAGAACGAGTTTGCCGGCATCGACCTGGGTCGGGCCGGTGTAGGTGTTGGTCCCGGAGAGGACCCAGGTGCCCGCGCCGTTCTTGGTGACACCGAGTTTGCCGCCGCCAGTGGCATTGGCGAGGGAGGCCTTGATTTCGTTGGAGGCGAGGTTGGTGCCTGTCAGGGTAAGCGTGCGGTCGAAGTTTCCGGATGCGGTTCCTGTTGACGTGATATTGGCGGCGGCCGTGGTGGGCGCGCTGAGGGTGAGGATCCCGGTGGAATGGTTGATCGCCGTGATGGTGGCACCGGCAGGAATGCCCGCGACGCCGCCGATGCTCATGCCGACCCGCAGGGTGGTGCTATCGTTGGTGGCGATGGTGTTCGAGCCGCTGGCGAAGCTGTATTGAATGCCGGTGCCTCCCCCATCGGCGCTGACGGCGGATCCGGTGTTGCCGAACACGATGGCTCCAGTGCCCGACGCATTCAGAGTGGCCCCGTTCGCCCCGATGGTGAACAAGCGGTCGGTGGTGTGTCCGCTGCCGGTGTAGCGCAGGGTTCCTCCATTGAACTGGAGGTTGGATGCGGCATTGGACGAGGCACCGACCGTGCTGGCCAAGCCGCCGTTTCCGATGGAAGGGATGGAGATGGTACCTTCGACGAGGCGGATTTCACCGGTGAAGGTGTTGCCGGCGTTGGTCAACTGCCAGGTGCCGGAGCCGAACTTGTCCAAGCGATGGGTGATGGCGGTGCTTTGCGTGATCAGGCCGCTGATGATGCCGGTTCCCGCGCCTTGCAGGGTGGTGATGCGGGTGGAAGCGGTGGGCGAGGCCCCCTGGGCATTCAGGCTGCCGGAAAGCGTGAGCGTGCCGGCATCCGCGGCGATCTTGGCCACGGCGCCTCCGGTGGTCGAGTTGATCGCCCCGGACAAAGTGGTGGAGCCGCCGATGTTGTTGATGTGCGGGACCATGGCGGAAGCACCGCCGTTGGTGACGGAGGAGCGCATGGTGATGGCGATGCCTTCCGCAGAAGTGAACGCGCCGGATGATGAGTCAAACTGGAGCGAGCCCTGGCTGGTGGCCCCGGCGATCGAGGTGCCCGCCGAGGTGGCTCCCAGCCCCGAAGCTTTCTGGATGACCAAGTTGCCGCCGTTGACAGTGATGGCACCGCTGTAGGTGTTCGTCCCGGAGCCTCCGATCACGAGACTTCCGGCGTTGGCGTTGACGGCGTAAGCCCCGGTCATCGCGCCATTGACCGTCCAGGTGCCGGTACCGGTTTTGTTGAGGGTGCGGACGACTCCCGCCGCGAACCCTCCGGTCTCGGTGATTCCGCCGGAAATCGTGCCGTTGGAGGATCCAGAGAGGGTGAGCTGGCTGTTGTTTCCACTGACAAGCCCGTCCGCACGAAAGGTGACCAGCCCGAGATTCAGCGCGGCGGTTCCGGCGCTGAAGGTCTTCGTGTTGTTGCCGAAGACATGGATCGGATTTGAGATCGATTGGGCGTTTGAGCTGTTATTGGCCAGAACCGTGATGCCCTGGGTGAACTGGATGAAATTGGTGCCGGTGATGTCGTAGGCAAGAGAGCTCGCATCGAAGGTGAGCGAACGCGGGTTGTTGCCATTGGTCAGGTTCCAGTTGATGGACGTGCCGATGGAGCTGGTCCCGGAGAACACCAGATCCTGACCGGTGCCTGGAGCCACATCACCGACCCAGTTGGCGCCGGTGACGGTTTGGTTGTCGATACCGCCGCCATCCCAGGTGAAGGTCGCCGCATGAGCGGTCGGGGGAAGGGCAAAAGCAAGGGCGGCCAACGAAGAGAGACCGAAAAAAGAAACATTTCTCCTGGGTTTCACGGGAGGATCTGGGATTGGGTTTGGGTTTGAAAGGAAAGGCAGGTGGAAAAACACTCCTCTTCCTGATCAGAATCTCTAGGAAACACCGGGGAGCTTCGGAGCGTCAATTCACGAGGACATCCCGCATTCACGGGAACCAGGACCCCTGCTGCTGGTTTCCGCGAGAAAAGCGGACTGGGAGGCCTCATGGGGTGGAACGGAGGGATTCAGCTTCGGGTTACTTGACGGCGAAGAAGTGTTCCTGACGGAGCTCGGTTTTCGGGTTGAGGAGTTGCAGGCTGCCATCGCACCAGAGGATGTTGGCGGTCTTGTTCTTCCACCGGCGGATGCGGTTGCTGTTGGGCTTTGCCTCGGCGTTGAGCCACCATGAGGTGCCCTCGGTGATCATCACCGTGCGGCCCGGGTCGGTGATCTGCATGTAGGGCCTCGACCATCCCCTGCCGACGCCGGGAAGGGCCTTGCCGTCATCGGCGAGCTCGGCGAAGGGAAGCTTGCTGTGACCTCCGTTGATCACGTAGTTCCAACGGATGGGTTGTTTCTGCGGATTCATCGCCGCGTTGTCCGCCATGGGGAAGTAGCCCTCGCCGTCGTTCTTCTTAGGATCCATCGGACGATTCGGGGACTTGGGAATCATGTAGGGGTCGAGCGATTCGATGTAGGGCCAGACGATCTGGGGCCAGTAGGCACCCTGGGAGCTTCGGGATGCGGGAAGGTAGCCGCTGTTGTCCGCGACGAAGGAGGTGATGGCCACGCCGAACTGACGAAGGTTTCCCGCGCTGGCGCTGCGTCTGGCGGATTCCCTGGCTCTTGAGATCATCATCAGCGAGAGCAGTGCGATCACGGTGATGACGAGCACCACCACCATCATCTCGGTGAGAGTGAAGCCCCGGCGGATCGGAAACGGGTTGCAGGTGGGTTTCATGAGCGTTCAGGGAATGGAGACGTTGAGGCGGACAAAAAGAGTCGATCCGGTGGCGAGGGCTTTCGGAATGGTCACATCGACCTTGTCCACGCCCGCGCCGTAGCCGTCCTGGGTGGTGGCGATCGAGACGCCGTTCACACCGTGCACGGCGGGTGTCCAGCCGCTGAGCGAGGACCCGTATTCGGCCTGGATGGCGATTCCGGGCTGCGATTGGGCGAGGTCCGTGCTGCGGAAGCTGAAGACCAGATTCGATCCAGAGGCATCCGCGACCGGGGCCAGGCTGTTGGAGGCTGCATTGGGATTGGCGGGATTCGGCTGCCCGCCGATCACGAATTCGACGGCGTTGTCCAGCCCGTCGTTGTCCGGATCCGCCGTGGGCGAGGCATCGCCACCGGCGAGGCCATTGCCGGAGGCCCAGAGGGTGAAGGGAGTCCCGACCTGAACGAGGGCGATGTTGTTCGAATCCACCCCGTCGTTGTAGTTGTAGGTGAGCGTGTAGCCGGAGGGCACACCGGAGACCGACGTAAAGGCGGCCCCGGTGATCGGCGATGCGGCATCCACGATCACATAAACGGGGGCGCTGGGGGCAGTGAGTTGCGAAAGGCTCAACGAAAGCCCGCTGATATCGAGAGAACCACTGGCGGTGAGTTTGTCGGCGGTGCTGCCATCGATTTCCACAAGGAGCCCGCCCGTGCCCGAGACCGTCCCGGTGAGTTCGAGACTGCCCACGCCGAGCCCCGGGGCGATGGCTCCGTCCGTTGAAAGGGTGACGGTTCCTCCGAGAGGACCGACGCCTCCAAGCACGGCGGAGGAGGCCGCTCCGGTCCCGTCGCCCACCGTCACGTCTCCGGTAGCGGCGGAGGAGTTTGCACCGATGAGCAGGGAGCCGTTCTGGATCTGAATGCCTCCGCTGTGGCTCAATGCGCCGTTGAGCGTGACGACACCGGGGCCCCGGTTGATGAGAACACCCGAACCGGATACCGCGCCTGGAACGTTGAGTGTTCCATCGCGATCAAAAACCAGCGTGGCATTGTTGATCACCGATCCCGTGCCGAAGCTGCCGGTCGTGCCGCCTTCGCCGATCTGCAGCGTGCCACCCGCGACGGTGCCGCCCAGGGTGAAGGTGTTGGCTGCTCCTGATAGAATCAGCGTGCCTTCACCATGCTTGGTGAAACTGAGTCCACCGGTCGAGCCGTTCACCACGTTTCCGGAAATGCGGATGTTTCCTGCACCACCGAGGGTCCAGTCACGGGCAGAGCCGATCCCATTCTGGAGAGTACCGGAAAGGGTGAGAGTGTCCGCATCGCTGCGGATGCCATAGGAACCGCCGGTATTGCTGATGCGGATGACACCTCCCCAGGTGTTGTTTCCGGAAAGGTTGGCCAGTGCGACGCCAGCTGCGGCCACATCGCCGCGTCCACCGGTGCGGATATCGACGCCGGTCACGGACACGCCGCCCAGAAGTTCGATCCGCGCTCTGGCGGAGGAGTTCACCGCCGAGTTCATGTCCACCAGGGTGATTCCAGACAGAGCAGCACCGTTTTCGATACGAATGGCCCCGCGGTCCGCGCTGGCCGCGCCCATGGTCAGAGTGGGCAGGGTGAACGTATTGGCGGCAGCCAGTGCGAGGGTGCCGTTGCCGGTTTTGGTCATTCCGCCGTTGCTGAGGGAAGCGCTGATTCGGGCATCCACCTCGGCGCTGCCATTGGCGCAATCGATCGTGCGGGTGGCGGCTCCCAGATCGATCGCATTGAGCCAGGTGACCGTTCCTGTGGCGTTAGTGGACGACAGCCCGAGAGCGCCGGGAACGAAGCCGGCAGCCCCCCAAACCAGAGGAGCGGGCGAAACCGCCCCTCCCAGGTTCACGCTGAGATCCCCTCCCCTGGCCGAGAATCCGTTGATGCGGTTTGCGGTGGCGTTGAACTGAACCTGACCGGCCGCCGTCCCCGCCGAGCGGGTGAAGGTTCCATTGGATTCGAACCAGGTGTTGTTCGAACCCGCGATCAGAAGGTTGGTGGAGTTGGGCAAGGCTCCCGGATGAAAAAAGAAGGTCCCTTCCCCCAGCGTGGTCAGCCCTTCCCATGAATTGGATGTGTTGGAAAGAGTGACTCCCTGATTGAGGCCGATCCGGAGAGTCAGTCCAAACCCTGACAAAGGTGGAGCCGTGATGGGGCCGGCAAAGGTGATCGAGGTTCCGGTGTTGCCAAGTCGGACGGCAGCATCGGCAATTGAAATGGCTCCCTGCACCACGTTTGAGCCGGCAGTTCCCCGGATGGCTCCCTGAGGGGCGTTGTATCCGCCGCCACCCGCCAGGGTGTAGCTCACGCCCGAGCCCACGGTGACGCCACCGAGAGCGAGGAAATTGTTGTTGCGGATGTCGAAGGACGCGGTGTTTGGCGGAGTCGATGTATTGGCGAGCGTGAATCCCGAGTTGTTGTTCGCGGGGCTGCTGACCACTCCGCCATTGATCAGGATGGTTCCGGAGAGCGAGGCGAGGTCACCACCGAGGCTGACGGTGCTTCCGCCCTTCTTTTCGAGGCCGGAGGAGGAGACGATCTTGGAATTGATCGTGGCAGACTGGGTGTGTGAGGTGGGGCCCGCGTTGATGACGGGCAGCGGGGCCGTGAGCGGGCCGCCGCCGTCCGGATCGAGGTTGTCGAAGTTGAGCGTGCCGCCGGACAGCGTGTATCCGGCAATCGAGAACGTGATGTCATTCACGGTGACGCCGCCCGCATCGACGGTCACCGAGCCTGCCGCGCCTCCAAACAGCGCGTCGTCATCACCCGTGGAGGAGGCGGGCCAGGCGACGGAACTCCCTGCGGTGGCGGCGCTGTCCCAGTTGGTGGTCGTTGTATCCCAGGTTCCGGCACCACCATTTGCGTCGGCATTGGTATCCGTCCCATCCCAATACAGAACGGCGGCGGGAAGGGAGGCGCAGGCCGAGAGGGAGAGGGCGAGAAGCAGGAACGGATTGGAGCGGGTTTTCATGGAATCTGGATGGGAGGTGGATGGAGGGGTTGGTTGAATCAACGGCGGCGGCGGAGAAGCGGGAGCAGTCCCAACCCGGCTAACAGAAATGCGGAGGGCTCGGGCACGGCGGTGAGGGTGACGGCGTTGGCAAAGTCCCCGCCATTGACCGATCCGGCGGAAGTGTCGTCGTAGTTGATGATCCAGTCGTTGTTGAACATGGAGAACACGGCTCCATCCGCGTAGCCGTTGAAGACATCGCCCGCGGTCCAGGTGCCGGCGTAGCTGATCAGCGTGAACTTGGTGCCATCGGCGAGCAGGCTGCCGGATCCGAGGTCTGTGAGATTGAGGGTGACGGTGCCGTTCAGGTCGAGGTTGCCGTTGACGTTGAGCACATCGCCGGTGACTGCGGTCGTGTTGATTTCGTAAGCGAAGGTGGATCCGGTGTTGAGGGTGAGCGCCCCGGTTCCGAGAGTCTCGATGGAGGCCCCCGGGGAGAGCACGCCGGTGGTGTTGATGGTGAGGGCACCGGTGAAAGCGCCTGTGCCACCGATCGTGCCGCCGCTGACGGTGACGCTGCCGGTTCCAAGGGCGGAGCCGGAGGCATTGTTCGCGAGCAGGGTGCCGCCACTCATCGTGACACCGCCGGTGAAGGTGTTGGAGCTTCCGGTGATGGTCATCGTTCCGGACCCGAACTTGTCGAGGCCGAGCGGAGAAGCGCCGCCGTTGGTGATCGTTCCCGAGATGGCGATGTTTCCGGAGCCGCCGAGGGTCCAGACGCGTGTGCTGCCGAGGCCGTTGCGCAGGTTGCCGCTCAGCGTGAGCTGGCCGGCATCGCTGCGGATGCCGTAGGAGCCGCCCGTGTTGGTGATCGAAATGGTTCCACCCCAGGTGTTGTTGCCGGAGACATTGACGATCGACGCGCCGGTGGTGGTGACGCTCGAGCGGCCGCCTGCCTGATAGGTGATGCCGGAGATGGTGACGTTGTTGGCGAGCTGGATCTGTGCGATGGACGAGCCGGTTCCGGTGCTGCCGTTGATGGTGGTGACGCCGCCGAGCGCGTTGTTGTTTTCCAGGCGGATCGCGCCGCGGTTCTGGCTGGCGGTGCCGAAGGCGAGGGTGGTGGTGGAGAACGTGTTGGATCCGGAGAGCGTGAGGGTTCCCGTATCGGAACCGGAGGCACCCTTGGTGATGGTGGCCAGCGTGTTGTTTCCGGAGAGGGTGAGATTTCCTGCACCCTGGACCTGGAGCGTGCCGTTGCTGAGGACACCGCTGATGATTGCATCGGTGGCCGCGGATCCATTGGCGACATCGACGATGCGGGTGGCGGCGCCGAGGTTGATCGCGTTCTGCCAGGTGAGCGTGCCCGTGGCGTTGGCACCGGCCAGGCCGAGGATGCCGGGCACAAATCCTCCCGTCCCCCAGGTAAGGGCAGTGCCGCCGCCGAGGTTCATCGTGAGATCCCCACCGCGGGCGGAGAAGCCGTTGATGCGGGCGGCAGTAGCGTTGAACTGGATCTGGTTGGCAGCGGTACCGATGGCACGGGAGAAGGTTCCGTTGGTTTCAAACCACGTGTTTGCGGAGCCGGACATCACGAGGTTGGTCGCGGTCGGGAAAGCACCGTTCTGGAAATACACCGAGCCGTCACCGAGGGTCGTGCTGCCCTCCCAGTAGTTGGAGGTGCTGGTGAGGATGGTTCCCTGGTTGTTGCTGTTGCGGAAGGTGATGCCGTTGCCGGATCCGACGGTGGCGGTGACCGCACCGTTGAACGTGGTGGATGTTCCCAGGTTGCCGAGGCGAACACCGGCGCCTATGGCGACCGCACCGTTGATCACACTGGCACCGGAGCCGCCACGAAGGGCTCCCTGGGGGGCGGCGGTTCCACCGCCACCGACGACGCTGATGGATACACTGCTGCCGAGAGTGGCTCCGTTGAGTTGGAGGAAGCTGTTGTTTTGGATATCGACCGAGGAGAGCCCGCCGAAGGCGGCCGTGCTGCTGATGACGACGCCGCCGTTGTTGCCGCTGGTGGCACCGGACAGCACGAGAGCACCGGAGAGGCCGGAATTCGTGCCGCTGAGAGTGAGCGTTCCGTTGCCGATCTTGTTGAGGCCTGCGCTGCCGATGAGGCTGGACGAGATGGAGGCCGCGCCATCGTTGGTGATGGAGGGCGTGGCGCCGTCCAGGGTGAGCGAACCACCGGCGAGCGAGTATCCCGCCGTGGAGAAGGTGAGGCTGTTGGCGGTGACTCCTCCGCTGAGGGTGACGGTGCCGGCGCTTCCGCCGAAGAACGCGTCGTCATTGCCGGAACTCGACAAGGGCCAGGTGACGCTGCTGCCTGCGCTCGCGAGACTGTCCCAGTTGGCGGTGACTCCCGCATCCCAGGTGCCGGTTCCACCGTCCGCATTCGCCGTGGTGTCCGCACCATCCCAGAAAAAGTCGGTCGCATGGGAATAGGTGGCGAGACTCGCGACGGTCAGGAAGGCACCAAGGGAATGAAGAACGGGTTTCATCAGGGAAAGGACGGAGGGTTTGGATTCGCCGGATTGCGGTGCGGAAACGTCGCGCACGGCACAATCGACCATCGGCACTGTAGTCGATCCAAGCCGTTGAAATCATCCCGTTTTCACGGGAAACCCCGCATTCCACGGAGGATGGAGACGATCGCCGTTCAACGGGCGGGCATCGAGAAGCGGATCACCACCGGATCTAACAGACCCGCGGGCTGCAGAGAAGGCGGGTTGGTCCGGCGCGGCGTGGTGGTCAGGTGGGGTGCGTTTCCGGGAAGTCCGTCGATGCCCAGTCCCTGCGCGGCGAGGCGGTTGTTCCAGGTGTTCCAGACGCGGATTTGGATCGAGTTGGATCCGGGTTGGAGCCACCGCGTGACATCGGCGCGGAACGGAGCGCACCACATCACCTCAAGCTCATGACCGTTGATGACGATGGCTGCGAGCGACGCCACTTCTCCGAGATCGATCATGGCCAAGGGCTTTTTATCCAACAGCGAGGAGCTGATGTCGAAGCGGGTGCTGTAGGTGGCCGAGCCGGAGTGATGGACCATGCGTTTGTCGCCAAGCTCGGTCCACGACCTCATTTCTGTTAGATCGAGATCCGCTTCGCCCTCCCCCATGAATGGAAAACGGAGTTTCCACGGACCGGTGAGCGGGAGGTCGGCCGGAACCTCCGGGGTGATGCGTTGGAGTGTCCGGCCATCGGCGGTTTTCAGTGACCAGGATGCGGAGCGAGAGGTGAGGATTCCGGCATCACGGCCTGCGGCGATGAAGCGGTCCGGCAAGGTCTCCGAGCCGGGACGTGCGGCGGCGAGGGCTTCGATCTCGTCGGGTGTGGCCGCGCGGCGGAGGATTCGCGAATCCCTGATGGATCCGCGGAAGGCGGTGCCGAAGCGGGAGGGCGTGGGTTGGAGAGGCCCCTTGAGGCCCGTGCGGACCGGGCGGCCGTTGAGGTGGAGCACGGGAAAACCATTCTGATAGACCACGGCCAGGTGGGTCCACCCGCGGATGGGAGCGGCGTGCACCAGCACTGGGACATGGCTGCCCGCGCCGTGTTCATAGACCACCACGCCATTCAAGCCCACCGAGACTCCCACCCCCGCATGCTGGCCGGCGGGGACCAGCGAGTTCCCGTGTTCGGCGGGCATCAGTTCGTTGCGGGCATCCTTGAGGCCGATCACGCCGCGGTTCGCCTCGACCGGGAGCGTGGTATCCGCGGAGGGATTCACCCACGATCCGATCGTGAAACCGGGAAGGCCACCCCCGGCGGCCGGTGGGGATGCGGGAGCTGCATCAAGCACCCATCCATCATCGCGGCGCGCCTCGACGATGCGACCGCCGCTTGAAGGAGATCGGAAGACCACCAACAGGGATCCGCGGGGAGTGAGCGTGAGCGGCACCACGCAGCGCCCGGATGAGTCATCATACAGGGCTGGCTTTTCGATGGAACCGGTGACCGGGTCCCAGAACTCCGGGGCGAGTCCTTTGACGCGAAACACGGGTTTGAGGTCCAGTTTGCGATCGGTTTGGTTGGAGAGGAAATACACGTGTGAGTCCCCTTCCCTGCGGTGCGTGAAGAGCACTTCCGCGGGATCGACCCCGGAGAGATCGGGCGGCGTCTGGAGCGATGCGAGTTCGGCAGCGAGATCCCTGGCATCGCGGATCAGGCCTGAGTCCCAGACTTCCGAAGCAATGCGGCGCACCTCTTCATCCGCTTTCGGGAAGTCCTTCATGCCCGGTGCCCGCAGCGGGCGGCGACCGACCACGCGGACACCGGCCTTGGCAAGTCCGGCGATTTTGCGGAGCACTTCCGGGCGCATCGTGTCGATCGGCGGCAGCACGAGGATGCGGTAGCGGGTGCCATGAGGCAGGCACAGCCAGCCATGGTCCGCGGAGGCATCGCGGAGGAGGACATCGGAGTTGATGAAATCGAAATCATGTCCGGCAGGCAGCGGGGGGTCGCAGATTCCGGTCATCTTCGGTGCGTCTTCCCCGATGAAGTAGGCCACGTCCGCCACGTGTACGCCCTTGCGGAGCATGACCGTGCAGCGTCGCTGATAATCGACCCATGACTTCGATGCATCGAACCACGTGTTATGCCGGTTGAACTCCGTGCCGAACCATGCGTTGACTCCGGGTTTGCGATCTTCCCATGGCTGATGGATGTAAACGTGGAACACAAAGCGGTTGATGCCCTGGCAGAGTGCCCAGTCCCCGCGTTTCTTGAGGGACCAGGGGGTGCTGGTGAAGGAAGGGCCGCCGGTCCAGGCTTCCGCGAAGACCTCCTCGCGGCCATAGATGTGGGCGGCTGATGAAGCGGCGCGCAACTCGACCTCGCCCAGGGATCCGGATTCCCAGAACTCCCCGCTGATTTCATCGCAGTAGCCGCCGTACAACAAAAACTCGCTGGGAAAGCCCCAGTGTCCGTAGTTTTCCAGCCACATCCGCAGGCCTTTGCCGTGACAGAGATCGCGCAGCCCGCCGACGTATTCGCGTGCCACTCTTTCCGCCACCAGGCGCCGCAGGTCCCAGAGGAAACGGTTGGAACGATCCGCAGTGCCGACGATGCGCCCGGAAAGCACCGGCAGCCACGGCAGCGGGTCGTATCCATAGGTTTCCCGGAAGACCGTCTCGAATCCATCCGTCCAGTTCTGCGGTCCCATCTCATAACTGTCCGCAACCACCTGTTTCCATGACTTGCGTTCCTCCGGGCGGAGCCGGCGATGGAGCTCGCCGACATAGGCATCGAAGTGGGACTTGAGCGCCGCGCGGTTCATCTTGTCCACCTCCATGCCGGTCGCCTCGGGCGGGGCGGGGCTGTTCCTGGTAGCGGTGGGTGCCATGCCCAGCGTGGTGATGATCCACTCGCCCGGCGGCACTTCCCAGTCGATCGATCCATCGGCGGCGGCCGATTCCGTTAGATTCACCACCTTGTCCGGGGCAATGGCGAGCCCGGCAGCCCCGGGTTCCGGCTGGGGTGGCCATGAGTAGAAATCAAAGGGTGGGAGGGGCTCCTGGAACATCTTGGCCAGCGACTTTTCCGCGATCGACTCGACGCGCGCCGCCGGTGAAAGCTCGATGGTCCCGACTCCGGCATCCGACGAGAGGAGAATGCGGTGACGCCTTGAGCTGCTGGGAGCCAGTGCGATGACCACCGGAGCGAGCGGCACGGGCCCGACGCCAGGGCTGAGCTTGTGGCGGTCGATGGAAAACCTCCGCACGGTTCGAAACTCACCGTTGTCCCCGGCCACCTGATAGTCCGCGGTGGCACGGACTTCGGCCACGGGCCGGATGGTGATGCTGCGGGCGGTGAAGGGCTTGTCGAACTCATAGGTGACGCTTCCGGCGGAGCGGGTCACGCGGGCACCGCTTGACTCGGCGGTCACGCCGTCTTCGGCGGGAGCCGGGCAGGCGAGCACGGCCACGCGTTGGAAATCGGCGGCAGCGGGCGGCGGGATGGATTTCAGGCGTGCGGGGCCGGAGATTCTGCGCTCGGTGGAGACCAGATGGCGCATGGATTCGCCGGGTTTCACCCAAGGGCCGCCGGATTGGCTCCAGCCCGGGCAGTTGAACAACCCGATATCCACGCCAAGTCGTGTGCCCTCGCGGACGGCATGTGCGAGATGGTCCCACCACGGTTCGCTGAGGGCCTGCATGCCGGAGCCATCGGCGGGGCCGCCCTGTCCGCTGATGATGCCGATGTAAGCGCCGCCGATGCCCACGCGTTTCATCGCCTCCAGATCCCGGGTGATGCCATCCTTGGTGAACACCCCGTCCATCCAATACCAATAACAACGCGGTCTGGTATCTTCGGCCGGAGACGCAAAGGACTCCTCCCAACTCCGCTCCGCGGCCGCCGCGGGAAGGCATGCGCCGAATGACGCCAACAAGAGGATGAGGATACGAAGCAGGGCTGATTTCATCACCGCTCAGGAAACGGATCCGCCCCCCCTGGATCGATCATCTCCGTTTCCCGTAAACACGGGCGAAATCAGGGAGCGGGGTCGCCTTCCACCCGGCTGGAGATCTGGCCATGGGCCAGTTTGGTGAGCAGGAGATCGCCCGGTTTCACATCCTGCGGAGAACGGATAAGGCGTCCATCCGGGCCAAGCGTGAGGGAAAAACCGCGCTGGAATGCGGATTCCGGGCCGAGTGCCCGAAGCAGTCCGCGCAGGCGGATGAGCCGCTCGGCGCGGCGGTCCAGCGGGTGGGAGGCGGCGAGTTGGAGGCGGCGGCCGAGTGTGGCGAGGCTTTCGATGCGCCGCTCGACAATCCGGGCCGGGTGACAGGCGCGGTGGGCGGAACGGGCTTCCGTCAGGCGATTGGCGAGCGTTTCCAGAGAGGAGCGCAGGGCCGAGTGGAGACGGCTGCGGGCGCTGTCCACGCGCATCATCGGTTCACGCAGAAGCCTCTCGCCATCGCGTTGGAGGACACCACGCTTGAGGGAGTCGAGCGCCATGCGGGAACGGGCCACGCGCTCGAAGACCGGCCGGGCGAGCCTGCGGCGGAGCTGGGAGATTTTTTCTAACAACTCCGCGCCATCCGCCACCGCGAGCTCTGCGGCGGCGCTGGGTGTGGGAGCCCGGAGGTCCGCGACAAAATCCGCGATGGTGAAATCGATCTCATGTCCGACGGCGGAAATGATCGGGATCGGACAAGCGGCGATGGCGCGTGCGACCACTTCCTCGTTGAAGTTCCAAAGGTCCTCGATGGATCCACCGCCCCGGCCGACGATGAGGACATCGCAACGAGGATATCCGAAGGTTTCCGGCTGGCCCATCTTGCGGATGGCATCGGCGATTTCCAGTTCGGCGCCCTTGCCCTGCACCCTGACGGGGAAAAGCACCGGCTGCACCCAGGGAGCCCGGCGGCCGAGCACGTTGAGGATGTCCTGAAGCGCGGCTCCGCTGCCGGAGGTGATCAGCCCGATGGTGCGCGGAAAGCGGGGAATGGCTTGTTTGCGTGATGCCTCGAAGAGCCCTTCCGCCTGGAGCTTGCGTTTGAGGGCCTCGAAGCGCGCCTGGAGATCACCGAGTCCGGCCCGCTCGGCCTTTTGGACGATGATCTGCAACTGTCCACGCGCCTCGTAAACGCTGGCCTCGGCGAAGACGCGGACCTTCGCACCGTCCTCAAGAGCTTCCGATCCCTCGCGTTTCCGCGCGCCGAACATCGCGCAGGAAATCTGGGCCCCTTCGTCCTTGAGCGAGAAATACCAGTGTCCGGAGCCCTGTTTCCGAAGGTTGGAAACCTCTCCCTCCACCCAGAGTTCGCCGATCTGGACTTCGAGAAGGTTCTTCATCCGCCGCAGCAGTTGCGTGACGGAGAGCGCCTTGCCGCCGGCGGGCTTGGGTGACGAAAACAGGTCCACGCCGGAAACTGGCAGGCGGGACGGATTTTTCGAGCGGGAAAATCTCAGGACACCTCGGTGACCAGCAGCGGCGGATCGTCGAGCGCATCGCCGGTGCGGAGTCCCAGCAATTTCTGATAGAGCAGGCTGGCCGGGGTGAGCAGGGTGACCTCGGCCCCCTCCTGTTCGACGACGAGCCCGCCGGACGCGGGAGCCATGAGAAAGAAGACCGTGGCCCCGGAAAGGTCCGCCTCGACGAGTGCTCCGGCATCAATGGGGTCCTCGATGTCGAAATCCGGCAGCGAGAGGGTTTCGAAGACGCGCAGGGCCTCCGCGAGCTCCTCCACCTGCCTGGCCTGTCCGGCGGCGAGGTAGGAGGCCTCCAGGCTGCGGGTGTCGTACTTGCCCTCCGCCTTGCTGCCGGGATCGGTGGCGGCGGCATGGGCCTCCACTGCGGCGCGGGTGAGGACTTCGAGACGGGCTCGCAGGTCGGCACGGATCTTTTCGAGCAAGGCGGACTTCATGGGCGGGCGCGGATGATCCGCGAGCGGGTGGCGCTGTGCAAGAATCGATGCGCCATCGGCAAGCCGGCTTGCTACCGGCGGGCGGGCATGAGACGCTGGGCGGCATGTGGAAAGTGTATGCCTACCGGAACTGCGACAGCTGCCGCGCAGCGCTCAAGTGGTTGAAGTCCCGCGGAGTGGACCATGAAGTCATCCCCATCCGCGAGCAGCCGCCCGGCGTGGAGGAACTGCGCATCGCCCTGGGCGCGCTGGATGGCGAGCTCCGCCGGCTTTTCAACACCTCCGGCGGCGACTACCGCGAACTCGGATTGAAAGACCGGCTGGCATCGATGAGCGAGGACGATGCGCTGTCCCTGCTCGCCTCGAATGGCAACCTCGTGAAACGCCCCTTCGTCATCGGACAGGGCGTGGCCTTCGCCGGTTTCCAACCGGAGGCATGGGAGCGGGGCCTTTCCTGAGATCCCCTTGCCATGAACTTCCTGCACGAGATCCACTGGCGTCCGGAGATTGGCGATCCCACGCCCATGGGGTGGTTCACCGTGCTGGCTTACGGTCTTGCCGCGCTCACCTGCTGGCTCGCCGCCGTGCGGACCGGCAGGGCACCCGGCACCGAGAAGGGCAGCCGCGGACTTTGGCTCTGCGTGGCCATGATCATGGGTTTTCTCTGCATCAACAAGCAGCTCGACCTGCAATCGCTGCTCACCGACATCGGCCGCGTGATCGCGTGGAAGCAGGGCTGGTATGAAAACCGCCGCGAGTTCCAGATGCATTTCATCATCGCACTGCTGGCGCTTTCACTGAGCACCACGCTCTTTCTCGTGCTGCGTTTCCGGGCTTTCTGGAAACGCCATTTCCTGCTCGCGTCGGGACTGGCCTTTCTCTTCACGTTCATCGCGGTGCGTGCGGTTTCCTTCCACCACGTGGACGTTCTCCTGAAGACGAGCGTGGGCGGTCTGCGGCTCAACTGGCTTCTCGAACTCTGGGGCATCGCACTGGTCTGGCTCGCGGCGATGATGGACTATCAGATGCCGCTCGGCATCCGCAGACCGAAGAACTACCGGGTCACAAGGGACTAGCGACGGAGCGGGGTGAATGCGGTAGCTTCACACCGCCTCGGCGATGGCAAGCACCTCGGCAAAGGGAAGATCGGCGAGCAAGCCGAAGCTGGAGTGCCGGGAAAGCCGTGCGCGGGTGGAGGCCGGGCTGCTCATGCCGCAGAGAAACCGGGCGAGCTGGCGGGGCGTGCCGAGCGCCGCATGGTTTTCGCGCACCAGTTCGCGGACGCACCACCACTCGGCATCGCTGGCTTTCCTGGGTTTTGCCCTCCGGACGACGGTGGGTGGCACGCCACGACAACGGTCGCAATGGCCACAGGCGGTCGCGAGTTTTTCACCGAAGTGGCGGGTGAGATACGCGGTGAGGCAACCGCGGTGGGAGGCAAGTCCGAGCACTTGCTGGAGCCGCTGCAGGTCCGCGGACTCACGGCGGCTGAAGGTCTCCGCCAGAGCCGCGGAAAGCCCTTTGAGATCCCCGGGATCGCGCTTCATCCGGAACCCGTGCCTCACTCCGGAAAGCGAGAGCGCGGCATCCCCGGAGGCTTCCAGCGAGGACAGCGCGGAAACGATCCGCTCGCGGGCGACACCCAGTTCCGCAGCAATGGCCGAGGGCTCGAAGCCAAGCCATGAACGACCTTCGCTCCCTGCGTCCAGCAGGCGATCGAGAAACTTCCGCTCCGCCGGCGGGCGCCCGGCCAGGGCGTGCGCGCGCGTGCGCAGCAGCTTGAGCCGATAGGTGCCGTAGAACACCCCGGTGGCTTCCAGAATCCCGTCGGTTTCCAGATAGGCCAATACCGTGGCAACCACCGAATTCCGGATATCCGTGGTCAGCGCCAGATCGTAGATCGATACATCAAAGGTCTCTCCCAGCCGGAGGACCCGGTCGATCAGGTTCTCAAGGGCACGCGGCGACGGCGTGTCCGAGTGGATGAAGTTCTCCAGAACCGTCAGGTCGTCCCCGCAGGCGAGCATCTCGCAGATGGCGGGTTGCCCATCGCGACCGGCGCGGCCGATCTCCTGGGTGTGGTTCTCCAGGCTCTTCGGCAGGTTGTAGTGGATCACCGCGCGGATGTCCGACTTGTCGATGCCCATGCCAAACGCGATCGTCGCCACCATCACGCGCGTCCGGCCGTCCATGAAGGACTGCTGTGCGTCCGCCCGGAATTCATCCGGAAGCCCGGCATGATAGGCGCGTGCATCCACCCCCTGCCGGCCGAGGAAGGTGGCCACCTCCTCGGCGGTTTCCTGGCGCGTGACGTAAACGACCGCCGGGCCTTCGATGGAGGCGAGTCTCCCTAACAGAACACTCTTCCTCTCCTCCGCCTTGCAGGGGGTGATGCGGAGATCCAGGTTCGGCCGGTGGAAGCTGAGCTGGACCTGATCGGCCGCGGCGATGCGGAAGCTCCTGCGGATGTCGCGGGCGACCTTGGGCGTGGCGGTGGCGGTGAGTGCGAGGACCCGTTTCACTTTGAGCGACCTGCAGAAGGCGGCGAGCTTGAGATAGTCCGGCCGGAAGTTGTGTCCCCACTCGGAGATGCAGTGGGCTTCATCGATGGCCACCATGCTCACGCCGAGTTTCCGAACACGCTTGCGGAAGGCCTCGTTGGCCAGGCGTTCCGGAGCGATGTAGAGGATCCGGACGCGTCCGGCATCGAGATCCTGATAGAGTCCGGCGAGTTCCGCGGGACCGAGGGTGGAGTCCAGCCGGGCGGCCGCGATTCCCTTGGCGCGGAGGGCGTCCACCTGATCCTTCATCAATGCGATCAACGGGGACACCACCAGCGTGGGCCCGTCCAGGAGCAGCGCGGGGAGTTGATAGCAAAGCGACTTGCCACCTCCCGTCGGAAACACGGCGAGGGCGGGCCGGCCATCGAGCAGGGCGCGTGTCACGGCCTCCTGCCCGCCGCGGAACGCGTCGAAGCCGAAGCGTTCGCGGAGGATCTCAAGGACCGGATCGGATGCCATGGCGGCGATGCTGCACGGACCCGAGGCGTTTGAAAACCCCGGATCGGGCGGCGCGCGCAGGACATCAGCGAGGCTCGCCGCCGACGAGGGTTTTCCACACCGAGAAGTCCGGATCGAGGATGACGATGTCCGCGATGAATCCGGGCTCGAGTTTGCCGTAGCCTTCCATGCCCAGCGAGCGGGCCTGGTTCCAGGAAGTGGCCTTGACCAGCTGGGAGAGCGGGATGCCGGTGATCTCGGCGACGTTGCGGACGCCTTCGTTGTAAAGCAGGGCGGAACCAGCGAGGGCACCGCCTTCCTTGAGCACCGCCTTGCCATCCTTCACCAGCACGGCGAGACCGCCCAGCATCACTTCTCCTTCGCCGATCCACGAGGCCGCCATCGAGTCGGTGATGAGCATGAGGCGGTCGATCGGAACAATCTTGAAAATGAGGCGCAGCATGTCCGGACACAGATGGATGCCATCGCCGATGAGTTCGATCATCAGTGAATCGTCCAGGAACCCGGCGCCGACCACGCCGATCTCGCGATGGTGCACCGGGGTCATCGCGTTGCAGAAATGGGTGAGGTGCCTGAGCCCGGCTTTCTTGGCCTCGAAAATCCGCTCAGCAGTGCTGGAGGTGTGGGCTGCGGAACTCGTGATGCCGATTTCCGCGGCACGGCGGATCACTTCATCGGCACCCTCGATGTCGGGGGCCAGAGAGACAATCCTTGCGGGTGCGATATCGTGGATGCGCTTGAGCTCGTCGAAGTTCGGCGGGCGGACGTATTCCGGATTCTGTGCGCCTGCGTTCTTGCGATTGATGAAGGGCCCCTCCACATGCAGGCCCGGCGTGCGGCAGAACTCCGGGTTGGCCATGTATTCGGCGCACTTCGCGGCGATCTCCTCCAGCTTGTCCTGAGGCTGGGTCAGGGTGGTGGGCAGCCAGGTGGTGACGCCTTCCTGCAGTTTGCGCATCGCGATGTGGCGGATGGCTTCCACCGTGTTGTCGCAGACGTCGTTGCGGTCCGCACCGTGGCAGTGGATGTCGAAGAACCCGGGCATGACCATGCGGCCGGCGGCGTCGATGACCGCATCCGCGGCGGGAAGCGGCACTCCGGGCTGGATTAGCTGGGAGATGCGGTCGTTTTCGATCAACAGGGAGGATCCGGAGAGATCCAGATCGGGGGAGACAATGCGGGCGTTGGTGATCAAGGTTTTCATGGCGAATCGATACAAAAAGAACGAACGGATCATTTGTCACACGATCGCCGATGACAAGGCGCATGATCCATGCTTTCACATTTTGCGATGAAATCGATGACGGACGAAGATGCGCAGGCGGCGAGGCAGAGGCTGGCGGATGGCTGCGACCGGATGAAGGGACTGCTGCATGGGTTGCTGGACTCGCAAGGACGGGTGGCTGAGGAAGTTCACGCCATCCGCAAACTCGGAAAATCCCTGCGCGGGGGCTTCTTCCTGTTCCGTCTTGAGAAATCCGCGGCATCGGAAATCCAAGCCATCGGCCGACTGCTCTCCGGCCCCAGGGATGCGGTCTCGCGTCAAAGCACGTGGACCAAACTCGGGTGGGCCGAGGATCCCGCCGTGGCTGCGGCGATCGCCGGCCTGCTGGACGTGCATACGCACGCGGCGGCAAGACGCCCGCCGGAGGAAACCGTGGCCTGGTGCCTGGAGCGTGTGGCTGCCGCCCGCGCCGAGCTCGATGGGCTTCCCGCCGAAGATCTTGCCGAACGCCTGCGCGGAGGAGCGCGGCGCCTGCAACGCCGCCTCGCCAAACGCTGCTCCCGCATGAAACGCCGCGGCGAAGAGGACTTCCATGAGGCCCGCAAGGCGATCAAGGCCTGGCTGGGTGCCGCAGGTTTCCTGCCGGAAGGGATGGTGGAAACCGATCCTCTCATCGAAGAAATGGCCGAGTTTCTCGGAGATGAGAACGATCTGGCCACACTCTCGGCCTGGCTCGGCGGGCACGGGTTCACGGAGCGCTTCGCTCCGGGATTGTGGGAATCGATCGAATCGGCGAGAGACAGGCTCCAGCGCAAGGCGATCAAGGACGCGAGACGCCTGCCCGCCTCGCCCTAACATGCGGGCGGAGGCCTTGGCCAAGGGTGCCGGTCAATAGGCCATGAGCGATGGCCCCGGGTGATTTTCCGTCATTTTCCGGAGGGCCGGGGTTGCGCCGGGAGCGATTTCCACTATGGAGGGGGCGTTCCGTTTGTTCCACTGCCTTTGAATTCTCCACAGCCCCTCAATCACCCCGCCCATGTCCGCACGAATTGACTTCCGCAGCCGCCACCTTGGTCCCGTAGGATCCGATCGCGAGCAAATGCTCCGCGCCACCGGATATGAATCCCTCGACGCCCTGGTTGGGGCCGCCGTGCCGGGTGGCATCCGCATGGACAAGGCGCTCGAACTGCCCGCCGCCCTTTCGGAGACCAACGCGCTCGCAAGGCTGCGTTCGATCATGGGGAAAAACAAGGTGCTGCGTTCGTTCATCGGCCAGGGATACTACGGCACCCACACTCCGGGGGTGATCCAGCGCAACATTCTGGAAAACCCGGGTTGGTACACTGCCTACACGCCCTATCAGGCAGAGATCGCCCAGGGCAGGCTGGAAGCCCTGCTCAATTTCCAAACCCTGATCACCGACCTCACCGGCCTCGATGTGGCCAATGCCTCGCTCCTGGACGAGGGCACCGCCGCCGCGGAAGCCATGAGCCTCGCTCTCGCCGGCAAGCCGAAGGGCCGGGCGATTTTCGTTTCGGACCGCTGCCACCCGCAAACCATCGACGTTGTGGCCACGCGGGCCGAGCCTCTGGGCATCGAAGTGATCACCGGCGATTGGCAGACCTTCGAGTTTCCCGATGATGGTGGCGTCTTTGCCGTGCTCGTCCAGTATCCGGACACACGCGGCCGCATCGATGATTTCACCGGGTTTTTCGCCAAGGCCAAAGCCGCCGGTGCGGTGACGATCGCCGCGGCCGACCTGCTCGCCCTCACGCTGCTCAAGGCACCCGGCGAATTCGGTGCGGAGATCTGCGTGGGCAGCTCGCAACGCTTCGGCGTGCCGATGGGCTTCGGCGGCCCCCACGCCGCCTTCATGGCCTGCGCGGACTCCCTCAAGCGAAAGATGCCCGGCCGTCTCATCGGCGTGTCCATTGACTCCCGCGGCAAGCCCGGATACCGGCTCTCGCTGCAAACCCGCGAGCAACACATCCGCCGCGACAAGGCCACCTCCAACATCTGCACCGCCCAGGTGCTGCTGGCGGTGATGGCATCGATGTATGCCGTCTATCACGGGCCGGAAGGACTCAAGCACATCGCCCGCGAAGTGCAGTCCAAAACCGCGAAACTCGCCGCCTCACTCCGCAAGGCCGGGCTGGATGTCGAAGCGGGACCTTTCTTCGATACCATCGTAATCCGCGGCGACGCCCCGGGCAGGGCCGTGCAATGGGTGGAAAACGCGCAGGTGAATGAAATCAACATCCGCCTCATCGACGAGAATCACGTCGGCATCAGCTTGGATGAAACGACCGGCTTGGGTGATCTTTACGCCCTTTGCGGATCGTTTTTTGGAGCGGAATTCATCGAGGAAGCAGCCGTGGAGGGAATCCCTGCGGACCTTCAACGCGTCTCGGAATTCCTCCAACAGAAAGTCTTCAACAGTTATCATTCGGAGACCGAGATGCTTCGCTACATCAAGCGTCTCGAATCGAAGGACCTCGCGCTCAACGAGTCGATGATCGCCCTCGGCTCGTGCACGATGAAGCTCAACGCGACTTCGGAAATGATGCCGCTCAGCTGGCCGGAGGTCGGAGCGCTCCACCCCTTCGTCCCTGCCGACCAGAGCACCGGTTATCGCGAGATGCTCGGCGAGCTGGAGAACTGGCTTGCGGAGGTGACGGGCTTCGCCGCGGTTTCCCTCCAGCCGAATGCTGGATCCCAAGGCGAATACGCCGGCCTGCTCGCCATCCGCCGCTACCACCTCTCCCGCGGTGATGCCCACCGCAACATCTGCCTCATCCCGGTTTCCGCCCACGGCACCAACCCCGCCTCGGCGGTGATGGTCGGAATGAAGGTGATCGGTGTGAAATGCGACGAGTCCGGCAACATCGACGTGGCCGACCTCACGGCGCGTGCCGATGAACACGCCGCAAACCTCGCCGCCCTGATGGTCACCTATCCCTCCACCCACGGCGTCTTCGAAGAAACCATCAAGGACATCTGCGCCATCATCCACGAGCGCGGCGGGCAGGTTTACATGGATGGAGCGAACATGAATGCCCAGGTCGGCCTCACCTCGCCCGGCCTCATCGGAGCAGACGTCTGCCACCTCAACCTTCACAAGACCTTCTGCATTCCCCACGGCGGCGGCGGCCCCGGCGTGGGTCCCATCGGTGTGGCACCCCAGCTCGTGCCCTTCCTTCCCGGGCACCGCGAACTCGATACCAAGGAGGGCCCGGTCTGCTCCGCTCCCTGGGGCAGCGCCTCCATCAATACCATCTCATGGATGTACATCGCGATGATGGGTGGGGACGGACTCAAGGAAGCCACCGAGGTGGCCATCCTCAATGCCAACTACATGGCCCGGCGCCTCGCCCCCTTCTTCCCGATCCTCTACACCGGCAACGACGGCCTCGTCGCCCACGAGTGCATCATCGACGTCCGCCCGCTCTCCGACGAGAGCCACATCACGGTGGAGGATGTGGCCAAGCGCCTCATGGACTATGGTTTCCACGCCCCCACCATGAGCTGGCCGGTCGGCGGCACGCTGATGATCGAGCCCACCGAGTCCGAATCCAAGGCCGAGCTCGACCGCTTCTGCGATGCGATGATTTCCATCCATGGTGAAATCATCGCCGTCATCCGCGGCGAGCTCGATGCCAACGACAACCCGCTCAAGAACGCCCCGCACCCGGCCGATGTGGTTTGTGGAGACGATTGGAAACGGGCCTACAGCCGCGAACAGGCCGCCTATCCCCTGCCCTATCTCCGCCAACACAAGTTCTGGCCCTCGGTCGGCCGCATCGACAACGTTCACGGGGACCGCAACCTCGTTTGCACCTGCGACAGCGTCGAGAGCTACGCCCAGTAGGCCTGGAAAGGGAGGCAGGTTCCCACACGAATGCATGCCATGGACACAGCCTCACCACACGGCACACCCTCACCGATCGATTGGAGCTCCTGGCAGGGAGTCATCCACGCCACCCTGATGTTCATCATCAAGGACGGCTCGATTCTCCTGATCGAGAAGAAGCGCGGCCTGGGTGCCGGCAAGATGAATGGTCCGGGAGGCAAGATCGATCCCGGTGAGACTCCGCTGGAGGCCGTGATCCGTGAGACCCGCGAGGAACTGCTCATTTCTCCGGTCAACTCCCGCAAACTGGGTGAGCTCTGGTTCGCCATGTCCGATTGCCCGGACATCCTCTGCCACGTCTACCGCGCGGACGATCATGTGGGCGAGCCCACCGAGACCGACGAGGCGGTGCCCGCATGGACGCCGCTCGACCAGATCCCCTATGGAAGAATGTGGGAGGACGACCGCCACTGGCTGCCGCTGGTGATCTCGGAGACGGGATTCCACGGGCGCTTCGTCTTCGAGGGCGAAGCCATGCGCTGGATGGACATGCGCACCGGCATCGACTGGCGGGACGGCTGAACACCGGCACCACCCGGATCGGCGATCCCGCCTGAAAACAAAGAAGCCGCCCATTGCGGGGCGGCTTCCTGAGAAGTGATTGTGATGTGAATCCGGGGAAACCTCAGAGAGCAGCGCGGACCGACGACGCGATGGCATCGTACTTGGTGCGGAGCTGCTGGAGTTCGATCTCGGCCTTGCGGATCTGGTCGCCCACTTGAAGGAGCGAGGAGACCTTGGAGGAAAGGCTCGAAGGAACGGCAATGGCGGCGGGGCTGCTGATCACCAGAGCCTTCGGCGCACGCTTGGAGGTACCACCGCTCTTCAACCAGGAGGAAACGGTGAGGACGGAAAGGTTGAACTTCTTCGCAGCCTGGCTTTGACCGCCACGGCCCTTGGAAGCATTCCAGGAATTCACGAAATCGATGACCTCCTGCTTTTGCTCGGAGGTGTAGCGCATGCCCTTCTTGCTGTTGACACCTTCCTTGGGAGCCTTCGCGGCTTTCGGTGCCTTGGCGGCCTTCGGTGCTTTCGCGGCCTTCTCAGCCTTGGGAGCCTTCGCTGCCTTCGGTGCTTTCGCGGCTTTCTCAGCCTTGGGAGCCTTCGCGGCCTTGGGCTTCTTCACGCCGGCGGCCTTGAGCCATGCGGAGATGGTGAGCTGGGTCACGTTGAACTTCTTGGCGGCGGCGCTCTGACCACCACGGCCGTTTTTCGAGTTATACTGGGACACGAAGTCCACGATCTCCTGCTTCTGCGCATCGGAATATCTCACTCCGGTGCCTGGCGACTTTTTACTTTTGGTACTCATGACGGGCCCCAAGCTATGGGCTGGGCGGCCTCCCGCAAGTCTTTATTTGTAAAGCCCGCGGGCCCATCCGGCGGATAGAAAGCACTCCAGGACGTGCATCAGCGGGAAATCATGACATCTGAAGATGAAATCATCCCCTGCCACCATTCATATCGCAGCCCGGTGATGTTAGAACAATCATCGCATTGTGTCCGCCCATGCCGTGGGAAAGCTTGGCAACCGGGCCCGTGGCGGGGTCCGGTGATGAGGGAAGACGGAAGCCCTCCGGCGCGTGAAGACCCGCCACATTGGGCGGGAGCAGCCCTTTTTCGAGGAAGCTTGCGAGGACCACGCTTTCGAGCAGGCCGCTTGCACCGATGGAGTGGCCGAGGATGGGCTTGAGAAGATGCAGGCCTGGAAGCTCATTCGGAAAGGCCCTGCGCAGCGCCGCAGGATCCGCGGCGCGCTGCACGGCGGTGCCGGTGGCGTGGGGACATACCGACGCCGCATGCAGGCCGGCCGCCTCGGCTGCCTGGAAGAGATCGGGAGTGTTCCCCCCGTTTTTGGGGATGCCCACGGCGTCCGCGGCATCCGAGTTGCAACCGTAATGATGAAGCCGGACGAAGTCCCCGGAGCCGGGTTCGATCGTCAGAGCGGCGGCACCTTCCGCAGGGATGAATCCGCGGGTGTCCGGATGATAGGGATCCGGCGAGAAGCTGTCTGTTAGAATGCCGGAGGCGGCGTAGTTGTCCAACAGCAGAGGCACCAGCGGCAGATCCACCGCCACGGCGAGGGCACGGGGAGCCATGCCGCAGCGCACAAGCATCATGGCGATGCCGATGGCGTCGAGCCCCGCGGCGCATCCGGAGGCAAGGACATGATTGGGGCCGGTGATGCCGAACTCGATGCTGATGGCGGAGGCCGGCTCGCTGTGAATGGTGTTGCTGGCGGCCATCAGGCGGAACGGCCTGCGGCCCGGCCACGGGCCCAGCCAACCCGCCGCATTGCCGCGGCTGGTGCCGAGCACGAGTGCGGCGTCCTTCAGGTCGGCCGCGGACCACGAGGCCGCGGCGACGGCCTGGCCGGCCACGTGCAGCGCGGCCATGGTGGCGGGGCTCCACTTGCGGTGGGTGAGCATGCGGCGGTCCTCGATCCAGGCGGCGGGGAGCCGGGCGTGCGGACTGTCATTTCCTAACAAACCGGCCAGCGGACGGAAGGACGCACGGCCCTCCATCACGGCGCGATGGTGGGATGACACGTCGTTTCCAAGGGCGGAAAGCGCGCCCAGGCCGGTGATGGAAAGTGGCGGTTGGATGGCCACGAAGTATCAACGGAGGTGGTCCGGACAATGCGAAAATGGCGGATGCGAGGACAGGCGCGGATTATAAGGTGATCTGCGCGCCCAACTCCACCACACGGCCAGGCGGCAGCTGGAAGTAAGCGGTCGCGGGCGAGGCGTTGCGGGCCATCATGGCAAAGAGGAAGAGACGCACGCGGTCGAACAAACCGGCCTTCCTGCCCACACCGTAGGTCTCGCGACCGAGGAAGTAGGTGGCCTTGCCGGGATTGAAGCGGAGCTCGGCGGGCAGAAGATCCTTGAGGGCTCCGGGGACCTCGGGATTGTCGGCAAAGCCGAACTTGAGGGTCACGCGGTGGAATCCTTCGCCGAGTTCCTGATAGTCGAGCATCTCCCGCCGCGCGGCGTGTGGTTGATCGAGGGTCATCACATGGAGCAGCATGACCCGCTCGTGGATGACCTGGTTGTGCTTGAGGTTGTGAAGAAGCGCGGTGGGCACCTGCGTGCCTTTTCCGCTCATGTAGATCGCAGTGCCGGAGACCCGGTGGATCTTGCCCTTTCCGAGGTCCTTGAGCAGGTTTTCAACAGGCAGGGATTCCTGGGAGATGCGGACAAAGAGGCGGGCGCGGCCCCAGATCCAGATGAGCATGAGGCCCATGACCACGATGCCGATGACCAGCGGGAACCATCCGCCGTGGATGATCTTCAGGGTGTTGGCGGCGAGGAAGGCACCATCAAGCAACAGGAAGAGCAGCGTGAGCGAGGCGGCCTTTGCAAAGGACCAGCGCCACGCGGTGCGCGCGGCGGCGTAGAAGAGGATCGAGGTGATCGCCATGGTCAGTGCGATGGCAATGCCGTATGCACCGGCGAGAGCGGTGGACGTCTTGAACGAGACCACGAGCAGGATACAGGCGATGGCGAGCATCCAGTTGACGGAAGGCACGTAGACCTGGCCGGCGGAGTGTTCCGACGTGTAGCGGACGCGGAAGCGCGGCAGGCAGCCGAGCTGGATGGCCTGGGTGGTGAGCGAGAAAGCTCCCGAGATGAGCGCCTGGCTTGCGATGATGGCCGCAGCGGTGGCCATGATGGTGAGCGGGAGTTGCAAATACTCCGGGGCGAGCAGGAAAAACGGGCTGCGGATGGCGGAGGGATCCACGGTGAGCAGGGCCGCCTGACCCAGATAGTTGAACACAAGGGCTGGCAGCACCACGACGAACCAACCGAGACGGATCGGCTTGATTCCAAAGTGGCCGAGGTCGGCGTAGAGAGCCTCGCCACCGGTCACTGCAAGGAAGACCGCCGCGAGCAGTGGGAACGCATGCTTCCATTCCCGGATCAGGAACAGCACGCCTTCGGACGGGCTGAGTGCCAGCAGCACCTGGGGATGGGCCAACATGGCCTTGGCACCGAGCAGACCGATGGTGAGGAACCATAGGAGCACGACCGGGCCGAACAGCACGCCCACTTTTCCGGTGCCGAACTGCTGGATGGTGAACAAACCGGCTAGAATGAGCACGGCGAGGGGAATCGACCAGTGGGAGAGCATCGGGGCGCTCACGGCGAGACCCTCCACGGCGCTGAGCACCGAGATGGCGGGCGTGAGCATGCCGTCCGCATAGATCAAGGCCGCACCGGCCAATCCCAGCAGGAGGGCGCGCCGCGGGTCTTTGCCGCCGAGCTTGCGCACGGCCCCGCGGATGAGTGCGGAAAGCGCGAGAATCCCCCCCTCACCCTTGTTGTCGAGTTTGAGGATGATGAAGAGATACTTCACGGACACGACCAGCAACAGCGACCAGACGACCAGCGATGCGGCACCGGTGAGATTCCTCGGATCGAGGGGAGCGGCGTGGGGGCCGGAGAAACATTCGCGGAACGCATAGAGGGGGCTCGTGCCGATATCTCCGAATACGATTCCGAGCGCGGCCAGTGTGCTTGCCGCAAGCTTCGGTGTGTGGCCGTGATGGCCGGAATGGGGATTGCTCATCATTACGGGACGGATCGCCCGCGCGCTTTTGAAAGCAGTTTCCCCACCCGCTGGCCAGAGAAATCACGGGGCGCGAGAGGTCTCGCACCGCAGGATTTTTCTTGATTTCAGAAACAGCACTGCCGCAACCGCAGCCGTCCATGCCGGATGAAGGCCCTCCTCAGATGAGGTGGGAGAACATCGCGTCGCGGAGCTTCGGCTCGAACCAGGTGCTCTTCGGCGGCATGATGCCACCGGCGTCGGCGATTTCCATGAGGTCCTCGATGCCCGTCGGGAACATGGAAAACGCGCAGGCGAATTCTCCGGAGTCCACGAGTTTTTCGAGTTCGGCCGTGCCGCGGATGCCTCCGACGAAGGCGATGCGCTTGCTGGTGCGCGGGTCTTCGATGTCAAACAGCGGAGCGAGGATCTCGGTCTGGAGAAGGGAAACGTCGAGCAGATCGATCGCGGAACGGCCGGTGGTGAACTCCGGCTTGAACACAAGCCCGTGCCAGCGGCCCTCCTGATAGAAAGCGAGGCGGTGCTTTCCGGCAGGCACCGGATCCGCGTCCGCTGTGATGTCGAAAACCTGGCCGAGGGCGGCAAGGATGGCCTCGCTTGAATGGCCGTTGAGGTCCTTGAGCACCCGGTTGTAGGCAAGGATGTTCATCTGGTCGTGCGGGAAGATGACCGTGAGAAACCCGGAGCTGCCGCCCTCGCCGCCGCGACTCTGATAGACCCGGCCCGCGGCGGCACTGCGGTGATGACCGTCCGCGATGTAAAGCGCGGGCATCTTTGCAAACGCGGCCACCAGGAAATCCATGTCCTCACGGGACGCCACCGGCCACGAGCTGTGACGCACGCCATCGGGCGCGGTGAAGTCGATCTCCGGAGCAGCGGCGGTGATGCGGGCGACCAGTGCATCGATCTCCGGCTCGGACTTGTAGGTGAGGAACACGGGGCCGGTCTGGGCGTTGAGAGTCTCGATGTGGCGGACGCGGTCGTCCTCCTTGTCCGGGCGGGTCAGCTCGTGTTTCTTCACGATCCCGTCGAGGTATTCCTGACAACTGGCGAGAGCGACCAGCCCGATCTGGCTGTGGGAGCCCATGACCTGGCGGTAGAGGTGGAACACCGGCGACTCGTCGCGGCGCAGCACGCCCTCTTCGATCAACTTGCCGAAGTTTTCCGCGCCCTTGGCATAAACCGCATCCGAGTAGAGATCGGTGCCCTCGGGCAGGTCGATCTCGGGCTTGGAGACCCGCAGGAAGGAAAGCGCGTTGCCGTCGGCCATCGCCTTGGCTTCCGAGGAGGACATGACGTCGTAGGGAAGCTCGCAGACTTTGGAGGCAAGCTTCGGATCGGGACGGAGGGCGGCGAAGGGAGTGACGGTGGCCATGGCGGTGTGTGGGAGGCCGCGACGATAGTTGTCCGCCCGGAGCGTGCAAGCATTGGGGGTGGAAAAAGCATTGGTCCTTGCCGCTTGATTCGCAGGCGATCCCCCCCAAAGGTTGGGCATGCCCGATGCCGCTTACGTGCGCGACGCCTTTGCCCGGATCGCCGATCGCTATGTGCTGACCAACCACGTGCTGAGCTGCGGTGCGGACATCTGGTGGCGCAAGGTGGTGACCGCCCGCATCCGCAGATGGAAACCGCAGCGTCTTCTGGACGTGGCCTCCGGCACCGGGGACCTGGCACTGGAGATCCAGGACGCCTGCCCGGATTGCGAAGTGATCGCCTCGGATTTCTGTGCGGAGATGCTCGCCCATGCCTCGAGCCGGGGACTTGCCAAAACCCTGGTCGCAGATGCGCTCAACCTGCCTTTTCCCGCGGGCTCCTTTGATGTGGTCACGGTGGCCTTCGGTCTCCGGAACATGGCGGATTACCCGGCCGCGCTGCGCGAAATGCTGCGCGTCCTGAAGCCCGGCGGCAGGCTGGTCATCCTCGATTTCTCACTGCCGGAGGGCATCCTGCGCGCGCCTTACCGGCTCTATCTCCACCACGTGCTGCCGCGCATGGCGGGCTGGCTCACCGGCCAGAGGGATGCTTACGAATATCTCGGCGGCTCCATCGAACAGTTTCCATCCGGCACCGGGATGACCGGATTGCTGGAGTCCTGCGGCTTTGCCGAGACCGAGGCCACGCCGCTTCAATTCGGCGTGGTCACCATCTATCAGGGAGTCCGCCCAGGCCCATGAGCAAGGAAGCGACCATGTCCGCAAGGGAGGCGGCCAACGGGCTGGCAGCAAGCCTCCGGGCAGCCGGCCACGAGGCGCTTTTCGCGGGTGGCTGCGTGCGCGATCTTCTGTTAGGTCACGAGCCGAAGGACTACGACATCGCCACCTCGGCCACGCCGCGGGAGGTGATCCGCCTGTTTCCCGGATCGAACGAAGTGGGCGCCCACTTCGGCGTGGTGATCGCCAAACACGGCGGCCACGCCATCGAGATCGCCACGTTCCGGACCGATGGCAGTTACAAGGACGGCCGGCGTCCGGAGAGCGTCACGTTCTCAACCGCCCGCGAGGACGCGATGAGGCGGGATTTCACGATCAACGGCTTGTTCGAAGACCCGGAAACCGGTGAGGTGATCGACCATGTGGGCGGCCTCGCGGACTTGAAGGCCGGAGTGATCCGCGCGATCGGCAATCCGGCCGCCCGCTTCGAGGAGGACGGCCTGCGCCTGCTGCGCGCCGTCCGGTTTTCCACCAGGCTTGGATTCGCGATTGAACCCGAGACCGAAGTCGCGCTGAGGGACAGGGCTCTTCTTCTGGACCGGATCTCACCGGAACGCATCCGTGATGAATTCTCGCGCATACTCACCACTCCCCGCCGCCAGGACGGGGTCCGCTGCCTGATTGAAACGGGGCTGCTTGCCCGCTTCATGCCAGAGTTTCTGGAAACCATCGGCTGCGATCAACCACCGGAGTGGCATCCGGAGGGGGATGTGTTCACCCACACGATGATCATGCTGGAGATGCTCGAGCCCGATGCACCGCTCGAACTCTGCCTCGCGGTGTTGCTTCACGATGTGGCCAAACCTCCGACACGAAGCGTCGACGAGACCGGCCGCATCCGCTTCAACGGCCACGACGCGCTCGGAGCCGAGATGGCGGAATCCATCCTCCGCCGCCTCCGCTATCCAAACGATGTGATCGCCGCCGTGGTGCCCATGGTGGCCCGCCACATGCAGTTCATGAACGTGCAGAAGATGCGCGTGGCAAAACTGAAGCGCTTCATGGCCGCACCCACGTTCTCCATGGAAATGGAGCTTCATCGCGTCGATTGCGGATCCTCCAACGGATTCACCGACAACTACGAATTCCTCCAGGCAAAGGAATCCGAGTTCTCCGCCGAGCCGCTCATCCCCCCTCCACTGGTCACCGGGCGCGATCTCATCGGGCTCGGCATGACGCCCGGCCCGCGCTTCAAGGACATCCTCGAACGCATCCAAACCGAACAGCTCGAGGGAAGAATCCTTGATCGCGGCCCGGCCCTGGAATACCTCCGTCGCCTCGTCACCGAGGACTGAACGCGGAATCCCCGAATCCCCATCCCTCATTTTCCCATGTCCACCACCATCCCCGTCGAGCACACCGATCCCGTAAACGCCCAGATCCTCTCGATTTCCGAGGATCTTGTCGCCGGATTCCAGCGCCAACCCTTCCACGTCATCGCTGAAAAATCCGGAGTCCCGCTCGAAACGGTGCTCGTCCGCATCCGCGCCATGCAGGAAGCCGGCATCATCCGCCGCGTCCGCCAGACCCTCCTCTCCACCAAACTCGCCCACGGCGCCTTGGTCGCCTGGAAAGTGCCGGAGGACAAACTCAACGACGCCTTCGATTTCATGGCCAAGCAGGACCCCTTTTCGGGCCACGTCGTGATCCGCTCCACCGACACCGAGGTCTCCGGCTCCGGCTACCGCCTCTGGACCACCCTCAAGGTGCCCGTCGGCGAGTCCCTGGACCACCACGCCACCGCCCTGCTCCGCCTCACCGGCGCCACTGAATACCTCCTCATGCCTGCCAACGGCGTCTTCGCCCTCGGCGTCGGACACACCCGCCGCAAGTCCCTCGAACCCGGCGACAAATCCGACGAACCCGCCGTCATGATGACCACCGCCACGGTCGAACTCAGCCCGGAGGAATGGAACGTCCTCCTTGCCCTCAAGGAAGAACTCACGCTCGACGAAATCCGCGAAAACCCGTGGGACGACCGCGCGAAGATCGCCGGAGTCAGTCTGGAGCGCTTCTGCGAGGTCGCCGAGACGCTCAACTCGAAAAAGGTCATCGGCCGCTTCTCCACCTTCCTCGAACACGTCAAACCCTCCGCCAGCGGCGAGCGGGTCACTCGTTTCAATGGATTGTTTCATTGGGCTGTTCCAAAGGGCCGTGAGATCGAAGGCGGAGCCGAGGTCGGCCGCCATTTCTGCATGACGCATTGCTACTGGCGCGAAGGCGGGCCGCAGTTTGGCAATGTGAACATCATGGGCGTGGTCCACGGCACCGAGAAAGACCGGGTGCTGGCGCACAAGGCGGCGATCGACCGCCATCTGGAGTCAGTAGGCATCCCGGTTTCCTACACCAACGTCTTCTGGGGCGGCCGGTCCGAGATCAAGCCCTCCGAAATTTCGCCCAAGGTCTATGCCGAGTGGCATGCCCAACACGCCGGTTGAAGCTGAGCCACCATGAAAATCGAGCACTTCGCCCTCAACGTGGAGGACCCGCGGGCCGTCGCCGACTGGTATGTCCGGCACCTGGGTTTTGAAATCGCCCGGGCCGGCGAGGGACCTGCCTTCGCCCACTTCCTCCGCGACCCGGAAAGCGGGGTGATGATCGAAATCTATCGGAACCCGCCCGACCAGATCCCGGACTACGCGGCCATGGACCCGCTGCTGCTTCACCTCGCCTTTGTCACCGATCGGATGGACGAGGACCTCCGGAGCCTTCTCGCCGCCGGAGCCTTGGCCGTTTCCGACCAAGCACTGCCGGACGGCGGCCGGGTGGCCATGCTGCGCGATCCCTGGGGCTTCTGCATCCAGCTCTGCCAACGGGCTCCCGGGTTTTTCGCCTGATCCCGGACGGCACGGCAGGCACGGTCGAGCCGCCCCGTGAGCCTGCGGATTTTTGCTCCCCGGCGGAGAATTTTCGTGAATCCCCCCGGGCTTCGTGATGGACTGTTTTCAACCCATGCAGGCGACACTCTTACCTCCGCGCCACCCCGCTTATTGTGCTCCGATCACCTCAAACCGCGACCTCGGAGCGTGCCTCATCGCCAACATCCCGATGCGGGAGTTGCTCTCCGCAGACCTCCGCCGGGCGGGCCTCCAATTGGTGGATCCCAAGGAAGCCGGCCCCAGGACGCTGCGCATCCCCATCGACAACTGGATCGAACTCGGAGCCCTCCTCCTGCTCGGAAGAAACCCGAAAACCGCCTGCCTGCTCGACTCCGAAAACCACATCCTCGCCTGGAAAGGATCGGCCAACCCCGAGGAGTGCGAAGAAAAGATCGTCACCGATGCAAACTGCTTCCCGGTCATCTACCCCTGGGACCTGCTCCGCATGAACGAGGAGGTCCTCGCCCTGATGGATGAAACCTCGCTGCTCGGTGATGTCAGCCCCCTCGCCAGCCTTTCCGGCACCATCCGGCTGGCCAACGGCTCCCGCATCCTGCCCGGAACCGTCATCGAGGGCCCCGTCCTCATCGGCCCCAACAGCCAGATCGGGCCGAATGCCTACATCCGCGGTGCCACCAGCATCGGAGCCAACTGCTTCGTCGGCAACGGCGCGGAAGTGAAGAACTCGATCATCTACAACAACACCTACATCTCCCGCCAATGCTATGTCGGGGATTCCATCATCGGCACCCACGTCACCCTCGGCGCGGGCACCTGCACGGAAAACCATCGCCACGACGGCAGGCACCACGTTTCCCTCATCCAAGGCAAGCCGGTCAACACCGGCCGCCTCAAACTCGGCGCCATCCTCGGCGACGGCGTACGCACCGGAGTCAACACTTCCATCGAAGCCGGAGTGAAAATCGGCGTCGCCCGCACCACCTCTCCAGGCAGCGTGATCAGCAAGGACCTACTGTGACCAAATCGTCACATGTGGCGGGTTCACCCCCGTCCGCGAGACGCCCTAGCCTCCAGCCGTAATGCATCGCATTCTGATTGTAGAGGACGAACAGGACATCGCCGAGCTCATCGGATTCAACCTGCAGCGCGCAGGGTTCGAGGTCCTCAAGGCCCATGATGGCATCGAGGGCACCGAGATGGCTCTTCGCGAGCGTCCGGACCTCATCGTCCTCGACCTGATGCTCCCGGGCCGGGACGGCTATGCGGTTTTCAGGGAACTCCGCCGCGATCCACGTGGAGTCGGCATCCCGGTGATCATGCTCACCGCTCGCGCACAGACGGAAGACCGCATCCAGGGCCTTGAGGCAGGTGCGGATGACTATCTCACCAAACCCTTCAGCCCCAAGGAACTCCTCCTCCGCGTCCAAGCCATCCTGAAACGCGCCGACGGCCCGCCCGGTGCCGTGGATTTTTCCTTCGGTCCCTTCCGCTTCGACAAGAACGCCCTCAAGTTCTATCTGGACAACGAACCCGGCGAACTCACCTCCACCGAGTTCAAGCTGCTCCTCTACCTCTGCGAGCGCGCCGGCAAGCCCCAGGACCGCAATGACCTCCTCCGCTCCGTCTGGGGCTACAGCGATGCCGCCCACAGCCGTACGCTCGACACCCACATGAAACGCCTCCGCCAGAAACTCGGTCCGCACGGATCGCTGATTGAAACCGTCCGCGGCGTCGGCTATCGCGTGGTCAGAGCCGAAGAATGACCACCGGAATCGCCATCACCGCCGCCGTCGCGGCGCTCGCCGCACTCACCATCGTCGCCCTGCGCCTGCGCGGTGCGATCCGGCAATCCAAAGCCGACGCCCATGCCTGGAAACTCCGCATCGAACAAGACCTCCTCCAAGCCCGAGAGGAACGCAACCGCCTGCTCGACGCCCTCGGCGACGCGTTCATGCTGGTGGATTCCAGCGGCAGCATCCGCTTCACCAACTCCGCCGCACGCGAACTTTTCGGTGAACGCGACCTCACGGACCGCCCCGTCCGCGAGACCCTGCTCGAGACCCGGCTCTCCAAAGCACTCTTCCAGTGCCTTGAAACCGGCGAATCCGTGCAGGCCAAGGTCGTCCTTCCACAGCAAACCTCCCCACGCGGAGATCACGAAAACCGCGGCATCAACGCGTGGATTCTCGATGCCGCCCGCCTTCCGTCCTCACCCGATGGGGATCCCCTCACCCGCGTCATACTCCGGGACGTGACCGCCGAACACCAAATCGACCAAATCCGCAAAGACTTCGTGGCAAATGCCTCCCACGAACTGCGCACCCCGATGGCCATCATCAATGGCTACCTCGAGAACCTGCTGGACGACAATATGGTCGACGATCCCGCCGTCGCCCGCCGCTTCCTCTCGGTCATGCGCAAGCACTCGGACCGCATCTCGCGCATCGTCGAGGACATGCTGGTCATCTCCCGCCTCGAATCCGGTGAGGCCAACTCGCTGAAAATCGAGCCCTTCAAGTTCCGCTCCTGCATCACCGACGTGCTCGAGCGCCTCGAATCCGTCATCCGCAGCCAGTCCGCCACCATCGTGGTCGAGATGCCGGACCCTACCCTCATCCTCCAAGGTGACCGCTTCTACTGGACCCAGGTGCTTTTCAATCTGGTGGAAAACGCCCTCAAACAAAACCCCCACCCCGGACTCCGTGTCGAAATCGGCTGCACCAGCACCGGCGGCCAGCTCGACATCTGGGTGGCGGACGACGGCATCGGCATCCCCAGTGCGGACCTGCCCCACATCTTCCGGCGCTTCTACCGCGTCGAGAAACACCACTCGCAACGCGAGATCAAGGGCACCGGCCTCGGACTCTCGATCGTGAAACGCGCCGTCGAAGCCCACGGCGGCAACATCGGTGTCTCCTCCACTCCCGGGCGCGAGACCCGCTTCCTCATCCGCGTGCCCATGGAACAAAAGCTCACCGGCGACCACGCCGCCTGAGCCGGCCTGCGACAAGCCACCGCCGCGGTGTTTTCGCTTCACCCGGCCTCCACGATCGATAGAGTGCGGATCAACGATGACCGGCACCGCGATCGAATCCGCCCTCACCCAACTGATCCGAGACGCCTTCGCCGGCGGTGCCACGGATGTGTTCATCGTCGAAAACGAGGCCCCGCGCGTCCGCATCGAAGGCGACGTCACCGAACTCCACCCCGGCCCCATCCCGCACGAGGCGCTCGCCGCCTTCTGGACATCCTGCGGCGTGGACCCCGCCACCACCCAGGAAGCCGACGTCTCATGGCGGATCCCCGACGGCCACCGGCTCCGCGTGAACCTCTATCGCACGCTCGGCCGCCTCGCCGCCGTGCTCCGCCCCATCCGCAACGACATCCCACCGCTCGCCAATCTCGGACTGCCCGCGGATCTACTGCAATCCTGGATGCAGCGCCGCTACGGCCTCATTCTCGTCACCGGACCCACCGGCTCCGGCAAGTCCACCACCGTCGCTTCCTGCCTCGATTGGATCAACCATCACCTCGCCCGCCACATCGTGACGCTCGAGGACCCCATCGAATACCTTTTCGAAAACGATCTCTCGTTCTTCTCCCAACGCGAGATCCGGCAGGACTCCGCCAGCTTCTCCAGCGCCCTGCGCGCCGCCCTCCGTCAAAGCCCGGACGTGCTCTTCCTCGGCGAGATCCGCGACGCGGAAACCGCCATCACCGCCCTCCATGCCGCGGAGACCGGACACCTCGTCATTTCCACCCTCCACAGCTCCAGCGTCACCGAGACCCTCGACCGCTTCACCCACCTCATCCGCTCCGAATCCTCGGGCGCTCTCAACCTGCTCGCCTCCCAACTCGTCGGCATCCTTTCCCAACAACTCCTCCCCCGCCTCGGCGGCGGATTGTTCCCCGCCCTCGAATACATGCAAAACGAGGCCGCCACCCGCCGCTGGATCCTCGACAACAAACTCGCCGAGCTCCAGGACCACTTGCAAAAAGCAAGCACCGCCACCGCCTGCTCGCTGCTCGATTACCTCGTCGCCTCCACCCGCCAGGGATTTGTCGAGGCGGACGTCGCCCGCTCCGCCTGCCCACGCCCCCAGGACTTCGACCGCGCCATGCGCGGCATCTCCGGCTGATCCGCTCTTCCCATGACCCAAGACATCACCGAATACCTCCGTGAGACCGTCGCCCGCGGGGGCTCCGATCTCCACCTCAGCTCATGGGCTCCACCCTGTTCACGGGTGAATGGCACTCTCCACCCGATCGGTGACATCCCGCTCGACCCCGAGACCGTGCGAAACCTCGTGCTCGACACCCTCACCGAGTCCCAACGCTCCACCCTCGAACAGGACTGGGAACTCGACTACGCCCTGCACGTCGAAGGCGTCGGCCGCTTCCGCGGCAACGTCCACATCGCCCGCGGCAACGTCGAGGCCGCCTTCCGCTTCATCACCCAGGAAATCCCGGAAATCGAAAACCTCGGCCACCACTCGGTCGCCACCGATCTCTGCGGCCTGCGCAGCGGATTGATCCTCGTCACCGGCGTGACCGGATCCGGCAAGTCCACCACCCTCGCCTCCATGGTGAAGCGCATTTCGGACACCCGCAGCGGCGTGATCATCACCCTGGAGGACCCCATCGAGTTCCTCTTCCAGCACAGCTCCTGCCTCATCAAACAACGCGAGGTCGGCGGTGATACCAAAAGCTTTCCACGCGCTCTCCGCCAGGCCCTCCGCCAGGATCCGGACGTCATCGTCGTCTCGGAAATGCGCGATCTGGACACCATCCGCATCGCCCTCACCGCCGCCGAGACCGGGCATCTGGTTCTGGCCACCCTCCACACGCCGGACGCCCCCCAGACCATCGACCGCCTCGTCGATGTCTTCCCCGCGGACCAGCAGCCGCAGATCATCGCCCAACTTGCGAGTGCCTTGCAGGGCATCGTTTGCCAAAGGCTCCTCCCACGTGCCGATGGCGCCGGCCGGGTGCTCGCCAGCGAGATCCTCATCCCCGGCCATGGCATCCGCAATTGCATCCGTGAGCGCAAACTCGAACAAATCGTCGGCCTCATGGAAATCGGCTACCGCGAGGGAAACCGCACCATCGACCAAAGCCTCATGGCCCTGTTCGAAGGCGGCTACATCACCCGCGAGGAAGCCCTCTTCCACTGCCGCGAACGCAAGCCCTTCGAAGAACCGCCCAAGGAGAAGAAACAAAAATCCATCTGGACCTGACACATCATGGAAACACCAAGCCCACGTTACATCCTCACCCGCGCCGCCTTCCTCATCGGCGCGCTTGTCGTCCTCCTCTACGGATACGGCTGGGTGAAAAAGAAACAACGCCAGAACGCCATCGTCGCCGAACTCAAGTCCATCACCAGCGACAGCAGCTTCTTCCGCCAGTTCTACGCCGAGGATGCCCGCAAATCCCTCGTCCGCTCGATCGGCCTGATCGCCGAGGCCACCACCCTCGGCATGGCTCCGGATGCCGTCATCGACCTCGGCATGGGCATCGAGCCCGAGTTCTTCGCCAACGAGGCCGAGGAAGACGAACCACCCGCCCGCGAACGACTCATCCGCTCCTCACTCCGCGCGAACTACGACAACTTCATCAAGCTCGGTTACAAGCCGGACTTCCACACGCTCGACTCGCTCAAGAAGGGCGAACTCCCGCCCATCCCCAGCGGACCCCAGTCCGGTCGCAAACCGGAACTCCACACCCTCATCAATCCGGAGATCTCTCCCGGCATTGAGAAGGTGCTCGCCAACTTCGAAATCCGCCCTCCCCAGGCGGATGGGCAGAAACCCACGGACATCCAGATCGCCGCCGCCAAACAACTCGCCCGCGACCTCGCCGAGGCCCGCGTCATCGAGGAACCCGTCGGCAAGAAAATCATCGACGAGCTCTCCAAACCCGCGCCTTGAGCCATCCGCAGCCCCATCGATTTCAAGGCCACCGCCATGTCCGCCGCAGGATCCCTCCGCTTTGAAAACGTGACCAAACGCTTCGGCGCCTTCACCGCCGTGGACAACGTCACGCTCGAAATCCGCCATGGCATGACCTTCTCCCTGCTCGGCCCCTCCGGCTGCGGGAAAACCACCCTCCTCCGCATGGCCGCCGGATTCGAGAAACCCGACTCCGGCCGCGTCTTCCTCGACGGCGTGGACATCACCGACCTCCCTCCCGAAAAACGCCCCGTCAACACCGTCTTCCAGAACTACGCCCTCTTCCCCCACCTCAGCATCCGCGAGAACATCGCCTTCGGCCTCAACATCCGCAAACTCCCCAAAGACCGGATCCGCACGGAAGTGGACCGCATGCTCGATCTCGTCGACCTCGCCGAACACGCGGACAAACTCCCCGCCAAACTCTCCGGCGGGCAGAAACAACGCGTCGGCATCGCCCGCGCCCTCGCCAACAAACCCCGCGTGCTGCTGCTCGACGAACCGCTCGCCGCCCTCGATCTCAAACTCCGCCAGCGCCTCCTCGTCGAACTCGACGCCATCCACGACGAGGTCGGCATCACCTTCCTCTATGTCACCCACGACCAGGGCGAGGCCATGTCCATCTCGGACTCCATCGCCGTGATGAACAAGGGCCGCATCGAACAGATCGGCAAACCCGCCGAGATCTACGAGACTCCTCGTACTTCCTTCGTCGCCGCCTTCATCGGGGACACGAACTTCCTCGAAGGCCGCGTGACCGAATCCATCAGCGAACGCTTCTCCCGCGCGGACATCCCGGGACTCGGCCCGGTCATGATCGACAACGACAAGCCCGTCCGCCCAGGCGACCGCATCCACCTCTCGCTGCGCCCGGAAAAACTCGTCGTCTCCCGCGAGAAACCCGCCACCGGCGGATGGGACAACGCCCTGCCCGGAACCATCGAGGACGTCATCTACTTCGGCTCCCACACCCGCTACTGGGTGCGCTGCGGGGAATACCGGATCTGCGCCGAACAGCAGCACCGCACGTTTTTGTTAGACGAATCACCGCCCAAATGGGGCGACGAAGTCTGGCTGCGCTGGCATGCCAACGACGGATTCCTGCTCGAACAATACCGCGAGGAGGACGAGGAGCTCCTCACCCTGCCCGAGGAGTGAGCCCGCGCTTCAATCGCCCGGGAAGGCCTTTTCCAGCTTCTGATACTCGGCCTCCGTCACCCGCAGCACCGCCCCGTGGCGGAACGGGAACGGGAAATCCACCCCATCGACCGGCCGGAAGGTTCCGGCGGCGAGATCCTCCGTCACATACGGCTGGTAGCCGAGACCCTTCTGATAGAAATCCAGCAGCAGGCACCAGCGCCCGGGCCTGCCATCCGCGGCAGCTTCCAGCGGGAAACAGGTGGGGCCTTCATAACCCACCAGCCCCCCGAGGCTGTAGCCCTTCACCGGCTCCCAGCCCCCCATCAGGCGGCGGCTGCGCTCCATCGTCACGGACTTGACGGTCTCATCCTTCGAGAACCGGTAATACCACTCCTGCTCGCGGATGATCGTGGTGTCGATGACGTCATTGGACTGCTCCAGATAAAGGAAGGGCTTGCCGAATTGACGGAAATCCCGGGTGCGCGCTGCCCAGATGCGTTGTTTTGCGTAAGCATCCGCCCCATGCTTGGAGGCCCAGAAAACCAGGTAGTCCCCGGCCTCCGCATCATACACTGCTTCCGGAGCCCAGGTGCACCCGGCGTCCGGCGCCGCCACCTCGACCAAGCGCGGTTCGGACCACTTCACCAGATCCACCGACTCCCAAACCACAATCGAGCGGCTGCCTTTTTCCTGCGAGCGCTTCCAATCCGGGTGATGGTAAATGGATAGATCGGTGGCGATCAGATAGGTCTTCTGCCCGTCGTGCGAACGCAAAAGGAAGGGATCGCGGACGCCCTTCTCGCCCAGTTTGGAAACCAGCACCGGCCTGCCACCCCGCAGCGCCTTCCAGCGCAACCCGTCACGGCTCAGCCCGAAGTGGATCTGCTCGTCCATCGGCGTGGCCTCGCCCTTGAAGGTGGCGAAAAGAAAGCCTCCTTCCTGCGCCGCCTGCACGGCGGAAATCATGAACATCCACAGGGCGACAACGGGGGAGATCGGGAGTTTCATAACAGCCAGTCACGGCGCGCCCCCCTTGCGGGAGCTCCGCGGCGACGAACGATACCTACACGAAAAAGCGCATGCCGTCCAAGCAGCATGCGCCAATCCGTGAGGCACTTCCTCTCAAACACCGGGCATCACTTGCCCCAGCGCTCAAGCAGGGTCTTGGCCATCACACTGGGCGTCTCCGCCACGGCGATGCCGCACTCTGCCAGAATCTTCTTCTTGGCCTGCGCGGTGTCCTCCTCACCGCCGACGATGGCACCGGCGTGGCCCATCCGGCGTCCCGGAGGCGCGGTGGCACCGGCGATGAATCCGGCGATCGGCTTCTTGCAGTGCTCCTTCGCCCAACGCGCGGCCTCGACTTCCGCCGTGCCGCCGATCTCGCCGATCATGATGATGGCCTCGGTCTCGGGATCGTTGTTGAACATTTCCAACACCTCCTGGTGGTTGGTGCCGTTGATCGGGTCGCCACCGATGCCGACGCAGGTGCTCTGGCCGTAGCCAAGCTGGGTGAGCTGCCAGACGGCCTCGTAGGTCAGCGTGCCGGAGCGCGAAACGACACCGACGTTGCCACGCTTGTGAATGTATCCCGGCGCAATGCCGATGCGGCAGCCGCCGTGGCTCTTCTCGCCAAGACCGGGAGTCACCAGTCCGGGGCAGTTCGGGCCGACCAATCGGCACTTGGAACCCTGGAGCATGGCCTTCACCCGCATCATGTCCATCACCGGAATGCCTTCGGTGATGCAGACGATCAGGTCCACACCGGCATCCGCGGCCTCAAGGATGGCGTCCGCGGCAAAGGCGGGCGGCACAAAGATGGCGGAGGCGTTGGCTCCGGTCTCCTTCACGGCATCGCCGACCGTGTCAAAGATCGGGACCACGTTTTCAAACTTCTGCCCACCCTTGCCCGGGGTGACGCCGGCCACCACCTGGGTGCCGTATTCGAGCGAGAGCTTGGCATGGCGCGCGCCAAAGCTGCCGGTGATGCCCTGCACGAGGACCTTGGTGTTTTCGTCAATGAGGATGGCCATGGTGTTATGCTTCTAGTTGGGAGAGTCAGGGATTGTTGAGTTTGACGAGGACTTGCTCGGGAACCTTCGTCACCAGTTCCGGATGGGCTTCGATGAGACGCCCGATGTCCAATAGGTCTTTGAGCTTTTTGGTGCTTCGCCGCTGGGGGTCAAGGTAGGCTGCAAGTTTTCCTGCAAGGGTGTCTTCCAAGGACGCCACATGCATGAGGATTCCGTGGACATTCGCTGCCACAGAGCGGGCTGGAAAATCCAGATACATTGCTTCTGTGCTGATCTGGATGGAGACTTTCGATGCGCCCTTGTAGTTGATCGACCACTCGAAACGGCTTTCGGAGAATCCGAGACTCCGGATGGCTTCCGCGGCTTCTTCAACCCGTTCGGAAACGATCACCAGATCGACATCCGCGGTGGCCATCGGTTCCTGCGCCCAATGATTCACGGCAAGTCCGCCAATCATGCACCAGGGAATTTCACGCTCCTCCAACGCGGCAACCAGACGGGAGACGTCTTTCGCGCCTCCCTCGGTTTGCCAGTCGTAGAATTGCCGGAGCGTCATGGAAATTCACCGGAGAAATCAGGCGACGGCGGCGACGATCTTCTTGGCTCCGTCGTCCATGCTGTCCGCAGACAGGATGTTCAGGCCGGAAGCGGCGAGCGTGGCCTTGCCGGCTTCGACGTTGTTGCCTTCCAGTCGCACGACGAGGGGCAGCGAGAGGCCGGTTTCCTTGGCGGCGGCGACGACGCCCTCCGCCACGATGTTGCAGTCCATGATGCCGCCGAAGATGTTGATGAAGATGCCCTGCACGGCCTTGTCGCCGAGGATGATCTTGAAGGCCGCGGCCACCTGCTCCTTGGAGGCTCCGCCGCCCACGTCGAGGAAGTTCGCCGGATCCCCGCCGTGGTGCTTGATGATGTCCATCGTCGCCATGGCAAGGCCCGCTCCGTTCACGAGGCAGGCGATGTTTCCATCCAGGCCGATGTAGTTGAGGTCATACTCGGCAGCCGCCACTTCGCGGGGGTCCTCTTCGTCCTTGTCGCGCATCGCCTGGATCTCGGGGTGGCGGTAGAGCGCGTTGTCGTCGAAGTTGAACTTCGCATCGAGCGCATAAACGTGGTCGTCCGTGGTGATGACCACCGGGTTGATCTCGACCATCGAGCAATCGCAGTCGATGAACAGCTTGTAGAGCGAGTGAAGCAGGCGACCGTATTGGCGGGCGGTGGTGGTGAGGCCGAGAGCGGCGCAGAGTTTCCGCACCTGATAGGCCTGCAGACCGGCGAGCGGGTTCACATACTCGCGGAGGATCTTCTCGGGGTGGTTCTCGGCCACTTCCTCGATGTCCATGCCGCCTTCCGTGGAGGCGACGATGACCGGCTTGCCGGAAGCGCGGTCCATGAGGATGGCGAGGTAGAGTTCCTTCTGGATGGTGACGGACTCGGCCACCATCACCTTGCGCACCAGGCGTCCGGCGTCGCCGGTTTGTTTGGTGACGAGCGTCTCACCGAGCATGCTCGCCGCGACATCGCGGGCGGCCTCGGGAGACTCGACGAGATGCACGCCGCCCTTGAAGCCGTTCTTGAAGACACCCTTGCCACGGCCGCCGGCATGGACCTGGGCCTTGACGACGAGGTGTTTCACATCCAGCCACTTCGCTGCGTCATGCGCCTCCTTCGGGGTGGATGCGACCTTGCCCTTCGGGCTGGGAACGCTGAAACGGTCGAAAAGCTCCTTGGCCTGGTATTCGTGGATGTTCATGATGAGGAAGTTCGGGATGGGCGGGCGAAAAACCGCCCGGACCCTATTTCCCCGTCCCTTGCCCGGTCAAGGCCTCCTCTTGGAAAAAAACACCCCTCAGATTCCGACCGTCCGGCCTGTGGCCTGAAGCAGCCGGGCGAGCCGCGAGTTGAACTCATCGGCCGCGGAAAGCTCCTCCAGCATCAGGTGGCAGCGGTAACGCCAGTAGTAAGGCATGATGGCCGGCACGTTGATCCGCTCGGCATCCGGGTCCGGGTGCCTCAGGGATTCGTCGATCGCCAGCAGGTCCTGCAGCGGGAAGATCGCCCACATGGCCTGCGACTGGAGGTGCTGGTGGAGAATCCGCGTGGCCAGCTCTCCGCTGAGCTCGTGGGGCGGGAAGGCCGCACCGAGGCAGTGCCAGGCGAATTCGGCGGTCAGGTTTGCATCCTCCCGCCACCAGCCGCGCAGGGTCGGCATGTCGTGGGTGGAGGGACTCACCACGCTGAGATAGGGAGCCTGGGCCGGATCGGCGAAGCGGACTTTCGAGGACTTGGGCATGCGCTGGATTTCCAAGGAAAGGATGCCCAGCTCCTTGAGCACGCCGGGCACGCAATCGGGCACCATGCCAAGGTCCTCGCCGCACAGCAGCATCGGGCTGGCACGCCGCATCGCCGGCAGTTTCTCATACCCGCGGGCCTGCCAGTAAGCCTCCTGGCGGCGGAAGAAGTAATCGACGTAAAGCTCGTCCACCCGCCGCCGTGTGTCGTCGTCGAGTTCCTGGAACGACCGCGTCGATTGCAGGGAACACCGGGGATGGAACAGCGTGCCCTGCGAGCCGGGGACTTCGAGGAAAAGCACCTCGCTCACGCAATCGAAGAGTCCTTGGCGGATGCGCGCGCTCCGCTCCCCCGCCACCGGATCCGCGGCGTTTTTCGCGGCGAAATGCTCCTGCACCTTTCTCTGGGTGGAGACATGCGGCTTGAGCTGATAGACGCCGTTTCCGCAATCGTCGAGATACTCACGCAGCACCTCGTCCGTCGCATCGCCGAAGCGCTCCCACAGGAAGTGCCCGCGGATGTACGGGCGGCAGTGGCGGTGGAAATCCCAGGGAATCCCGCGAGCGCGGATCTCGTCCACATGCACGGGCATCGCCGGATCGAACCAGCCCATGATGCCCTCGACGTGATCCAAGGGCACCTGCCAGATGCGGAAGAATCCGAGGATGTGATCGATCCTATAGGCATCGAAATAGCGGCTCAATTGGGCGAAGCGCGAACGCCACCAGGCGTATCCGTCCTTGGCCATGACCTCCCAGTGATAGGTGGGAAAGCCCCAGTTCTGCCCCTTGACGGCAAAGGCATCCGGCGGAGCTCCCGCCTGGGAATCCATCTTGAATAGATGTGGCAGCGACCAGGCATCCACCGACTGGCGGTCGATGCCGATCGGCAGATCGCCCTTGAGACAAATGCCGCGCTGGTGGAGATGCGCCACCGCATCGGCGAGCTGGCGATCGAGTTCATGCTGAAGCCAAACATGATAGGCCACCTCCGGCCATGAGGGATCGCCCGGCGTGTCAAGGGCCTCGGCCCGCTCGTGATCGAACACCGCCCAGTCCCCCCAGCGGCTGAAGTCCGCGGTGCCGAACTCATCGCGCTTCACGCAAAAGACCGCATAGGGCACCAGCCAGTCGCGGTTCTCTTCGAGGAAATCCCGAAAACCCCGGCTCGCGAGGATGGCCTTGGAGTGAGCCGCAAAGACCCGCCGCGTGAGCGCGGTCTTGGCCTTCATGACCTCTTCGTAGTCCACGTGCTCCATCGCATTGAGCCACTCGCGCGCGGTATCCAGATCCTCTGCAAAGGCCGCAGGCATGGGGTAGGAAAGGTCCTCGATGCGAAGATACAAGGGGTGCAGCGCGAATACGCTGATGGCGGAATAGGGATAGGAATCCGTCCAATCGTGCGAAGAAGTCGTGTCGTTGATCGGCAGGATCTGGATGAGCTTGAGACCGACCTTTGCCGACCAATCGGCCAGAGGCTTGAGGTCGGCGAATTCCCCGACGCCCAGGCTCTGCTCGCCGCGCAGGGAAAACACGGGAATCGCCACACCCGCCGCCCGCGGGAGCTGCGAGGCATCCCGCCGGTAGGCCTCGTCATGCACCACCGTCCATTGCCCCTCCGCGATCGAGCGCGGCTCAAGCTGACGGTTTTCCCCATGCTCCAGGCTCACGACGCAGCCCCGGGCCGGGTCGTAGAGACCGTATTTGTAATCGATCCACCAATCCGCAGGCAGGTGAAGCGCGGCGTGCCACAGATCCGGCTCGATCTCGCGCAGCGGCACCGCTCGGTGCCAGCCCCAGTCGCCGAGCTCGTTCACGCTGCCGATCACGCAAGGCACCATCCCCGCCGGCACCGCGGCCATCCGCAGGCGGAACTCATGGTTCGCACCATCGGGAATCTCCGGCCCGGCAAGATCCTTGCGGGGCGGCAGCAGCGTTTGGAACGCAGTGGTCTCAAACGCGTAATCCAAGGTGCCCGCCGAGCACCACGTGTCATGCAGCATCAAAGCCCCCCGCAGCGAGGGATCGGCGGCCGCCTTTCGCGGGCCCTTCCACTCATCCAACTGCACGCCATTCCCCTCCTGGCGGAACTGATAGGCATACTCGATCTCCACCGGTCCGTTTGCATCCAGATCCAGCTCGGCCTGCCACTGGCGTTCGTTGATCCAGCGCATCGGCAGCACTTGCTCCAGACGCAGGCCTCCTCCCGGGGCCACGGTCGCAAGCTTGAGCCACAGCGATTGGCCGGGCGTGGTGTGGAAACTCAGGCGGAAAACAATCTTCATGGCTTGGCTGGCGCGGATGCGCACCATGCTAATGTCACGATTCGGCAAATCGATGGGAAAAACCTCGATTTGTTTCCCATGCGCACGGGTCCGGACGATTCACGCCATCGCCGGCTTGCATCCGGCCTCGGGTCGGCCAGACTGGCACCTGACTCTGAATGTCCACCCCGCTTCCCCAACCGCCTCCGAATGCCCCGCCGCCGCCTCCCACGGCTGCGGCCATCCGCTCGCAGACATGGTGGCGATGGACGCTCATCGTGGGACTGGGGTCGATCCTCATGCTTCTGTTAGCAGGAATCACCTCGCCCCTGGTGATACGCTCCCGCAAGAAATCCGATCTCGTCGAGGCGGTGAACAACGCCCGGCAGATCGGCCTCGCTTTGGAGGAATTCGAGACCAGCTATGGTTCGTTTCCCAATGCCGCGACCGCGAAAGAGGTGAAGGCGGCCACCCTCAGCCCGCTCGATCTATCAGGCAGCAGCGCCAATGCCTGCTTCCGGCAGTTGATCGCCTCGGAAATCTTGCAAGCCGAAAGCATGTTCTACGCCCGCGGCCCGGCGAGCCGGAAACCCGACAACGTGTTCACCGGCACCCGCGCCCTCGAGAAGGGCGAAGTCGCATTCACCTACGTCGCCGGGATCCCTGCCGTGAGGCCTCCTGACACTCCGCTGGTGATGACTCCCCTGCTTCACGGAAAGCATACCTTCGACGCCCGGACCTCCTCGCGATTCTTCTTCGACAAAGCCGTCATCCTCCAAGCGGACCAATCCGTCTTCACGATGCGCGTGGACAAGTCCGGAGCCGTTCTTCACGCCGGGAACAACCTGTTAGACCCTTCCCAACCCTTCTGGGGTGGCACGAAACCGGACCTCAGGTGGCCCGAGTGATCAAAGCTCGGAATACTTCAGATTGTTCCCCCTCGCCTTCTCCACCGGATAGCGCGTCTCGTTGCGGGCGATTTTCTCCGCCATCACGTCGCCAAGCTTGAGGCCGAGATTGTCGGCAAGCTCGAACAGAAGAATCCCCACATCCGCGATCTCCGAGGCGATCTCATCGCGGCGCTTCGCCACCCGCTCCTCAATCTGTCCGTCCTGCTGCCACACGAAGTGCTGCATCAACTCCCCAGCCTCCGCGGCGATGGCCACGCTCAGGTCCTTGGCATTGTGAAACTGCCGCCAGTCCCGGGCATCGACAAATGCCTGGATCCGGCCGGTCAGCGAGGAAATCGAGTCGTTCATGGCCGCCAACCTAGCCGATCCCGCGCCCGATCACCATGCCGATCTCGGAAAACCTCCACCCCACGAAAAAACCGCCTGCGCACGGGGCACAGGCGGTTTTGAGGATGTTCAGGTTCCTGAACCGGGGATTACTCCGCGGCTTCGTCCGCCGGAGCGGCCTTTTTCTTGGCTGCCTTCTTGGCGGGCTTTTCCTCGGCTGCCACTTCCACCACAGCCTCAGCGGCGGGGGCCTCGGCGGCGGCTTCGGTCTTCTCGGTGCGGTCCACCCACTCGATCACGGCCATCGGCGCGGAGTCGCTCATGCGGGCGCCCAGCTTGGTGATCCGGCAGTAGCCACCCTGGCGGTCCTTCGAAGCGGGAGCCACTTCGGAGAACAGCTTCTTGACCACGTCCTTCTGGTGAAGATACGCGATCGCCAGACGGCGGGAGTGAAGGTCGTCGCGCTTGGCGAGCGTGACCAGCTTCTCGGCCACCGGACGCAGGGCCTTCGCCTTGCCGAGGGTGGTCTTGATGCGGCCGTGCTCGATCAGGCTGCACGCCAGGTTGGAGAGCAGCGCCTTGCGGTGCGAGGCGTTGCGTTTGAGTTTGACGGTTTTGCTGCGATGTCTCATCGGGTGCTTCCTTTTCTAAAATGGGGTTGTTCAGTCGTCGAGGTTCTGGGCGATCAGGTCGGCGAGTCCGACCGGTGCTTCATCTTCCGCACCCAGACGCGGACCGCGCGAGGCGGCGGACGGACCGGAGAGCAGCGAGGGTTCGAAGGACATGCCGAGGCCGAGGCCGAGCTCGACGAGCTTGTCCTTGATCTCGTTGAGCGACTTCTTGCCGAAGTTGCGGTACTTGAGCATTTCCGCCTCGGACTTCATCGCGAGCTGGCCCACCGTGGTGATGTTCGCGTTGTTGAGGCAGTTGGCGGCGCGGACCGAGAGCTCGATCTCGTTCACCGACATGTTGAGAAGTTTCTTGAGCGCGGCGTTCTCCTCGCTCGACTCGGCCGGAGCCTCTTCGAAGTCCACGGCGTTCTCGTCGTAGTTGACGAACACGTCGAGGTGGTGGCGGAGGATGGCGGAGGCCTGGAGCAGCGCGTCCTGCGGAGTGATGCGGCCGTCGGTCCAGATGTCCAGAACCAGCTTGTCGAAGTCGGTCATCTGACCCACGCGGGTGGTTTCCACGGAATACTTCACGCGGGTCACCGGCGAGAAGATCGAGTCGATGGCGATCACGCCGATCGGCTGGTCCTTGCGCTTGTTTTCGTCGCCAGTGGAGAATCCACGGCCGACGCGCACTTCGAATTCGCAATCGAACTTCACCTTCTTGTCGAGGGTGCAGATGACCTGGTCCTTGTTGACCACGTCGTAGATGTGATCGCCCTGGATGTCACCGGCGGTGACCACGCCTTCTTTCTCGACCTTGATGGTGAGGATGCGGGGCTCCTTGTCGTTGTGGGCGAATTTGACCTTCTTCAGGTTGAGAACGATGTCCGTCACGTCCTCCACCACGCCCGGGAGGCTGGAGAATTCGTGCTGCACGCCCGCGATGCGGACGGAGGTGATGGCCGCGCCTTCCAGCGAGGAAAGCAGGACGCGGCGCAGGGAGTTGCCGATCGTGTGGCCGTATCCGCGCTCGAAGGGCTCGGCGACGAACTGGGCGTAAGTATCGGTGGCGGTTTCCTCGTTGCGAACGAGGCGGTTGGGTAGCTCGAAACGAGCGAGTTTGACTGCTGACATGGATGTGGTTCGTATGCCGGGTTACCCTCCAGCGGGCAAATGACCCCGGGAAAATCCGGAGACAGGAGGACCTACGGCGTGCTTTGGAAGCCCGCGGGCGGCGACTAAAAGGCGGGGCGACCCCGCTTGCAAAGCATTTTCTGCCGAATTCAGGGCAAAAAAATGATCATTTCGGCACTCCCCCGCAAAAAATCGCTAGATTTTCTAGCAGATGGGCACCATAAGTGAAACGCACTCAAAACCACTACCCCAATGAAATCGAAGAAAAATCTGACCCGGTTCACCTATGAAAGCGCGGCCTTCGAGGGTTGGCGTCTCTGCATCAGCAGGGCCGGCTCCACATTCACCCGCTATTTCCCGGACAAGAAGTTCGGTGGGGGCAAAAAATCGCTCGCAGCTGCCGAAAAAGCCCTCGCTGACGCCAAGGCGATCCTCGACGGTGCCAAACGCGTGGACGGCAAACTGACCGCCACCACCGTTCGCAAGGTGGAAAAAATGCTCGCCGATGCCGTCTGATCCCTCCACCGGACTGGGGGTCCAGACACACCCGTCCGACCCTCCGGCCGCGGCTGGCGACCTTCATGCCTGATCCCACACCTTCCGTCATCCATTGGTATCGCCGCGACCTCCGGGTAGCCGACAATACTGCCCTCCTCCACGCGAGCGCCTCCGGATTGCCCGTCGTCCCGGTCTATTTCCTCAGCACCTGGAAAAAGAACCACTCCTGGACCGGCCCGAACCGCCAGCACTTCCTCTGCGGATGTCTGGAGTCGCTCGCTAAAAACCTCGATACCCTCGGCGGCCGACTCCTGATTCGCGCCGGTGATCCCGTCGAGGGACTCCAGGCCCTCATCCTCGAGTCCGGCGCCGTCGCCCTGCATTTCAACGAGGACCCCGATCCCCACGGCAAGGAGATCGAGAAAAAAATCCGGGCCATGTGCTCGCGTCTCGGCGTTTCCTGCCATTCCCGCCCGGATGCCGCCCTCCACGGCCCCACCGAAGTCCTCACCCAGGGCGGCCAACCCTACCGCGTCTACACTCCCTACAGCCGGAACTGGCTCTCGTTGGAAAAACCCGCCCCCGCCGGGAAACCCTCCCGCCTGAACACCCCCGCCCACCTCAAGTCCCTCCCGCTGCCCACCGTCGCCCACTGGGGACTCCAAACTCCGCAGACACTCTTGCCGGAACCCGGCGAACGCGCCGCCAGACTCCGCCTCAAATCCGCCCTCGCCGCGAAAATCGGACTCTACTCGTCCCAACGCGATTTCCCCGCACTCGACGGCACCTCGCGCATCTCCCAGGACCTCCGCTTCGGGCTGATCTCCATCCGCACCGTCCTCGCCGAGACCCACAAGGCCATCGCCGCCGCACCGAAGTCCCACCACGCCGGCTTCGATACCTTCATCAAGGAACTCGCCTGGCGTGAGTTCTACTTCGCCATCCTCCACCACTTCCCCAACGTCCTCGACGAGGAATTCAACCCGGATTGGCGCGGACTCCCCTGGAACGATCCCGGCCCCACCTTCGATGCCTGGAAATCCGGAAACACCGGCTTCCCCATCGTCGATGCCGGAATGCGCGAACTCCTCGCCACCGGATTCATGCACAACCGCGTCCGCATGATCACCGCCATGTTCCTCACCAAGGACCTCCACCTCGATTGGAAACTCGGCGAGTCCCACTTCATGCAACACCTGCTCGATGGCGAAATCGCCTCCAACAATGGCGGATGGCAATGGTCCGCCGGCACCGGAGCCGACGCCGCACCCTACTTCCGCATCCAGAATCCCTGGTCCCAAACCGCTCGCTACGACCCCGACGGCCTCTACATCAAACGCTGGATCCCCGAACTCGCCCAGGTCCACCCCAAACGCTTCCTCGAAGCCCCCAAAGACGGCCGCCCCATCGCCCAGGGATACCCCCTGCCCTGCGTCGACCACCACACCGAACGCGAACGCACCCTCGCCATCTTCAAAAAACACCGGGCGGGGTGATCGCCAATTCCCGATCTCACATCTCGGAGGGCTCCCCTCCCCTCACCACCCATCCCAACACGGATTGGCTGCACGGCGGATTCACTGGCTGAACCGCACCCTGGATCCATTCCTCCAATCCCTCTTACCCGCCGTTGCCACCCACGTCGTCTTCGGCATTTGTTTTGCCTTTTGGATGGCTGAAAAGTGAGGCTTGAATTCTATTTTGGTGGTTTTGGATCGGGCGTGCTCACCTTAGGATCAAGACTATACCATTCGTAACCCGCTGGCGGCTCGACCACCTTCCGTCGAATTGGCAGCGGCGGAGCTTTCATACTGTGCCGCAATGCGATCATGAAAACAGGAAGAAGAGGAGTCTTCGGCTGAAAGGATCCCGTAAATCCGTAGTGGATAGTGTAGCCTTCGTCTTCTGCCATCGCGTAGTAGTCAGAAAGCGCCATCACGCCACCACGAGCCTTATCCATCAAAGGGGGCACAGATCCTTTCTTGCGTAGTTCACTGGCAAACAATGCGTGGAATGCCTTCAAGCGCTTCTCCGCATCTTCCATCGAAATAGGCACACGGCTGACGTCCTCGATTATCCTGATGCTGTCGTCACTCTGCAGCTCGAACATCAATCGTCCCTTGTCCAATTCAAATCCAGGCTGTTGACGGAACGTGAACATGACTCCCTGATCAACACATTCTGCCTTCTTCCTCTCCAGACCGGGAAGATGCTTTGGGCGAAAGCCAGCGTCGAAAACTGCCTTCCACGAAATACCATTCGGAAAGGCCAACTGAACAGGTGGATTCCTACCAGCGGTGTCGCCATGCGCCACATCTCGACAGGATGTAATCGAGAGCAGTATTAGCGTAAGACAACAGAATGAGAGCTGCATGATTTCCTGCCGAACGATTGATTGCTCCTACGGGAGCGATTGGGTGGATTATGAAATGCGTTTGAGTTGCTTATGGCCCATTAGCAGGCACAACTTTTTGGGCTTCTTGGAACTCCTTCCAAGCTTGGCGATCTTGAGGGATGTCATTTCGCCCAGTGATTTGCAGTAGGGCCGCGTATGCCGATTTACTCAATGTGTTGGGCACCTTCTGGCCGTTGTCGTCAACTGTGTATGAATGGACTTTGTTGTCGTCCAGCAGAGGAACCAGAAAGGGTAAAGATGACTTGTCACCAATAGAACCGGAAAGATCGATTGCTATTTCAAGATCACTTGGCTTCGGAGACTCCTTGATCAACAAGTGTAATCCGGCAAGAAATGGCCGCAGTCTGTCCTTCATAAGGTTGTCAGCTTGCACCAGAGCCATCATGATCTGAATTCGTAATTCTTGAGATTCCTTGGCGTCATTGAAAACAGCAATCAGCGCCTTGTCACATTTGGTCTGGCCCGACATCCGCACCGCGTAAACTGCCATCCAACGCTTTGTCTTGTCGGGCTCCTTGAGGATAAGCTCGCTGAATATTCCTGGAAACTTACTACATAGGGAGGCCAGTTGCCCGCGCGCATCAAAGTCTTCTTGATTTTGTGCTGCTCTCGACAACAAGGCGTTGACCTCGCCATTGGCAGATTCCAAATCCGCCGAACAGAATCCAGACAGAGATATTGCCAAGGCAAAAGTAATTGGAATTCGTGTCATATGCATGTGGCCCAACGTCTAGCTCATCCAAGGCGGGGAAGGAAGCCTGAATTCAAACTGGAGCGTTACCCGCCGTAGGACGTAGCGTCTGGTTCGGAATCCTGGCTGCTTGGCTTACCAAGAATTGCCGACACCAATCGACTTCGATTTTCCATAAACGACCAGGGCTTCAAAAATTTGCCTTGGAGACAGCTGCCCTTGTCCACGGTCATGCTCTTCTTCGCTCTTAGAGCGAGGTGGCGGGATCGTGACTAAAAGTGTCCCGTGATTTTTGTTTTCGCCCAAAGTAGGGTTAGATTTCATGTAGTTCGCAAGATCGTCGATAAGTCGGAAGGCTTGCAAAAGAGTGATTTCTTCACCCCTGAAGAAAATAGCCCCCTCGGGACTGAGGCGAATGAAACGTTCCGAGGATTTTTCAAGCTCCTCCTCTGATGGGAATAATGGACTGTCTACCTCTGAAAAAGGCGATTTATCTTTAGGGTGATTCTTATCTATTGTGATGGCTACTTCATCTGGCGCGACCCAAAAACACGGCGTCTGCCATCCTTCCGTATTATCGTTGAAAGTAGCAGCTACCACTTGGGTGCGGCTGGTTGCTGCAGGATAAAGAAGTTTCACCAATTGAAGTTGCTCACTGTCAAACGTTAAGATGCCCTTCGATGAAATCTCTTTGATCTGCTCCGAATTCAGCTTGAGTCGAAGAGAGGGCACTGAAACAAGCTGCGTTTCTGGATCGAATGGGAGTCCATCGCCCCTGGCAGAGATTGAAATAAGAGCAGTGATTATCGGCAAAAGTAGGAATTTCATAATCGTTATTGAGATTGTTTTACCGAACGCCAAAGCGCATGCACCCCGATCAGCGGGGGCGGGCGGTGGACGCGGGGTTGGAGTTATGGCGTGGGGTGGGCATGAAAACTGGGCGGCTGATCGGGGTTGTCATGCCGCTACTTGTTGAACAGAGCCGCTGTGCGGCGACTCCTTGTTTCGGCGTTGAAAGGGGTGACGTGAGCGTTCATCCTGTTTACGTCTATGAAAAAAAGATAACGCACTCACGTCGGCTCCTTGGTATCAGGACTTCACCCGCTTCGTCCAGCTCAAAGGTCTCTCCGAGCGGAGCCGGCAGAGCTACCACGGCTGGGTCCATCAACTCGACACCCACTACCCGGATGACGAGCTTCCCGATCTGCCACCGGCCCGCGTGCTCGATTTTCTCGTCCACCTCCAGAACGACCGCAAGCTCGCGCCGGCCACCGTCAATCAAGCCGTCTGCGGACTGCGCACCCTTTACCGCGACCACCTCGGGCTCGACTGGGATGTTTGGAAAAAGATCCACATCAAACGCGAGGAACCGCTTCCCCACGTCCTGACTCGTGACGAGATTGCCCTGCTGCTGCGAACCTTCCGCGACGGGCGCTACCGGGCCTTCTTCACCGTCCTCTATCAATGCGGCCTGCGCATCAGCGAGGCACTTGCCATCAAGCCCCGTCACATCAACGGCGAACGACTCGTCATTTACATCCCCAAGACCAAGAACCACAAGGCACGCGAAGTTCCCATCACTCCCAAACTCCTCCGCCGCCTGCGCAAGTTCTATGCCTTTCACCGGAACCCCCATTGGCTCTTCCCCGGCGTGGGCCGCGGGTGGAAATCATCCGGCATCACCTTGCGCCAGGCCATGCACCGCTGCTCGCAGCCGATGAACAAATCCGCCGTCTGGTCTGCCATCAAGGTCGCCAAAGCCGAGTGCGGTCTATCCAAAAAGCACGAACTGCTCACTCCTCACACCCTGCGCCACAGTTATGGCACCCACATGCTCGAAGGCGGAGCCTCGGTCCGTCAAGTCGCCGCCTACCTCGGCCACAGCACCCTCAAGGAAGTCATGCGTTACC
>JAIXOR010000008.1 GCA_027486655.1 Verrucomicrobiaceae bacterium | reverse complement strand
GGTTTCCGGCGTGGTTTCCGGCGTGGTTTCCGGCGTGGTTTCCGGCGTGGTTTCCGGCGTGGTTTCCGGCGTGGTTTCCGGAGTGGTTTCCGACGTTTCAGCGAGGCCCAAATCTTGGGCAGTCGCGTCCATAATGTTGTTTGTCATTTTGCGTTCTATATGACGTGCTGAAATTTGGGCGCACGTCGTCTCCGGTCGCAGTTGAACCGTCACTCCCTGCCATCCAACCTGGATGTGCGCCCGCTACTACAGCGCGACAGAGAGAGGGAGTGTCCATCGTGGACTCCTCCACGGCATGGTATTGCACCCCATGCGGAGCCATGGCTCTACACCCCATGATTCGGTTGGTGGCTGGATTAGCTACTCCCAGCACAAGTCTAGCCGCAGAAGCGACGGTTTCTGCATTAAGATTTTCTGGTCGGGTTGGCAAGCCTATTTGTTTTCATCCGGAATGTTGGGAAACTGCCCACACACTCCAGCCGACACATCTCCACGCAACCAGATCTTGATAGATGGCTCGTCCACGAGCTTTTCGACACCTCGAAATTTCAGATAATCCCACCAGCACGATTCCCGGAATTCGAAAGCAAGAAAACGAACCTAAACTTCGGTGAAACAGGGTAGAGATGCCTTGGATTCCGACCTCTCCCCGGTAATCCAACTTTTGATCGGTGCGTCAATTTGCATTCACTTCAGCTAGCGTCGCGCTACCATCGTCGCCACTCCTCCAGACCAAGCGACTCCGGGGTATTTTCCAGAAAATGCATCGCCTCCTCTCATCCGCCTCAGCAATCATCCTGACGGTCGTTCTCCAAGCCTGCGAGAAGCCCGCCAGCGGAGCACCACGTCCGGCTCCCAATGAACACAGGGTCGCAGCCGTTTCCAAACGCGCTCTTGATGAGGCTGACCAGGTTGCCGCGCTCATCAATCCCGCAAAGCTTTCCTCCCTCCGGGAGCGGGGAGCAAACCCACGAATTCTTAAAGTCGTCGCCATTCTCTGGACGGCCAAAGTCTCTGCAAAAGACCCTGCCGAGATCGTCAATGATGCAATTAGGAAAATAGGCTGGGAAGGAACCGCCAAGGGTCGCCTCACAGCGGATGCAATTCTCAGAAATCTCGAAATACTCGAAGCCCTCGGATCCACTTGGCCCGAAGACATTTCAGAAATGAAAAGAGGACGGTCGCCCACGGTTCGAAAAGGAGCCTACACGGGAGATGTTCTCTCCGTGGACCACATCATTCCACGTTCCGTTGCCCCCGAGCTGGATAATACGATCGCAAACCTTGAGCTCATGCCCCTTCGGAGGAACCAGAGCAAAAACGACACCGTTGGACAACGGCAGCGCGCCTTGGCCGAGAAGCTCCACTCCGCTGGGCTGCTCAACGACCCTGGAAAGATCCGATGACTCAGGTCGGCAAATGGTCAGACTCGGTCATGCAAGCAAGCTCTCAACAGCGCCATCCTGGCACCGGCCCGTCCTCCGCCTACACAGCGCAGGCGGACTTGTAAAACCACACTCAGGCACGCCTCGTGGCTGGCAATCCATTAATCACCACCTGCACATAAGGCAGCGCCACCGATAGCTGGGCTCCAATCTCGACCGGATCACTGACGGCACGGCACCACAGCGGTTCGCTGGCGCTCCCCGCTGTCTCGGCAATAATCCTAGCAGCAACTTCACTTCTTCCGACGCTCTTGGGATAGGAACGCCGTGGAGGGAGGGCAGACACTCGGACCGACCCAAATCCTTTACATTTCCTTATTATTTGTGTGGAATCACCGGATGAGCGCTCAATCGAAAATCGAGTGGACGGACGCCACTTGGAACCCAGTCCGCGGCTGCACCAAAATCAGCCCAGGCTGCAAAAATTGCTACGCCAAGACCTTCGCCGAACGGTGGAGGGGAATTCCCGGGCACCCGTTTGAATTTGGCTTCGACCTCCGTCTGGTTCCCGACAAACTGGCTGACCCTTTAAAGTGGGCATCTTCGAAAATGATCTTCGTCAACTCGATGAGCGACCTCTTTCACGAAGATGTTCCCGACGACTATATCGGAAAAGTCGGCCGCGTGATGGCCGCCGCCGACTGGCACGTTTACCAGGTGCTCACGAAACGACCCAAACGACTCCTCCACGCACTGCGCGGGCCACTCAAACAACAGGCCACCCTCCAACATATCTGGTGGGGCGTGAGCGTTGAGGACAAAAAACACGGACTCCCACGGGTTGAAATGCTTAGGAAAAGCAACGCGGCGGTAAAGTTCCTTTCTGTCGAGCCCCTGCTCGAAGACCTCGGGGATTTCGACCTCACCGGCATCGACTGGGTTATCGTTGGCGGAGAGAGCGGCCCCGGGGCCCGCCCCATCAAAGAGGAATGGGTTTTAAGAATTCGGGACCTCTGCGCGAAAGCCGACGTTCCCTTCTTCTTCAAACAATGGGGAGGAACCCGAAAACACCTTGCCGGGCGTGAACTTGAAGGAAAAACCTACAGTGGCTTTCCCGAAATCGTGCGAGCCCAAGTCCCGGAAATGTCGGAAAGACGCAACAAGTTAGGCCGACTATCGCATGCCAACACATAGCCATGTCCAAAAACTTCCACGAAAAACCGTTCGATGAAGGCACACTGCTGAAACTCAGCCTTTTCGAGAAATACGCCCAAGCTTGGCTGCCGGTTTTCGTTTCCAAGGACAACAGCACTTGGCCTGCGAAAATCAACATTGTGGATTTCTTTGCGGGCAAAGGCACGGACTTACTCGGCAAGCCGGGAAGCCCCCTGATATTGCGGGAGGTTGTTCGTGCCCAGCACAGCTCCAAATGGCGACCGGGTTCCCGTGTCAACATCTACCTCTCCGACGCCGACAGCTCAAAAACGGCACACTTGGAAGCATTGCTCCAAAAAAACCCTCTGAACATCCCGTCGGTAAACATCGACGTGGCCCACGCCGATTTCAAAACCCGGTTCCAGGAGCTCAAACCAATTTTGGCAGATCGGCAGTCGGCAAACCTCATCATCATCGACCAGTTCGGCGTCAAGCAAGTCCCCAAAAACGTCTTTGACGAAATCATTCGCCTCGATTCGACCGACACATTGATTTTCGTCTCTTCCAACACTTTCCGGCGATTCGGTCACCTTCCAGAAGTCCAGCGGATCACACTGCCCGGCTACAACCGCCCTACGGATTATTACAAAGCCCACCTCGCCGTCGCGGACGCCTTTCGTCAGGCAGTGCCTCCCGATGTCGAATACCACATTGGGTCATTTTCGATCAAAAAAGGATCGAACATCTACGGAATCCTTTTTGGCACCAAGCATCCCCTGGGAATCGACAAATTCCTACAGGTTGCTTGGAACATGGATCCTGTTGTGGGCACGGCCAATTTCGACATCGAGCGAGAAGGAATCGCCCTCAACCAGGATTTCCTGTTCGAGGGCATGGAGGTTCCAAATAAGGTCCAACATTTCCACGAAAAGCTCGAAGATTACATCGCAAAAGGACAATGCGTAAACGAACGCGACATTATCACTCTCTGCCACAAGCACGGGGTTTGCAGGAAGCATTCTACCATAGTTCTGGAAAAAATGAAAAAAGACGGCCGGATCAAATGCGACTTCAAAGTCCCAGACATTAACAAGTTCCGGGAGCCACGCTCCTTGGTTCTAGTTTGATGGTCTCCCTGTCTGTCGACTTCAGGGACCTTGCGGACCCCACCCGTTTCCGGCCACCAACATCATGGCCACCGCTGCCACAAGGCCCACAAGGAAAGCCGATTACCCCGAAATTACGGGGAATCTGCACACACTTGGACGATGTATCTCTTTTAATTCCAACACACTACGCCTCAAATAGCAGCAGTATTAATTGTAGGTGCTATTCTATAACCTTCTTCTCGGTCAGCGGCCTCCACGTGGCCATGGTCGGCAGCATCGGCTGGCTCTTCCTTTCCTGGCTCGGTGTGCCCCGCCGTTGGGCGGTCATCGCCCTGCTGCCCCTGATCTTCGGTTATTCATGGATCACCGGCAACAGCGCCCCCGCCGTTCGTTCGGCCTGGATGGCCGCCGTCTTTCTCGGTGCCTTCGTGTTCCGCAGAAAACCGGACCTCCTCAATGCCCTCGGCGCGGTTCTGCTGGCAGCCATGCTTTGGGACGGCCGCCTGCTCTTCCAAGCCGGCGTCCAGCTCTCCTACGGCGTGGTGGCCGCTATCGCCATCGGCACCGCCTGGGCGTCACGCGCTTTCTCCTGGATGGCCAAGCCGGATCCCTTCCTCCCGGAATCCATCATGAACCGCGGCCAGGCCTTCCTGCTCGACCTGCGCCGCCGCATCGCACAATCGCTCGCAGTCTCACTCGCCGCCGCCATCGGATCCGCCCCGCTCACCATCCTCCACTTCGGTCTCGTCACTCCGGTTTCCATTCTCGCCGGCTTGGTGCTGATCCCGCTGGTCTTCGTCCTGCTCACCGCCGCGCTGGTTTCCGTCGCCCTCTCGCCCGTCCTGCCCCCCGCGGCCCGCGCGGTGAACCAGGCCAACGGCTGGGTCGCGAACCTCAGCGTGCGCTCGGCGGAGTTCTTCGCCGCAATTCCCGGCGGCCACTTCCAAACCCGTCGGGAAACCCGCCCCATGCTCATCGTTTATGATCTCGACTACGGAGCCGGAGCCGCCTGTTTCTCCGGCGGCAAGGACGGCGCGGTGCTCATCGATTGTGGCGACCGCCAATCGTTCCGCCAACGTGTCACGCCCTCACTGCGCTCGCTCGGCATCGAGCCGGATTCCGCCGTCCTCACCCACCCGGATGGCAACCACCTCGGAGGCGGCTCTACCGTCTGGCAGGCATTCCCCATCCGCCAGGCCCTGCTTCCCGTCGAACTCGCCCGCAGCCCCTCCCACCGCCAATGGCTGCGCGAGGCCCCCGCCGCCGGTGTCCGCACCCTCCAGGCCGCCGAGACGAAAACGCTCGCCTTCCCCGATGATGCCACCCTCGAGGTGCTCCACGCCCCGGATCCCAAAGCCGTCAACACCCTCGCCGACGACCGCGTCGCCCTCTACCGCCTCCACTGGCAGGGCTGGCGCATCCTCTTCACCAGCGACGCCGGCATGGGCACCGAACTCCGCCTCCTCGATAAAGGGCTCGACCTCTCCGCAGACGTGATCATCGCCGGCCGCCACCGCGGCGACCTCACCCTCTGCGACCGCTTTCTCGATGCCGTCCACCCCATGGCCATCCTCGCCTCCAATCCTCCCTACCCCGACTCGGAACGCATCCCGCCCGACGCCGCAGCCTACTGGAAATCCCGCGGTATCCAACTGGTCGATCAAGCCGTCACCGGCGGTGTCACCCTCACGATCGACGACCACGGACGGCTCGTCATCACCGGCTATCTCACCCGGGAACCCCTCGTCCTCAGCCCGCGCTAGTCCACCCGTCGGCAGCGCAGCCGCCACATCCGCTTGCCCTCCGCCTCCCACTGGATCTGGAAGTCGGTCTTCGGATGGAAAAACGAATCCTCTTCCCAAACCAGCCGCTCAAAACGCCCGTATTCTTCCACCTTGGCCACCGCCCATTCGAAATACTCTTCATGATCGGTCATGAAGAGGAACTCGCCGCCAGGGACCAATACCCGCCTCACCGCCTCCAGAAACTCCACCTGCAACAACCTCCGCCGGTGATGCCGCACCTTCGGCCACGGATCCGGACACATCACGTGCAACCGCGAAACACTCGCCTCCGGCAGCAGCCACTCAACCACATAGCGGCTCTCCAAACGCAACACCCGCGCGTTCTCCAGCTTCCTCCGCGTCACCTTGCGACACACCTTCCTCACCCGGCCCAACAAGCGCTCCACCCCCAGGAAATCCCGCTCCGGATGATGCTCCGCCATTTCCATCAGAAACCGGCCGTCACCACAGCCAAGATCCACCTCCAACGGCCTGCCATCCCTCACCAACTCCGCCGCCGCCAGCCGCTCGAAATAGTGCCCGGGAACAAACTCTCCCGCCATCGCGGGCCTCGGCAGGACATGCAGCGCTTGGGTGGTCATCAGCGCCGTCTTTTAATCCACCCATCCCAATCCGCAACCCACAATCCCTCCCGGTCCCGCGTTCCCGCTTGACGCTCTTTCCCCCCGCCTCCTAGCTTCCGTGAGCGAATCGCGGCCTCCGCCGCTCACTTTCCGCCCCTTCAACCATCAACCTTTTCTCCGCCGTGGACCTCCAGGAAATCCGTAAAGTCGTCGAACTCATGAACGAGCACGGGCTCACCCTGTTCGACCTCACCAAAAAGGACTTTCACCTCAAACTCAAGAAGGGCGCAGACATGGACGACCTCCGCAGCCTGCTCGCCGCCATGCCCACCGCGGCACCCGCTCCCGCCGCCGCCGCTCCCGTAGCCGCACCCGCCTCGGGCAGCCCCGCCGCCGCACCGGCCGCTCCCGCCGCCGAAGGCGTGGAAATCACCTCGCCCATGGTCGGCACCTTCTACCGCAAACCCGCTCCAGACGCCCCCAACTTCGTCGAAGTCGGATCCACCGTCTCCGTCGGACAAACCGTCTGCATCATCGAGGCCATGAAGGTCATGAACGAGATCAAGGCCGAGAAATCCGGAACGATCTGCGCCACCGTCGCCGAAGACGGAACACCCGTCCAATTCGGAGACGTCCTTTTCCGCATCAAATGAGTTGAGTGCCTCCAGTTGGGAAACGGAACCGCTCCCGCTCTCAACTCTCAACCTTCCACTCTCAACCTCTTCTAACATGTTCAAGCGTGTCCTGGTGGCCAACCGCGGCGAAATCGCCCTCCGCATCATCCGTGCCTGCCGCGAACTCGATGTCGAATCCGTCGCGGTCTACTCCGAGGCCGACGTGGATTCCATGCACGTCCAACTCGCCGACGAAGCCGTCTGCATCGGACCCGCGTCCAGCAAGGAGTCCTACCTCAAGATGGACCGCATCATCGCCGCCGCCGAGATCACCGGCGCGGATGCCATCCACCCGGGATACGGATTCCTCTCGGAAAACGCCCGCTTCGCCGAGATCTGCGCGTCTTCCGGCATCACCTTCATCGGCCCCTCCGCCAAGGTCATCAACCTCATGGGAGACAAGGCCACCGCACGCGCCACCGCCGTCGCCAACGGCGTGCCCATCACCCCGGGATCCGACATCATGCCCGATGCGGAGACCGCCCTCGAGGAAGCCAAACGCATCGGCTTCCCCGTCATGATCAAAGCCACCGCCGGCGGCGGCGGCCGCGGCATGCGCCCCTGCTTCAAGGAAGAGGACTTCATCCAACTCTTCCAGGCCGCATCCAGCGAAGCCATCGTCTGCTTCGGCAACGGAAGCTGCTATCTCGAGAAACTCGTGCTCAACCCGCACCACGTCGAGATCCAGGTCATCGGCGACTCCCACGGCAACTTCATCCACCTCGGCGAACGCGATTGCTCCATGCAGCGCCGCAACCAGAAGATCATCGAGGAATGCCCGTCCCCGCTCCTCACTCCCGAGCTCCGCCAACGCATGGGCGAGGCCTCCGTGAACCTCATCAAGAACATCGGCTATCAAAACGCCGGTACCATCGAATACCTCGTCGATGAAAAGGGCGAGAACTTCTACTTCATGGAGATGAACACCCGGATCCAGGTCGAGCACCCGGTCACCGAGGAAGTCATGGGCTGCGAACTCATCAAGGAACAAATCCGCGTCGCCGCCGGCATGCCGCTCTCCCACCACGTCCTCCAGGCCACCCCGCGCGGGCACTCCATCGAGTGCCGCATCAATGCCGAGGACCCGTACAACAACTTCGCACCCAGCCCGGGCACCATCGACCTCTGGTACGCCCCCGGCGGCAAGGGCGTCCGCGTCGATACCCACGTCTACTCCGGCTACACCGTGCCCCCGCACTACGACTCGATGATCGCCAAGCTCATCGTCACCGCCGCCACCCGCGAGATCGCCATCGCCCGCATGCGCCGCGCCCTCGCCGAGTTCACCATCCGCGGCATCAAGACCACCATCCCCTTCCAACAGGAAATCATCGCCCACCCCGACTTCATCAGCGGAAACTACGACATCGGCTGGGTCGGACGCTACCTCGAGGAACGGAAGGCTTGAGTCCATCGCCACCGGACATCCGTCACAGGTGAAAATGCACCGCCCCTTGCTTGTTCTTTCCTGATGCCCGATGACCGTTGACCCCAAGCTCTACGCCATCCTCGACCTCGGATACGTCTCCGAAGAAAATGCCCTCAAGGTCACGCAGGACCTGCTGGCCGGTGGCGCGGACCTGCTTCAACTCCGGGCCAAAGGCCACGACCTCGCCACCATCCGGTGCATCGCGGAATCCCTCATCCCGCTCTGCCGCAAGGCAAACGTGCCCTTCATCCTCAACGATCACCCGGAACTCGCCGCACAACTCGATGCGGACGGCGTCCACATCGGCCAGGACGATGGACCCCTCCATCACGCACGCAACCTCGTAGGCCCCGGGAAAATCATTGGCCGCTCCACCCACTCGCTCGATCAAGCCCGCGCCGCCCTCGCCGAGGGCTTCGACTACATCGGCTTCGGGCCCCTCTTCCCCACACCCACCAAACTCGGACGCCCCGGCATCGGCCTGCACGACATCGCACAGATGGAACGCGACGTCGGCTCGAAAATCCCCGCCTTCTGCATCGGCGGCATCAAACGGACGAACCTCCCCCAGGTCCTCGCCGCAGGCGCACGCCGCATCGTCATCGTCTCCGACCTCCTCACCGCGGAAAACCCACGCTCCGCCACCCAAGAAACCCTCCGCTCTCTCAACACCCTCCCCTAGGCAACCTAGCCAAACACCCCCAATCCTCCACCCTCCCCAAACCCACCCGGATTTCTGTTAGCAAATCATTGATGCGGCCGCATCAATAATCCGTAAGGGGTGGAACGGTGGTGCGATGCCGAACCGGGTATGGCGGAGATGCCCCGGGTCGGTTGGTTAGAGGTGGGATCGTTTGTTTTTCCGATCGCCTTGGCATCCGGTGATTTCTCTCATCCCACGCGGCGGCGGCGCAGGAGCAGGAGAACGCCAAGGCCGCCGAGAACCGCGCTGGCGGGCTCGGGAACCGCAGAGTAGTTCAGATAAATTCCATCCGCTCCCTGGAACAGGCTGAATGATGCGTCGGGACGGGCGCTGCCCAGGGCAAGGTCGTTTCCGTCCAGCCAGTCGGCGGGGTCCAGAGTGAGGTTGCCGAAGCCGGAGATCGAGCCATCCACATTGAAGATCTTCCAGCCATCGATGCCGGTCCGGTCGCTGTCCCAGAAAGAGTCCTGCCAATCGACAACACTTGTGCTCAAGGCGAAGTCGAGCACCAGGGAAGTGGCACCGGAGAAAGCAAGATTTCCAGAAACGTTGATCCCGTCGTATTGGCTGCCGCGGCCCGTGAGGGTATCGTCGATGAGTTCCCATGTGATCGAAGAACCCGTGGTGTAGCTCAAATCATCCGTGAAGTTTTGAATGCCGGGGCTGAAACCCGGCGTGTGGCTTCCCGCGATGGTGATATCTCCGGTGATGGTGCCGCCGCCGGAAAGACTTTGATCCGCACCAAGAGTGAAACCGCCGGTCGCGGTGCTCACATTGAAACGAGCACCATTTGCAAGGCTCACTCCGGATGAGTTGGCAATCGATCCATTGCTGCCAATGGCGAGGGTTCCGGAATTCACGCGGGTAATGCCGGAGTAAGTATTGGCTGCGTTGAGAGTCATGGTGCCGGGACCTGTGAAGGTGAGGTCACCGGTGCCGGAAATCACCCCGTTTTCGATCGCACCGAGGCGGTTGTTGAGGTTCAATCCGGAAAGATCGAGAGAACTGTTTCCTGTTGTGGTGAATGTGTGGAGGGTGTAGCCCGCTGCGGAGCCAGTGCCGGTCGTCACCGGGCCGCCGAGCCCGGCAGCGGGACCTTTGTAGCGGACGATGACTACACCGGATCCTCCATTGCCGCCATTGTTGCCTCGAATGAGTGTCATTCCGCTGCCGACACCAGAGCCTCCGGCACCCACGGATACGGAAATCAAAGCAGGAGACAGCATCGTGGATCCTTCCACAAAACCTCCAGCCCCTCCTCCTCCGGTACCGTCAATGCCATCGGAGTTCGGCGTGGCGTATGCGCCGGAACCTCCACCTCCAATGATCAGGTAGTCCACACCGAAACCCAGTCCAAGCGTTAGTCCGCCGGTCGTGGAACGTGCCACATCGTATGTCTGGCTGCCGGAAGCGCCATCGAGAGTGACACTGGTCTGGGCAGCCAAAGGCAGCGAGCCCGACAAGGCCAGAAGCGCGGCAGGAAGAGCAGGACGGAAAAGGCGTGGTTTCATGAGGTGGAAGAAAGTCGCTGTTCGCCTCCACCCGGGACAATCGTCGTCCGGGAAAGGCCGCGGGGATTTGCAGGACCGGAACCATCCCGCTCAATCCGGAAAGACCGGAAAAGCCCGGGAAAACTGCAAATCCTGAACACCGGAATGCCACGCACGGAACCCGTCAAATCCACCACCCGATTTCTGTTAGCAAATCCCTGATGCGGCCGCATCAGGGATCCGTACGGCGGGTGGGGTGGATAATTCGCTTTCCAATCGGGGGGAATCCGGTTCACTGCGCGGTTGCAACACCCCAACGCATCATGTCCCACACCCATTCCTCCGTCGCCATTGGCGGCACCATTGCCATCGACCATGTGAAGACTCCCGAGGCTGAGGGAGCGAATCTGCTGGGCGGTTCTGCGGCCTATGCCGCGCTGGCGGCGTCGTTTTTCACGAAGCCGGTCTCTTTGATCGGGATCATTGGCCATGATTTTCCGGCGGAGCATCTGGAGATGCTGGAAGGGCGCGGGATCTGCCTGAAGGGCGTGGAGCGTTCGGAGAGCGAATCGTTCACCTGGTCCGGCGAGTATCATGCGAACATGAACGAGCGGACGACGCACCGTGTGGGCTTGAACGTGCTCGAGGGCTGGAAGGTGAAGGTGCCGGACTCGGCGCGCGGCACGGACATCGTGGTGTTGGCGAACATGTCGCCGGACAACCAACTGGAGATGCTGGGCCAGATGGATGGAGCGGCTGCGAAGCGCTTCGTGATCGCGGACACCATGGACCTTTGGATTTCGATCGCCAACGAGCGTCTTCACGAGGTGCTGCCGAAGCTGGATCTGCTTGTTCTCAACGAGGGTGAGGCCCGCGAGCTTGCGGGGACTTCCAACCTGGTGAAGGCGGGCCGGATTTTGTTAGAAAAGGGTCCGCGCCACATCGTGGTGAAGCTGGGTGAGTTCGGGGCGATGTTGTTCTCCGCAGACGGGGACGTGTTCCGCTGCCCGGCATGGCCGCTGGATCATGTGGCGGATCCGACCGGGGCGGGAGACACCTTCCTGGGAGCGATGGCCGGTTATCTTGCGGCGCAGGGTGGTCGTGCGGATTCGGAGACGCTCCGCAAGGCGATCATCCAGGGATCGATTCTCGCATCCTTCACGTGCGAGGCGTTTTCGACGCGCAAGCTGGAGGCTCTGGCTCCCGGCGATCTGGAGCAGCGGCTGGGCGAGTTCCGCCGCATCACCGAGTGGTGAGAGGGATCCGGGAAAGCAGCCTGCGCATCCGGCCTTGTGGCTGGATGCGCCTGCCGGGTCAGAGGCTGATCTGATAGATCGTGCCCTTGGTGGTGGGGAAGCGGAACAGTCCGTCATCGCCCGCGGAGAGTTTGGCGACGCGGCCTCCCTTTTCGGAGACGGTGATCGAGCGGGGGTTGCCCTGAAGGCGCACGATGGCGGGGTTGCCGAGAGTGGACTCGATGCGGGCGGAGCTCAGCCTGCCATCCTTCCAATCGGCTCCGACGCTGAAGCCGCCGCGGGCCTTCAGGCCGTCCACGCCGCCTTGTTTCCATTGGGGTGGCAGGGCGGGCAGGATGGAGATTTCTCCGGCGTGGGATTGAAGCAGGGTTTCGCAAATGCCGGCGGTGATGCCGAGATTGCCGTCGATCTGGAAGGGTGGGTGGGTGGTGAAGAGGTTGGGGAGCGTGTTGTGGACGAGGAGTCCGCGGATCATTTCCCCGGCTTTCTCCGGCTTGCCGAGGCGCGCCCACATCGCGGTGCGCCAGGGCCAGGTCCACGAGCGGCGCGAGTCGCCATCGCTGCCACGGGCTTCCAGCGAGATGGTGGCGGCCTTGGCGAGATCCGGTGTGGCGTGGAGCGAGATCTGGCGGCCGGGATAGACGGCGAAGAGGTGCGACGTGTGGCGGTGGTGGGATTTTTCGAGCTCGGGACGCTCCGTCATCCATTCCATGATCTGTCCCCAGGATCCGACCTGAGGGCCTAACAGTTTGTCGCGGGCAGTCCCGATCTTGGAAACCAGATCACTGGTTTTGCCGAGGATCTTCGCCGCGCCGAGGGTGTGGGTGAAAAGGTCCCAGACGATCTGTTGGTCGTGCGCCACGCCGTCCTCGCGCGGGCCGTGCTCGGGTGACCAGCCTTTGGGGACGACGAGTTTGCCGTTTTTCTCGATGAGGTGGTCCAGCCAGAATTCCGAGACTTCCGAGAGCACGGGCCACGCGGTTTTCGCGAGGAAGTCCTTGTCACCGGTGAAGTCGTAGTGGTCCCAGTAGTGTTGGGCGAGCCATGCGGAGGCGGGCAGGTTCCATTGCCATCCGTTGCCGCCGAAGATGTTGACGGAGGTGCGCATGGTCCAACCGGGGGTTTTGTCTCCGAACTCCTTGCGGGTGGCATCGCGGCTGCCGGGGATCATCGCATCCGTCCAATCGAACAGGGGCAGGGCGCAATCTGATAGATTCGCAGGTTCGGCGAGCCAGTAGTTCATCTGGATGTTGATGTTGGTGTGGTAGTCCGCATACCAGGCGGGTTTGTTGCTATCGTTCCACAGACCTTGAAGGTTTGCGGGCAGGAAACCCCGCGAGCTGGAGGCGAGGAGATAGCGTCCGTAGTGGAACATGAGCGCCTCGAGGTGGGGGTCTGCGGCGCCTTTGCGGAAGGCTTCAAGGCGGCGGTTGACGGGAGCATCCGGAGGCGTGCCGACGTCGAGGCGGACGCGGCCCATGATCCGCGAGAAGTCCTGGACGTGGCGGTCGCGAAGTTTGGCGTAGGAGACATCGATCACCGAGGATTCCTGGCTGGCGACGGTTTCCGCCGGATTGCGGCCGCTGCGGAAGTTTCGTTTCGGATCAAGGGCGTAATCGGTCGCGGCAGTGAGTACGAGAGTCACGGCATTGCCGGTGAACGAGATGCCTCCATCGGCCGGTTCGGTGGACCCGCCTTCGCAGACAGCGGTGACCCGGCATGCGTTGCGAAGACCGTTGGAAAGGCTGCCTGAGAAGCTCAAGGTATCTCCGGAGACGGCGGTGGATTCCGCATGGGCTCCCACGAGTTTGAGCTTGCCGGAGATCTTTGCAGGTTGATCCGCAGTGATGCGAACGATGACGGCTTCATCCGGTTTGCTTGCGAAGACCTCGCGCTTGAAGGTGATCCCGTCCTTTTGCCAGCGCGTCGTGTGGATGCCGGTGGAGAGATCAAGCGAGCGTGAGAAGTGCGCCAGATCGGAGGCATCCGCCGTGGGCAGTGTGACGCCGTTGAGGGTGATCTCGCCCACCTGGAAATGGGTGCGGTCGAGCGGTGCGAAGACAAAACGGTAGTGACGCCATGCCTGTGCACGGTCTTTGGCGATGGTGAAGTTACTTGTCCCGCCCCGTGCTGCGATGGGCGGAAGATCCTTCTTCTCGTCGACATTTTTCCAGGTCTTTCCATCGGCCGAGCCTTCGAGTTTCCAGGTTCGTGGATCGCGGGATGGCACGTCGTTGGCGGAAGTGAAAGCGTAGCCGGTGAGCGTTTGAGGTTTGCCGAGATCGATCTCCCAGACGACCTCACGGCCCTTGTGTTCCACGCACCATTTGGTGGAGGGATTGGCATCCGACGCGTTTTCGATGGTTTCGTTTCCGGAGGGTTCGTGGCTGCTGGTGCAGGAGGGGCCCGATCCGTTAGAAGAGCCGCCGCCGTCGAGTTCAATGAACAGATCGCCGAAATTCTGATAGGATCCGAACTCGTTCACATCGTAGCCGCCGGAGGGATTCGCACCGCCGGTCCACAGGCTGGATTCGTTGAACTGGATGCGTTCCTTGTAGGGGCTTCCGAAGACCATGGCCCCGAGGCGGCCATTGCCCACCGGTTGCGCCTGGCTTTCCCAGTTGGAGGACGGGAAGTCGACCGCCTTGCCGAAGAAGGATTGCGAGGATCCCTTGGACTTTTGGGTGGGCGGTGAATCGAAGCGGATTTCCAAAGGAGCTGCGTGGGCGAGGAGTGGCAGCAGGGCAAGGGCGGGCGGAAGGAATCGAGACATGGCGGCTGGGTGGATGATCGGGCGGGTGTTTTTCTTACTGGCAGCAAGGATGCCTCATTTCAAAGGCCTTGAAATGAAAACGGCGAATCCTGAAGAAGGATTCGCCGAGTTGAAGATTGGAGAGTCTTGTGCAAGATCAGGCAGGACGGCCACCGGCATTGCGGATTTGCTCGAAGGTGCCTTCGATGAGGCCTTTGCCTTGATCGCCGAGGTTGTGATAGATGGTAGCCATGGTCTGGATGACACTGGCGGCCGGGCCTGCGAAGGTGAATTCGCAATTGGTCACCTCGCACTTGTTGAGAGCGAAGGCTCCGTAGCCGAGGACGACGAAGCGGCAGTTGGTGAATTCACAGGTATCGTACTCATGGAAATCAAGGACGACTTCCTCGTTGGCGAACTTGTTGTTGCTGATTTTCATATGGATTTTCGTTAGGTCGGGATTGGAGGGTGTCGTCAGGCACGCAGCGGCTTAAAGACGGGCTAGTCAAAGCGAATCGGACGCCTGCTGGCAACAGGATTGCGCGAAACAACGTGAAAATCACGGTTGGCGGGCCCTGCTGTCCAACTGGAAGCACTGGCCCGACGTATGAGGGAGATCCTCATGGAGAAAGCGGATGAAGCGGGCGGCGTGGCATGGCGTGTTGAAGCGGCCAAGGGCATGCTCCGCGAGAACATCCCGACGGCGTTGATCTGTGAGAGTGGAGGTCATCCGCGTTTCGAGAAAACCTGGCAGGATGCAGTTCACGCGGATCCCGGAGGGGCCGTATTGGCGTGCCAGATCCACCGTAAGACCGAGCAGCGCCGCCTTGGCTGCGGCATAGGCCGCCTGACCCAGAGGCGGATGCAGGGCGGAATGGCTCGACAGGAAGACGACATGGCCTCTGCCACGGTTTGTCATGCCAGGAAGTACCTCACGCGCGCAATCGAGGGCACCACGGTAGTTGGCCTTCCAGACGTCCTCCCACCCATCGGGATTCAGACGTGCGAGCAGTGCATCCCGGACCATGCCGGCGTTGCAAATGAGGAGATCGACATCCCGCGAGGAGAAGTAACTGCAGATGGTGGAGGGTGAGGTCACATCGAGGCAGGTTCTGCCGGGAGCTTCGACGGTCCACGAAGCGTTTTCGAATTCCGCGATGAGGGCTTTGGCGAGATCACCCTCGCCGCCGGTGATGACCAGTTTTTGGACTTCGGGATCCATGGGATGCTCAATAGTGGGATCTCGGAGCGTCTGCGGGCAAGCTTGGGAGGCCTGGTTCGGAAAAAGCCGGGAACGGCTTGTGAACAAGATCTGAATGATCGGGTAAAGTGCGGTTCCGGTTTCGCCGGGAGCGGGAAAACCGTCGTGGCATTCCGGTTATTGCCCAGGTTGTTGGCACCGTGGAACCCTTGCTGCCAGAATGAGGAACACGGGTTTCCGGCACTTGTTCACACCATGAAGAAGAAGATCTTATGAGGTCAAAAAAGAAAGAATTCATAAGAGCTCTCCAAAAATGCAGGGGCCTCATGGGAAACAAATGCTCCATGAGGCCCCGGAAGTTTGAATGGGTGGTAACTGGCGTTGTGTTCCGTTAGAGAAGCATCAGGGCCGGTTGTTCGACGAGCTTCCGCACTTCCGACAGGAATTGGGCGGCCACGGCGCCATCCACGACGCGGTGGTCGCAGGAGAGTCCGAGGTTCATGCGGAGACCGGGAACGATCTGTCCGTTCTTGACGACCGGCTTTTCCACGGCGGCACCCACCGAGAGGATGGCGGCCTGGGGTGGGTTGACGATCGCGTCGAAGGAATCGATGCCCCAGGCACCGAGGTTGGAGACCGTGATGGTGCCGCCGTCGAATTCATCGGGGCGGAGTTTCTTGTCCTTGGCCCGGGCGGCGAAGTCCTTGACGGCACGCGAGATGGCGAGCAGGGACTTGCTTTCCGCTTCCTTGATGACCGGGGTGACCAGTCCGTCCTCGACCGCGACGGCGACCGAGAGACCGACGTGCTTGAAGCGAACGATGTGTTCACCGGCGAAGGATGCGTTGATGGCGGGCACGGCCTGGGCGGCGGTGATCACGGCCTTGAGGATGAAGTCGTTGACCGAATACTTGTTGCCGTGGGTTTTCTCGGCCTGGTCATTGACCTGCTTGCGCAAGGCGAGAAGGGGTGCGGCGTCCACTTCCACGTGGAGGTAGAAATGCGGGATCGTGACCTTTGAGGTCAGCAGGCGGGAAGCGATCACCTTGCGCATGGTGCTGAGCTGGATGATCTCATCACCTTCCTTGGCTACGGGGACGATCGCTTGTGGGCCCGGGGCTGCTGCAGGAGCGGGTGAAGCGGCCTTCGTTTTGACTGCTGCGGCCAGAGCGGCGGCGGCGGCGGCTTCATTGGAAGAAGAGGCTTTGGCGGGGGATTTGGAGGCGGCTTCCACGTCGCTACGGACGATTCTGCCAGCCGGTCCGGAGCCAGAGAGCGCAGCGAGGTCCACTCCGAGATCGCCGGCAATTTTGCGTGCGAGCGGCGAGGCCTTGATGCGATCTCCGGAAGCGCCCGCGGCTGCTGTGGCAGGTGCGGCGGGAGTGCTGGCGGGTGCCAGGCTTGCTGCGGCTGGAGCCGTTGCTGCTGTTGCTGCCGGGGCTGGCGCCGGGGCGGCAGCGGAGTCACCATTGAGGACGGCGAGGACTCCACCGATGACCGCCTTTTCGCCGGCCTTGACCAGGATTTCAGTCAACACGCCGTCGTCGAAGGCTTCCATTTCCATGGTGGCCTTGTCGGTTTCGATTTCGGCGAGGATGTCACCGATTTCGACGGAATCTCCGACTTGTTTGTGCCATTTGACGACGGTGCCCTCGGTCATGGTATCCGAGAGCTTGGGCATTTCGATGTTCACTGACATGGTGCGTTGGGAAGTGCGGGTAGAATGGAACTTCGCGGTTTGAATTCCAGTCTTTTTCCGGTGGTTGGAGGAAACGAAAAGGCGCGGGGAGTTTGGTTCTCCTCCGCGCCTGGGGAAATCAATCGATCACTTGGATCAGGGAGCGAGAGGCTTCATTGTCGGGATCAGGCCGATGTGCGGGCTGCCGGTGCCGCCTTGGTCGGTGGCCATGACGCGGAGGGACTCCGAAGTGGTGCCACAGCAGTCTTTCTTGGGGCAGTAGAAGCGCACGCAGGAGCCGCAGCCGATGCGGACCTTCTTGGTGACGGTCTTGTAGCGGGGAACCTTTTTCTCGATGGTTTGGACCATGCCTCCCTTGCCGCTCTTCGAATCGCCCGGTGTGACCACTTCCTCGGTGACGATGTCATAGCCGCAGGTTTTCACCTGACGGGTTTCCGTGCGGTAGCCGGAAGTTTGAGAGGTGGAGCCGAACATCGAACAGCACGAGCTGAAGCCGAGGGAAATGGCGGCCAGGGACAGGAGAAGAGCGAGGTTTTTCATGAGTATGGGTACGTTTGGTGAGAGGGAATTCAGAACAGGCAGCAGCAGGAGCTCATGGCCAAGGCCACCAGTGAGGAAGCTGCGATCAGCATCAAGCGCGTCATCATGGCCGGAATGCTAGAAACTCGGTTGGTGTTGGCAATCAAAAAGACCGTTAGGCAACCCGGGAAGTTAGGCCATCGAAAGCACTTTCTCGACGATGCGCCGTGGATTGGGCAGCTGTTCGTTCTCGATGTGCGGCGAGTAGATCGCGGGGGCATCGATCGAGCAAACGCGTTGAACCGGCGCGTCGAGGTCATCGAAGGCTTGTTCCATGATGAGGGTTCCGACCATGGCCGAGACACCGCCGAAGGGTTTGGACTCATCCACCAATACCACCCGGTTGGTTTTCTTGACCGTTTTGAGGATGGCGTCGACATCGAGCGGGCGGATGGAGCGGAGGTCGAGGACCTCGGCGTTGATGCCGTGCTGGGATTGGAGGATGTTGGCGGCTTCGAGGGCGTGGAGGACGGAGCGGCCGTGGGCGATGAGGGAGATATCTGAACCTTCGCGCTTGAGATCGGCGAGGCCGAGCGGGATGACGAAATCGCCATCGGCGGGATCGGGGACCTCTCCGGAAGTGCCGTAGAGGAGGGTGTTTTCCATGACGTAGACCGGGTCGTTGTCACGGATGGCGGCCTTGATGAGGCCTTTGGCGTCGGCGGGAGTGGCAGGGGCACACACTTTGAGGCCGGGGAAGGCGGCGAAAAGGCCTTCGGGAACGTGGCAGTGGGTGGCACCGACGTTGGTTCCGCCGTTCGCGGGGCCGCGGACGACGATGGGGCAGTGGCAGAGGCCACCGGACATGTAGCGGACGCACGCGGCGTTGTTGACGAGCTGGTCGAAAGCCACGGAGTGGAAGGACCAGAACATCAATTCCATGACGGGTCGGACGCCGAGCATGGAGGCACCGATGCCCATACCGATGAATCCGGCTTCGGAGATCGGGGTATCGACGACGCGTTTGTCGCCCCATTTTTTCCAGAGTCCTTCGGTGACTTTGTAGGCGCCGTTGTATTGGGCGACTTCCTCGCCCATGAGGACGACGTTGGGGTCGCGGGCGAGTTCCTCATCGAGGCCTTCGCGGAGGGCTTCACGGTAGGTGAGAATGCGGGACATGGTAGGAGTCTGGGAGCGGGAAAGCGGTTGGGGTGGGTCTGGGAAACGGGGGATGTCTCAGGCGTCGAAGAAGTGGCGTCCGATGCGGGAGGCGGGGGTTTGGTTGTCGGTTTCCCAATAGATGTCGGTGCTGATGTCCGCGATGGTGGGTGCGGGAGATTGGTCAGCGAACTGGACGGACGCGGCGGCCTCCTCTTGGGCGGCCTTGTTGATTGCGTCTGCGATTTCCTCGGTAAGCACGCCTTCGGCGATGAGGCGGCGGCGGAAGAGGTTGATGGGATCGTGGTTCTGCTTGTAGTTCTCGATCTCTTCGGGGGTCCGATACTTCTTGTGGTTTGCATCCGCGATGCTGTGGCCGTAGTAGCGGTAGGTATCGATTTCCAGGAGAGTGGGTTTGTGCTCCTTGCGGGCGCGTTCCATGGCGATGTGCGTTTTGGCGCGGACTTCGTAGACGTCGGAGCCATTGATGACATCCCATTCCATGTCGTAGCCCTCGGCGCGTTGGGCGAGGCAGCCACGGAAGGAGGAAGAGCGTTTCTGGGAGGTGCCCATGGAGTAGCCGTTGTTTTCGATCACGAACACGACGGGGATCTCAAAGAGGGCGGCGAGGTTGAGGGACTCGTGGAAGGCTCCCTGATTGACGGCACCATCGCCGAGGTAGCAGAGGCAGCAGCCTTCCTTGCCCTGGTATTTGAGGCCATAGGCGAGTCCGAGTCCGAGCGGGGTTTGGCCGGCCACGATGCCGTGACCGCCCCAGAATCCTTTATCGGGGGCGAAGAAGTGCATGGAACCGCCCTTGCCCTTGGAGCATCCGGTTTGTTTGCCGAACATTTCCGCCATGCATTCGTTCATATTCATGCCCACTGAGAGCGCGTGGCCGTGGCAGCGGTAGGCGGTGATGAAGTGATCGTCCGGCCCGGCGAGGGAAATGGTGCCGCTGGCGACGGATTCCTGACCGATGTAGAGGTGAAGGAACCCCCCCATTTTGCCGGCGTTGTAGTACTTCAGAGCGGCCTGCTCGAAGCGCCGGATGCGCACCATCATGGTGAACAGCTCGATCTTGCGCTCTGGGCTGAGCGCCTGATTGATGGGAGATTGCGAGAAATCGAGGGCAGGGGAGCTGGCGCTGGTCATGGGCGGTATGAAGGATCAGATCGGGATACCGATGGTTTACGGTGACGTGGAGCTTCCCGGGCTTGTCCGGTGGTTTCCCGTCAGGGCGCGGGGAGGATTGTGGATTTTGGGGCGGGCGGCTAGGCGAAAATTCCAAGGCGGGCAAGGTTTTTTGGGTTCCGTTGGATTCACCCTCGGCGTAGGATGGTGTCCATGGATTGGGATGTCTTGGTGGAAGAGGCCTGGCGGGTGCGGGAGCATGCCCATGCGCCCTACTCGCGATTTTTCGTAGGTGCCGCTCTGTTGGCGGAGGATGGGCGGGTGTTTCTGGGTTGCAACGTCGAGAACCTCTCGTATGGGCTGACCAACTGTGCGGAGCGGGTTGCCATCGGGGCCGCGGTGGCTGCCGGGGTGACCCGGTTTCTCGGGGTGGCGGTGGTGGCGGATACGGCCGTTCCGATTTCCCCGTGTGGGGCGTGTCGGCAGGTGCTGGCGGAGTTCCGGGTCCCCCGGGTGCTTTTGGCGAATCGCTCGGAGCGATTGGAGTTCAGCTTGGAGGAACTGCTTCCGCGGTCTTCTGCCGGGATTCTGGATCGGACCGATTGATCGTGTTCCACGTGGAACATGGGTTGGCGGGATTTAGGGTTTCCGAAAGGAGATTTCCGGTTATCTTCCGCGCCCCGCGAGATGTTCCAGTATCCGAAAACCTATGATGTGATTGTGATCGGCGCCGGCCATGCCGGTGTCGAGGCTGCGATGGCTGCCGCCCGGCTGGGTTGCGAGGTGGCGGTGCTGACCCAGAATCTGGACACGATCGGCCAGATGTCCTGCAATCCTGCGATCGGCGGTTTGGCCAAGGGCCACATGGTGCGGGAGATTGATGCCCTGGGAGGGATTATGGGGATGAATACCGATGCGACCGGCATCCAGTGGCGCATGCTCAATGCGTCAAAAGGGCCCTCGGTGCGGGCACCCCGGGCGCAGTGCGACAAGAAAGCGTATCAGTTTCGGTTGAAGCGTGAGCTCGAAGCCATGCCGGGTGTCGAGATTCATCAGGGAAATGTGGCGGATCTGATCGTGGAGGGCGACCGAATCGCGGCCGTGGTGACTTCGCTGGGCATGCGGATTGCAGGACGGTCCGTGATTCTGAGTGCCGGGACCTTCATGGGTGGGCTCATGCACGTCGGTCTCCGAAACGAGAAGGGGGGCCGGATGGGGGATGCGACTTCCGTGGTTTCCGAGGCTCTCAAGCGCTTGCAGTTCAAGGTGGAACGATTCAAGACCGGGACTCCGTGTCGTTTGAACGGTCGGTCGATCGATTTTTCCAAGTGCGAGCGTCAGGATGGTGACCAGCCGGTGCCGAAGTTCAGTTTCATGGCCGACACGCTGGTGCGGGAGCCGGATGATCTTTTCACGCTCAATCCCTGGGGTGATCCAGCGTTCCACGTGGAACAAATGCCTTGTTGGATCACCTACACGAATCCACGCACCCATGAGACGATCCGGGGCAACCTCGACAAATCGCCCATGTATTGTGGCATCATCGAGGGGGTCGGTCCGCGCTATTGTCCCTCGATTGAGGACAAGGTGGTCCGCTTTGCGGAAAAGGAGCGGCATCAGGTGTTTCTGGAACCGGAAGGTCGGCACACCCTGGAATACTACGTAAACGGCGTATCCACGTCGCTGCCCTACGAGGTGCAGCTTGAGTTCCTTCGATCGATCGCCGGTTTGGAGCGTTGCGAGATCCTGCGTCCCGGATACGCGGTGGAATACGATTACTGCCCGCCCACGCAGCTTCGGCCTACCCTGGAGACGAAGCTGGTGGAAGGTCTGTATTTCGCGGGGCAGATCAACGGCACCTCCGGCTACGAGGAGGCTGCGGGGCAGGGTTTGATCGCGGGCACCAATGCGGCGCTCAAGGTGCTTGGCAGGCCTGAGTTCATTCTCGGTCGGGACGAAGCCTATCTGGGGGTGATGATCGATGATTTGGTGACCCGGGGTTGCACCGAGCCCTATCGCATGTTCACGAGCCGGGCGGAGTATCGGCTGTTGCTCCGTCAGGACAATGCGGACATCCGGCTCACACCGAAGGCGGCGGCGATTGGGCTGGCTGGTGGCGAGCGGGTGCGGAGGGTGGAGGAGAAACTTGCCGCCTTGGAAAAGGCCGGACCCTGGGTGCGCCAGGTGGTTCATGAGGGGTTGAAGCTGGATCAGTGGTTTCGGCGGAACGAAAACTCGTGGGAGATGCTGCCGGACTCCCTCAAGAAAGAGTTCCACGTGGAACTTTGGCCGCTCCTTGAGACGGATTTCAAATACGAAGGTCACCTCGGCCGCCAACGCCAGCAAATCGACCGGATGGCCCGCCAGGAAAACCGTCGGATCCCCGGCAACCTGGACTACACCGGCATCCGGGGTCTCAAGAGGGAAGCCCAGATCCGCTTCTCCGAGGTGCGTCCTGCCACCTTGGGGCAGGCGGGGCGGATTCCCGGCATCACCCCTGCGGATGTGGCCATGCTTGTGGTCTGGTTGGAAAAGATGGAGCGCGAGGTGGTTTCGGAATCCGCCAAAGAGGAATCCTGAGGTCTGGAGGGCCTGATGGGTGGAGCTGGCTTCGGGGATTGGTTTTGTGCCTCGTAACCAGTTTACGATCAGAGATTTAAAGAGAAAATCCGGGTCCAGAACCGCATGGGATGCCGGGATTGGTCCGGGAATGCATGAACGAGCGGCAATCGGGGATTTTCTTTTCCGAATTTCGGTCTAGCTTGCGCGGACTATGCCCACCACACCCCGCATTTTGGCACTGGGCGGCAGCTTGCGCCGCGATTCGTTCAACCAGAAACTCGCCGCCATCGCCGCGGCCGGGGCGAGATCGGCGGGAGCTGAGGTCACGGTGATTTCCCTGCGTGATTTTCCCTTGCCGCTTTTCGATGAGGATTTGGAGAAGTCCGCCGGCAAGCCTGAGGCGGCGGTGAGGTTGAAGGCGATCTTCCGCGAGCATCATGGATTCATCATTGCCTCACCCGAGTACAACAGCAGCCTCACGGCCGCCTTGAAGAACGCGATCGACTGGGTCTCCCGGGCGGATTCCGAGGACGAGCCGATGCTTTCCGCCTTGAGCGGCCGGACGGCGGTGATTTGTTCCGCATCTCCGGGGGCGCTTGGCGGTTTGCGCGGGCTGGTGCATCTGCGCTCGATCCTAGGAAATCTGGGCATCACCGTGCTTCCGGACCAGATTGCGATTGGCGGGGCATACCAGGCGTTTCGCGAGGACGGATCGTTGACGGACGAGAAGCAGGTCGCCCGGGTTCTGGGTCTGGGTTCCGGCCTGGCGCGTCATCTGGGCAAACTGCTCGCTTGATGCCTGGCGGTGGGCTGGGCAATCTGCGTGCCCATGAGTTTTCCCATTCGTTCTCCGCGCGCCATGGTCGGCGGCCTTTTTGTGTTTGGCCGCATTCTCGACAAAATCCGGCTGCACGCCCGCGAGGGTCGGCTCCCGGAGGGTTATCATCTCGGGGTGATCGAAGGAAAACGCACCTTTGATGACCGGGTTTGTCGGTTTCTCGGAGTGGACTTCGAGGCCCTTTCCGCGCGGGTTCTGGAGGGTGGGACGGACGAGGAGATTCTCGAATGGTGCTATCTTGCGGGCCGGCGGCCGGATGCGGAGCAGATCGAGATTTGGAATGGATTCATGTCGAAACGTGGCTGGCGCGATGCGGCATCGGCCGGAGTGGCGGAGCAGAAGCAGGCCGCCGGTCTTGGCGGTCGGGAGGACATTCAGACGTTCTTCGATCTGATGGATGCCGAGGAAGGCCGTTGAGGCGCCTCATCGGCTTTGAAGTCTTCGCTTGAGCTGGGCTTCATGGATGTCCGGCGGATCGATCCGGGAGGGATCGATGTTCTCAAACCAGATGCCATCGTTTTCCGTCACGGTGGCGGACGAGCTTGTGACCGCGACGAGGTTGATGGACGGCGGACCGAAGGCGCCGGGGTGTTGCTGGGGTTTGGCGGCGCGGATGTTCCAAAAGGTCCCTCGTGCCCCGCATTCGCGGCCGAGGTCGGCACCGCCACCGCTTTTCCACATGCGGGTGCCGGCACCGAGATCGATGTCCGTGAAGACATTCTCGTAGGGTGCGCGCTTGTGGTGATCGAGACACAGGTCGGTGCCGCTGCCGCGCGAGGCGACGTTGCCATCGCCACGCTCGACCGAGATGTCGTGAATGAAGCGCTGATCGATGCGGAAGCGGGTGAGCAGATTGTCATGCCCGGAAAGGGTGAAGCCGTGGTGGCCGAAGCAGCCGTCGTTGGCAACCGCGCCGCGGGTGTTGAGAACAATGCGGTCGAGGGTGCAGAAGCGGCCCGCGGCGAAGATGCCGCTGTCCGAGTTGGTGATGACGAGGTTGCGTGCCCAGCAGTGTGCGGTGCCGGAAAAGGCGACGGCGTTGAATCCCAGTTCGGTGAAGTGTCCGCCGTAGGTGCGTCCGGGGAATTCGAAGGTGAGGTCTTCGATGCCGCTTGCGACGACGTCCGGCTGATAGATCAGGACTTCCGGATTCCATTCCGGCCGGATGTCGGTGCGCAGCGGGCGATCGAGGATCATCGTATTCTCTCTAACAGACCCGACCCGTGAAACAAACGATGTGCGGTGGCTTGAGGCCTTGATTTTGTCCAATCTTCCTGGATCCCCGGAGTAGAGGTGCTCGAGGAGTCCTTTCGCATCGTCATCACGCATGCGGATCTCGATCCATCCGCCAGGGCGGATGGTGGAGATGTTTTGATCGAGCGTGATACTGTGGGCCCCCCGTTCTGCGGCTACGGGGATCCTGGCGACGGGTTTGCCGGGCGTGCGTCCCTTGAACCAGACGATGCCACCGGACCATGAGTAGTTCGACGTGCGTCTGCCGCCGGTGGTTTCGCCCCAGTTGGGTGCGATGTCGTTGAGCGGGACCGGGCAGAGCAGAACCGTCTGGTCCGGTCCTGCGCCGCGGAGGACGATGCCGGGTTTGTTGATTTCGAGAATCCTGCGGATCACATAGCGCCCGGCGGGGATGAAGATGGCGCCGCGCCGGGTCTTTGCGATGGCGTCGAGGAAGGCCGCCGTGTCGTCGGCAAGTCCGTCGCCTTTGGCGCCGAAGTCGCGCACGTTGGCGGTGATCTCGGGTGTGGGGATGGGTTTTTCACCGCAGGCATATCCCGCGTGAGAGACGTCTGGCAGCCGGCCTGCGGGAGACCAGGCCTCGCCCTCTTTGCCCCAAAGCCTGGAATGTGACGTCGGGGATGCGCCGTGAAGCAGGCCGCTGGCGAGCAGCAGGACGATGAACGATTTCATGCGTACCGTTAACGCGCTTCCGCCGCCACTCTGTCAGAGCATCATCTAACGGACCGGACTGTCGAGGCCCGGCAGTGGGAATCGGGCTTCGGGCACCCGCGCCGTGTCCATCCGGCGCATGAGTTCGGCGAGGCGCTCGGGTTCGGCATCGGCGAGGTTTTTCTGTTCACCGGGATCCCCGGAAATCCGATAGAGCTGGGCTTTGCCGAAAGCTCCGGGTTTGAGGCCGTATTGCACGACCTTCCAATCGCCGGAGATGAGGGCGCGGCGTCCGTTCATTTCGTGAAACTCCCAATAGAGCGATTCGTGTTTCGGTTGATCCGAGGCACGGCCGGTGAGGAGCGGGGCGTAGGAGATGCCTTGTATGCCGGCGGGCGGGGTGAGTCCGGCGAGTTCGCAAAGCGTGGGCAGAAAGTCCCAGAAGGCGGAGGCATGGTCGCTCGTGCGTCCGGCAGGGCAGGCTGCGGGCCATCGGGCGATGAGCGGCACGCGGATGCCGCCCTCGTAGAGGTCCCGCTTGCCACCGCGCAGCGAGCCGTTGGATTGGAGCATCGAATAGTGGTATCCGCCTTCCGCGTGCGAGCCGTTGTCGCTGGTAAACATCACGAGCGTGTTGCGGTCCTGGTTTTTTTCGCGCAGCTTTTCTAACAGGCGGCCCATGGTGTCATCGATGAGCGTGACCATCGCCGCATGGGTGGCCTTCACTTCGCGGACGTCGCTGTAGTGGCGGTCTCCGGCCTTGTGGGAGACCTCGTTGCGGATGCCCTTGCGGACCCGTGCGAGGGCCTCTTCCGGAGCCGCGAGCGAGGCGTGGGGGAGGGGAAGGGAGAGCACGAGGAAGAAGGGTTTTTCCGACCTGCGATCCAGCCATGCGAGGGCTTGATTCTGATAGAGAGTGAGATCGTAGTGCGGACCGGAGTGCAGGGTGTTGCCTTCGAGTTCGATCCGTTTGTCATTCTCGTAAACGAACTTGGGGAACCGGAAGTGGCCGTCCTTGTGATCGGTGGTGCCATAAAAGTAATCGAAGCCCTTTTCCCGAAGGGTTTCCGGAGTCTGGGTGTTGCCGGTGACGCAGGACTTGCCGACAAGCGCGGTGTCGTATCCCGCATCCCGGAGGAGGGAGGCGATGGTGCGGTCCTCGGGGTCCGGGCGGAGGGAGACGGGGCCGTTTCCGCGGATCGAGGCATGGCCGCCATCCCGCCCGGTCATCAGCGAGCAGCGGGAGGGAGCGCAGACGGTGGCTCCCGCGTAATGCCGCGTGAAGCGCAGGCCCTCGGCCGCCATGCGATCGAGGTGAGGCGTGGAGAAATGCTTCTGACCGTAGCAGGAGAGGTCTCCATAGCCGAGATCATCGGTGATGACGAGGATCACGTTCGGCCGTTGGGCAGCGAGGGTGATGGGGAAAAGCGACAACCAAACCAGAAACCAGCGGATCATGACCTCCGAGCAATGACACGGAAGGATCCTCCCCGCAACCACGTATCTACCCGGTCACCGGGCGATCCACTCCCGGGCATTCGAACCATCCCATGAAATCGACGACCTTTCTTTTCGCCACCCTGTTGTTCTGCAGCCGCGCCGCCTCTGGCCAGGAGGGGGTATCAACCGAATGGACACAGGTCGCCCCCGCGGATCTGGAACTGATGGGCGACTACGAAGGCGAATGGCTCGATGCGCCGAAGGGAAACTACTTCGAGATCAACAAACCGCTCGCCGCGCAGGTCATCAACGTGAAGCCCGGCGAATACCGGCTGCGTTTCTATCAGGAGCATGATCGCCGTGCGGACGCCTACTTCGAAGGGGATGGAAAGCTCGATGGCGATGTGATCCGCTTTTCCGGGAATGGATGGAGCGGCCAGGTGGCCAAGGATGGCCTCACCGGTACCAGCGGGGGCAATCCCGGAGTGAAGTTTTCGCTGCGGAAAACGGTGCGCAAGTCGCCCACCCTGGGAGCGAAGCCGCCCGAGGGAGCCGTGGTGCTTTTCGACGGAAAGAACTTCGACGAATGGCAGCATGGGGGGAATCGCCCGGTCACTTGGAACCTGTTGCCCGGCGGAGCCATGGAGGTCCGCAGTGCGAAGAGCGACGAGGATCGCAAGAACCAGATCGGCGGTGATATCGAAACGAAGCGCAAGTTCGGGGATTGCCGGATCCATCTGGAGTTCCGCTATCCCGTCGAGCCCGGCCGCAGCGGCCAGGGACGCGGCAACAGCGGGTTCTTCTTCCAGCGCGATTATGAAGTGCAGGTGCTCAACTCCTACGGGCTCGATGGCCGGTGGAACGAATGCGGAGCCCTTTACAAGACCAGTCCGCCGCAGGTGAATGCCGCGCGTCCGCCGATGGAGTGGCAGACTTACGACATCGACTACAAGGCCTCCGTTTGGAAGGACGGCCGGAAGATTTCCTCGCCGCGCATCACGGTGCGCCTCAACGGCGTGTTGATCCACCATGACGCGGAGATTCCTCACGTCACTGCGCATGCCTTCGCTTCTCGTTTCAACGAACCCATGGGCGATGGAGCCATCCGCCTCCAGGACCACGGGAATCCGATCCAATACCGGAACATCTGGATCGTCCCGGCCAAGTGAAGCGGTGCCGTCCGGGCAAGAATCCGCCGCGCGCCGGGGTATCGGTTTTCATGAAATCCCTGCCCGTGTTTGCCTCCGCAATCCTCAGCGCCGCGGCGGCTCCCGAATCGTTTCCAGGTTGGAAACTCGTCTGGAATGACGAGTTTGACGGGGCGTCGATCGATGCGAACAAATGGGCACCCTGTGAACGTGGCCCCTCGGACTGGAACGACACGATGACCCGGGACCCCCGCTGTTTCGCCATCGGCGGCGGCACCCTGAGACTGATCGGCATCGTCAACCCGGACACTTCGAAGGACCCGTCCGCCTACCTCACCGGTGGCGTCACCAGCAAAGGGAAGTTCTCGTTCCAACACGGCCGTGTGCTCGTCCGCGCCCGCTTCAAGAGCGCCAAGGGAGCCTGGCCGGCAATCTGGATGCTCGGTGAAAAAGGCCGCTGGCCACGCAACGGGGAGATCGATCTGATGGAGCATCTCAACCACGAGGACAAGGTCCATCAGACGATCCACTCGTACTATGCCAACGAGGTCGACAAGACCCGCAGGAACCCTCCGAAAGGAACCACGGTGGCCATCCGCCGCGATGACTATCACACGTACGGTGTGGATTGGGATGGCGGCCACGTGGTGTTCACCGTCGATGGCAAAGCCACGCTCAGCTACCCGCGGATCGCGGAGAAAGGGCCGGATCAGTGGCCTTTCGACCAACCCTTCTACCTCATCCTCTCCATGCAGATCGAGGGCTCTTGGGTGGGCCCTGCCGATCCCAAGGACTATCCCGCCCATCTGGAGATCGACTGGGTGCGCGTCTATCAGAAACCATCCTGAGCAAGCGGATTTGGCTTCTCAGGAAAAACCCGCGCGTCGCCGCTTCCCGCGGTGACTTCAACCGCCCTGAGACCCGCCCGGGTCGATCTTCCAAAAGTGGTCGGGCTGGCGGGATTCGAACCCACGACCCCTTGCCCCCCAGGCAAGTGCGCTACCAGACTGCGCTACAGCCCGCTACGTGAACGGGCGGCAAAGCAAG
>JAIXOR010000046.1 GCA_027486655.1 Verrucomicrobiaceae bacterium | reverse complement strand
GCGAGGGTGAGGGCCGGAGCGTTGGTTCCGGTGCCAAAGAAAGTTCCGGTGCCGCTGGTGAGCGCCACACCGTCGCCGAGCGAAAGTCCGGCGTTGCTCGCGAAGTTGGTTGTCGAGCCGCTGCCGATGCGGGCCACGGATGGCGTGGCGGCGCTGCCAGTGGTGGTGACCAGGCTGAGGGTCCCGTTCTGCACGGTGGGCACGGTGAAGTTGCCGCCTGTGGTGGGACGGTTGAAGTTGAAGACTTCCAGACCCGAGGCATAGGGCGCGCCGGTGCCGGTGCTTGCCTTGCCGAGGGTCACGGTGCGCGTGGCAGCGCCGAGTTCCCAGGTGCCGGCGATCTGCAGGCGGCCGGTGCCGCCCGTCGCTTGGGAAAGCGTGATATTGCCGGCGACATTGATCTGAGGCACCGCGATCAGATAACCGGTGCCGCTGGCGCTGCTGAGCAGCGCGCCTTCGTTGAGGGTGATCTGGCCGGTGCCGAGAGGACCGCTGGTGACGGTGGTGCCGCTGGTCACCGAGTTGGCGGCCACACGCACCCAGCTGTTGGACCCGGCGGTTAGGCCACCGCTGAACGTGTTCGCACCGCCAAACTGGGCGTAGTTGGAGCCTCCTGCTTCGCGGGAGACGGTCAGGGAATTGGCTCCCGAAACGATGCTGGACACGATGAGGTTCGCGCCGGTGCCACCGAGGCCGAGTTTCCAGGTTTGCGCGGCAGTGAGGTCAAGGCGGGTGTTGGATTCGAAGGTGATGCCGCGGTTGGTGGAGGTCCCTCCGTTGAGGTCGATGCCGCCCGACCCGAGGCTCAGCGTGAAGATGGACGGGTTTGCCACGTTGGTGAAGCTCACCGACGAGGGGGTGCCTGCGCTGATGAGGATGCCGCTCCAAGTGGCGTTGCCACCGAGAGTGGTCGCTCCGCCGGACGAGGTGCTGTTCCAAACGGCACGATCCGCAGAAGTCGGTGCCACGGTGTCCCAGGCGGCGTCGTTGATCAGATCCGCGACAGCGGTGTTGCGGACGCGGTCCACGGCGAACGCGGTGCAGGAGAGGGAGAGGAGGGTCGCCACCGTGGCGAAGCGGTTGAACTTCGAGGGTTTCATGGATTTGAATGAGGGTTTGGGGACACCGGCATCCGCCATCCGCGGCGGATCACCTGCTTGCATGAAAACACACGACGGCAGCCGCCGCCAAAAGGGGCGATATTACGTCGCGAAGGGACGTTTTTACGTCGTTTCCAGCAGTCCTGCCCGGGATTGCGCCGTGTTGGCCTACCGAACCGCGGCGCTCATCAGCGGACATCGATTTTCGTGCGACCCGTTTCTTCCTGGCGCAGCGAAAACGAACGGGCGCGCCCACCGGCGTCGATCGAGAGGAGGCCCGAGCTACGGTCCCACGATGTGGCGGGAAGCGCTTCGCCATGGCGGTGGGGGAACAGCAGGATCTTGAAACCCGGCTCCACCGAGCGGCTGCCGATCACGAGGCGCTTGTCGAGGCCGAAGGACCGCGCGCCGCTGAGCGACCCCTCGCGGGCCTCGCGCTCCAGAGAGTCCTTGCGCTCGAAGGTCTCCAAACGGAACGACGGCCGCCCCTGGAAGGCATGGGCATCCGCAGGCTCGGCAAGCTCCAGCACACGCACAAGAAGACAGCGGTCACCTTTGGCCGGAACAGGCCTCCCGAGGCGATCCCTGGGAACCGAAGCATCGGCGAGGATGATGTCGCCGCCCGCCATGGACACGACCTCGGTATCCATGCCGGTTTGCATGAGCCACTCATAAAGCCGCTCGGAATCGTCCTTGCGGATGTCATCCACGACCAGCAGCCATGGGGCGGCATCCCTTGCGAAAACCACGCTGCGATAGGCATGACGGACCGGGCAATGCGGCAGTCGCACCGGCCAGCCATCCTCATCCCATAGCCGCGGATCGGAGGCTTCGTAGCCTTTCCAAAAATCGACCACAGCGGGGCGGTCATCCTTTTCGATCGGGACTCCGCGATAAACATCGCGAAACGTCGCAGCCTCCGGAGCGTAGCTGTCCCAGCGGGGATGGCGAAACCGGATGAAATCCGCGGGCTCGGCGCGGATCTGCTTGGGCCACCACCAGCGGTAGGCATCGGCTGCATCCACGGTGGCGATGACCAGATCGCCACGGTCCTCACAGGAAACCCATCGCCCCGGCCCCGGCCAGTATCCCTGGCCCATGCCATCGATCAGAATGCCGTTGTGGTGGCGGGTTTCCACCGAGCGGAAGTTCTCCTTCGCCCAGGCACGGCCATGGGAGAAGAAGGTGAAGTTTCCCCGATCCGCATGCTCGTGGCTCGCGCCCACCGAATCCACCCTGCACTCGATCTGCATGGAAGCGGCATTGCGATCCCAGGCACTCCGGGCGTTGACCGAGCCGCGGACCGGGTCGTGCATGAAGAGCGGCGCGCCGAGCTTTGCGCCATCCTGATAGTCCACCGGTTTGCCGGAGGCGTCCGTCGCCGGATCGGATGCCCAGATCAGCGCCTCGATCAGATGGACGCTGACACCAAAGGTCTTGCCCGCGGAGTTGGCCAAATGCCGCTGCCAGAGAAAATCCGCACGCGCATCCCCCGGGAAAAAGTATCGCCACATCGCCAGAGTCCAGAGCGCCGGGGGCACATCGCCACCGTCCCCGTGGCTGGTGAACATTTCGAGCGAAGGCTCGATCGACTGAAGATACCAATCGAGCATCGCCCGGTGGTGCGAGTGCGCCAGAAGGTTGTCGCCGCGCCGGGCCGCCGCCACCATGAAAGGATTCGCCCAGATCAGGCCGAACTGGGTGTAGCCGACAGCTTCCGTGGAGGAACCGGACGGGGAAATGCCATGCGTGAGATAGTCACGCGCGATCCGGCGGCCGAGGTCGAACACGCGTGGGTCGTAACCCTCCTCGCCTTCGATCGAGAGGGCGAGGAGCGGTTGCTGGAGCCCGACCGCGATCCAGTTCCAGTTCCTGAAATGGGCGGGAAGTCTCGCCCCCATCCAGATCCTGCCGCGGGTGGCCGAGGCGATCAGGTTTCTCACGGAGGCGCGCTGGGCATCGGTCATGAACGGATGGCCGAAATCGTAGCCGTAGCCTAACAGATGCCCCCCCAGCACCTCCCGCACCCCCTGGCGGACCACACCGGAGCCGGTCTTGGGCCCCGAAACGCGTGACCTCCAGACGTCCTCCCCCATGGGGGCCTTGAGGCATTGATCGACCATCGGACGGATCACCTCCGCGTAGGTGGCGATCGCCGTGGCGGCCTTGCGGCCCGCTTCGGCATCGTCGCGCACGAGGGCGTCGAGCGATTCCAGCACGATATTGTAGAGCCAGGGTTGGTAGGTATTCGACGATTGCGGGAAGCCGCCGCGGGCATCAACCATGGCCTTGGCGGCGGATACGTCGCCGGAAGACAGCACCTGATAGAGAGAGGAACTCCAGTCGCCCGGATCACGCAGGGCGGCCCCGGTCCGCTCGCGGATGGCTTCATGGATGGCTTTTCCGAAGGCGGTTCCATTGACCCTGCGGCGAATCTCGGGAAGATCCTCAGGTCCGAATAACAGCCGGGGATGAACGCCCGGAGGAGGCGTGCGTGTGAGCCTGGAGGGATCGAATCCACGCAGGTCCTCCCCCACTTTGGGCTGTGGAGATGCCGGAAACACGGACTTGCCATCGAGGATCTCCTCGGCGCTGGGTTCACCGGGCAATGAGAGGGGAACCTGCGCGGAGGTGCTCCCGCAGATGCAGCAGAAAATCGCAAGCAGCGCGAAGGAATGCGGTTTCCGGAGAGGGGATGTCATGATTCGGAAAGGGTTGCCTGGATGAGCCTCACCGAGGCGTCCAGGCCATCGACCGGCCCGGCTCCCGGCATGTTGAAATAGCGACCAAGATAAAGCGAGGGACAGCCCGGTCTATCACCAAGCTTCCGGTATTCTTGCCAGAGCGCGTCGTAGCGAGCGATCGATTCCCGCAATCCGTCCGCCAGGGGAGGCCCGGAGCGGGCGGCGAGAAGGATCCTCCAGCCTTCGCGGACGATTGAAAAAAGCAGCAACCCATAGCGGGCGGACAAACACACGAATTCCCCGTCCGGAGAGTCGCTCCAGTCGATGCGGTCGGAAATGGAAACGATCTCGCGCCACAACTCCACCGCTTCATCCTTCTCGCGCAGCGCCTCCTCCGCAGTGCCGTCGCGCATCAGGCGATCCAGCACCAGCGCCAGCTGGTCGCCACCGCCGAGGCGGTCGTCCCTCATCCAACAGGCCGTGGGAAGAAGCGCCTCGTCAAGGCAGCGGTCGAACGCTTCGCAGTGCCTTCCCTTGAGCACGGCCGTCGCCGAAAGCAGGCAGAGTTTCCTGAAAAGCAGCGCGTCGCCTCCCGCGAGGCCGATCCTTGAGGACACAACCTCGAAAAACGCACGCTCCTCACCAGCCGCAGGATCCCTGAGAAACTCGGCGAGCACCCTGGCATGAAAATCCGGCCAGAATTCATTCTCCAGATAAGGCCCATACCAGCCCCCTCCCCTCGACCAGTTGAAGACACCGGCCACAAGCGGATCGCGCAGCCAGTCCGAAAGGCCGTGCTTTTCCCGGTTTTCTTCAAACCCCTCGATCACACCCTGCATCACGTAGTTCGGATAGGCGCCCTTGCCTTCATATTCACGCTGGCACTGGACCTCGATGACCTGCCGGTGCGGACCGATGCCAATGCAGGGGTTGGTCTTCACACGCCGCCAGAAGTCCAACGCGGTGTGCTTGATCGAAAAGAGCAGCAGCGGATGCGGATCGATGCGGCCGACGACATCAAGGTAGTGGTCCGCACGCGCGTGCAAGCGGTCCGGAAAAATGTCCCAGGTGCGGAAAATCAGGGTTTTCCCGTGTTTTTCGCAAATCTCATCGCGCAGGAAGCGGATCAGCTTCACACACGCATCCGCCTCGGCGCGGCCCCATGCGGGCGCTGAGGAATCAACTCCCGGATATCCATGCACCGGGGACCAAGGACCACCACCGCGCGGCAGCGGACCATTCCCGCAGTGATGGGGAGTATCCATCAGATAGGTCTCGCCCACGCGGATGATGAATCCGTCCAGCTCCGGAAAGCGCTCGAACAGTTCATCGAACATCACGCGGTGCAGTTCGAGGGTCATCGGCCGCTCAAGCGAGATCCTGCCACTCACCGGATCGACAACCGCATCCCGAAAATGATGGATGAGCCGCCTGGGCAGCACGAACAGGTCAAGATGATGGAACACCCTGAGCCCGGCGGATTTCGCCTCGCGGATCGCATCGCTGATGCCCGGGGTAAAAGCATCGAGCCACTCCTTTTCCTCCGAGCCCTCCGGAAAACAATCCACCCCCGCAGCCGCAAACGTGGCGATGCAGTGGATGTGCTTGAAGACCTGCCCGTTGAACCCGAGATCCGACAGGAACAACGGATCGAGATAGCGCGTCACGAACGGAGGCTCCCCCGGATTGTGATGAACCATGTCCAGAACAAACTCCGGCGATCTAACGGAATCGGATGTCATCAGGATATGCCTTCTTGATAGTGAAAACCCTCGAAACCCGCCCATGCGGAACGATCGGAAAGATCCTGGCAGCACACGCCCCAGAAGGTTCCGGTGAAGTTGCTGTGCGGCGAGACCCAGTCGCCCAGCGCCGTGGAGTCAAAGACCCGGTCCACGGCCTGCCAGCGCTGCCCGTCGGTCGACCAGAAGAAGCGCAGTTCCTCCACGCGGTTCTGCATCCGGAGATGGAGACTCCCTGAGTCCTCCGCATCGAGGAGGGCGACTTCGAAAAGCTCCGCCCTGGTGTTTTCCGATGAAATGACGCCGAGTTTCATCCGGCCATCGGAGCCCGAGGTGAGGCGGAGGTAGTGGTAGTGGAAGCGGTCATAATACGCGATGAGGCCGGCTGACTGCTTGAAGTTTTCCGGGCGGAAGAACATGCGGGTTTGTGCAACCGCGTGGAAATGCCCCAGACGGCGCGCCATCAGACTCTGGTCAAAACAGCAAGCGAGCGAATCGCGGCCTCGAAGGCGGAGGCGGAACCTGTCCTCAGACAACTCGCACCACGAGGGATCCGGCGGTTCGCGCAGGGTTTGGAAGTCGAGCGGGTCGAATCGATCCGCCGGTCTAACAACCCACGGCTTTTCGGGAAGGGGGCACTCGACCGAAAGCGACGGAGAAGCCCCCCCATCGGCCAGGCGGGGCCAGGCGTCTCCATCCCAGCGCAGTTTCTGGATGCAGGTCTCCCGCCCGAGTGGAGCCGATTTGTTCCCTTCCCTTTCCATCACCGGCAGCGAAGGCCGCTGGAGAGGGCGGTGGCAGAGATGCGCGGCAAACCATGATCCACAAGGCGTGTCGACGAAACAGGCATGCCCGACCGAGTGGAGGACCGCGTCCGGATTTCCGAAAGAGGTGAGCACCGGATTTTCCGGGTGGATTTCGTAAGGTCCGCGGAGGTCCCGGCTGCGGCACACGCTCACCGCATGCCGCATCGCCGTGCCGCCTTCCGCGGTGATCAGGTAATACCAGCCATCCCGTTTCAGGAGATGGGGACCTTCCGTGATGCCGATCGGGCTTCCGCCCCAGATTTTCACCGGATCCCCGGTCAGTCGCATCCCATGCGGATCGAACTCCTGGAGGATGATGCCATCGAAGCGCACCCCCGAGAAAGCCTCGCCCATGCGCATCTGCACGAGGTATTTTCTCCCGTCGTCATCATGAAACAGGCTGGGATCAAATCCGCTGGCATTGAGAAAAACCGGCTCACTCCAAGGACCCTCGGCACGCTCCGCAGTGACCAGATAGTTGGGCGTATCCATCACCACCCCCGGGCCATGATGATGCACATTGGTGAAGACAAGCCAGAAACGGCCGTCGGCATGGGTGAGGCACGGAGCCCAGACCCCACCCGAGTTCTGACAGCCCCGCATCGGCAACTGGGAGACGCGGTCAAGCGCGTGACCGATGACCCGCCAGTGGGCGAGATCCCTGGAATGATGGATCCGCACACCGGGAAACCACTCGAAGGTGGAGGTTGCCAGGTAATAGTCATCCCCCACCCGGCAGATCGAAGGATCCGGGTGGAAACCACTGAGGACAGGATTGCGGATGAGGCTCATTTCCTGCGTTCGGTGCTGCAAGGCCAGTCGTCAGTGCGGAATGGCATCGCGGGTAGTCCGTCACGATTGAACAGCAAAGGCTGCGGCGGATCGTTCACAAAGGCATATCTAACAGCCACCGGACGGGGCACACGAGGGCTGCGCAGGATCACCGAGTCACCCTCGATCACCGCTTCCGCAGGTTCGAAGCGTTTGTCGTCACCGGCGATGGCGAACGCCGCAGGCGGGCGGCCGTCGGGCGTGGCAAGCCCTTCGGCATGGGTGAAGCGAACGCGGATGGTGCCGGCCTCGTTGACCAACGACGCAAAACGCGGACCCGTTGAGGCGACCGGCAGGCCGTAAACCTTCTCCAGGGCGACGAGCGCGAGGCGTCTGCCGATTTCCGGTTTGTTCTTCGGATGCACGTCGCCGGACTCGCCGATGTCGATGCCCACCGAGAGGTGGCAACCCGGGAGATCGCGGGCGGTGAGATCCTGCGCTTCGCGCAGTTCCGCCCATTCGGTATTGGTGGCGCCACTGGATTTCCAGTTGGGAAGCTGTTGGAGGATGAAAGGAAAATCCCTGCCCCAGCGCGAGCGCCAATCCCGGATCATGAGCGGCAGCAGCGTGCGGTAGGCAAACGCTCGCCCCGCGTCCTGCTCGCCCTGATACCACAGGCAGCCCTTCACCGGCATCGGGAGCAGCGGATGGATCATGCCGCCGAACAAGGCGCACGAAGTGTGTGCGGCATCACCCTTGGGCACGGGTGGCAGCGAAGAGAGCGCCTTTGCATCGAGAGCAGCGAAGGGCCGCTCAATACGAACCAGGCAACGATTGTCGATGCTTTTGAGACCGATCGCGGAAAAGCCCCAACCTGCGGCCTCGCGATTGCCGGCGGTTTTTCCCGGGGTATTGGAAACGAAGCGGAGGGCCAGCGTGTTCTCACCGGCCGAAACGAGTGAGGCAGGCACATCGAAGTTCTGATAGCCGTAATGGAACTGCGGTGCCGTGCGGCCGCGCTCGCCGAGTTTGCGGCCGTTCCAATAGGCGGTGACGTATTGTTCATCGATGAGACCGAGGTCGAGCCGGAAACCCTTGCCCGCCGAGGCGTCCGGAACCTGGATTGTCTTGCGGATCCAGACGATGCCACCGTGGGCGAGCCCCACGTTTTTCCAAGCCACCGGCAGGGAGGCTTCCGTCCAGCCCTCAGGCGCGGCACCCGGCGCAGACCATCCTTCACGCTCGCCGAGGTTTTCCACATCCTCACGGCCATTCGACTTCTCCCAGGCGGCGATGGCGGCGGGATAGGTGCGGATGCGTTCGGGCAGGCCTTCGAGGTTCGCGATCTGATCGTCCGCCCTCTTCTTGAAATCCGGCACGGTGGAAAGCGCCTCCCGGCTGGTCCAGCTTTCCGCCGAGGTCCCTCCCCACGAGGCATGCAGCAGGCCCACGGGCACGCCGGTCCTCGCCTGGACTTCCCGCGCAAAATAGTAACCCGCTGCGGTGAAATTCACGACCTTGTCCGGTTTGCAAACCTGCCAATCGACACGGGTATCGCGGCGCGGTTCAATCGACGGATTGCGGGGAACCGCCCCATGGCGGATCCATGGATGGTCGGCCTTGGAGATATCATTTTCGTAGGGCGTGTTTTTCAGGCCGCTCATGCCGAAAGCCATGTTCGACTGCCCCGAACAAAGCCAGAGATCGCCTACAAGCACATCGCGAACCACGGCGGTTTCGCTTCCAGCCGTTGCGATCAGGTCCTGCCCGCGGGTCGATACGGCAATCGGCGCGAACTCGACGCGCCAGGTTCCGTCCGCGCCCGCCGTGGTGGATTTCTCCTGGCTGGCGAAACGAACGATCACCCGGCTGCCCGCATCCGCCGCGCCCCACACAGGCAGTGGCACATCGCGTTGCAAGACCATGTGATCGCCAAAGACGCCGGCCACATTCAGCGCGGCAGACGAACGCCCGCACGCCCATGGCAGCGCCATGGCAAGGACTAACAGAAATGGAATGGCCTTGGGTGGGTGCATCATGAGGGAACAGTGATGGGTTTATCGAAATCAAGATCCAGCGAGGTGCCGGACGGAAGCTCGACCACGGGGGAATGCAACAGGGCGTTGTCGGGAAGCGGCAGGCGGCTGCCCGCGGCATCCTCCACCAACAAGCGGACGCGGGCCGGAAACGCGGTGGGGTTGTGGATGCGGACGGTCATCACACGGTCGGTGGATCCGACGACCTCGGCCTCGACATGATCGAAAGCGATCGCCCGTTCGAGATCCGTGCGGACATAGACACCCGGGATCTCGATGGCGGTGAGCATGAGCGAAGTCTCCGCCCATGTGGTCATGCGCAGGGTCTCGCCGATCATCTCCACACCTTCCCAGTCCGTCATGTTCACCCGTTCGCACATGTGCCCGGGCCTTGCATCGCCGAGCGGCCGCTCGGGATGCGGCAGGTATTGCGGCAGACCGCGGGCGATGTCCCTCAGGAGACCGAGCGCGAACTCATCACCCGTGGCACGGAAGATCTTGAGAAGCCCGAGGCCGGACAAGGTGCAAATGCCGGGTGCCGAGTGCTTGTTCTGCGTGTTTGCATAGACCGAGCCGGTGGTGCGGATTCCCGCTTTTCCAAACATCGACTCCGCGGGAAACCGGAAATCATAGGCAACCACCCAGCTTGAGAACTGCCTTGCCGCCTCGGTGGCGCGCCGGATCCAAAGCGCATCCCCGCTGACGTCGTGGAGGGCCGCGTAGGATTCGACCATGGCGGCGGCGGACTCGGAATCCGGATTCTGAAGCGCGTCTCCCGGCCCGCCGCAGGTGATTCCCTTGCGGGTGAAATTCTGATAGAAATACTCGGCGGAGCGGAGCGCCACATCCAGATAACGATCCTCGGCAAAGTATCCCGCGGCAAGGGCAAGCGCCGCGGGGGCGAGAGCGGCACTCGTTGATCCGCCCACGCGGATCTCCCCGGTGCGCGAGTCCACGAACTGGCCGAACTGACCGTTCGCTTCCCAGAGGCGCACAAAGGCTTCGCATGCTCCGCGGGTGCCTTCTTTCCATGAGTCCTCAACGGCAATCCCGAGCTTTTCCATCAACTGAAACTGCCGGATGATGAAGTAAACGGCATCCGCGCTCTTGCGGATCAGATGCCAGTGCGCCGTGTGCGGCTTGCGGATATCCCCCCCGAACCACTCCGTTCCGTTGGCACCGGAGTCCCAGAAGAATCCGGACGGGCTGAGGCCCGTGGGGAACAACCAGTCGAAGTTGCGCACGACGTTGGCCCGGGTGGCGGCGGATCCGGCAAACAGCAGTGGATAGGTGCTGATCATGCCGCCGGTCCAGCCGATCTGCCAGTCCTGGAGAAAGTTCTGCCGCAGGCCCACCGAGTAGTATCCATGCGCTGGCACGAAGTTATCACGATTGAACTTCTCCTCCTGAAGCGCGAAGCACTCGGAAAAGGGAAGCACCGAAGGCGCGGGCTGCGAGTCCACAGGCTTTCGAACCTCCGCGAGGCGATCATGAAGGGCCTGGATATCCGGCGCTGCGAATGAATGGGACCGGAAGCGGATCACGACCCGGTCCCCTGCTTCAAAATCGCGCGGTGGATCCGGCGTGGCGGCCTCCATGTCACAGATGCGGTAGGCGTGCAACTCGCGGACGAGCGGCGAGGTCAGGGTGATCACCGCTTTGTCCCGGAGGCGGGTTTCCTCGATACCGATCCCGAAATCACCCAGTTCATTGCCTTGAGTGGTGAGCAAAAGAAACCCCCTGCCCTCACGTGGCGAATGGAAGCCGATGCAAGGCACGGACAGACTGCCCGTCCGCTCCTGGATGCGGGACGGCCCGTCGGCGGCATTGAGTCTCGGCACGTCGCTGATGATCATCGCTTGATCGGCACCGATATCCTGCGGCAGACACAACTTGGGGGAATAGGGAATGCGCCGCGAGGTGAAGCGGTTGCCCTGATAGACGGCGGCAGGCATCAGCACGTGATTTTCCACGCTCCATGATCCGAAGCCGAGCTCCACTGCCACCGCGGCCGCCTGCAAACATCCATCCAGGCATGTGAAAGTGACCTCCACATCCACCGAATCCATGTGCGCTGTGGAACGCATCGAGATTTCCCAACGTGACGACCCGAGGACAAGTTCATGGGTGCCTTCGCCCAAGCTCACGCCGGCCCGGCCCACCGGAGCATTGAACCGCTCCGGATCGTAGATGCGCAGCCCTGCGGAAAGCACCGCTCCGGGAATCACGGGGGAATCATTGTTCATGACCCGCGCTTGGTTTTATCGCCGGCAGTGAAGACCGTGAGCCCGTCGAGGTTCTTGGTCTGCGGGGAGAACAGGCTGAAAAGATAACCGGTGACCATGCAGGAGAGAATCGCGATCGGCAGATACGACGACCAATGCAGAGGCGTGTGGAGTTTCACCAACAACGTGATGACAATGCTCGAAATCGCCCCGCAGACCGCACCGAAGCCGTTCACGCGGCGGGTGAACATGCCCAGCGAGTAAACACCGACCACACCACCACCAAGCAGGGAGACAATCTGACTCCAGACAACCATCAGGGATTTCGGATTGGTGGCGGCAAGCAGCAGGGCCATGCCCGTTCCGATCAAACCGACGGCATAGGACGTGATCTTGAGGGTGCGGAGGCGCTGGGCGTCGGTCGCATTCGGCCGGATGTGCGGATAGAAATCCTCGGTGTAGATGGTGGCCACGCTGTTCATGGCGCTGGCCACCGTGGCCATGGCGGAGGCGAAGATCGCCGCGATCACCACGCCCGCGAAGCCGGGCGGCATTGCCTGGGCGACAAAAAGCGGCACGATCTGGTCGTTCTGAGCGGTCGCCGAGAACTGGCCGGGATGCGCCCGGAAGTAACAGAAGATCGCGATGCCCAGCGTGTTGGTGATCACTCCGATCAGGATGCCGCAGGCGGCCTCCATGGCGGTGACCCGGCGCACCTCGGACAATGGCGCGGAGAACACGCGCTGGATGATCGGTTGATCCCCCGCCTTCATCACCGTGAACTGCAGGAGATAACTGATCAGCAGGATCCAGACGGCCGGCACCGTCACATCCGCCGTAGGCAGGGCGAACTCGAACTTGGAATACTCACGCCCGGTCTGCATGAAGCTGGTGAATCCCTCCGGGAGACTCACAATGGCGATGACCACCATCGCGAGCGGAGCGATGAATTTGAGAATGCCCTGGAAGACCTCGGTCCAGATGACCGATTCGAAACCACCGACCGAAGTGTAGATCGTGGTCAGCACGCCCATCAGCACCACGCTCCAGAACACGTTCATGCCGGTGACGGATGCAATGGCCAGCGCCGGCAGCACAAGCACCACCGAAGTGCGGCCGATCGTCTGGATGATGATGCACTGCGCGCTGGCGATCAGACGGAGCGGGTGGTTGAAGCGCCGCTCGAGGTATTCATAGGTCGAGGTGATCTCCATGCGCCGCAGCAGCGGAAAGATGAAATAGGCCGTGAGGAAGAAGGCCGGCACCAGCATCAGAAGCGGAAAGGTCCAGACATAGTTCGTGGCGAAGGCGAGCGCGGGCACCGCCATGAAGCTGATCGCACTCGCCCCGGTGGCGAACATGCTGATCCCGGCCGCCCACCACTTCACCTTGCGATTGCCCAACGAAAACTCCGCGCTGGATTCCTGCCTTGAGAAACAAAACCCGATGATCGCAAGCACCGCAAAGTAGCCGACCACCACCACGTAGTCGATCCACGCAAGCGTCCTCACCGTGCGCGGAAACGAAAGCGTCCACGAGGCCGCACGATCGAGCAGGCGGACGTCCGTGCCGAGGGAAACCGCCAGCGGCGCGGCCGATGGCAGGTCGCGATCGAACGGACACCAGGCGTCGGTGATGGTGTGATAGAGCCATGGCACCGATCCGTTTTCACCGACCCTCGGCGCAGGTGGCAGCCCGGCGGTTTCGCGTGGCCTCACCCCGCCAGCGAGCATCACACCGGCTTGGCCGAGCGGCAGCGCACTGCCTGCGGCGAATGGAAACGGGAGGTCGCCCGCGCGTTTCCAACCGGTGATGTCCGTGCCTTCGATCGGCTTCGGGCGATACACCCAGGCCTCCTGAAGCAGCGGATAGCCCCCTTCGGGTGATTCGGGTACGGTGACTCCACCGAACACACAAAGCATGCCATACTGTTGGGTCGCCGCGAAGAACGCTCTTGGCCTCGCCGGGAAATCCTCACCCTTCACCCACGTGGCGGCGGGACTCGCGAGGTTGAGTTTCCACAGCCCTTTCTCGAAGCTCGCAGGATTCAGCGACGAGACGCCACCGAACACATGCAGCACATCCCCCACCACCGCGGCCCCGGCTCCGGCGAGTGCAACCGGCAGCTCGGCAAGGGATCTCTCGCCCGGTGAAGCTCCATCCACGGACTCGATCAACCGGACCGCCCGCGACGGTTTTCCATCGGCCAGTCCGCCGACGATGACCAGCTTCTCCCCCCACTGGGCGGCAGCCGCCCATGGCAGCGAGAGGATCGCCGTCTCCTCCCAGGAACCACCCGCTTTGCTGGAATCGGAAGCCCACAGCGAAAGGCTCCGAGTGTCGCCGGATCCGGCTTTTCCGGTTGCCACCAGAAAGCGGCCCGCCTTGCCCGCGACCGAGCCTTCCGCCATCGCCGAAAACGCAGGCGTGGACTCCTTTCGGATCTCGATCTTCTGGCCATCGGCCGCCTGCGCGGCAAACGCGGTGGAGGCCGCCATGAGGACCGAGCAGGCCATTGCGGCACGAATCACCCGGGCCGGAATGCGGAGCGGCGCCGTGAGGGTTTGGGGTTTCATGAGAATCGTAAGGGTAACTCGCCGTTGGATGGGTCCTCCAGCCGGGCTCGCCATCCCGAGGGAGGCACCGTTCCAGGAAACGAAACGCTCCTCCACCCTCTGATTTCGATCCGTCTGCGGAGTTTTGATCATTTACCGACCCCCACCTGCCGGATGCCAGGGGCTTTTTGCATCGATCCCGGGGTTTTTTGCGTCGGAGCGGGTTCGGGACAAGCCGAATTGCACCGCAGCGCCGCCCCGGAATCCCGCTTGCCCCCTCAGGAACTTGAGCCTAGCTTGCGGGTCCGATGTGGAAATGGTCCGCCAACACCCTGAGTATCCCCGTGGCTGGAATGACCGGCTTGCTGGCCTTGGCACCATGCGCACCAGCCGTCGCCCAGGCCCCCGCACCGGTTCAGGAAGCCCAGTTCGATCCATCGGATGTCTATTTCCAAGGCTACCTCGCCGCCCGTGCCGCCGATCAACTGGAGTCCGCAGGTGACTTCATCGGGTCGCTTGAGAAACTCGAACGCGCCAGCGAGATGTTCGGCGCCGTGCGCAAGTTCTATCCGAACTGGAAACCGGAAATGGTCGGCGGGCGCAGCGAGAAAACCATGGAAACCATCGGCCGCGTCCGCCCCAAAGCCGAGGAACAGCGGATGAAGAACCGCAGCGCCGTGGCCGAACTCGAAGGCGGCGTGCGCAAGTCCGGGGAATTGATCGACCCCGCCCGCGACGTAACCCCGCTCACTCCGGGGATCCTCGAAGTGGACCCGCTCTCGACACGGCGGCTCAAGGACGCCGAGGCCGAGGTTGAGCGCCTCCGCAGGGAGTCCGCCAAAGGCGACATTTCCCGGCAGAATGAGTTTCTCAAGGCCCAGCTCAACGCCGCCGAGGCCAACGTGCAGTCCCTCCGCTCCCGCCTCGCCGCCGCGCCGATGCAGAAGGAGATGAAGGCTCTCAACGACCGCATCCAGACGCTCGAACAGGAACGCGAGGCCATGGCCATGGCCCTCACCCAGAGCCGCACCGCACACACCGAGGCGATGGCCCGCATCGCCACACTTGAGGCAGACCTCAATGTGATGCGCCAGAAACACGCGGACCTCGACCGCGACCTCAAGGCGGAACGCAAGATCGCCAACTCCGTCGTCTCCGGTCAGCGACGCCAGCTCGATGATCTTGAGAAAAAACTCGAAGAGAAAAATGCCGAACTCACCAAGGCCAACGAACGCATCACCGGCCTGATGAACGAACTTCAGGAAAGCCGCGACGCCTTCACCCAGCTGCGCACCGAGCGCGACTCGCTGCTCCAGGAACGCGACCAGATGGCCGCCCTTCTCAAGCTCAACGAGGCAGGCCGCATCCAGGACCTCATCGAACAAAACATGGCCCTCGCCAAAAATCTCCGCGAGGCCAACGACAAGGTGGAACGCCTCAACCGCGAGAGCAATGCGGACAAGGACTCGATCACCGACGCCCTCCGCGATCTGGCCATCGCCAAATCCCAGATCAACCGACTCCACCAGGAGAAACGCGAACAGGACAAACGCCTCGCCGAGCTCGAACTGCGGCTCAAGAACGAGGAATCCGCACTCGCATCCGGAAAGGTGGCCGCCGACCCCGCCGAAGTCGAAGTCCTGCGGGACATCATCAAACGCCAGCTCCGCGTCCAGGAACGCCGCCGCCAGGCGCGAGACCTGCTCGTCGAGGCCGCCCGCGACCTCGGAGCCAAGGACACCCGACTCTCCAAGGCCATCGAGCTCTTCGACGGCCAGGAAATCCAGCTTTCACCCGATGAAATGAAACTCGTGGCCGACAAGCAGGTGGACGGCGAGTTCGTTTCCCCCGTCGCGCGCGACCGCGCCACGGTGGGCGCCGCCACCGCGGATCTGAACCGCGACATCACCGTCTTCGAGCGCACCGCGGAGAAGTCCTTCGTCGCCGGCCGACTCCTGCCAACCCGCGAGCTCTATCAGATGATCCTGGAGAAAAACCCGGGACACACGCCCTCGCTCTGCCGACTCGGGATCGTCCACCTCAAACTCGACGAGCCCTCCGCCGCCGTGGATGCCTTCCGCCGCGCCGTCGAACTGGATGCGAACAACCCGTATGCGTGCCGGATGTTGTCCTTCTCGCTCATGCGCCTCGGCGACCTGCCGGGAGCCGAGCAATCGGCGAAGCGCTCGGTCGAGCTCGCCCCCAACGATGCGAGGAGCCAGATGTTGCTGGCCACCATCCACTACCGCCTCGGACGCATCGCCGAAGCGGAATCCCACTTCAAGGCGGCCATCACCGCCGATCCGCTGCCCAGCGAGCCCTACTACAACCTCGCCCTGATCTGCCTGCGCAAAAACAGCCCGGAGGAAGCACGGAATTTCTATCAGCAAGCACTCGAGCGCGGTGCGGTTCCCGATCCGAAGCTTGAGGAAAAACTCGCCAAGCAGCCATGATGCGCCTCCCCTCCATGCTCTGCCTGCTCGCCCTGATCCCGGCCTCCTGCGCGAGCGATCCGGGTGGCAAGGACAAGTCCCGCCCCGCCGAACGCAAGACACTCAGCCAGCGGATGGACGAAAAGAACGGCTACACCCAGGACGCCGACGGCAACTGGGTGCCGCGCAGCGACAAGCGCAGCTCGTTCGAAAGCCAGGGGAAATCCCCGTATTTCCAGGACAAATACGAGAAAAAGACCTTCAAGACCGGCGACTACAAGAAGAAGTCGTGGTGGGGAAACAAGGAATACGGTCGCAAGGAGTTCGCAGGCAACACCGATGGCTCCCGTTTCCAGAAAGCCTCCCGCCTCGACGGGCAGGGAGCCCGCGAATCCGGTGCCGCCGCCGATCTGCCCGCTGCCTATCAGACCGGTGAATACGCCACCACCGCCGCCCGGGAATCCGGCCGCTCGGACCTTGCAAAACCCTCGGATGCCGAGACCGATGTCCGCCGCCGCGTCTATCAGGCACCGGACATCATCGACTGGCGCGAACAGCGCTCGCTCAGTCTGGAGCAGTCGAAAGGGATTCTGGGGCGCTGACCGGAATCACCTCCGCCACAGCCTCTCTCAGAGAGTCCATCAGAAGCTTCTTGAGCGGCTCCCATTTCCACGGTGCCCCGGTGAGGAAGAACGACTGCGAGACGGTGAGACGGATCCTCACGTAGGGATCCTGACGGAAGGTTTCTGATAGATGGGCCCCCAGCGGAGTCTCGCCGGAGTCCCGGTGCATGCGAGCATCCAGATCCGTTCGCCCCAGCCGGTTCCTCCACTCCGCAGCCACCGCCTCCGCCATCGGAGACCCGGGCGGGGTTTCCAGAACCACGCGCCCCTCGTGGGCTGCGGTGGTGTGCACCAGAACGTGGATCACCGCGGCCTTGCGCCGCAGATCCTCGGCGATGCGATCCACCAGCGTCGTGCGGAATGGTTTCTCATGCCTCTCGACCAGCTTGGCACGGGTGGTCTCCGGCAGGGTCTCGGAAATCCGGCTCCACCGCGCGTCGCCATCCTGTTCCAGATCGATCAAAAGCCGCGTCACATCGCCATGCACCAGCGGTGTGCGGAACTTCATCGCAAACCCTTGCGCAAGATTGAGCGCCCCGGGCTCCCAGCCGTCGGGGGATGCCACCCATTCCTCGGAGTCGAGAAACAACTCGCGGTAGGCCTCGGGCACCGCGCAGGTCGCGTTGGCACAACTGAAAAGATAGGATGGCATGTCCGGGTGATCGCTGGAGAACGCCGCGAGTCTTGCCACGAATCCACGGCTTGGCAAACCAACTCGCAGCCCCGCTCGTCAATCGCCACCCCCACCGCCGCAGCCTCCGCAGCCGCCACCACCGCAACCGGATCCGCCGCTGTCCCCGCCGCTGCTGCCACAGCCGCTTGCCCCCATGCCTCCCGAGCACCCGCTGCCACCGGATCCCGCAGCCGCCTGGGCCTGCAGTTTTTCCAAATCCCCGTGAATCGGCTCGAAAAGCGGCATCGACGCCAGCGCCGCCGGACCAAACAGCGCCAGCGAACCCATCACCATGTCCGGGCCTCCTTCTTCAGGACTCGCCATGGCGCGCCGCCGTGCGTCGTTGCGGCCGCGCAGGTTTGCCAGCAACGACTCGCCGGAAACCGTCAACCGCGGAACCGCCGACCACACCACGCAGATCACAATCAACGTGATGAAAAGCAGCACTGCCAGAAAACCCACCGGCTTGTCCCGGCTGAGCCCGATGAACAGCTTGAGCACACCCAGCCCGCCCAACACGATCAACGGAGCCACCGCCGCCATCCCCGCACTGGATCGTTCCTCGCGGGTGGGCCTGAGGCCCTTTGCCGCGAGGGACACCTCGATGCCCCGCATCGCCGGAGCCACCGCACGCGGCACCTCCTTGAGCGCCAGCCCCTTCGTCGAGGACGCGTTCACCCGGTCCAGCAATTCCTTCTCCGGCACAGGCAAGCTCGTATTCCCCGTCGGCTCCCCCGCAAGCAGGCGCGCACCGAGCAGCCCCGGCTTCCATTTGACGAATCCTCGATGCAACAAACCCGCCACCGCCAACTGGGCCACACGCGCCGGACCCGCGGCGAGAAACGCGGATTCGAAGTGATCCACTCCATCCACCCCGGTGTCCTGGCGGTCGTAGCGCCCCAAGGACCGCCGGGACCGCCGCCAGCACCAGATGGTCACCACCAGCAGCGCCACGACGTAAAACCCGAGAAACCGGGGGCCCGTCCAATCCAACAGCGGCACTTCCGCGATCCAAGGTTGATGGGATCCTGTCATTTCGAAAAGAAACCTGCCACGAAGGCCCGCAGTTTCACAAGAAACGAAAACCGCGGCTTCGGCACCAGCCACACCGCCGAGGCATCCACCCAGCGCCCGGCCCCCGCCCTCGCGAACCTCCGCACCGGATCCGGCCAGATGTCCTGCGGCGCGTCTTCCCCGAAGATCCGCCGGTAGCTTTCCAGGGTGCGCTCATACCAATCGGTGAACTTGCCCGTCTCCACCGCCCCGCCGGAGGTCGGCTCGTGATGGAGTTCACACCCCAGCGTCTCCCGGCAAAGCCGCTGCCAGTAACTCCGGGTGTAAACCAAATGCAGATGCCACGCCTGGTCCACCGCCTCGCTCGGCGTCACCGGATGACCGGCCTCCACCGCCAGAACCAGAAATCGCCGGTATTCCCGTACCACCCGCCCTGCGAAGGCATGGCTCCAGCCCTGCTCCCTGGCCAGACGGCTCGTGAATGGCAGCGCCGCTCCGGGCTCGTCGAGCCTGAAGGATTCGATGCGCTCTCGCCGCGATCTGCCGTCCACGCCGCTCAATCGGCCCCCGGACTACCATCCTTCCCGCGATTTGCCAGCCTCGTTTCCACACCCGGCCCGGAAAGAATTTTCTCGTCCTCCCGCCCCGGCCCCCTCACCTTCCCGCCGCCATGCTCAAGGCCGGAATCGTAGGACTGCCCAACGTCGGGAAATCGACCCTCTTCAATGCTGTGACCCGCACCCGCAAAGCGGAGGCGGCCAACTATCCCTTCTGCACCATCGATCCGAACGTCGGCATCGTCACCGTGCCGGATCCCCGGCTCGCCGTGCTCTCGAAGATCTCCGGCTCCCAGAAACTCGTGCCCACCGCCATCGAGTTCGTCGACATCGCCGGACTCGTCAAAGGCGCCTCCGAAGGTGCGGGCCTCGGCAACCAGTTCCTCGCCAATATCCGCGAAACCGACGCCATCGTCCAGGTCGTCCGCTGCTTCGAAAACGACGACATCATCCACGAGCTCGGCTCGGTCGATCCCGTCCGCGACATCGAGATCATCAACGCCGAACTCATCCTCGCGGACATGGCCTCTCTCGAAAAACGCCGCGTTTCCCGCGAGAAGAAAGCCAAGGGCGGCGACAAGGAGGCCAAAAAAGAGGTCGAGCTCATCGATCTCATCCTTCCGCACCTCGATCAGGGCAAGCCCGCCCTCACCCTCCAGTTCAGCGACGAGGACTCCGTCATCGTGAAGGATTTCTTCCTGCTCTCGATGAAGCGCACCATCTATGCCTGCAACGTCAGCGAGGATGAACTGGCCGCCACCACCGCGGATCCGGACACCAATCCGCTCGTCGCCAGGGTCCGCAAGTTCGCCGCCGAACACAGCGGCTCGGAGGCCGTGGTGATCTCCGCGCGCATCGAGGAGGAGCTCAGCGAGCTGTCCCAAGAGGAAGCCGCCGAATTCCTCGCGGACATGGGCGTCTCGGACTCCGGCGTCTCCGCCCTCATCCGTGCCGTCTATCACCTGTTAGGACTGCGCACCTACCTTACCACCGGCGTGCAGGAAACCCGTGCCTGGACCATCCACGAGGGCGACAAGGCCCCGGCCGCCGCCGGTGTCATCCACTCGGACTTCGAGCGCGGGTTCATCGCCGCGGAAGTCGTCCACTACGACGACCTCGTCACTCTCGGCTCCAAGAACGCCTGCAAGGAGGCCGGAAAACTCCGCATCGAGGGCAAGGAATACGTCGTCAAGGATGGCGACGTGATCGAGTTCCGCTTCAACGTGAGCAAGTGAGCCCGGGAGGAGCGGCGTGTTCTCCACACCGCTCCCCGCCACTCAGTTTTTGACCACCGCGACTTTCTTCACGTCTCCGTAAGGGAACCATCGTCCGCCGAGCTTCACCCTCATCCGGATCGACACGTTGTCACCGGCGCTCATTTTGAAGCCCGCCGTGTTGTTGTTCAACGTGAAGGTCTTGGTGCTCTTCGAGAAGGAGTTCTGTTTCTTGGGATTCAGCCACTCACAGCCTGTCGTGGTGATCGCATCGAAGAAGATTCCTGTGGGGAGTTTTTCAAGCCCTTGATGGCTGAACACCAGCCCGCCGATTGATTTCAAACGAAACCGGAACCTCATCGGAACCGCTGACTTCGCCAAAGCGATCTTCTTGGTGAACACTTTCGGAACATAATTGGTGTCGGAAAGCCCGGTGATCGAACTCACGCGCTTCCACGACACGCCGCCATCTTGCGTCGCCTCCACATCCAGACAGGTCTGCGTGCTCATCAGACCGCGTTTGTATTTGAAGGTCAGGGCGGCATCCTTCCCCGGGATGATCTCCCGATCGAGCTCGATGATCTGCTCGGGCACCCCTTTGAGGTTGAGGTCATAGTTTACCGGGAACGTCAGCCTGAAGGAAGAAAGCCCTTCAATCACACCGAATCCCTCATACTGGGCCATCTTGCAGGACAGGGCATAGGAGCCGACCGCTCTCTTGATGAAGGCTCCCGTATCCCCGTTTTCCGCCGTCTCACTCCACACGGCCGGTTGATACTTGCTCACGCCGATCAGGATGGACTCCGTCCCGGATGGCGGAGTGAAGGTGAATTTGGTCGATTGCCCCGCAACGGCATCAGTCGAACCGGTGATCTTGTGACTCGACGTCAACCGATCCGGATGGATCAGGGTCACCTTGTAGGTATGGGATACAGGGACCGACAGGCCTCCGATGCCGCTCACCTGAACGGTGAACGATAGGTCGTCATAAACACTCTTCACCGATGCCTCATCGGGCATTCTCCAGATGAGGGCGGGGTCGCCGAAGTTGGAATTGTATCTCAAATCCGAGATCGGAAGCACCTTGCCCGAAGCATCCTTGACGCTGACCACCGCCTTGCTGAAGTCCGCCCCAGGGTAGCTGACGGACCAGAACGGGCTGTTCAATGGAGCGGGAAAGTATCCGCCCGGTGGATAAGTCACAAAATTCGTGGATGGCTGCGTCCGAAACTCACCGGTTGCCTGCGAAACATAAAACACATTGGTGGGCGGAACGAGTTCCCCGCCCGGAACATACCTTCCGGGTTGGTCGCCCGTCGCGAAATCCGTGGATTTCGGATAGAGGCACCAGCGCCGGTGCCCCACCAGGACGTTCCACTCCGTGGATTGCACATCCCGCGGGCTTTCCTCCAGCAGATACTGGTTGATCGCCGATGGTCCGTAGACGCCGAAGGCCAGATTGCCGTGGGCGTTTCCATTCCAGGCCATGCCGCTCCATCCCGCCACCGTCGGCGGCGGGTCATGGTTGATCGCGCCGAAGGACCGCTGCTCGAGATACGTGCGCACCATCATCAGGGCCCCGGCCTGCGCGGCTGTGGACTTCTTGCAGACAAACTCGGGGCGGTACCGGTCCGCGGGATCGATGACCACCGGAGCGTCGGTATTCACCATGGCATTGGAGTGCACTCCGCACATCGCACGGAAGTAGTTCAGGCGACGTTCGACGTCTCCCGCGAAGACCGGTGCCGTCGTCCCGTTGGAGCCGGCGTAATCGCCAGTCCATTTGACGCGGTCCTGGTATCCCTCCGAGGCCATGTAAACGGCGTGCCAGAACGAGATCACGTCGTTGCGGCTCGAAGGGTCCACCGTAAAGCCCCGGGTGGCCATGGGAATGCTGTAGACTCCCGGTTCCCATGCCTGCGCACCCCCCGAGCCTGCCCATCCGCACACCATGATCGGAATCCATGAGTAGAAGCGTTTCACCATCTGCAAGGTGCAGATTTTGCGTTTTTTTCTCAAAGCCTCCTTTGAAGAATCGACTTCGCTTCGTGCACATTTTTCATCATTCGAGACATCCCTTCATGCCTGTCCCGGATCAACCCGCGAGGCAGGACTCGGGAAGGGCAGGCACCCCGGGTCAGTGGAGCCGGTCAGTCCGCCGCCGGGGTGGCGGAGGCATCACTGCGGAATGGCGCCGCCGGGATCCCCTCGGCATTGTAAAGATTAACCACGGGCACCTGGGCCCAGCCATAACGAACCGCCTTGGGCTGCGGAATCGAATCCGCGGAGACCCGCACCTTGTCCCCCTGGATCACCGCGCGGGCCGGAACGAAGCCGCCCTCACTCCCGGCCACCGTGAATCCCGATAGCTCGCCATTCCGCGCGACCAGTCCGCTGCCGGTGTGATCGAAGGAAACCAGGATGCTGCCCTCCTCCACCGTCATGCCGCGATAAACCGGACCGCAGGCAACGATGTTCTCCCCATACACAAGCGCACGGGCCGCCATGGCCAACCGCTCGCCCACCGGCCGCTTGCGAACCGGGTGGATGTTTCCCGCCTCCCCCACATCCATGGTGACCACCATCGCGGTGCGCGGCGTGCCCTTCCAAATGCGGTGCTGTGCCTCTCGAAAGCCGGGATGCGTGCCTTTGAACGGAGGCAACTGCACGAAGAGAAACGGCAGATCCACACCCCAGACCTTCCGCCAATCGCCAATCATCGCCGGCAGGAGCTTCTCGTATGCGGCCGGTCTTCCGGAATTCGCCTCACCCTGATACCAAAGCACCCCGCGCACCGCGTATGGCTGGAGCGGGGCGATCATCCCGTGATGCAGGGCCCCCGGACAATCGTGGCATCGCTGCACCGGTGGTTTCTCCGGAGGGGAAACGGCTGCATTTCCCCGTGCTTCGGATTTCTCCCGCGGACGATCCCGCCGCGCCTGGAAGGCGCGATAATCGGCAGCGATCCTCTCAAAGTCCGTTGCGGACACATGCCGCCATTTCTCTAACAAATCCGCGGAACCGCCAAGGCGCTCCAGAAGCTCGGGACGCATCCAGGTCTCGATGCGTGTACCGCCCACCGAACTGACGACCAGGCCGACCGGCACCTTGAGCTTGGCTTCCAGGGCCATCGCAAAGAAACAAGCCACCGCGGAGCACTCGGCGGCGCTTTCCGGCGACAAGGGCTTCCAAACCCCCGACACATCCGCAGCGGGAGACTGGGCGAATTGTTCCTTCACCCTGAAAAACCGGATTGACGGATGATCCGCCGCGGCGATCTCCGCAGCGGAGTTCTCCACTCCCTTCATCTGGAAGAACATGTTGGATTGCCCCGAGCAAAGCCAGACCTCACCCACAAGCACATCGCTCAACGTCACCTTCCCGCCGCCCTTGGCTGCATCGATTTGCAGATCCCGCCCATCCGCCGAAGCCGCCATTGGATCGAGGGTGACGCGCCACACACCATCCGCACCGGCGATGGCGGACTTCTTCTGGGACCCGAAGGAAACGGTCACCGTGTCCGCAGGATCCGCATGCCCCCAGACCGGAACCGGCTTGTCGCGCTGAATCACCATGTGATCGGTGAACAGGGCCGCAGGTTTCAAATCGCCACCGTGCAGGAGCAACGGCAGAGCCAGAAGCGGAAGGATGCGGAGCGGAAGGGACCGGAACATGGCAGGCATTGCGGGGAACATGCGAGGGATTCAGCAACCCCGCAACGCATAGATCGATGCCGCGGAAATCTCACGGAATCAACCGCGAATCGGGCCTTGAAGCGTCACCCCTCGATGCGGTGAGGGAAGAAGCGGCTCAGGTTGCCGGTGACGGGCGATGCGTCGCCACGGGCGGATAGCCCGCGGCAGGTGTCGCCAACCATCCAAAGCCCCCAGACGAAATGGTTGCCGCCCGCCTCGAACAGGGGTGCGTGTTTCTGATAGACAAGAGGACCCGCATGCGGATCGGTTCCGGTCGAGAATCCCGCGCGGCCGTTGTCCATCAGGGTCACTCCCGCGCCCTCGCGGCCGAAGAATGGCTTCTCCACCCAGCGGCCCACGCCCATGCGGCGGATCTCATCCCCGGAGCTGGCCGCCGGAAGCAGCAGCGGATGCCCCGGATGGAGCTCCCAGAGAATCGGCAGCAGCCCTTTGTTAGAAAGCATCATCTTCCAGGCCGGCTCGATGAACCGCGCGCGCTCCAGCCCCAGGACCTCGAAGAACGGCTCCTCCACCATCCACTCCCAAGGGTAAAGCTTGAACAGCTTTTCCATCGGCTGGTCCGATCCGTCGGTGAATCCTCCATGTTCGGAAAATCCGATCTCGGACATGTCCATGAGCTCCACGGTCTTGCCAGCCTGCTCCGCGGTCTCGGCGAGGTAGGCGATGGTCTGGCGGTCCTCCAGGCTGTCCCACGCACAGGCGAAATGGATCCGGTTTTCCGGAAGCATCGCCCAGCGCTCGACGAGCGCCTCATGGATCGAGTTGAGCTGATCGCTCCGCGGATGGACGTCCTCCATCCACTGCCACTGGATCACCGCCGCCTCCAGCAGCGAGGTAGGCGTGTCCGCGTTGTATTCTAACAACTTCGGACGATCCCTGCCATCCCAGGCGAGGTCGAAGCGGCCATACAGCGGGAAATCCCCGGCCATCCATGACGTCATGATGTGGCCGACGGCTTTCTCCGGAATGGCGAGTCGCTCCCACCAACCCCGCTTCACGATTTCGGCGCAGGCGTGAAGACAGAGTTGATGCAGCTCGTTGGCCGCGTCTTCGAGGGTCTCCGCCGCCTTGAGCGTGAGCACGAGGTGCTGATCCTCCACCCAGTAGGGAACGCTGCCGGCTCCATGCCAGACAAGCCCGGCTTCCTCGACGCGGGCCTTCCAATCGCCACGCGCCAGGGCGGCCTCCAACCGAATCGGTGATCTCATGCGCGATGGATTTCAGGAACCAAAAGAAAAACCGCTGCTGCGCGACGAGGATCCCTCGCTGCGGCTGGAGGGAGTGGAGCCGAAACCACCACGCACCGTCTGCCCGGGACGCACGGCCATGCCGCTGGCACGGCTCTGATCGACCATCCGCCGATAACCGGGATTGGCGGCGGCATACCCGCGCACCACGTCTCGCTGCCGGTCCACGCCGCGCTGCCAATCGGCCGCCTGGGTGTCCGCCCTGCGGAAACCCGCCCCCGGAAAGAATGACCCGCGGCTGCCGGAAAGCAGCCAATACATCATCAGCGCGTTGCCCATGCCAAAACCATGGCCATGGGAAGACGGTGCGGCCGCGGTCTGTTCCTCCTCCAGCGCCTTTTCCACCTTGGCGAGGGCCTCGGGAGTGGGCTTGCTGCGCTCCAGCGTGGCACCCACCGGTTGCTCGGACCATACGCCATTCGCATAGTAACGCCCGTCCTGCTCGAACCCATGGGGATGCGGAAAGAAGTCGCGGGCGTCCGCATGGTAGTAGCCGACCTTGTCGATGTGGAAATTGTGACTCACCTCACCCTGCTGCAGAACGGATTTCTCGGAATCCAGCTTCTCGATTTTCAACTCGGTCTCCGCCATCTCCGCATCCTTCTCGCTGATCACGTGCGTCACACTGCGGTCACAACTGGCAAGGCCGCCGGTCAGAATGCAGGCGGTGGACCAGAACAGAATGCCACCGGGGCGGATCAATCGGGAAAAACCTCGTCGTTTCATGAGTGGCCGCGACGCTAGGGAGCCACCTGCGCCGCGTCAACGGGATCGCGATTCCAATCCGGCCCCTTGTTTCAACCGGGATCACCGCATGCCCGGATTTCTTGCGTGCGGCGGAACGCGGCAGCTCGTAGAGTCCCGCCCATGCCACGCATCGCCCTGCTCCAGTCCGGGACCTTCGCCAGCAAAGCGGAGGCCTTCGATCACCATGAATCGCTGATCCGCCAGGCCGCCGCTGCCGGTGCAAACATCGTGGTCACCCAGGAACTGTTCCTCACGCCCTACTTCTGCACCGTGCAGGATCCCGCACGTTTCGATCTTGCCGATCCACTCCCCGGCCCCGTCACCGACCGACTCGCCAAGCTGGCTGCGGAGCTTGGCATCGTCCTCGTTTCCTCGCTCTTCGAACACCGCGGCCCGGGGCTCTATCACAACACCGCCGCCATCCACGACGCGGATGGCTCGCTGCTCGGACTCTATCGGAAATCCCACATCCCGCAGGATCCCGCCTTCGAGGAGAAGTTCTATTTCACCCCCGGCGACACCGGCTGGCCGGTGTGGGACACGCAGTTCGGAAAACTCGGCGTCCTCATCTGTTGGGACCAATGGTATCCCGAAGCCGCGCGCCTGATGGCCCTCGGCGGTGCCCAGGTCCTGATCTACCCCACTGCCATCGGCTGGCTGCCGGAGGAGAAACCGACGCTCGGAGACGCCCAGCACTGCGCCTGGGAAACCGTGCAGCGCGGACACGCCGTCGCCAACGGCTGCTACCTCGCCGCCGTCAACCGCTCCGGCACCCACGACGGCACCGAGTTCTGGGGCCGGTCGTTCGTCGCCAATCCCTACGGCGAAATCGTCGCCAAGGCCTCCACCTCGAACGAGGAGATTCTCTATCAGGATCTGGACTTCCAACTCGTCGAGGACTTCCGCCGAATCTGGCCCTTCTTCCGCGACCGCCGCATCGAGGCCTATGGCGATTTGGTGAAACGGTGGCGAGCCTGACACGGACATGAGATTGCTCCTGATCGAAGACCACACGCCGCTGCGCGAATCCATCGCCCAGTTTCTGCGCGAGTCCGGATTCATCGTGGACGCGGTGCCAACGGGCGACGAAGGATTCTGGGCCGCGACCGAGAATCCCTATGACGCGATCCTGCTGGATCTGATGCTGCCGGGTGTGGACGGCATGGAAATCCTGCGGCGGCTCCGTGCCATGGAAAACCCGGTGCACATCCTGGTGATCAGCGCGAGGGACGGGCTGGAGGACCGCTTGGAGGCACTCGATGCAGGCGCGGATGATTTTCTGGTGAAGCCTTTCCCCTTGTCCGAGGCACTGGCCCGGGTGCGGGCTCTGCTGCGGAGGAGCTATTCGAAGAAAAGCCCGCTGATGAAGGTCGCGGACGTGACTCTGGACCCGATGCGGCGCGAGGTGCGGTGCGGCGAACGGTTGATCGAACTGACCGCGCTTGAATACCGACTGATCGAATACCTCTTCTACCGGACCGGCGAGGTGGTTTCCCGCACGGACATCTGGGAGCGGGTGTTCGAAGACGGCAGCGGCGGCACCAGCAATACGGTGGACGTTTACATCGGATACCTGCGCAAGAAACTGGCGGCAGCCGGCGGGGCGGACCTGATTCACACGCGCCGTGGCCAGGGATACATTCTGGAGGAGGTGGAGGCATGAGCGGCGCCTCCATCCGCCGGGCCTTGCTGGTGCGTTGCGGCATCGGCATCGGTTTTCTCCTCTGCTGCCTCTCAGTTGGAATCTACCTCACGGTGAGGCACGGGCTCTACCGGGAACTGGACGCATCCATCGAGCAGACCGCCGCGCTGCTTTCCAACCAGGTGGAACTCGAGGAAGGCAAGATCACCTTCGAATGGCAGGAGGGCCTGGGGACGAACTCGAAGTTGATCCATGAAGGCTTGTTCCAGTTCTGGGAAGACGCCAGCGGAGTGACCACCCGGTCGCCCGGATTGGGTTCCAGAAACCTCCCGAAATTCACGGGCCCGGGCGGAGCTCCCGAGCTCAGGGACATCGAACTTCCTGGCACGCACCGCCATGCCAGAGCCATCGGCATGCGCATCCACCCCTTCGTCATTCCGGAGGAAATGGAACGCATGAAAGCAAGCGGCACAGTGGTGGACCCGAAGACCATCAACTACACGCTGGTGGTCGCGGGAGACGCCAAATCCATTCACCGCGTGCTCGCCCGCATGCGCTGGATTCTCGGAACAGGCACCGTGCTCATGCTGGCGATGGTCTTCATTCTGATCGACCGGGCGATCCGTGTCTCACTCAAGCCGATCCGCAAGCTGACCCAGCAGATGCGGGACCGCACGGGAAGGCAGCTTTACAGCGAACTCGACCTTCCCGAGAGCCTGCCATCCGAGCTCACCGGGCTGGCCGCGAGCTTCGGCTCCCTCTTGAAACGTGTGACGGCGACCCGGCGCCGGGAACGGGACTTCATCCGCCACACCGCACACGAACTGCGGACGCCCATCGCCGGTCTTCGCGCGACGACCGATCTTGCGCTCTCGCAAAAAAGGTCGGCAGACGAATACGAACGGCATCTCGAAACGTGCAGGAAAACGGCAGAGCAGCTTGGCGAACTGGTGAAGCGCCTTTCCGCTCTCGCCCGGATCGGCCAGGCATCCTCAGCGGTGCATCCAACACCTCTGGATCTCGTGGCAACCATGGACGATTGTGCAACTTCGTTTGAAGGGGTCTTCCATCGCCGTAAGATCCGTTTTGTCCGACACGCCGAAGAAAACGGACGCCTCGCTCTGGCAGACGCCGCGATGGTCCGCATCGTTTTCAACAACCTGCTCGACAATGCTGCCTCGTACGCACCGGACGAATCGCAGGTGGAAGTCGGATTCCGCCGGGTCGGCGACCGATGCGAAGTGGTGGTTTCCAATCCTGCGGAGCGTTTCGTGGAGGATCTCGACACCTTGTTCGAACCCTTGTTCCGCCGGGAAGCTTCCCGTCACGATGCGGAATCCCATCTTGGAATCGGACTCACCCTCAGCCAGGAAGCGGCACGCTCAATGGGCGGCGTGTTGGAGGCCCGCTGGTCCGGAGACGACCGCATTGAGTTCGTGCTCAGTCTGGCCGCCGCCTGAACCGCTTTGGAATATTCCGGATCTCTCACCGGATTCTCATGTTCGACCGGCTAGATTGCGTGCGTGCCCTGCCTGAGGGTGCCTCCGCTTCATGAAACAACGGTTTCTCAACGCCTATCTGACAAGATTCGCCTTCCTCGTTCTCGCCGGAATCGCCGCCGTGCTGATCCTGCAGGTTCGCGCACTCCTGGCACTGCCGGGAAAGCTCATCCGGATGCGCTGTTGAGCCCGCTCCACCACACACCCATGCTCCATCCATTCCGCTCCATCCCCGGCCGTCTTGCGTTGATCGGTTTCTCGCTGTTCCTGTTAGCCTCGATGATCTCTCGCATGGCCTTGCTGATCACCGCACGCCATGAAATCACTTGGGACATGTCGGTCACAGGCGCATTCGCCACCGGCCTGGCCTTCGATGCCGCTGCCGCGTTGTTCGCCGCGATCCCGTGGTGGCTGGCGGGCGTTTTGTTGCCATCCCGCTTTTGGTCATCCCGCTTGGGAAAACCCCTGCTCATGGCGGGCTTCACCGTATTCATCGCTCTGCTCGTCTTCATCACCACAGCGGAATGGTTCTTCTGGGACGAATTCGGCGCGCGTTTCAACTTCATCGCCGTCGATTACCTCGTCTGGACCCAGGAGGTGATGGGAAACATCAACGAATCCTATCCGATGAAACCGATCCTTGCCGCGATCGCGGCCATGGCCTGCGCCGCCACCTGGATCATGCACCGCTTCGGAGGCTTCCGTTTCGCCGTCGGCGGCGGCTCCTCCGCGAAAGACCGCCTTTTCTGGGCACTCGCGGGCACCGCTTTGCCCGCTCTTGCGACAGGATTGGTCAACCAGGCGTCAATGCCGGGATTCACCAACCAGTATCACGCCGAAATCGCGAAAAACGGCTGCTGGTCGTTCCTTGCCGCCTTCCGGCAAATGGAGCTGGAATACGAGAAGTGGTATCCCACCCTGCCCAAGGACGAATGCCTCGCGGCGGCCCGCGGCCTTCTCGCCAATAAAGACGCCCCCATGGCCACTGACCGCACGGACGACCTGCGCCGTTCGATTGCAGGCACCGGACATGAAAACCGCTGGAATGTCATCCTCGTCTGCATGGAAAGCATGAGCGGCTCATACATGAGCTACCTCGGCGGCAAACCCACACTCACGCCCAACCTCAACCGGCTCGCCGGGGAATCGGTCTTTTTCGACAACCTTTTCGCCACCGGCACGCGCACCGTGCGCGGCATGGAGGCCATCACGCTCAGTCTTCCACCCACCCCCGGCCAGTCCATCCTCTACCGGCCGGAAGGAACGAACCTGACCACCTCGTTCACCCCCTTCCTCGATCGAGGATACGATTGCGCGTTCTTCTACGGCGGTGACGGCCGCTTCGACTTCATGAACCGCTTCTACTCCACCGCAGGATGCCGCATCATGGATGTGAACGCGTGGAAAAAAGAGGATGTCACCATGAAAACCTCGTGGGGAGCCTGCGATGAAGACCTGTTCCAAAAAACCATCTCGGAGGCGGACGCTGACTACGCGGCAGGCAAGCCCTTCCACTACTTCTGCATGACCACCAGCAACCACCGGCCCTATGATTTCCCGGACGGACGCATCGACATGAAACCCCACGGCCGCAAGCCTGCCGTGAAATACGCGGACTGGGCCGTCGGCCACTTGATCGAGGAGGCACGCAAGCGGCCTTGGTTTGACAATACGCTCTTCGTCATCGTCTCGGACCACTGCGCCAGCAGCGCGGGAAAAGCCGAACTGGACGTCACCAAATACCACATCCCCGCCCTGCTCTACAATCCGAAGCTCGTGCCAGCCCGCAGAATCTCAAAGCTATGCAGCCAGATCGACGTGATGCCAACGGTGCTCGGCCTTCTCGGTTGGAACCATCTGACTCTGGGATACGGCAACGACCAACTTGCGGAATCCGCCGCCACCCTTCCAGGACGTGCCTTTGTGAGCAACTATCAGAAAATCGCCCTCCTCAGGGACGAGGGAATCACGATCCTCAAACCCAACCGGCAACCGGCAACCCATGCCTATGATCCTTCCACCGGAGCCTTGTCGCCCATCGATCCGGTGAAGGCGGCACCGCTTGTCCGTGACACCACCATTTTCTATCAGAGCGCGTCCTGGCTTTTCCGCAGCGGCGGATTGAAACAGGCCGCCGCAGGAGCTCCGATCACCCTGCGCTGAATCATGGATGCCATGGACCGCACCTTGTCCGCCTCCCTGCTGCTTCTCGGGTTGGTGTTCGGCTTGTTCGAGTGCACGGGAATCGACCTGTCCGTGCAGGACCGGCTCTTTGATTTCCATGCAGGGACCTGGTGGGTGGATTGGAATGCGCACTGGCCGCACCTCCTGTGCTACACCGCACCCAAAATCATGATCTGGCTGGCCGGCCTGTTCCTGCTTTTGCTGGCATGCGCACCCGATCGATGGAGGACACACTTGCCTTTTCCAAACGCCGCAAGACGCGACCTCTGGATCTGCGTGGGCACACTCGCGCTGGCACCGGCAATGGTCGCAGGCGGCAAGGCCTCGACCAACGTCTTCACCCCACGCGAGATCCGGCGTTACGGAGGCTTTGCGCCCTATGTGAAGGTCGCCGGATCCTATCCACCGGGAGATCGTCCTTCAAAACGCGGGCGCGGCTTTCCCGCAGGCCACGCGAGCGGCGGCTTCGCATTGCTCTCGCTTGCCGGCCTGGCAAGGTCGCGCCAAGCACGCACCGCCGCACTCGCCACCGGTCTTGGAGCCGGCGCCCTGATGGGCATCTATCAGATGCTTCGCGGCGCGCACTTCCTGAGCCATACGATTGTCAGCGCCCTGGTCTGCTGGGTTGTCTTCCTCGCACTGCGCCGGATTCCCCATCCGTCGCAAGGCGCTCAGTTGGAAATCCCCACCAGCGACCCTCTTTGATTCTCCAGCCATCCAAACGCATATATATGTCTAGACTCCGGCAACAAGGGTTTTCGAACCTGCACCGCAAGACCCTCTTCGTCCTCCTCGTGGCGGCACTTTTGAGTTATCTCCTCTTGGTTCGCGATCCGTTGCCACTTGATTCCCTGAAGCTTGTCTTCGCCTGGATCATCGGAGCTGCGCTCGTATTCCTCGGGATCATCGGCCGTGTCTTTGCCACACTCTCCATCGGTGGACACAAAGACCGGGTGATCGTGATGACCGAATTCTACTCGGTCTGCCGCAATCCTCTCTATTTCTCCTCGTTCCTGATGGCACTCGGCCTCGGCCTGGTCTCGGGCCGGTTGGATTTCACCGTTCTTTGCGCGGTGGCCTATCTCGCGATTTTCTATCCGATGATGCGCAACGAAGCGGGTTTTCTACGCGAGAAGTTCGAGGACTTTGCCGAGTATGAACGGCGCGTGCCGTTGTTTTTCCCCAACTTCCTGCTGTGGACTGAGCGCAAACATATCGAAATCAACTTCAAGCGGGTGCGCCGCACACTGCTGGACGCCTTGATCGCGCTGCCTGTCATCCCGGTCTTGATCCTGATCCAGACCTTGCGGCATTGAGGCAGCCGAATTCAACAGGCCCCGACGGAAAGGAAACACTGTCATGCATCACTATGTAATTGCCGGTGAAAAGCGATCGCCGGACGAAGGGGAAGGTGCCTACATGGATCCGACGGGATGTTTTCCCTGCAGATGGTGATTCCAGGCCAGGGCCCACCGTCGCGCTAGGATATCGTTTGAGTCGACGCGTGAGCCATCCGCGCACGCTGCATCGCCGCCTATGGCGATCTTGTGAAACGGAGGCGCTGAGACAAAGCCCCGCGGCGGCCGATCAAGCGCGCTTGCCGAAACCACGGGATTGGCGCATCCTCCCGCATGCTCGCCCGGATTCTCACCTCACTTGTTTGCGCCGCGGGACTCGCCGCAGCCCAATCCTATGCCCCGGCGACCGAACGCCCGCCCCAACTCGCCCGCGAATTCCGCGGGGCATGGGTCGCCACGGTCCACAATCTGGACTGGCCCAGCGCCAAGGGGCTCAGTGCCTCCACCCAGCAGGCGGAAATGCGCGCCATCCTCGACAAGGTGGCCGCCCTCCGCATGAACGCGGTGCTCTTCCAGGTGCGACCCCAGTGCGATGCCGTCTATCAGTCGTCACTCGAACCCTGGAGCCCGTGGCTCACCGGCACCATGGGACGCTCGCCCGGCTATGACCCGCTCGCCTACTGCATCCGCGAGGCCCACGCCCGTGGCATCGAGGTGCATGCCTGGTTCAATCCCTTCCGCGCCCTCTGCAATACCGATCACCCCGTTTCCGGAAACCATGTCTGCAAGGCCGCTCCCGGAATCACCCGCCGCTACGGCTCGCTCGTCTGGTGCGATCCCGCCCATCAGGAAACCCGCAAACGCGCCCTCAACGCGATCATGGATGTGGTCAACCGCTACGACATCGATGGCGTCCATCTCGATGACTACTTCTACCCATACCCCACCGGCGGCATGAGCTTCCCGGACGGCCGCACACCAGCGCAGCGCCGCGCTTACGTCGACGGTTTCGTCAGCAGCCTCTACCAATCGGTGAAGTCGCGCAAAGCCTGGGTCCGTGTCGGCATCAGCCCCTTCGGCATCTGGCGGCCCGGCGTGCCCTCCGGCATCGAGGCGGGGCTCGACAGCTACGAGCAACTCGCCGGGGACTCCCGCAAATGGCTCAAGAACGGCTGGGTGGACTACCTCGCCCCCCAACTCTACTGGCGCATCTCCCCAGCAAAGCAAAGTTTTCCAGCCCTCCTCGAATGGTGGCGCCAGCAAGGCAGCCGCCCGGTGTGGCCCGGCATCGCCACCGCCCGCATCCAATCGTCCGAAGACCCCGGACGCCCGGCTTCGGAAATCACCAACCAGATCGCGCTCAGCCGCCAGATCGGCCGCAATTGGAATGGCCACATCCACTGGAGCGCCAAAAGCCTCGTCACCAACCGCGGCGGCATCGCCACCAAACTCGCGGGCACCTACACCCAACCCGCAGCCATCCCCCCCATGCCGTGGATCCAGGACGACCCGCCCGCTGCCCCCGGCGTGAGCGCCGCCATCCAGGGCGAGGTCACCCTGGTCTCATGGAAACCCGACGGAAACACCGCCAAAATCGCCGTCCAGTCCCGCGTGGGCAGCCGCTGGAGCACCGTCAGGATCGCCCACGTCGGAGCAGGCCGGACCACTATCCCCAGGGCAGATGCCATCGCCGTGACTGCCATTGACCGCTTCGGCAACACCAGCAGCCCCAAAGTCCTCGCCCTCCGCTGAGTTTCCTGGACTCACCCACCTTTCCGTCCCCCCCAAAGCCACCCCGTGTCGGGAAATTTCCCCCTCTCCGACCTTGCCACACCCGCGGCGAACGCTTTGACTTCCGCCCTCATCCATTTCCACCCTGTGAAAGCCCACGAACTCTACGCCGCCGTCGACCCCTCCATTGTGACCCAGATGCTTGATTGGTTCCGCGCCAACGATCGCAACGTCTACAAATCCGCCGTTGCCACCCTCGCTGGAAACCGCAAGCTCCGGCCCGTCTTCGTCGAGAAGAAATCGCTCGCCGAACAGTACGCCTGGATCCACAAAACCCTTAAAATCAACGCCTGCGACACCATCGGCGAACACCTGCTCCAAGCCTATCTGATGGCCGGCCAGCAGTCGCTCCTCGCCATGTTCTGCGACGGCATGGGCATCCCCCACGACGGCAAAGGCTCTGTCGTCGGCGACCTCCCCAAGAAACTCGACGCCGAGCGCCTCGCGTCCACGGTCGACCGCCTTGTCGAACTCTTCGATCCCCGCCTGCTCACACTTTATCTCGAGTGCTTCAACCTTCAGGTGCCTGGCGGATGGCCCGAACTGACCGAGAAACTCGCATCGGACGAGCGCCTCAAACTCGCCTGAGAACCGCTGCTGGCATTCGAAGATCCAGCCTTGCTCCTCACCGCCGGATCGCGCTTCACTGAAGACGATGAAGGTGGGTTTGTGGATGCTTTTGAGTTTTGCCTGCGCTCTGTCGCTCTGCGACGCCTCCGAGTGGCGCACTCTCGGTGATGGCCAAGGTCTGCGCATCGAGGCCCGATTCGAAGGAAAGCGTGACAATTCCTACCTCCTCCGCCGCAAGGCCGATGGAAGGATCTTCGAAGTCAGCCCGGATCTGCTGCTTGCCGCGGACCGCGCTTCCTTTGACCTGGCGGCGAAACGGCTCGATTCGGAGATTGCCAGACTCAACCTGACCGCCGGTCACCCGCTTTTCACCGGCACCCCGTTCGAATGCCGACCCGCCGATGACATCGCCGCCGTCCTCAAACTGCGCACCGAGTCCTCATCCAAATTCAGCAAAAGCTGGCGGCTTTACGCATCACGGGTGGCCGGATACCGGCTTTTCGGCGCCATGCCCTACTCAGTCGCCCTGTATGCAGGGGAAGATGGCACTGCCAGCAGCCTCTCCGTGGTTTATGCCAACAAAGGTGACTTCGGCAGCCAGGCCGGAGAGGCCGAAAACCACTTCAAGGGCGGCACCACCAGCACCGCCAAAACCCTCGCCGAGGCCATGGAAAAGGACGAGGCGACCATCGCCAAGGCCCTGACCGAGACCCTCGGACCGGGTGACATCCAACGCTTCGGCGAGGGCAAGGCTCGGAGGAAAATCCAGCGCTGGGACTGGAACGGTAACTCACTCCTCCTCTCCTCCGAGGAAGGCGAATACGTTTCACTCGCCATCGTCCCCCTCGAATTCGCAGACAGTGGCGGCCGCACCTCGCGCATGAAGGAAACCACACTGCGCGAGCGACTGCGTTCTTCAGTCGTCCGTGAGCCCAATGGCGACGTCGCAATTTCCCAGATCCCCATGGTCGACCAGGGGCCCAAAGGCTACTGCGTGCCAGCCACCTTCGAACGAGCCATGCGCACCATGGGCATCGAAACCGACATGTATCTCCTCGCCATGATCGGCGAGTCCGGCATTGGCGGCGGCACCTCGGTGGAAAAACTCCTCGAAAACGTGCGCTCCTCCGTCTACCGCAAAGGACGACGGACCCGCGATGAACGCCCCAAGGAACTCCGCATCCGCGAGGTGAAGCGCTACATCGACGAAGGCATCCCCGTCATGTGGACCATGATGTCCGTCGAAGACTACAACCGCACCGCAAACCAAAACACCACCAAACGACGCAGCGTCAACGATTGGACCGCTTATGCTGGGGAAATTGGCAAAGAAGCAAAAAACATCGCAGCCAAACCCAAACCGTCCAAGGCCTATCACATCTGCATGATCGTCGGTTACAATGAGAAAACCGGTGAGTTGGCCGTCAGCGATTCCTGGGGACCCGCATTTGAACGCAGATGGGTGCCCGTTCCCGTCGCCGACTGGGCCAGCCAAGGAGGACTTTTCATGATCCTGCCCTGAGGCTTCGATCTTCGAATGCGAGTCTCTATCCGGGTCACACCCGCACCCGCAAGTCCCTTGCGCTCCACAAAACCCCTACCGCTTCGCGGCCGGCTCCCTTCATCCGCCTCGCGCCGTCTTTGCGCTTTGCCGAGAAGCGGTGCCGTGAGGCGACGAATACTTCGTTCACAAACCCGCGGCTCCCGATCACCGCGCCGTCGGTGAAATACCTCACACGTCGCCGCAGCATGGCCGCCATGCCAAGGTCGGGCAGTAACGTGCCGTTGTCCTTGGCTTCGAGGGCTTCGGCGCTGTTCATGGGTGGCCTAACAGGTTTGTCGGCCGTGACTTTTTCCACCTGTGCGTTGCCGCTTTTCCGGCCCAGAGCCAGGCCGAGGGCTCTTCGATAGATCCGCGAGACTTCCTTCCATTTCTCGGCTTCAAAACCGGCGCCGTGATGGCTCATGCAGGCTCGGACCAGACCTTCGCGTGCCTTTTTTCCATTGCCCTTTGCTCCGCCGCCCACGGCTTCACCGTAGCTGCTCCAGCGGTATTCGGCCGGATCGCTGACAATGCCGGCGCGCACCGGGTTGAGGTCGATGTAGGCGGCCATGGTCCTTGCCGCGATGCCGTCCTCGACGATGACGCTTTTGTAGCGCTCTTCCCACAGGGTGCCGCTGCGGTCGTGGGTCCGGTTGAACCAGCGGGTGAAGCGCTGGAGCAGGGTTTTCATGAACTCGGAGAGGTTGTGCATGCGGTAGGTGAAACGCGCATGGATCGCGGAAGCTGCGGCCTCGCGACCGGAGGAACG
>JAIXOR010000052.1 GCA_027486655.1 Verrucomicrobiaceae bacterium | reverse complement strand
TTGATGGGTGCCGCCTTGGGAGTCGGTGAAGTTCTGAATGCCGGCGATGAGGGCAAAATCGGCGCTGGACCAGAAGGTAATGGGGGTGGCGTCTTGCGTCCAGACTCTCACATGAGTGCGAGGGGCGGAGGCGGCGGAACGGTAAACGGTGGCGCTGAGGTGGAGGGGCTGCGGCCGGGGAAGAGCCTGGCGCTGGGCAAGGCGCTGTTGGAAGGCGCTCAGGGATTGTGGAGTGGGGGCAGGCGCGGGTTCGGGAGGCGGTGGGAGATCGATGGGTTTGATCTGGTGGACGGTGATGGTTTGGTCGCCATCTTGGGTGACGGTGGTGGAAACGATGTCCTCTGGCTTGACCTCATAGGGCTCCGGCTCGGGTGCGGCGGTGGGTGTGCCGTCCGGGATCTGGCCGAGGATTTCCGGTTGGCCGGTTGCGGCAGGCTCCGTGGTTTGTGCAAAGGCAACACCTGCGAGAGCGATCAGCCACAAGGGGAGGATGTGTGGTTTCATGTCGTGTGAATGAGGGATAGGAGTCCGTCCTGATAGTCGAAACTTCGAGTTGTGGTCTTGGTCCGTCGAGTGGGCGGCGGTGGTCATCCGTCGCCCCCCGGCTTAAGGATCGCTCGCAGGAAATGAAATCCGCCTGCCCTACTCAAGCGGGTTTGCCTGATTTTTCCGCCCGCTGGTTTTTTGAATCAAGTGGATGCTTTTATAAAAACTCACAAAATCGGCACTGTGTGGAATCTTCTGGCATCTCTCCAAAGTTTCATCTATCAGGCCGAGCTGATCGTCATGCGATCTTTCCAGCCATGCGCCGCTTCCTGGATCGTGATAGCATCTTGTGTCATGCCCGCCGAATGGCGGTGGGAGACGCCTGCAACTCGGCTTCAAGCGGCCTCCAAAGTCTCTCGTCCTCCCGCAACGGGACTTCGGACAGCTGCAACGGGACCTCGGACTCCTGCAACGGGACCTCGGACTCCTGCAACGGTTTCCCGGCGTCCCGCAACGCCATCTCGGACAACCGCAACGGTTCCTCGACCGCCTGCAACCGCCCCTCAGCCACCCGCAACGGCCTCTCAGCCGTCCGCAATCGCCCCTCAGGCCTTCGCAATCGCCCCTCAGGCACGCACAGCGCCCTCTCGGATCTCCGCCACGGCTTCCCGACCTTCCGTCGCGACCTGGCCAACCGCATTCCTGCTTCCACAAACCACTGAAAACCAGACACCCACAGCCCCCATGACCAGCGAATTCGGCAATCGCCACAACATGCACCTTGCCGATGCCCCACCCCTGCCCCGAAAATCCCGCCAACTCACACGCCCCACGGAGCGTCGGATTGAGCTGAAAAGTCCGATCGAAAACTCATTGCAAGCTGCACGCCTTCTTGATCACGGCGACGGCATGCGCAGCACGGTGGCACCGCCGGGCGAGGGGAAGCGCACCCGATAGCGACCTTCTTCAATGGTGGTCTGCGGAGCGAGCAGCGGAATCGGCTCGCGATACGGCGGGGACTCGGTCAAGCGGTCGAGACCGAATTCGAGCGTGAAAAGATCCGTGCCGGGCTGGCGCGTCAGCCGAGGCGTGCGGAGATCCACAGCCTGTACCTGCGACGGCCGGAACAAGCCTGCGCCTGCGGCACTGTTCTGATAGACCTGCACCATAGCCGGCTGCGCGGTTTGCCAGTTGAATCCGAGCGCGACGAGGCGGAATTCCGCGGAATCATTCAACCCATCGCCATCGGTGTCTTCGGAGGTGGTGAGCGTTCGGGCTGTTAGGGCGATGTCGAAGGGATTGGCCGCGCCATCGACATTGCTGGCGATTTGCAGCGTGGCGGATTTCGCGCCCGCGGATGCTGGCGAAAAGGTGGCGGTGAACGTTGCACTGCCGCCCGGGGCAATGGTGGTGGCACTGAGAGCACCCAGCGTGAACTCCGCCGCATCCGGACCACTTTTGGTAACTGCAAGATTCGTCAGCGGACCAGTGCCGGGATTCGTGAGGGTGAATGTCACCGGTGCGGCGCTGAATCCGGCAGGCGCAGCGCCAAGCGGGACGCTGCCCGCGCCGTCCGTGAGCGGCCCGGCGGGCGCAGCAACGGCGATTTCCGGGCGCGGCACGCCGTACATGGCCACGGTGAAATCCGGGCCGCCGCTGGCGCTGTTCGATACTCCGGCCACGGCCACACGACCGTCGGCATGCAGGGCCATCGCATAGCCCACCGCTCCACCCGTACCGACAGGTGTCCTCACGACACCGCCACTGAAGGTGAGATCCACCACCCCCGAACCATCGGGATTCAGCCTGCCGGTAACAATCTGCCCACCGCCGCTGGTGGTACTTCCCGCAAAGAGAATTTTCCCGTCGCTCTGCAGCGCCAGACCACGCCCCACCATGGAGGCATTGAGTTCCGCAGCACGAGTGCGGCCAACCCCGCCGGCAAATCCCGTATCGAGCACCCCGCTGGAGGTGCAGCGGGCGATGACCAATTCCGAGTAGCCGCCCACACCGGGCATGGAGCCCGTTAGCAGGATGCCTCCCTCGGGCGAAAGTGCCGCCGCGTAGGCGGCATCATCCTGCGGTGAGAGGGAGATGATGGCCTTGCCCGACGTGCCGAAGCCGGTGTCCAGCGCCCCGGCATCCGTGTAGCGCACCAGCGCCGTGTCCAACCATGCGCCCTGACTGGAGAATCCGGCGGCCACGATTTTGCCGTCCGGCTGCAGGAGCACGGAAGTCGCCTGTTCCGTGCTGCCGCCGAGGTTGGTGAAAGCGATGCCGTCGCCGGAGAACGTCGTGTCCAGCGCGCCGGAAGGAGTGTAGCGCAGGACCACAAAGTCCTGACCGCCGGCGATGTTGGCTAAACCCGCCACCACGATTTTTCCGTCCGGCTGCAGGGCCAGCGCCGTCGCGCGGTTCACCGTGGATGAGAGCGCGGTGGTCACTTTGCCATTCGTGCCGAAGGTGGCGTCCAGCGCTCCCGCCGCGGTGAACCGCATCACGAGAAACTCGAACCCGGTGGTGTAAGTGTATCCGGCGATGACGATCTTTCCGTCCGGCTGCACGGCCACGGCGTGCGCCGCGTCGTTGTCGGGGCCCACATCGATCCGGATCCGCCCGCCGGTGCCGAAGGTGGCGTCCAGGGAGCCGTCCACGGTGTAGCGGGCGAGCGCCACCTGATATCTCCCAGAAACCACGGAATGCCCTGCGGCCACGGTTTTTCCATCAGGCTGCACCGCCACCGCCAACACCTGATCTGCGAGGCCATTGCCGAAATCCGTCTGCACGAGACCATCGCCGGAGAAGGCGGGATCGAGCGAGCCGTCGCTGAAGGCAGCGAAAGCGGGCGTCAGTGCGGCCAGCCAGCCGGCGAGGAGAATGGGGGAGAATCTCATCATGGTGGAGGTCAGGGATTACTCGGCGGCAACACGGAAAAACGCACGTGGCTCGGACAGGGGAAACTGATAGAAGATACGGCCGTCGTTGAATGAAGTGGGCGCTTCACTCACCGGGAACAGACAGAAGCTGCCCGCCTGGAGCGTGGTGCTCTTTTCCACACGCAGCTTCAGGTCAAACAACCCCGTGGCCGGATCGAGAGAGCGGAAGGTGCTGCCGGGAAATTGCGTCTGGAGTTGCGTCAGCGTGAACAGCCCGGCATCCGGCGCCGCATCATAATATGTCTGCACCAACCCCGTCTGCGGCACCTGCCAGTTGAACCCGAACGCACTCATTTGGAATTCGGAGGCGTCGTTCATGCCGTCGCCATCGGAATCCTCCGTAAAGGAGAGTGCGCGCGCTGTGAGCGTGATGTCGAAGGGGTTCTTTGCACCGAAGGCATTGCTCGCCACCTGCAGCGTCGCCGTTTTCACGCCTGCCGCCGTGGGTGCAAAGGTCACGGCGAAGGTTGCGCTGCCATTTCCCACCGGGAGGCTCGTGGCGCTGAGCGCGCCGATGGTGAAATCCGCAGCGTGAGCGCCCGCCTTCGTCACCGCCAGTCCGGACAACTCCACCAGACCGGGATTCGTGATGGTGAACGTCACCGGCGCGGCGCTGAGTCCGGGAATGGTCACGCCCGTAGCCACACTGCCGGTGCCGTCGGTGAGCGGCGCGCCGACCGCCACGGCGATGTCCGGCGCAGCACTGGCGGCCCCTTCCACGCGGTAATTGTCCACGGCGACCTGACCGGCGCTTTCAAACTGGAGATGGAAACCATTCGGGCTGAACAACACCACGTTCACCGTGCGCCGGGTCGCACCCACATTCACCGTCCCTTGCGCCAGCCTTTCGGTGAAGTCGCCATTCCAGATCTCATAAGCCACATCGCGCGTCAGCGGCGGAGACTGCCACACGCCCAGATCAAATCCGTAAAAACTCACACCGCCCGACCAAGCGCCCGTCGGCAGGATGCTCACGCTCGCGACCGGCTGACCGGTGTAACTGACCCCCGACAGGTCACTGAAGCCAGGCCCCTGAATGACCATGTTCCCGGTAATCGGGACATTTCCGAAACCTCCCCGAGCCTGATGCTGCAGGACCACATTCGGCACCTGATACCACGCCCCGCCAAAGTCCGTCAGGTTTCCGTTCCCCGCCGTGTGCCAGGGGTCCACAGTGGAGATCGAGGCCTCGGACACGAGCGGCACCCAGACCGCCACCCGGCACAAACGCCCCATCCAACGAAGCAAACGGCAGCAAACACGAGTGGGGGGGACGTGCGACATCGGGTGAAGGAGTGGTTTCCCGCTTCTACCGCAATCCCCTGTGGAAGCAAGCTCTCAGGATTTGGCAGCCGGGAACAAACGGAAGCAAACCTCATCGGAACCTCACCGAGCGCCCTCTTGATGAGGTCAAAGATATGCATATCCGACTTCATCCACCAAAACCGTCCATCATCAATCCAAGCTCGCGGACCCAGGAAAACGAGGATGATTCTCAAATCGATTCAACAAAGGTTTTGTGCTATTTTCGAGGGCTTGAAACGGTATCACCTCAGCCCCGCCGGGTCGCCACGGCATCCGGACCGCCCACCCGCTTTTCCAACCCATGCCTCCATCGATGGATCCAGAATCTTCGCCGCGTTCCAAGCCCGCTTCTGATGCAGAAGCGCCACCGGATGCCGCCAAGTTGTTAGAGCTATGTGATGTCGTGGCGAAGCATCCGGAGCTGTGGGCCGAGCTGCGCTCACGGATGGCCTCCCTGACAAATGCCGAAGCCGCCGATGTCCGGCAGGAGGCACCAGCTCCCCCAGCACCGGCAGTTCCAAAGCCCGGCATGGTTCCTCCGCCTGCTCCCATGGCGGCACCGGCCAAGCGCCCTCCCGTCAAACCGGCCCCGCCCCCTGCAAAGGCCGAGCCGTCCGTGCCGGTAGTGGTGGAGCAGGAAACCCTCGCCTTTGGAGAGGAAAGCCCGCTTCCTGTGAAGGTCAGCCGGGACGATGGATTCTGGGGTAAGGTGGGCGGCGGCGCGTTGACCTTTGCCGTGTTGCTTCACCTGATCCTGCTGATCATCGGCGCGTTCTGGATCTTCCAGATCATTCAAGATACGGAGAAGACGGTCGATTTCCTGCCTGGAGGCGGACAGAAAGGCGGTGGCGGCGGGGAACGCAGCGCCACCAAGATCCAGCAGAAACGCCTCAGCCAGATCACCCCCAGCAATCAGGTCAAACGGGTCTTTGCCGAGGGAGCGGTTTCCAATTTCCAGCTTCCCGATCCGGGCGACTCGTTCGGGGAAATGTCCGCACTCACCTCGCTCGGAGGCGGCTCGCTGGGCGGCCTCGGCGGCAGTGGCAGCGGTGGGGGATTCGGCTCGGGAAAAGGCAAGGGCTTCGGCTCCGGCCTCGGCGCGGGAACCGGTGGCGGCGGCGGCATGGGCACCTTGTTCGGCATGGTGAGCGGCGAGGGCAACCGGCTTTGTGGTCACATCTACGACTACACGCAGACCAAGGACTCGCGCCCCTCGCAGTTCGCCAATGATTACAGTCAAAGCAACAACCTCCCCTGGATGCGGCCGCAGGTGACGCGGTTCATCGAGAGTGGATGGAATGAACGCACGCTCGAACGCTACTTCCGCGGGCCGCAGCAACTCTTCGTGCATCAGTTCTTCATCCCTCAAAGCGTGGACAGCACCGCGCCCAAGGCCTTCGGCGCGGAGGGAAAAATGAAGGGCAGCGCGTGGATCGCCATCTACAAGGGCAGCGTGCAGTCCCCCGTTACCGGAGAGATCCGCTTCTGCGGAAATGCGGACAATTTCCTCGTGGTGCGATTCAACCGCAAAAACGTGCTGATGTTCGATTGCGGCAACCGCCCCTCCCCCACCAGCTCGGTGCCGGGCATGCGCACCCCCGCGTCCGTGGGCGAGTGGATCAAGGTCCGGGAAGGCAGTTGGTATGACATGAACGTCCTCATCGGAGATGCAGGCGGACTGTTCTCCGCCGCCTTGTTCTACGAGCGCAAGGGCCAGGGTGGCCGCCGCTACTTGTTCCGCACCGAGGCCACCAACAATTCGGAAATCATCGAGCAGGACAAGGGCGACCTTCCCAGAGATCTCGATCCCAACAGCCCGGTCTGGGGCTGCCGGCCCGAGGTGAGTTTCTAACAGGATTTGTTTCGGCCTGCGTATTCCAGACCGGCCAGCGGGGTTCCGTTCACCAAGGAAGCGGAATACATCCGGTTTCGCAGCATGGGATCGGACGCGCGAACTGAAAAAAACGCGGAGGCCTGTTACCGGCGGCAGCAAACGGAACAAGAAGGAAGCGGAACCCCACATTTCGTCTCATCCCACACCTGCCACCGCCATGGAAACCCCGCGCATGATCTTCGCCGCCCTTGCCGCCGCCGCCACTCTGCTCGCCGCCGCCAGCTCCGGTCACGCCGCCGGGGCCGCGCTTGACTCTCATTTTGCGACTCCAGGGGTCGCCACAAGCGTCGATTTTCGCTGACCCCCCATTTTGGGGAAACAGAAAGCGCGGCGGGCGGGTTTTATCGGGCACCGGATTGAAAATCCGGACTTCCGCGTCACGTTCCAAACTGCGACGCTCTTCCGCTCTTCCGCCTTCTGAATGAATCCGCTCCGTCTGAAATCCAGCACCGCCCTATTGAGTCTTGTTCTCGCGTCCTGTGCGGCGGATTCCGGATTTTCCGCCAAACCGATGTCGGTTCCCGCCGAGTGGAGGAACGCGGGTGGATTTCCCAGTGCTTCCCCGAGCCGGGACTTGTCGCGCTGGTGGGGCCGATTCGATGACCCGGCGCTCAACCGCCTGATTGCCGCCGCGTTGAAGGACAGCCCGGACATCAGCGCGGCCACTGCCCGCATCCGGGAGTCCCGGGCCCGTCGGGATGCCGAGTTTGCCGGGCTTTTCCCATCGCTCGATGGCGGGGCCTCCCGCAACGCGCGCAGCACCCGCACCGATGGCGCAGGCACGCTTTCCGGCACCTCCTACTCCGCCTCGCTGGACGCCTCGTGGGAGGTGGATCTCTTCGGCCGCCGGAGCTCCGCCGTGCAGGCCGCCGCCGCGAACCTGGGAGCGGCCGAGGAAAACCTCCACTCGGTGCATGCCGCGCTCGCCGCCGAGATCGCCTCCACCTACACCAGCCTGCGCGCCAATGAGGCCCGCCTCGCCGTTCTCCGTCAAAACGTGACCACCCGCGAGCAGACTGCCCAGCTCGCCACCTGGCGCCAGCAGGCCGGTGAGGCGGACTCGCTGGAGTCCAGCCAGGCCCAGAGCAGTCTTGAGACCGCCCGCGCCGCCATCCCCTCGCTGGAGCAAGCCATCGCCCAGGGCCGCAATCAACTCGCCCTCCTCGCCGGACGCGCACCCGGCTCCCTCGATGCCTCGCTCTCCGGTGGCAAGGGCATCCCGGAGCCTCCCAACAGCCTGGCCATCGGCATTCCCGCGGACACCCTCCGCCAGCGCCCGGACGTCCGCATCGCCGGCTACCAAGTGCTTGCCGCCGCCGCCACCACCCGCTCTGCGGACGCCGCCCGCTACCCGTCGCTCAATCTGACCGGATCGCTCGGGCTCAACACCATCACCTCCAAGGATTTCCTCAATCCGGAAACCGCCACCGCCAACCTTCTGGCCGGCATCACCTCGCCGATCTTCGACGCCGGACGCATCCGCGCCAACATCGAGGCCGCCTCCGCCGCCGAGCAACAGGCCGTGGACGCCTATCGATCCACCGTGCTCACCGCCCTCGCCGAAACCGAGAACGCCCTGATCGCCTGCCGCCGTTCCGCCGAACGACTCGCCAGCCTGGAAAAAGCCACCCGCCTCGCCCGCGAGGCCGATCAACTCGCGCGCCAGCGTTACGAAGCCGGTGAGATCGACTTCCTCGACGTGCTCGATTCCCAACGCACCCTCCTCAACCTGGAAGACAACCTGCTTTCCACCCGCACCGACCGCACCACCGCCTACATCCGTCTCTATCAGGCGCTCGGCGGCGGATGGTCGGCCGGTTCCTGATCCCTCACACTCCCGTCCCCATTCCGCATGTCCAAACCGAAGGCCCAAGAAGACCTCGCCACCATCGTCCAGGGCGGACGATCCCGCCCCCTCCGCAAAGGGGCCATCGCCGCCGCCCTCATCGCCCTGCTCGGCGGGGCCGCCTGGTTCTATCTGAATGGCAAGGAGGAGGACTCCGGAAAAACCGAATACGTCACCGAGCCCGCCAAACTCGGCCGCATTTCACTCGTCGTCACCGCCGCAGGAAACCTGGCTCCCATCAATCAGGTGGTCATCGGCTCCGAGCTCTCCGGCACCATCAGCGCCGTGCACGTGGACACCAACGACCTGGTGAAAAAGGACCAGCCACTCGCCAAGCTCGACACCTCCAAACTCGACCAGCAGACCGAGCGCAGCCGCGCCTCGCTGCTCTCCGCCAAAGCGCGCGTCAGTCAGGCCAAGGCCACCCTTGAGGAAGCCAAAGCCGCCCTCGCCCGCCAGGAGGAACTCCACCAACTCAGCGGCGGCAAGACCCCGTCCCGCGCGACGATGGAAACCTCCCGCGCCACCGTCTCGCGCGCCGAGGCCGATCTCGAAAGCGCCAATGCCTCCGTCGCCGGGGCCGAGGCGGAAGTCCGCTCCTTCGAGCGCGACCTGGACCGTGCGATCATCCGCTCTCCCGTCGATGGCGTGGTGCTCTCGCGCACGGTCGAGGTCGGCCAGACCGTGGCCGCGTCCTTCACCGCCCCCACCCTTTTCACCATTGCCGAGGACCTTCGGAAAATGGAGCTTCAGGTTTCCGTGACCGAGGCGGACATCGGGCGCGTGGCCGAGGGCCAGACCGCCACCTTCAGCGTGGATGCATGGCCGACCCGCACCTACACCGCCAAGGTCAAGAAGGTCGCCTTCGGATCCGCCAACAACCAGGGCACCGGCAACGGCAGCGGCGGCAACGCCAACAACGGTGCGGCCTCCACGGGTGTGGTCACCTACTCCACCGAGCTCGAGGTACCCAATGACGACCTCTCGCTGCGCCCCGGCATGACCGCCACCGTCGACATCGCCATCGTCGACAAGCCGGACATCACCATCGTCCCCAACTCCGCCCTCCGCTTCGATCCCGCCGTGGTCGCCGCCATCGGCAAGACCGATGACACCAAGCGCACGCTCGTCCAAACGCTTTCGCCCGGCGGCGGCCGCCGCTGGCGTGGTGGCGCACCCACACCCAAGGTCTCCTCCACTTCCAGCGGACCGCGCGTTTTCACCCTCAAGGACGGCGAACCGGTGGAAATCCCCATCACCCCAGGCATCACCGATGGCCGCGTCACCGAAATCACCGGCGACTCGCTGCCCGTGGGCACGCCGGTCATCGTCAGCATCAAGCCGAAGCCCGCCGCATGAACGGGGAAACCCTCATCGAGCTGCGCGCCCTCACCAAGACCTACGGCACCGGGGACGCCGCCTTCATGGCCCTCCGCGGCGTGGACCTGACCATCCGCCGCGGCGAGTTCGTCGCGGTGATGGGCCCCAGCGGCTCCGGGAAATCCACGCTCATGAACATCCTCGGCTGCCTGGACAGCCCCAGTTCCGGATCCTACCGGTTCAAGGACATCGCCGTGGATTCGCTCAACAAGGACCAGCGCTCGCTGATCCGCCGCCATGCGCTCGGTTTCATCTTCCAGGGCTTCAACCTGCTCGCCCGCACCTCCGCCCTGGAAAACGTCGAGCTGCCCCTGCTCTACCGGGGATACCCGCGCAAACAACGCCACGAACTCGCCCGCGATGCCCTCGCCCGCGTCGGACTCGCCGACAAGGAACGCAACACCCCCGCCGAGATGTCCGGCGGCCAGCAGCAGCGCGTCGCCATCGCCCGCGCCATCGTCACCAACCCGGAGACCCTCTTTGCCGACGAACCCACCGGCAACCTCGACTCGAAGACCACCCGCGAAATCATCGAGCTGTTGCAACGCCTCAACCACGAGCAGGGCATCTCCATCATCATGGTCACCCACGAGGACGACGTCGCCGCCAGCGCGAAACGCGTCATCCGCGTGAAGGACGGCCTCATCGATCAGGACCGCACGCTCTGAAACCCCTCTCCGCGCTTCCGCCACCATGCTTCTCAACGCCCTGCTCATCGCACTTCGCGAGATCCGACGGAACCTGACCCGGTCCTTCCTGACCGTGATCGGGATCGTCATCGGCGTAGCCGCGGTGGTGACCATGGTCACGCTCGGCCGTGGCGCGACCGCCACCGTGAAACAACAGATTTCCAAGATGGGGAGCAACCTGCTCATCCTCCGCCCCGGCCAGGGTTGGGGGTCCTGGGGGGCGCCCCAGTTTTCGATGAGCGATGTGAAGGCCATCGAAGATCAAGTGGCGGGCATCAGCTCCACCGCACCCTTCGTGCAGACCAACGGCACCGCCGTCTATCAGGAAAACAGCCACTCGTTCGACGTCCAGGGCACCACCGCGAACTACTTCTCCATCGCCAACTGGGAAATCGGCCTCGGCCGCTTTTTCACCGATGCCGAGGTCGCCGAAGCCGCGCCCGTCTGCGTCATCGGCGAGACGATCCGCAAGGAACTCTTCGGCCCGGGCGTGGATCCGGTGGGCGAGAAGATCCGGGTGAAGTCGACCACCTTCGAAGTCATCGGCCTCACCGCCCTCAAGGGTCAGGGCGGCTTCGGGGATGATTTGGACGACAACATCATCACGCCCTACACCACCGTGCTGCGGCGCATGTCCGGCCGGGGCAACGGCCAGAACATCAACCAGATCATGATCTCCGGCCGCGAGGGCTATCCCTCGGCCAACATCGTCGCCGACGTCAGCCTGCTCATGCGCGAGCGCCGCAACCTCACGCCCAACGAGGAGAGCAACTTCAACGTCTTCGACTCGCAGCAACTGGCCGATGTGATTTCCTCCAGCACCAAGGTGATGACCTCGCTGCTCGGCGCGGTGGCCGGCGTGAGCCTGCTGGTGGGCGGCATCGGCATCATGAACATCATGCTGGTTTCCGTCACCGAACGCACCCGCGAGATCGGCATCCGGCTTGCGATCGGTGCACGAGCGCGCGAGGTGCTGCTCCAGTTCCTCGTCGAGGCGGTCACTCTTTCCTGCGTCGGTGGGGTGGCCGGCATTCTGTTAGCCTACGGGCTCTGCACCGTGCTTGCCGAGGTGGTGGGCGCGCCCTTCCTCTTCGATCCCAAGATCAATCTCATCGCCTTCGTGTTTTCCGCCGCCATCGGCATCCTCTTCGGCTTCATGCCCGCACGCCGCGCGGCCGCGCTCGATCCGATCGAGGCCCTGCGCCACGAGTGAGCGCCGGAGACCACGGACAGGCCGCGGTTTTCCATCGCCAAACGGGGGTCGGGAGTTTCAAGTTTGGCGCAACTCCGAAAGTTCATGAAACCCGTGCGCCACCTCATCATCACCGCCATGCTGCTCTCATCCGCCGTTTCCCATGGGGCCGGGAAGATCAAGGTCCTGATTGTCGATGGTCAGAACAACCACCACGCCTGGCCCAAGTCCACCCTGCTGATGCGCGAGTATCTGCGGGAAACGGGATTGTTCGAGGTGGACATCGCGAGGACCCGCTTCACCTGGAACGGGAAAACCGAAGCCGCCTCGCTGCCGCTGGCGGGCACCGGACCGACCGAGGACCTGCCGGAGCCGAAGACCGATCCGGACTTCAAGCCGGACTTCGGCAAGTATGCAGCGGTGATCTCGAACTTCGGCTACAAGGCCGCTCCCTGGCCGGTGGAAACGCAGAAGGCCTTCGAACGCTACATCCGCGAAGGCGGCGGCTTCGTCTCGATCCATGCCGCGGATAATTGCTTTCCGGATTGGCCGGAATACAACCGCATGATCGGCCTCGGCGGCTGGGGCGGCAGAAACGAGAAACACGGCCCCTACGTCTACATCGACCGCGAAGGCAAGGTCGTGCGGGATCCCCGGCCGGGCCCCTGCGGCACGCATGGCCCGCTCAATGATTTCCTGATCACCACCCGCAGCCAGTCGCATCCGGTGACCAAGGGCCTGCCGGAACACTGGATGCACTGCTCGGACGAATGCTACTCGCTGCTGCGCGGCCCTGCCGAGGAACTGGAAATCCTGGCCACCGCCTCGGAGCCGCAGAAGCTGCGCGACGAGGGCCGCAACGAGCCGATGCTGATGGCCATCGGCTATCACAAGGGCCGCGTTTTCCACTCCACCCTCGGCCATCACCTGCCTTCATTCGAGTGCGTGGGCTTCAAGGTGACCTTCCTGCGCGGCACCGAGTGGGCCGCCACCGGCAAGGTCACGCTCACGGAAATCCCGGCAAACTTCCCGAAGCCGGACGCCGTCTCGCGCGTGCCCTTCACCCTGCCGGTGAAGTAGGCCCGCGCAGCGGTCGCGGCGGACCGGAACGATTCGTCGAGGATTTCCGTTGCCATGGCGGATTCCTCGCCGAATTTGAATTCGAGTGAGTTTATTCCCCTCATCCAGGCGTATCGCCTTCCTCGGCGACTACGTCCCCAGAAGATGCGGGATCGCCACATTCACCCACAACCTGTGCGAGGCGGTGAGTGGTCAGGCGAGGGACGCCCAGTGCATCGTCATCGCGATGAACGACCGCCCGGAAGGCTACGATTATCCGGGCGAGGTGCGTTTTGAGGTCCAGCAAAAGGACGTGGAGGACTACCGCGCGGCGGCTTACGAGCTCAACCAGGGCAAGGCGGATGTCTTGAGCATCCAGCACGAGTTCGGCATCTACGGCGGCCCGGCCGGTGGGCACCTTCTGGGTTTGCTCAAGGAGCTGCGCATCCCGGTGGTGACCACCCTGCACACCGTGCTGCCGGATCCGGACGCGGCGCAGCGCCGGGTGATGGAGGAGTTGGTGAGCCGCAGCGGCCGCCTGATCGTGATGGCCCGAAAAGGAGCGGAGATCCTGCGGGACACCTACGGCGTCCCCGATGCGAAGGTGGATGTGATCCCCCATGGCATCCCGGACGTGGCCTTCGCCGGCACGGAGGAGTTTAAGAAACCCTTCGGCATGGAGGGCAGGAAGGTGCTGCTCACCTTCGGCCTGCTCGGCCCCGGCAAGGGCATCGAACACGGGATCCGCGCCATGCCGGAAATCATCCGCCGCCATCCCGAGGCGGTTTACCTAATCCTCGGAGCGACCCATCCGCATCTCGTCGCACGCGAGGGCGAAAGATACCGCACCTCGCTGGAACACCTCGCGGAAGACCTCGGCGTGGCGGATCACGTGGTGTTCTTCAACCGCTTCGTGTCCGATCAGGACCTCGGCCAATTCATCGGCGCGGCGGACATTTACCTCACCCCCTATCTCAACGAAGCCCAGATCACCTCCGGAGCCCTCTCCTACGTCTTCGGCGCGGGCAAGGTGGTGATCTCCACGCCCTACTGGCACGCCAGCGAGTTGCTGGCGGACGGTCGCGGCGTGCTGGTCCCCTTCCGCGATCCGGATGCGATCGCCGCCGCCGCTTGCAACCTGTTAGATGACGGCGACCTGATGGACCGAATGCGGCGCAGAGCCTACGAGGAAAGCCGGGACACCACCTGGCCCGCCGTCGGCAGGCGCTATCTGGAATCCTTTGCAAAGGCCCAATCCGATCACCGGATCGTGGCGGAAAGCGTTCTTTCCCGAAGAATCACGGCCACCCGCCCCGGCAAGCTGCCACCCGTCATCCTCACCCACCTCGAACGCCTGTCCGACGGCACGGGCATCCTGCAGCACGCGGTTTACAACGTTCCCAACCACCACGAGGGCTATTGCACGGATGACAACGCGCGCGCCTTCCTGCTCTGCAACCTCCTCGAGCAATCCGCGATTCCCCCGCCCAAGGTGAATCTCGACCTGCTGGCCACGCGCTACCTCGCCTTCCTCGCCGCCGCCCTTCATCCGGCCACCGGCCGCTTCCGCAACTTCATGAGCCATGACCGCCGCTGGCTCGAGGATCATGGCAGCGAAGACAGCCACGGCCGCGCGCTCTGGGCCACCGGATCCGGCACCGCGCTCTCGCCCAACGAGGGGCACCGGCGGCTCTGCGCCGAACTCTTCGAACGCGGGCTGGCGGCGGTCTCTTCATTCACCTCACCCCGTGCCTGGGCATTTGCCTTGCTCGGCATCCATGGCTACCTCCGCGCCCATCCCACCCACGCCGAATCACTCGCGGCCCGCGACCACCTGACCACCCGTCTCCTCGACTGCCGGCGCGCCTGTGCGGACGCACGCTGGCCGTGGTTCGAGAACAGCGTCACTTACGAAAACGCGCGCCTCTGCCAGGCACTGATCCTCTCGGGACGACAACACCCCCACGAGGACTCCCTTTCTCACGGACTCGAAAGCCTGCGCTGGCTGGCGGGCCGCCAGACCTCGCCCAACGGCCACTTCCGCCCCATCGGCACCGCGGGTTTCCTCCACCGCCACGGCGGACGCGCGGACTTCGACCAGCAACCCGTCGAGGCCCAGGCCATGGTTTCCGCCTGCCTCGATGCCTTCCATGCCACCGGCGATGCCTTCTGGCACCGCGAGGCCCGCCGTGCCTTCGATTGGTTCCTCGGCCGCAATGACCTCGGCGTCGCCCTGCACGACCCAACCTCCGGCGGCTGCCGCGATGGCCTCCACCACCACCGCGCCAACGAAAACCAAGGGGCGGAATCCACCCTCGCCTTCCAGATCGCCCTCGCGGAAATGACCGCCGCGGAGCAGCACCTCAACCACTCACACCCGCACGCTCATGAGCACTCCGATCCTCTGCCGGCATGACCTCCTGCTCCACCCGGAGAGCTCCAGGGTGATCATCCGCCCCTTCATCCCCGCGGACAACCAACGGGTCACCACCATCATCGGCCGCGCCCTCGCCCTGACCGAGGACGAGGTGGTCGAGGGGCTCTCCGACATGCGCCGGGAGTTCGACAACCGCCACTTCGGCATCGAGACGGTGCTGCTGAGAAACTATCAGAAAATCCAGCACCACGTTTTCACCGAGCGGCCCATGTCGCGCGAGCGGCAGTTGCTCATCGGCGCGCTGTTCTCCGGCGAATACGCCCTCGAATCCGCCGCGCTTTTCAATCCCTCCATCGTCCCCCACCCGGACCAGTCCGGCCTGCCCGCCGGCACCATGAGGTTCGTGATGAGCCTGCGCGCCACCGGCGAGGGCCACATTTCCTCCATCGAGTTCCGCTCCGGTGAAATCGGTGCCCACGGGTGCATCACGCTCGATCCCGTCTCCCGCTTCGTCACCGTGCCCGAGCTGCTGCCCAACCCGAGCTACCGCAAACCGCTCTTCGTCACCAAGCTCCACGAGATGTTCGAGGAAAGCATCTACTGCGCCGAAGTCATGCGCCCGCTCGGCGAGAACTTCACCCTCAGCGAGCTCAAGGACTCCATCAACCAGGTGCGCCGCGAGATCCAGCCGAACACCTCGGAACTCAACCGCACGCTCGACCGCATCCGCTGGCTTGCAGACAGCAACTACGAACTCCGGTTCCCTCCGCACGTCGCCATCAGCGAGCGCATCATCTTCCCCGTCTCCGCCAACGAGAGCAACGGCATCGAGGACGCCCGCTTCGTCCGCTTCACCGATGACGATGGCACCGTCACCTACTACGCCACCTACACCGCCTACAACGGCCGCACCATCCTCCCGCAGTTGATGCAAACCCGGGACTTCCTCGACTTCCGCATCCTCACCCTCAACGGCCGCGCCGTCCAAAACAAGGGCATGGCCCTCTTCCCCAGGAAAGTCCACGGACAATACCTCATGCTCTCCCGCCAGGACGATGAGAACCTCTTCCTCATGCGCTCCCACGACCTCCACCACTGGGACACCCCCCAACTCCTCATGCGCCCCGCGGAAATGTGGGAGTCCGTGAAACTCGGCAACTGCGGCTCACCCGTCGAGACCGATGCCGGCTGGCTCGTCATCACCCACGGCGTGGGGCCCATGCGGAAATACTGCATCGGCGCCGCCCTGCTCGATCTCGACGATCCCTCCAAAGTCATCGGCCGCCTCCGCGAGCCCTTGATCGCCCCGGAAGGCAACGAACGCGAAGGATACGTCCCGAACGTCGTTTACAGCTGCGGCTGCCTCGTCCACGAGAAACGCCTCATCCTGCCCTACGCCATGAGCGACAAGGCCACCGCCGTGGTCAGCATCTCGCTGGATGTCCTGATCCACCGCCTGCGGGCCGCCTGATCCACCGCGCCGGCGGACAGCCGTGGTACCCCGGCGAAGATCCGGGCTTGGCAGCCCTGCGGGGAATTGGCATTGCACAGCCCGGACCGGGACCATAGAACCCCGCGTTCCTTTTGTCTTCCACGTCTTCGCTCCATGAAACCGACACTCCTTGTCCTCGCAGCAGGCATGGGCAGCCGATACGGCGGCCTCAAGCAAATGGATCCCATGGGTCCCAACGGTGAAACCGTTCTCGACTACTCCGTCTTTGACGCCATCCGCGCCGGCTTCGGACGCGTGGTCTTCATCATCCGCGAGGACTTCGCGGAGGCCTTCAAACAAGGCGTCGGATCCCGCTTCGCCGGTCGCATCGCCGTGGACTACGTGTTCCAGAAACTCGACGACCTCCCCGAGGGATTCACCGTCCCCGAAGGCCGCCAGAAACCCTGGGGCACCGCCCATGCCGTGCGCGCCGCCCGCCACGCCGTGAAGGAACACTTCGCCGTGATCAATGCGGACGACTTCTACGGCGCGGACGCCTATCAGCGCGCCGCCTCGTTCTTCTCCAGCCTGCCCGAAGGCACCACCAACGAGATGGCCATGGTCGGCTACCCGCTCGAAAACACGCTCTCCGACCACGGCCACGTCAACCGCGGCATCTGCAAGATCGATGAACAGGGACTCCTCACCAACGTCGAGGAATACCTCAACATCGAACGCGAACCGGACGGCCACGTCCGCGGCAACGCGCTCGACGGCAAACGCCACGTCGTGCCCGCCGGATCCCTTGTTTCCATGAACTTCTGGGCCTTCGGTCCCGATTTCTTCGTCCAGCTCGAGGAGGCCTTCACCCGCTTCCTTGCCGAGTCCGGAGACCAGTTGAAGTCCGAGTGCTACATCCCCACCGTCGTCGATCACCTCATCCACGGCGGCCACTCGCAGTGCCCGGTCCTGCGCACCACCAGCCAATGGTTCGGCGTCACCTACCCGGATGACAAACCCTTCGTCGTCGAGTCGATCGCCCGCCTCATCGCCGAGGGCTCATACCCGGAAAAACTCTCCTGAAACCCGCACCCGACACCCGCCATGGCTTCCTCACCCGCCAAACACGACATCCGCGCCATCACCTCGATGTTTGACCTGCGCGCCGACTTCGTCAGCGCCCACGCCTACGGCTCCGGCCACATCAACGACACCTACTGCGCCTGGTTCGACCAGGCCGGCCTGCGCGTCCGCTATGTGGTCCAGCGCATCAACCACAATGTCTTCAAGCAACCGGTGCAGCTGATGGAAAACGTGGATCGCGTGACACGCCACGCCCTCGCCACCCTCAAGGCGGAGGGCAGCCGGGAAGCCTACCGCCGCACCCTCACCTGCATCCCCGCACTCGACGGAAAACCGTATGCCACCGATGCGCAAGGCAGCGTCTGGCGTGTCTATCCGTTCATCGACCGCGCCCGCGGCTACGACGAGCTGGAGACCAACGAGCAGGCCTATCAGGCAGCGCGCGCCTTCGGTGAGTTCCAGAAACTCGCCGCCACCCTCGGCGGCGAGCGCCTGCACGAAACGATCCCGAATTTCCACAACACCCCGAAGCGCCTTGAAGCGCTCGAGGCCGCCATCGCCGCGGACTCCGCCGGACGCGCCGCCGAGGTGGCCGCGGAGATCGCGTTCGCCCGCGCCCGCGCCGCCGATTGCGCCCGCATCACCGACCTCATCGCGGCCGGAAAAATCCCGGAACGCGTCACCCACAACGACACCAAGCTCAACAACGTGTTGCTGGACGACGTCACCGCCGAGGGCGTCTGCGTCATCGACCTCGACACCACCATGCCCGGCTCCGCGCTCTATGACTTCGGCGACATGGTCCGCACCGCCGCCCCCACCACCCGCGAGGACGATCCGGACCCAGCCAACATCGGCGTGCGGCTGGACCGCTTCGAGGCCCTCGTCAAAGGCTACCTCTCCACCGCCACCTTCCTCAACGAACACGAAATCGCCAACCTCGCCTTCGCCGGCAAGCTGCTCACCCTCGAGTGCGGCATCCGCTTCCTCACCGACTACCTGCAGGGCGACGTCTATTTCAAAATCACCCGCCCCACCCACAACATCGACCGCTGCCGCAACCAGTTCGCCTTCGTCAAAGCCATCGAGGACAAGATGAGCGAGATGGAGGAAATCGTGAAACGCAGGATGGAGTGAATGGTGGTTGGTAAATGGTGAATGGGGGAAGAATATGAGCGATCCGGGTGCATCAGGAAACTACGCGTCATCGTTTCGCGACCTGCGCGTCTATCAGACTGCGCTGGATCTGGCTTCGGCGGTGTTTGATGCATCGATATCATTTCCACGCGAAGAGAAGTACTCGCTGACGGATCAGATCCGCCGCTCATCGCGGTCCATCTCTGCAAACATCGCGGAAGCCTGGGGAAAGCGGCGTTATCCAGCCGCCTTTGTCGCCAAGTTGAGCGACTCGCTCAGCGAGACTTTCGAGACCCAGGCATGGCTCGATCACTCGCTTCGTCACTCCTACATCACGGACGAGACCTTTCGTGCTCTCGACAGCCACTGCGTCAGCATCGGCGGCATGCTCCGCGCCATGGAAAACAAAGCCGAATCCTTCTGCGGCCCAATTTCCTAAACTCCTCTTACCTCTTACCACTCACTCTTCATGAAAATCCTCGTCACCGGCGGCTCCGGCTTCATCGGCTCGCACATCGTCGAACACTATCAGGGCAAGGCGGAGGAAATCCGTGTGCTGGACAACCTGCGCACCGGATACCGGAAAAACCTGGATGGCCTGGATTGCACGTTCATCGAAGGCTCGATCACCGACCGTGAGCTTGTTAGAAAAGCCGTGCAGGGTGTGGATTACATCTTCCATCTGGCCGCACTGGTCAGTGTCCCGGAATCCATGGCCAAACCCGGCGAGTGCGTGGACATCAACGTGCACGGCCTCCTCAACGTCCTCGAGGAAGCCGCCGCCGCGGGGGTGAAGAAACTCGTCTTCGCCTCCTCCGCCGCGATCTATGGGGACAACCCGACGGTTCCCAAGCTGGAGACCATGGTCCCGGAGCCCAAGAGCCCCTACGCCATCACCAAGCTCGACGGCGAATACTACCTCAACCTGTTCCGCTCCGAGGGCCGGCTCGAAACCGCCGCCATCCGCTTCTTCAACGTCTTCGGCCCCCGCCAGGATCCCAAAGGCGCCTACGCGGCCGCCGTGCCGATCTTCATCGAGAAAGCCGTGAAGGGCGAGGACATCACCGTCTTCGGCGATGGCGAACAAACGCGCGATTTCATCTACGTGAAGGACATCGTCGGCGCGCTCACCTTCGCTGCGGAGACTCCCGGTGTCACCGGCGTCTTCAACGCGGGATACGGCGGCCAGATCACCATCAACGAGCTCGCCCGCCAGATCATCGGGAACGCGGGCACTCCGTCCAGAGTGCTGCATGCGCCCGAGCGGCCCGGTGATGTGAAGCACTCCCGCGCCAGCGCGGACAAGCTTCTCGCCGCGGGTTGGAAGCCACGGCACACGCTGGAGGATGGCCTCGCCACCACCTTCGATTTCTTCAAGAACCTCTGAGTAGCCCGTTTCCGGGAAGGATGACCGGATCGCGGTCATCCGCCGGAAATCCGGTCTCAGCGGCGGCGGCCTTGTTCTTCGAGGAAGATCTCCGCCAGGCGGAAGCAGCGGCGGGAAAGCTCGCGGGCGTCGTTGTCAGCGATGAGGGCCACCCCTTCTTCGCTGACTTCGGCGAGGTAGATTTTCCAGGCGAACTTGGCGAGCAGATCGGCATCGACCTTGGGGCGGGGTGCCTGTGGCTGAGGATTCTGCGGGCGCGGCTGGGCGGAAGGAGCCGCTGCGGCGGATGAGGAATCCGCAGGCTCCGGAGAAGCGTCCGACTCAAGGGCCGGGGCTCCCTGGGGAGACGCTTGGGACGAAGCACCCCCCTTGCCTTTTTTGCGGCGGCGCTTGCGCTTCGGATTCTCGGAGCCGGAGGCATTGCCGGACGAAGCGGGTTCGGGTTCCGGCCAGTCGTTGTTCTTCGATGGGGACTCATCGGCGACGGGTGCCGCAGGTGCGGCGGGCTCGGTCACGCTGGGAAACTGCGGCAGGGCACGCGGCTTGGGGGCTTCCACAACAGCGGGAGCCGTCTCCGGAGCCGGCGATCCGGCGGCTTTTGCGGCCGCCTGGGGCTTTGCCTGTTTCTTGGGCCGTGGATTGGAAATGCGCCGGGTCTTGGGCGCGTCTGCGGCCGGTTTCGAGGCGGAAGCCTCGGAAGAAGTTGGGGATTCGTCGCTCATGAGATGCGGCGGAAGCAAGGCGCGGGGCGGGGCGGCCGTCGAGAACAAACGGATGACAATCCTGCCCCTCGGATGGCCGGGGATTTTTCCCTGGCCGATCCGTGGGCGGGGTCACTCACATTTCCAGCAAGAGGCGGGCTGGAGCTTCCAGGCACTCCTTGATGCGGATGAGGAAGGTGACGGCCTCCTTGCCATCGACGAGGCGGTGATCGTAGCTGAGGGCGAGATACATCATCGGGCGGATGACCACCTGTCCGTTCACCGCCACGGGACGCTGCTGGATGGTGTGCATGCCGAGGATGCCGCTCTGCGGAGGGTTGAGGATGGGCGTGCTGAGAAGCGAGCCGTAGGTGCCGCCGTTGGAAATGCTGAACACGCCGCCCTGGAGGTCGTCGATGGTGATTTTGCCATCCTTCGCCTTGGTGGCGTAGTCGAGGATGTCTTTCTCGATCTGCGCGAAGGACTTGGTGTCGCAATCGCGCAGGACGGGAACGAACAGACCCTTTTCGGTGCCGATCGCCACGCCGATGTCGAAGAAGTGGTTTTCCACGATGTCGTTGCCATCGATGCGGGCATTGATCGAGGGCACATCCTTGAGCGCCTGGGTGACGGCTTTGACGAAGAACGACATGAAGCCGAGTTTGACGCCGTGTTTCTTGAGGAACTCATCCTGGACGGTCTTGCGAAGGTCCATGACGGCGCTCATGTCCACCTCGTTGAAAGTGGTGAGGATGGCGGCGGTCTGCTGCGCGCTGACCAGATGCGTCGCGATCTTGCGGCGCAGCATCGACATCTTGCGGCGCGTGGTGCGGCCATCACTGACCGCGGCGGAGGCAGCCTCACGCGGAGCCGGGGCGGCACTGAAATCGGGCTTCACCAAGGCCGGGGCCGGGGCAGCAGCGGCCGGGGCCGGGGCGGCGGAAGGAGCCGGAGCCTTGGGCACAGCGACGGTGGCCGGCTGGGCCGGAGCTGTGGGCGCGGGTTTGGCGGAAGCCTCGGGAGCGGCTCCGGTGACGAGTTCCGCGATGACAGCGCCAATCGCGACTTCCTCGCCCTCGGGAACCAGGATGCGAAGGCGTCCGGCGGCGGGAGACTCGACTTCGTTGGAGACTTTGTCGGTTTCAAGCACCACGAGCACCTCACCGGCGGCCACGGCATCTCCGTCTTTTTTGCGCCACGAGGCGACGTTGGCGGAGGTGATGGATTCACCGGAGGCGGGCACCTTGATTTCCAGCGTTTGACCGGGAGCGGAGGCGGATGGGGCCGCGGCAGCCGCGGGAGCTGCAGCGGCCGGGGCCGGGGAAGCGGCGGCGCTTGATGCTGATCCTGCCGAAGCCTCGATGCGTGCGATCACGGTGCCGATGGCGACTTCCTCGCCCTCGTTGACGAGGATTTGGAGCGTGCCGGACTCGGCGGCTTCGAGTTCATTGGAGACCTTGTCCGTTTCCAAGGTCACAAGCACCTCGCCCTTTTGCACGGGATCCCCGCTTTTCTTGTGCCAGCGGGCGACATTGGCGGAGGTGACGGATTCGCCGGAAGCGGGGACTTTGACATCAGTGGTCATGGAGGAGACGGATGGAATGGGAATTGGAGAAACGGTGGATCAAACGGTGAAGGCCTGGGCAAGCAGCGCCTTCTGCTCGCGGTAGTGCATCGCCTTGGAACCCGCGGCGGGGCTGGAGGCGGCGTCCCGCCCGGCGTAGCGGACCCGGGAACCGACGCAGCGTTCCAAACGGGGCCAAATGTAGGACCAGGCCCCCATGTTGAGGGGTTCCTCCTGGCACCAAACGAAGTGCGAGGCGTTTGCATACTGGCCGACGATGGCCTGCACCATCTCGCGATGGAAGGGATAGAGCTGCTCGATGCGGATGATGGCGGCGTCTTCGATGCCCTTTTCCTGACGTAGGGCGGCGAGGTCGTAATACACCTTGCCGGTGCAGAAGATCACGCGGCTGACCTTCGACGGATCGGTGAATCCCTTGGCATCCGGCAGCACTTCCTGGAAGCAGTTGCCCTCGAGGAAGTCATCGATCGAGGAAACCGCCTCCGGCCTTCCCAGCAGGCTCTTGGGCGTCATCAGGACCAGCGGTTTGCGGAACTCGCGGTGCTTTTGCCGGCGCAGCGCGTGGAAATACTGGGCGGGCGTGGTGAAGTTGCCGACGATCATGTTCTTCTCCGCGCAGAGTTGCAGGAAGCGTTCCAAGCGGGCGCTCGAATGCTCGGGGCCCATGCCCTCGTAGCCGTGGGGAAGCAGCATCACGAAATCGCTGGGCGTCTGCCACTTGGACTCGGCGGAGGAAATGAACTGGTCGATGATCACCTGAGCGCCATTCGCGAAGTCGCCGAACTGGGCCTCCCACAGGGTGAGCATCTTCGGATAGGAAAGCGAATAGCCGTAGTCGAACCCGAGCACCGCAAACTCCGAGAGCAGCGAGTTGTGCACGCAGAACTTCGCCTGGCCCGGAGCCACGTGCTCCAGCGGGATGTATTTCTCGGTGGTCTCATAGTCGTGCAGCACGACATGGCGGTGCGAGAAGGTGCCGCGGCCGACGTCCTGGCCGGAGAGGCGGACGGGGGTGCCTTCTAACAGCAGCGACCCGAAGGCGAGCGACTCGGCAAAGGCCCAGTCGATGGGGCCGTTGTTCTGCAAGGCCTCGACGCGGCGCGGGATGAAGCGCTTGGCGAGGGTGGGATTGACGTTGAAGGTGTGGGGCAGGGTGGTGAGAGCGGTGCCGATCTGGAGAAGGCGATCGCGATCGATGCCGGTGGGCACCGGAGCATGGGAATAAGGCGCTTGCACCACGCCGGTGGAGCCGGAGAAGGCGGTGCGGTCGCCGGCTTCCTGCAGGGCGAGCATTTTCTGATAGCCTTCCTCCAGCTTGTCCCAGATCGCCTGTTCGAGCGCGTTGACATCCTCCTGGCTGATGATGCCCTCGGCGACGAGGCGTTCCTTGTAGATTTTCCCGAAGGTGGGCCGGTCGGCGATCTTGCGGGCGATGACCGGCTGGGTGAAGGCGGCCTGGTCCGCCTCGTTGTGGCCCTGGCGGCGGTAGCAGTACATGTCGATGACGATGTCCCGCGCGAACTTCTGGCGGAATTCGAGAGCGAAGAGAGCGGCCCACCAGAGTTCCATGGGTTCCTCGCCATTCACGTGGAGGATGGGGGCCTCAACCATCTTGGCGACGTCCGTGGCGTAGGCCGAGGAACGCGCGTCCGCAGGGACGGTGGTGAAACCGATCTGGTTGTTGACGATGAGATGGATGGTGCCGCCGGTGCGGTAGCCGGGCAGCTGGGAAAGGTTGATGACCTCCGCCACCGAACCCTGGCCGGCGAAGGCAGCGTCTCCGTGCAGCAAAATGGGAAGCACCTGCGAGCGGTCGATCTCGCCGCCCGAGGTATCGCTCAGCACCCGTTGGCGGGCGCGGGCCTTGCCCTCGACGATCGAGTTGACGGCCTCCAGGTGGCTCGGGTTGGCGGCCAGGCTCACGCGCACCTTGCCATCGGGAAACTCGCGGATGCTTTCGTATCCGAGGTGGTACTTCACATCGCCGTCTCCGGCGACGAGGTCCGGCTCGTAGTTCGGCGTGAACTCATAGAGCACGGTGGTGAGCGATTTTCTCACGAAGTTGGCCAGCACGTTCATGCGGCCGCGGTGGGACATGCCCATCTCGATCTCGCGCACGCCGCTGGACGGGCAGCTTTCGAGCAGGGCGTTGAGCAGGATCATCAGGCCCTCGCCACCTTCGTTGGAGAAGCGTTTTTCACCGAGGAATCGTTTGCCGAGGAAATTCTCGAAGGCCTCCGCCTCAAGCACCCAGCGCAGCGCGGAAATCTTGCGCTCCGCAGAGCCCTCCGAACGCACCGCGTGGGACTCGATCCGCTCACGCACCCAATGCCGCACCGGCGTGTGGTGGATGTGCATGAACTCAAAGCCGATCTTGCCCGAATAGGTGGCTTCCAGCGTGGCGATCATGTCGCGCAGCTTCATGCGCTCGCCATGGCGGAAATAGGCATTCCATGCCTCGCGATCGAGGTCCGCCTCGGAAAGGCCGAACTGGTCGAGGTTCAGACGCGGATTGCGCTCCGGGCTCTCCTCCAGCGGGTTGATGTGCGCCTGGGTGTGGCCGAGCGTGCGGTAGTTGTAGATGAGCGCCACCACGCGGCCGAAGAACACGAGGTCGTTGTCCTTGCACGGTCCGGATGATGCAGGCGCTGCGGCTGGAGTTTCCTCACGGCGTTTCAGCTGGGCCATGCCGAGCTCGAAGCCCTCGAAAAATGCGGACCACGACTCCTCAACGGATCGGGGATCCTCGCACCACTGGGCGTATTTCGCTTCCATGAGATCCGCGTTCTGGCGCGCCGCAATCGAAGAGTTCATCGGGTTGTGTGGAAAGGAATAGGGCGAACCTCCGAATTTACCGCTTGGCCCGCCGCGCGGGGGCATTCATTAAGGGGCCCGCCCCGCCGCGTCAACCGCGCAGGGCGGGGATTTTCCGACCTTTCGCCCATTTGCGGAAACCATGATCGAAGTTCACCAACTCACCAAACGCTACGCCCGCCATGAAGCGGTGCGCGACATCTCGTTTTCAGTCGCCCGCGGTGAGATCGTCGGCTTCCTCGGACCCAACGGCGCAGGCAAGACCACCACGCTGCGCATGCTCACCGGCTACCTGCCACCCACCTCCGGCAGCGCGCGGATCGCCGGGTTCGATATCTTCCGGCAATCGATCCAGGCCCGCTCGAAAATCGGCTACATGCCGGAAAACGTGCCGCTTTATGAGGACATGCGGGTCCGCGAATACCTGAAATTCCGCGCCCAGCTCAAGGGCCTCGGCGGCGGCGACACCCGCCGCCGCGTCGGCGAGGTGCTCGAAACCTGCGGCCTGGAATCCGTGAAGCGCAAGATGATCAAGACGCTTTCCAAAGGCTATCGCCAGCGCGTGGGCCTGGCCGACGCCCTGGTCCACGACCCCGAACTGCTCATTCTCGACGAGCCCACCAACGGCCTGGACCCCAACCAGATCCGCCAGATCCGCGAACTCATCCGCCAACTCGGCCAATCCCACACCGTGCTGGTCTCCACCCACATCCTCCATGAGGTGGAAATGACCTGCAACCGCGTGATCATCATCGACAACGGCCGCATCAAGGCCGCCGACACCCCCGCCAACCTCACCAGCCGCATGCGCGCCGCCGGCCGCATCCAGGTGGAAATCCAGGCCGATGCCGAAGTCGCCGCCGGGGCCATCGGCCGGCTCGAACACGTGAAAAAAGTCAGCCCGGAGGCCCTCGACGGCGGCTGGACCCGCTTCACCGTCTGGGTCGATTCCGGAACCGACGCCCGCGAACGCATTTCCAAACTCGCCGCCCAGTTCGGCTGGCCGCTCCGCTCGCTCTTCCGCCACGTCGCCACCCTCGAAGACGTCTTCGTCGAGCTCACCCGCAAGGATTGAGCCTACCCCCGGAATGCCCCGCGGCTTTGGCGGAGCACGGCCCTTTTGGAAATTTCCATTTGACTCCAGGGCCTTTTGTGCGTCCGATCGCGCTGTTGCGACTCAATCTCAATAATTGGAGTCGCAGGCGACTAACCACGATTCATGAAGACTCACCACCACCCGACCGTTTTGCGGGGAGCCCTTGGCTGCCTCGGCACCGCCCTGATCCTGAGCAGCAGCGCCGATGCTGGCAGCCGCCGCTTCACCTACAGCTACGAGACCACGACCATGTCAAAGGGCGCGATGGAGTTGGAGAGCTGGGTGACGTGGAAGACCGACAAGGCGAGCGATCCGGATTTCGAGCGCTTCGACATCCGCCACGAGTTCGAGTACGGGGTTTCCGATCGTTTCCAGCTCGCCCTGTATTTTGCGGACTGGCGTTACGAGGAAAGCGCCGGCGAATCCGGCAAGACCGAGTTTCTGGATGTGGCGCTGGAAGGGATCTACAACCTCACCGATCCGAACACGACGCCCTTCGGTTCCGCGATCTATGGCGAGGTGAAGGCGGGCGACGGCCTGCTGGAACTGGAAAGCAAGCTGCTGCTCCAGAAGAACCTGGGCTCGTGGATGTTCGTTTACAACATCGGTGGCGAGCTTGAGTGGGAGGATGGCTACGAGGAGGACGAAGCCGAGCTCATGCAAAGCGCGGGCGTTTCCTATCAGATCACTCCGGCCTTCTCCGCAGGTGCGGAAGTGCTGCATGAGATCGCGGTGCCGGATGTGGACACCATCGGCGACAGCGGGGTCTACCTGGGCCCGAACGTGGCGTGGCGAAAGGACAACTTCTCGATCACGCTGACGGGCATGTGGCAGCTCACCTCGCTCGCCGACGAGCCGGACTTCCAGGCCCGCACGATCTTCGCGGTGGAGTTCTAACATCTCACTGCCATGGGCCGGCCGATGATCTCCAAATCCTCCATGCGTCGATGGTGTTGCGGCGCATGGGCGGCTGCTGCGATGAGCTCATGCGGGCCGGCCTATCAGGCACCGCCGGTGGAGAAACGGTGGACGGCTCTATCCAAAGCATCGATCCCCCAACTCCAGCGCGGCTATGTGGTGCACCAGGAGAAGTGCGCCAAGTGCCATCCTTACCTCAACCCGGCGAACTACGGGGAAGCCGATCTGATCGGCGACATCATGCCGGCCATGTCCAGGAAGTCCAAGCTCGACGCCGCGGATTCCGCCGCGGTGCTCGCTTACGTGCTGGCGGCGCGCAAGATCCCGGTGCCCGAGCCGCAGCGGTGATATTCAGAGCGTCTTCGGCAGTGTGGGCGCTGCGTCGAGGAAGGAGGGAAACTCCGGCTGCCAACCGGTCGAGCGGAGTTTTTCGTTAGAGACGATCTTGTGGGTCCAGCCGCGCTTGCGGTTCAAGTCGCGGGGACCGGATGGCGGCAGCGGCAGGGAAAACATCGCGGCCAGGGCGAGATAACACTCCCGCTGCGAAAGCGCGTGGGAGTCGCAGACATTGAACACGCCGCGATGACCGCCGGTGGCGAGATGGAGCAGCGCGCGCGCCGCATCGTCCCGGTGGATCTGGTTGAGGAAACGCCTGCCATCCTCCTCGATCACCGCAGCACCGGTGAGGAACTTCGAGAGGATCACACTGCGGCCGGGACCATAGATGCCGGAAAGCCTGGCCACCGTGCCGCCCGCAGCGATCACGATCCGCTCCGCCTCTAACAAGAGCATCCCGGTCTCCCGGTCCGGCTCGGTGGGCGAGTCCTCGGTGACGATCGAACCATCGGTCTGCGGATAGACCGAGGTGCTGGAGGTGTAGATCAGAGGCACCCCGGGAAACGCGCGCGCCAGGTTCCGGCAACCTTCCACATAGACATGGCGGTAGGCATCGGCCCCGCCACGGCCGGATGCGGCGCAGTGGATGATGAGATCCGGGGCGGTGTCCGCCTTCAAGGAAGCGACCGATGCGGGATCGCCGACGTCGCAGGCAAGCACGCCCTCGCCTCCGGAGAGCGAGACCGGGGTGACCTGCCAGCCCGCTGCGGCAAACACGCGCTGCACCGCCTGGCCGAGATATCCGTGACCGATGAGCAGCAGTTTCATGGGATCGAGCGGGCGGCCTCATGAAACGCGCGGCGGATGTCCGAGCCATCCGAGTTGGGCAGTCCGGCGCGTTGGATGAGGAGGATGTGGAAGCGTTGTTTCACCGGATCGATCCACGCCTGGGTGCCGAACATTCCGCCGTGGCCGAAGGTCCCGGGCGAAAGGGCGGCGCTGACGCCCTGCGGTTCGCGGATGACGCACCAGCCGAGCCCCCAGGCGTTGCCGGGTGTGAATCCGGTTTGCAGAGATCCGCTTTGCACGGTGGTCATGAGTTTCACCGATTCCGGCTTGAGATAGCGGCGGCCGTCGAGCTCGCCGCCGCGGAGGATCATGCGGCAGAAGCGGGCGTAGTCGCGCGCCGTGGAAAACAGTCCGCCATTGGCGCGCGGGTAGCGCTTGGGATCGGCGAGGTCCTTTCCGCCGAGAAAGCCGAGCTTCACCGGGCGCAGCGTGCCCCCGTCCGGACGATCGTAGGAAATGGCGAGGCGCGCCAGCTGGGCGGCATTCGGATAGAAGGTGCTGTCCTTCATGCCCAGAGGCTTGAAGAAACGCTTCTCCAGGAAGTCCGGAAACGACTCACCGGAGACCACCTCGACAATCCTCGCCGCGGTGTTGATGCCGGTTTGGGAATACTCCCACTTCGATCCGGGCGCGAAACGCAGCGGCTTGGCCACGATCAAGGGCATCAACCCGGCAAGTGTGTCCACATCGGCCGTTTCCGGGATGGACACCTCGCTCAAGCCGCTGCTGTGCGTGAGGCACTGGCGGATCGTGATCGAGACCACATTGCCGGAAGCATCCTTCAGATCGCGAAACCCGGGCAGGTGCTTGGACACCGGATCGTCCACCGAGAGCCGGCCTTCTTCCTGCATCATCATGACAGCCGCCGCGGTGACCGGCTTGGTCATCGAGGCGATCCAGAACAAGGCATCCTCGGTCATCGCCTTGGTAGCCGCCAGATCCGCCATGCCGTCGGCGGATAGGTGCAGGTCTTTTTCCCCATCCCCCACCAGCGTGACCGCGCCGGAGATTTCACCCGAGGCCACAAAGGCCTCCATCGCCTTGCGGATCGCGGGATGAGCGCCCGGCTCCGCCCCGGGAGCCCGGGATGCCCACCCGGCCAAGGCGATGGCCAGCATGCGGATCACGAAATGTTTCATCCGCCCAAGCAATCCCATTCCCGGCAACGAGACAACCCCGAAACCGATGGGAAAACGGGTCGCACTTCGGGTTGGTCAAGCGCCCCACATCACGCTATCCACGAGGTGGAGCGCATCATGGAGGAAAACCCGGATCCCATCCCCGCGCGGCAAGGCAGCGTGCCTGCCGCGGCTTCCAACACGCCGGACTGGGTGCCTGAGGGCATGGCAGGCGATCCGCATTTCGCCACCCGCGTCATGGCCGGTGTGGCCCCAGAGGAAACCTCGACCGAGCACCGCCCTCCCGCCCGCAGGAAACTGGAACTTGCCGACTACGAGGCGGGTGTCCTCGCCGGAGACATCGGCATCCTGGCGCGCGCCATCACCCTGGTGGAAAGCCACCGCCCGGACCACGAGGCACTCGCCCAGGATCTCCTCACCCGCCTGCTGCCCCACACCGGCAAGTCGATCCGTGTGGGCATCACCGGCGTGCCGGGAGCGGGGAAAAGCACACTCATCGAATCTCTCGGGTGTCTGTTAGGCGATCGCGGCCACCGGGTCGCCGTGCTCGCCGTGGACCCCAGCAGCAGCGTGACCGGCGGCAGCATCCTTGGCGACAAGACGCGCATGCAGCAACTCGTCCGCCACCCGCTGGCCTACATCCGCCCCTCGCCCTCCGGAGGATCGCTCGGCGGCGTCGCCCGCAAGAGCCGTGAGACGATGCTTCTCTGCGAAGCCGCCGGATTCGACGTGATCCTCGTGGAAACCGTGGGTGTCGGCCAAAATGAGGTGACCGTGCGCTCGATGGTCGATTTTTTCCTCCTCATCCTCATCGCCGGGGCCGGAGACGAACTCCAGGGCATGAAGAAGGGCGTCATCGAGATCGCCGACCTGCTCGCGGTGAACAAGGCGGACGGCGACAACCTCCAGCGCGCCCGCCTCGCCTGCAACGAATACCGCCGCGTGCTCGGCTTCCTTCAGGCGGCCACCCCCGGATGGAAAACCCGCTGCACCACCTGTTCCGCCCTCATGCCGGAGACCCTGGCGGAGCTCTGGGAGACCATTGTCCGTTTCACTGAAAACACCCGGGCCTCCGGAGCCTTCGAGGCCCGCCGCCGGAAGCAATCGATCGAATGGATGCACGCCATGATCGAGGAGGAACTCCGGCACCGCTTCCTCCGCGATGAACGCGTCCGCAAACTGCTTCCCGACATCGAACAGCAGGTGGGCGAACAGCGCCTGCCCGCGGCCGCCGCCGTGCGACGGGTCATGGATGCCTTCAGCACTTGATCGGCCAGCCGCACGCAGGATGTGGCCTTGCATGAGAGCGGATAAACGGACACCTTGCGGCACGTTTCCATCCGCCCCATGAATCCCGGTCTCACCGATCCCCACAATCACGCCCCGCCGGTATCCGCGGACGATGAATGGGGCGACGGGGACTTCGCCGAAAGCGGCGGCATGACAGTGCTGCCACCCAAGCGCCCGAAGTCGGCATCCACCCATGGAAATGGCCCTGCGGCCAAAGCGGAAGCCGGACTGAGGATCGATTCCACACCGGCCCGCACGCGCGACGAAGAGAACCCCACCCGCATCGAGGTGCAGGAGTTCAACGGCAGTGTGGTGAGGTTGTCCCCGGACGAGGATGTTCCCGAGCGTGCGCCCCGCAAGTTTTCGTTCCTCCCCCGCCCCGCCGCCGATCCGGAACGCAAGCCGCGTGACGGGGAGACCAGCGAGTGGGGAGCCAGGAAACGCTACCCCACCAAGTGGATCATCGCCACCGGCCTCGGAGTGGCCACTCTGGTCGTGGGTGCGATGACCCTGCTCCCGGGCATCAACGAAAGCAACGCCGTGCGCGAAGGGCAGGTCCGCGGACTGGTGATCGACGCCGAAGAGAAACCACCCGAGGGGATCGATTTGATGAACATCATGTTCGCCCGCGAGGCCGAGGCGAACCAGGTGTTCCGGACCTTTGCCGAGGCACGCATCGTGGATGATTTCCTGCCGGTCGTGCGCGGCGTGAAGGAACTGGAACCCGTGATCCGGTCCGGCTTCCGCCCGCTTCAGGTGCCGAAAGACTGGAGCCCACGCAAACAAGCCACTTGGTCGGTCGCAGGCGAAGCCGGCAAGGTGTATGGCGTGCTCGATGGCACCCTCCCGGATTTCTCGGAATTCCAAGCCTACATGGCGCTTGAGGACGGCAGGCTTCTTCTCGATTGGAAGGCAAGCACCGCATACGGCACGGCGGGCTTCGATGAAATGGTCGCAGGACGTGGAAATACCTCGGAAATCCGCGGTTTCATCGAGCCCACCGGATTCTACAACGCCGCCTTCCCTGAAGACTCCTACCGCAGTTATCAACTGCTCTCCGCAGACCGGGAGCGGACGATCTGGTGCTATACCCGCAAGGGCTCCCCCGTGGATGCCGCGATCGGGGTGCAGTTCCAGGAGGGGGCCATCCTCGAGGCCACCAAAGGAAAGGTGAAGATCACCGTCCGCCTCGAACGCGGACCCGATCAGGCCCTGCCCAATCAGTGGTTGATCGGAGAGATGCTTCACAAGGACTGGATCATGCCCTAAACCCCACCCGCAGTGAGCGATTCCCATCCATTCTGGTTCCATTGCGGGCGCTGTGGCTCGCTCTTCCAAGCTCCCGCCGGCGAGGATGAGGGACGGCTTTGCAGCAAGTGCGGCTTCGCTCCGGCCACCGGCCTGCTCGAAGCGGCGATTGCCACCCCGGCCCACGTTCCCGAGGCCAGACAGACCGGCGCGGAAGGCGAGGAATCCGTCGCCAAAACCCGTACCCGCAAACGCAAGGGCAGCCATTTCATGCTCAAGCTGATCGCAGGCTGGCTGATCGTCCTGCTGTTGATCATCGTCGGTGCCCGCCAACTCTGGAGGGATGCCCCGCAGACGACGAAACCCGCAAGCACCCGCGTGGAGGACCCGGTCATCTCCGACCTCGACGTCAAACTGCTCGAAGAAGCCGGGCCCCGCTGCACGGAGGCTTTTTCCGGATTCCTCAATGCTGGCACTCCGGAAGAACGAAACCAGTTCGTGCTCGACCCGGTCAACACCGCCTCGCGCATGGCCCGCTTCTACAGCCTCAACCCGCTGGTGAACATCGAGCCGAAAACGCTTCGTTTCCAGGATCAGTCGGTCCTCGAAGTGCCCGGATCCCGCGCCATCGAAAGCCGATGGATCGGCGAGGACGACAAGATCTACGACGCTGTCTTCCGCGAGGAGAACGGCGAGTGGCGGCTCGATTGGGACCACTTCTCCCGCTACAGCGACTACCCATGGGCGCTTTTCCTCGCAGGCAGCGGCGCTCCGGAAGGCGAGTTCCGGCTGCTCGCCCGCGAACGACTGGCAGAGGAACGGAAAGCCGAACAAAACATCAGCGTGGTCCTCTACGCACCGCGCGTCGGCAGGCCCGGCGAGTCCGGTCTCCAGTCACCCGAGTTTCTTGTCTCCCGCAACAAACCGGAGGGACGCCTGCTCGACGCCGCCTTCAAGGCCGCCCGCAAGCAGCAAGCCCTCTTCGGCTCCACCCTGCCACGCATCGATCCGGAGGGCATGATCCGCGTACGCGTCACCGTGAAACGCACCGAGGTGAACCTCGAGCGCCGGTTTGAAATCACCAAGGTGTCCGCCTGCCACTGGCTCTCAATCGACGATCCGGGCGTGGTGCCCGAGAAAAACGAAGCCGGGGAACCCTAACCCGCCAGCGCGGCGCGCATCACAGGCAGCGGATCGGTCCCGGGGAACCAGTGCTGGAAGGCCAGCGCTCCCTGGTGGATGAGCATCGAGAGACCGTTGGACGTCCGGCAGCCCGCTGCCGCCGCCAGCGCCAACAACGGCGTCACCGGCGGCTGATAGATGGTGTCGTAAACGCGCTGCCCCTCACGAAGACAGGCCTCCGGCAGGATCGAGGGATCCCCCGCCTTCAAACCGACCGACGAGGTGTTGACGATCAAATCACAGCCAAGGCAGGCCGCGGCGAGAAACGGATCGTCGAACGCAAAGGTGGAAACCTCCGTGGACCCGCTACCCAAACCGCCGAGGCGGATCGCCAGCGCATCGAGCTTCTCCAGCGAGCGGTTGACCAGCACCAACCTCGGCACACCGAGCAGCACGCACTGGGTGGCGATGGCCTGCCCCGCTCCTCCACCGGCACCGGCGATGGCCACACACAGGCTCTCTAACGGAACTCCGAAATCATCCCGGACGGCACTGGCAAACCCGGGACCATCCGTGTTGAAACCGGTCGTCCGTTCCGCATCGAAGCGCACGGTGTTCACCGCACCCAGCGCCAGGGCGTCCGGATGCACCTCGTCGCAGGTGGCCATGGCCTCCAGCTTGTGGGGCACCGTGACGTTGCATCCGATGAAACCGAGCGCCCTCATCCGGTCGAAGGCCTCCGGAATGCCGCCGGGCTCGATCTCCAGACGGATGTAGCGCGCATCGATCCGATGCGCATCGAGCGCCGGCTGGTGCATGCGCGGCGAGGCGGAATGCGCGATGGGATAGCCCAGCACGGCAAGCCTCGCCGGCTGGTCCGCACCGGCATCCAGCACCTCGCGGGAAACAAGATCTTCGAGCGTGTAAACGGCTTTCATGGCTCAAAGCATATCCGCGAACTTCCGGACGCGCGCGGCGCAGCGGTCCTTGCCCAACAGGTTCAGGATGTCGCCGATGTCCGGCCCGTGACCGCGCCCGGAGAGCGCGACGCGCAGCGGAAACATCAGCGGGCCGGGCTTCGCTCCGGCGGCCTTGGCCACCTCGTTGAGCGCGGCCTTGGCGGCATCCGCGGACCAATCGTCGATGGAGCCGAAGGATCCCGCCAGCACTCCTAACAGTTCCTTCGCAGCCGCATTGGCGCGCACCTTGGCCACGGCTTCCTCGTCGTGGGAATACCCGTCGCCAATCAGGAAATCAACAGCAGCGGGCACCTCGCCCAGCAATCGCACCTTCTCCTTCACCGCGGCGGCGATGGCGGCGAAGTTTTCCGGGATGGCAAGCCCGGCAGCCTCGACAAAGGGTTTAGAAGCCGCGGCGAAATCGTCCGCAGCCACCTTGAGCAGGTGCTGCTGGTTCACCCACTTGCATTTCTCGAAATCAAACCGGGCCGGAGCGCGGTTGACGTTGTCCAGGGTGAATCGCCCGATCAATTCCTCCGGAGTGAAGATCTCCTCATCGGTCTTGGAGGACCAACCCAGCAGAGCGATGAAATTCACCACCGCGGATGGCAGGAAGCCCTGCCGCGGATAATCGCCGACGGCGGCTCCGGCATCGCGCTTGGACATCTTGGAGCCATCCGGATTGAGAATGAGCGGAATGTGCGCATACTGCGGCGCCTTGCCGCCGAAGGCCTCGATGAGCTGGAGGTGCTTCGGCGTGTTCATCAAATGGTCCTCACCCCGGATGACGTGGCTGATCTCCATCTCAAGATCGTCCACCACGTTGACGAAATGAAAAACATAGGACCCGTCCGACCGCTTCACCACCATGTCCGGGGTGTTCGATTCGTCGCGGTAATCAATGGTCACCTCGCCACAGACCAGATCGTGCATCGTCACCGGCTTGCGCTCGAAACGGAAACGCCACGCGCCCCCGTCCTCATAGACACGGCCGGCTTCTAGCAGCTTTTGGAACCATGCGTCGTAGATCTCCCTGCGCTCGCTCTGGAAATACGGGCCGTAGTCCCCCCCCTTGGCCGGCCCCTCGTCCCAATCCAGGCCGAGCCAGGACATGCCATCGAAGATCGCCTGCCTCGCCTCATCCGTATTGCGGGCCTCGTCGGTATCCTCCACACGGAGGATGAAACTGCCGCCCATCCTGCGGGCGAAGAGCCAGTTGAACAAGGCGGTGCGGGCACCGCCGACATGCAGGTAGCCGGTGGGTGAGGGCGCGAAGCGGGTGCGGACGGACATGCGCGTGGTGTAGGCGCGGGAATCGCCCCTGTCCATCCGCAAGCGGGCCCCGGCCTCAGAGTTCGATCTTCTTGAACTTGGGCACCAGCAGGTGCATCAGCAGCCAGGCCGCGATGTAGGCCGTGGCGCAGATGACGAAAAGGATGCCGTATCCCGTCTCCACGTGGCCGGTCTTCTTGAAGTGGTCCAAAAGCCAGCCAGCCGCCGCGGCAATCAGCAGGCCCCCGGTGGCCCCGGCGAGACCGCCGATGCCGGTCACCGAGGCGACCGCCTTCTTCGGGAACATGTCGGACACGGTGGTGAAGATGTTCGCGGACCACGCCTGGTGGGCGGCACAGGCCAGACCAATGACCAGAACGGCCAGCCAGGTGTTGATTTCGCCGACCTTCATCGCACCGAGCACCGTGAGCGGAACCAGCGCATACATGAACATCGAGGTCTTGCGCGCCTTGCTCACATCCATGCCGCGATCGATCAGGATCTTGGGCAGATAGCCGCCGAAGATACTGCCGAAGGTCGAGATCGTGTAAACCACCGCCACCGCCACCGGCCAGATGATCAATCCGGGAAGGTTGACGGCCTGAAGGACATCGGACTGGCCGAATAGGTTGGAGAACTGTTTGGTTTCCTTCAGCACGGCATCCACGGTGATGCCGTCCGGCATTCCGTTCGGAAACGCGGCGAGAATCTTGCGCTTGTTGTCGTCGGCAAGGTAAGCGGGAAGCCAGAACAGATAGAACCACCAGACGGGGTCCGTGAAGAACTTGCCGAAGAAGAAGGCCCAGGTCTGGCGGAACTTGAGAAGGCGGCCCCAGGACACCTTGTCCGCCACGGCTTCCTCGGTGTTTTCCGCCTGCTCGTCCGCATCGCTGTGGATGTGGTCATACTCGGCCTGGTTGATCTTGCCCTCGGCAAGCTTCTGCGCGGGCGAGGCATACATGCCATACCAGAAGAACAACCAGAACAGGCCCACCGCACCGGTGATGACGAAGGCCCACTGCCAGCTCCATCCGAGGAAGTAGTGCGTCGCCAGCCACGGCACGCAGAGCGGGGCAATGATCGAGCCGATGTTGGCTCCCGAGTTGTAGATGCCGGTCGCCAGCGCGCGCTCCTTTTTCGGGAACCATTCGGCGATCGTCTTGTTGGCCGCGGGGAAGTTGCCCGCCTCGGTGACCCCGAGGGCGGCGCGCCAGAAACCGAAACTCAAGGGCCCGGTGGCGAATCCGTGACCGATCGCGGCGAGACTCCAGCCGATCAGAGAATAGCCGTATCCGTGCTTGCTGCCCACCTTGTCGATCACCCGGCCAATGCCAAGCAGGCCGAGCGCGTAGGCAATCTGGAAGGCCATGACCACGCCCGCATACTCTTTCTCTCCCGTGCTTTCCGGGTTCATCCGGAGCAGCGGAAGTAGCGTGTCCTTCAACAGGCCGAGCACGTTGCGGTCGAGGTAGTTGATCGTCGTGGCGAAGAAAACCAGAGCGCAAATGGTCCAGCGGTAGCGACTGATCTTCAGTTCGGATGAGGCAGATGACATGTCCGGGATCTGGGGTTTGATTGGGTTTGCCGGGAATGGCGGTGGTTTGTCGAGACTTGGCGGCCGGACCACATCGGGCAAGTGTCAATTTTACCGAGGCGATTGCAAAATCCCTCCACGGGACCGCTCAACCCTGAAGCGCTCTCAGCGCGCCACGCACCAGCGATTCCACAGGCGCGCCCGGCTCGGCATCCAGCACCTTGCGCACCGCCTTGCGGGCGTCCACCTGCTTGTATCCCAGGGCGATCAAGGCAAGCTCCGCATCCGCCGCCGGCGCACTCACCGCGCCGGCCGCCGCGTCCTGCCAGGTGTCCGCCACGCCCACCTTGTCCTTGAGCTCCAGAACAATGCGCTCGGCGGTCTTTTTCCCCAGCCCCTTGATGCGCGCAAGCTCGGTGGTATTGCCCTCGACGACGCAGGATTTGAAACGCGAGACCGGCATGCCGCTGAGCACCGCCATGGCAATCGCAGGACCGATCCCGCTCACCCGGTCGATGAGCATCAAAAACACGTCGCGCTCCTCCTCCGAGGAAAAACCGTAAAGCGTGTGCGCCGTCTCGCGGATGTGCAGGTGCGTGCGCAAATCCACCTCCACACCCTCCGCCGCATGCAGGCGGTCGTAGGTCGAAATCGGAATGATCACCTCATAGCCCACGCCGTGCACGTCCACCACCAACCGGTTCGGATAGGACTCGATCACTTTTCCCCGCAGTCTCGCAATCATCGCCACAGAGCTTGGCCGCAGCAGCACCGGCGTCAAAACTTTTGCGCCGCCACAAGCCGCGGCAACCGCGGAACTTTTGCCTTGGAGTCCCCGGGGGGACTTCCTAGGTTCGCCGTGGCGAAAGCCGGTTTTCCATGGCCAAAAAAGAATTCACCATCCTCAACAAGCTGGGCATCCACGCCCGGCCCGCGGCGCAGTTCGTGAAAACGGCGAATCGATTCCAGGCGGACGTCTTCGTCGAAAAAGACGGCGAGGAAGTGGATGGAAAAAGCATCATGGGCCTCATGATGCTCGCCGCCGGTCACGGATCGGTCATCACCATCAGCTCCGAAGGCCCGGATTCGGACGCCGCCCTCGAAGCCCTCGGCGACCTGATCGCCCGCAAGTTCGAGGAGGACTGAGCCCAAGCCCGCAGGCTTTCCCCTCACAGGGCGTGGAGCACCTTCACCGCCTGCCAGGCGGCTTCCACATGATGCACCCGGAACACGTTTCCTCCCCGGGCCATCGAAGTGGCGATGCAGGCGATCGTCCCCGCGTCCCTCTCCCGTGGCTCGGGCAGCCCGAGCACCTCGCCAATCACCGTTTTCCGGGAAACCGGCACCAATACCGGCCGGCCAAAGCGCTGCAGGCGCTCCAAGCCCCGCAGCACGGTCAGATTGTCGTCCCGCTGCTTTGCAAAATCGAGACCCGGATCCAGGATCACCGCCTCCTCATCCAGCCCCGCCGCCCGGCATAGCGACAGTTTCTCGCAGAAAAACCCCTCCATCGCCCCCATCACATCCTCCCATTGCTGGTGAAGATGAGGAATCTTGGGCTCTCCCACGCTGTGCATGATCAACAGCGCCGCACCGTGCGCCGCGCATAGACGCGCGTTCCGGTCATCCGGCAAGGCCCCCATGTCGTTCAGAATCTCGACCTTTCCCGTGGCAAGCACCTCTTCCGCCACTTCCGGCCGCCACGTGTTCGCGGACATCACCGGCGGCCACACCTGCGACTCATCGCGCGGCCGCAGCCCGCTCCAGACTTCCTCCCATCGCTCCAGAAACCCCTGAAACCTCCGGACCTCCTCCGCCACCGCCACCGCCGCTCGATTCGTCCGCGCGCTCTCCGCCCCCACATCGATCACATCCGCCCCAGCCGCCGCCTGACCCCGCGCCAGCCGGATCGCCGCGTCGAGATCCAAGGTCCCGTCCCCGGAAAACGAGTCATCGTTCACATTCACAATCCCCATCACCAAAGGACGCCGGGGAAACTCAATGACCCGCTCGGGCAATCGCAGACGCATGCCGCCTTCTATTCCCCCATCCCCGATTTCCAATCCCGAATCTCCAATCTCCCCGCTTGCCCGCCGCAGCCCATCATTTACCCTCACGCCCATGTCATCCACCTTCGGCCACGCCTTCCGCATCCACACCTTCGGCGAATCCCACGGCGGTGGCGTCGGCGTCGTGATCGACGGCTGCCCGCCACGCATCCCCGTCTCCCTGGAAAACATCCAGCTCGAACTCGACCGCCGCCGCCCCGGCCAGTCGGAGATCGTCACCCCGCGCAAAGAGGCGGACACCGCCGAAATCCTCTCCGGCCTCCACGACGGACTCACCCTCGGCACCCCCATCTCCATCTTCGTCCGCAACACCGACCAACGCCCCGGCGCCTACGATGAAATGGCCGTGAAATACCGCCCCAGCCACGCGGATTACACCTACGACGCCAAATTCGGCATCCGCGCCCCCTCCGGCGGTGGCCGCGCATCCGCACGCGAAACCATCGGCCGCGTCGCCGCCGCCGCCGTCGCCAAACAAGTGCTCCACACCCTCCACCCCGGCATCGAAATCCTCGCCTGGGTCCAATCCATCCAGGACATCCAGGCCCACGTCGACCCGGAAACCGTCACCGCTGCCGACATCGAGTCCAACATCGTCCGCACCGGAGACCCCGCCATGGCACCCGCCATGATCGAACGCATCAAGGCCATCCGCGCCGATGGAAACTCCGTCGGCGGCATCATCCAGTGCGTCATCCGCCATTGCCCGCCGGGCCTCGGCGAGCCGATCTTCGACAAACTCGAGGCAGACCTCGCCAAAGCCATGCTCTCCATCCCCGCCACCAAAGGCTTCGAGATCGGCTCCGGCTTCAGCGGCACCCTCCTCACCGGCCGCGAACACAACGACCCCTACCGCATGATCGATGGCAAGGTCCGCACCACTTCCAACCGCTCCGGCGGCGTCCAGGGCGGCATCTCCAACGGCGAATCCATCCTCTTCCGCGTCGCCTTCAAACCCACCGCCACCATCATGAGCTCCCAGGAAACCGTCACCTCCTCCGGCGACAACACCGAGCTCGCCGGCAAAGGCCGGCACGACGCCTGCGTCCTCCCGCGCGCCGTCCCCATCGTCGAAGCCATGGCCACCCTCGTGCTCGCCGACCACCTCCTCCGCCAACGCGCCACCGATCACCGATCCTAGCCCCACTCCCTCTCCATGAACCCGGACGCCATCCCGCAGATCAGCCTCGGCACCGCCGCGCTGGTCATCTTCGCGGTCTGCGCCGGATTCGTCATGCTCCGCGGCATGACCCGCATGATCGTCGGCACCCTCGTGCTCGCCCTCAGCTCGTGGATCGGCTTCACCGCCTGGCGAATGGCCCCCGAATTCTCGGTCGAAACCTTCGGCAAATCCTTCGGCATCGTCACCACCGGCTTGCCCGTCGCCGCCTTCCTCCTCGCCTTTTTCCTCCTCCGCAAAATCGCCAAAACCCTCGCCAGCCCCTTCCACTCCCCACCCGACCCGGAACAGCCACCCCGCACCTCCACCATCCGCCTCGCCTTCCGCCTCCTCCTCGCCCTCATCCCCACCTCCATCATCTGGCTCATCGGCGCCACCTTCATCCATCACACCGGATCCATCGCGGAAATCCGCGCCTTCGCCGAGGAATCCATCGGCATCGGCGATCCCACCCCGGCCAAATTCAGCCAACGCCTCAAATCCTCCATCGACGCCGCCCTGCCCGAATCCTGGCTCCGGAAACTCGACCCCCTCGCCCAACCCGACCGCCTCACCCTCGCCAAAGCCATCACCTCCCGCGCCGACAAACCCCTCCAACCCGTCATCGACCCCGCCACCGGCAAACCCATCCCCCGCGCCATCATCGTCGATGACCCCGAACTCCAAAACCTTGCCCGCGAAGGAAAATTCGGCACTCTCCTCCGGCACCCGCTCCTCACCCAAGCCCTCAACGACCCCGAAATCAAAGCCCTGCTCAAGGATCTGAATCTCTGAGACAGGTTCCTTTTGAACCGCAAAGGCGCAGAGGCCGCCAAGGATCGCAAAGTCCTTTCTATTCTTGAAAAACCACCCAAATCCTCTTCCTCTGCGTCCCTTTGCGACCTTCGCGCCTTTGCGGTAAAAATCTTCACCATCGCTCCCCATGCCCTACCTCGTCACCATCGGCCTCGAAGTCCACGCCCAGGTCAAAACCCACACCAAGATGTTCTGCGCCTGCCGCACTTCCTTCGGCGACGAACCCAACACCCACACCTGCCCCGTCTGCCTCGGCCTCCCCGGCGCCCTCCCCGTCCTCAACCAGGCCGCCATCGAGAAGACCCTCATCACCGGGCTCATGATCCACTGCTCGTCGCCCGAAATCTCGAAGTGGGACCGCAAAAACTATTTCTACCCGGACATGCCGAAGAACTACCAGACCACCCAGATGGACCTCCCCCTCTGCATCGGTGGCGAAGTCCCCCTCTACGAACACTGCTACCCCACCGACCACCGCAAAAACATCGCCAACCCCGGCAAAAAAGTCCGCCTCAACCGCATCCACCTCGAGGAAGACGTCGCCAAATCCACCCACCTCGGCAATTCCTCCCTCATCGACTTCAACCGCGCCGGCACCCCACTCATGGAGATCGTCTCCGAGCCGGACATCGACTCCGCCGAGGAAGCCTTCGCCTACCTCCGCTCCCTCCAAATGATCCTCCAACAGGGCGACGTCGCGGATGCCGACATGGAAAAAGGCCAACTCCGCTGCGATGTGAACATCTCCCTCCGCAAACTCCCCTCCGACCCCCTCGGCCCCAAGGTCGAACTCAAAAACCTCAACTCCATCTCCGCCGTCCGCCGCGCCATCCACTTCGAAATCGCGCGCCAGTCCGAAGACCTCGACCGCGGCATCCCTCAAATCCAGTCCACCCGCCGCTGGGACGACGACCGCGGGGAAACCCAGCTCATGCGCACCAAGGAGGACGCCCACGACTACCGCTACTTCACCTGCCCGGACCTGCTCCCCATCCGCACCGCACCCCTCCTCGAAAAAGTCCGCCCCCTCGTCCCCGAACTCCCCCACGAACTCGGCGCACGCTTCGAAACGGACTTCGGCGTCACCTCCTACGACGCCTCCGTCCTCTCCTCGGACCGCCACCTCGCCTCCTACTTCGAGGCCTCCCTCCACCCCGCCATCCCCGGCAAAAAAGTCGCCAACTTCCTCATCAACAACCTCCTCGGCAAACTCAACGAACAAGGCATCGGCATCGACGCCTGCCCCGTCCGCCCCGAAAAACTCCGCTCCCTCCTCCTCCTCGTCGAAGACGGAACCCTCGCCTCCAACCAGGCCAACGAGGTCTTCACCGTCCTCTATCAGGAACCCGCCAGCGACCCCGCCTCCATCGCCAGCCAGCTCGGCTTCAAAAAAGCCGATGCCGGCGAACTCGAGTCCCTCGTCGATCAAGCCATCGCCGCCAACCCCGCCGAAGTCGAGGCCGTCAAAGCCGGCAACGAAAAACTCCTCAACTTCCTCACCGGCCAGGTCATGAAACTCGCCCCCACCAAACCCAACCCCAAACAAGTCACCGAAATCCTCCGCTCCAAACTCCTCTAACCCCTCCCACCCCCGTACAGATCCCCGATGCGGCCGCATCAGGAATCTGCTAACAGATTTCCAGCCGGGCCCGAGCACGACGCCCCAAGCCTGGCCCCCTTCCTTTCACCCCAACTCCCAACCCCTCTGCATCCCATTTTCTGTTAGCAGATCATTTGTGCGGCCGCATCGAGGATCTGCTAACAGAAACATGTGGGCGGGACGGGGGATTCGTGAAAGTCCGCGGGTGTGGTGTGTTTGGAACATGAGGGGCTGGTTCCGGTTTTTGGGGGAACTCGCGATGGAGGGCCTGGCAGGCCGCTCGGACTTGGGTGGTGCCTGACCCTGCAAGGAGACACGGATTCACCTCGTGGAGATCCGCGTGAATGGGCTGAGGGAGCCGGCCATTCCCCCCTTACACCTTTCAAACAAGTCCCAGCCCCCGGCCCGGACAGGGTCCATTTCTGTTAGCAGATTATTTGTGCGGCCGCATCAGGGATCTGCTAACAGGAATTTCGGGATGGGGCGGGGTGGAGTTGGGGGCGGGGTGGGTTAGAACGTCCATTCGGCGGCGAGCCAGAGGGAGCGGGGGGCGGCGTAGGTGCGGATGCCGTCGCTGGAGAGGCCGGTTTGGATGGGTTCGTCGAGGAGGTTCTCGATGCGGATCTGATAGATGGCGTTGCCGTGTTTCCAGGAGGAGCCGAGGCGGACGCTGGTGTAGTCCGGTATGGAGCGGGAGGCGAGGGCGTCGTCGTATTGGGAGGAGCCGTATTCGCAGGCGGCGAAGAGGTGCAGGGGCGGGGTGGGGTTCCACGCGGTTTCGGCGATGAGGCGGAGTTCCGGGGCCTGGGGAAAGGGTTTGCCTTCGAGGAGGGGCTGGGAGGGGGAATCGCGGAATTCGGTTTCCGTCCACAGGCCCGTGAGTCCGAGCGAGAGGTCATCGCGGGGTTTCCAGTGGAGTTGAGCTTCGACGCCGGTGACGGTGGCTTCCTCGACGCTGCGGCGTTGCGAGCCGCTGCCGCCGGGTGGGATGAAGCCGAAGATGCGGGTGATGTCCGCGGGGTCGGTGACGGGCACGTTGGCGATGGCGTCGTGGATCCAGTGATGGAAAACGGCGAGATCGGCGGTGAAGGAATCGGCGGGGTGCCAGGCGAGGCCGGCTTCGAGGCTGACGAAGCGTTCGGGATCGAGCCCGGGGTTGGCCTCGACGATGTCGTTGCGGACGCGGAAGGGTCGGTAGAGTTCGTTGAGGGTGGGCAGGCGGTAGGCGCTGCCGGCGGAGATGCGGGCATCGACGGTTTCGGCGAGGCGGCGGGTGAGTTCGATGGAGGCGGAGGGTTCCACGCCGTCGCGGTCCTGCGGGTGTTCGTCGCGGAGGACGGATCCATCGGCGAGCGAGGTTTCGAGGCGGCGGCCATCGTGGAAACGCCAGGCGTCGAGGCGGGCGGAGCCATCGATGCGGGTGGCCTCGTTGATCTGCTGGCCGCCCATGGCGAAAAGGCCAGCGATGGATTGATCGCCACCGGCCACGCGGTTGCGGAACACGCCGGCGTTTTCGTGGGTTTCCCCGGTGAGAAATCTGGCATCCACACCGGCGGTGAGGCTGCGTGATGCGCCATCGTCCCACATCATGACGAAGGCGGCGCCGGTGCCGCGGCCGGGGACGTCGTATTGGTCGAGGGCCATGATTTCGCTGGTCCGGTCCTCGCTGACGGAGCTGAAGACGGATTCGAATTCCCGCCGCTGGTGCCAGGCGAGGGCCTGCCAGGAGTGTCCGGCGTCCTCGGAGGTGAGGCGGAGGGAGAGGTCGAGGGCGTCGGTGGAGTTTCCTGCGAGCGGTGTGCCGTTGCCGCGGTCTTCGGTGTACCAGGAGAGTGCGGATTCGAGGGTGAGTCCGGGAGCGGCGAGCCAGGCGCCTTTGAGATTCGCGCCCCAGAGGTCGGTTTCGAGTTTGCGGTCGATGGGGCCGCGTTGGGAGTCGTCGAGGGCGTAGAAGCCGTCGGTATGGAACCCGAAGGTTGAGAACGAGACCGAGCGGGTTTTTTCTTGGTTGGTGAGTTGGTGGAAGGTGGATCCGCCGAGGGATCCCTGGCTGCCGCCACCGAGGCGGAGCACGTGGTTCTCGGTGAAGGGTTCGCGGCTGTTCATCTGGACGACGCCGGCGGGGCTTTGATTGCCCCAGGCGGCGGCGCGTGAGGACGGGGTGATGCGGACCGATTCGAGGGCGGCGGCATCGTAGCGGGCCCAGTAGACCCATCCGCCGAAGGGATCGTTCTGGGGGATGCCATCGAGCAGCACGAGGGTTCTGGAGGCGGCGGTGGCACCGGTATTGCGCAGGCTTACGCCGGCGGAAGTCGGGTTTCCGAAGACGGAGGACTGGCGGCGGTAGAGGGAGAACGAGGGCTCGCGGGCGAGCAGTTCATCGAGCGTGCGCGGAGCGGCGGCGGCGAGATCCTCGCGATTCCAAGAGGCGATGGCGGCGGGCGGATCCGCGGTGTTGGTGCGGTCACCGAGAACGACCATTTCCGGCAGGAGTTCCGCGGATTGGGCGGCGAGCGGCTGGAGGGAGGCGAGGAGAAGTGCGGTTCCGGCGATGGAGGCGGGCCGTTGGTTCATCGGGGTTTTCATTCGCGTTCCGTTGGGGCGGCAGCCTCGTTGGCACGGTCCCGGAAAGCGAGTGCGAAGATGACAGACACGCCGAGAGCGATTCCGGCCGGCAGATGCCAGAAGGCCATGGAACCGGAGAGCCAGCCCTCGCGGGTGGTGGCATCGAGCCCGGTGCGGCCGGCCCACCAGTCGAGCACCTGGTTTCCGACGAGCATGCCCGCGCCGTAGGTGAGCAGTCCGATCAATCCCTGGGCGCTGGCGCGGATTTCGCGGGGTGCCTTGCGGTCGGTGTAGAGCTGGCCGGTGACGAAGAAGAAATCGTAGCAGATGCCGTGGAGGATGATGCCGAAGAGGACCATGGCGGGAACCGAGGGGGCCATGGCGAAGAGCGCGTAGCGGAGGGTCCACGCGAGCATGCCGACGATGAGCATCATTTTCACGCCGAGCTTGCGGAAGAAGAAGGGGACCAGGGCCATGAAGACGATTTCGCTGACCTGGCCAAGCGCCATCACGGAGGCCGTCTTGTCACCGAAGGAGGTGAGTTCCGCGAACGGATAGGTCATTGCGTAGTAGAACGCGAGGGGGATGCAGACGAGGAAGGAGCAGAGGGCGAAGACCGCGAAGGCCGGGTCCTTGAAGAGGCGCAGCGCGTCGAAACCGAGGAGCTTGGCGACGCTGACCGGGGTGCCCTTGGCATTCGGCGGGGTGGCGGGCAGCGAGAAACTATAGATGCCGTAGATCAGGCTGGCCACGGCGGCGAGTTTCATCGGGAAGGCGGTGCCGCCCGCGTTTTCGATGCCGGGGAGCACGGGGAAGGGCAAGAGGCCGAAGAGCGACTCGGCGACGACGAGGCCGGCGACGATCCAGCCGATGGTGCCCCAGAGGCGGATTTTCGGGAACTCGTCACCAGCGTTGGCGACGTTCTGGAAGGTGATGGTATTGACCAGGGCGAGCGTGGGCATGTAGCAGAGGAAATAGGCGAGCATCCAACTGAAGAGGAGGCCCGGGCTTTCGGTGACGAGCGAGCATTTCCAGAGAAGGGCGGCGCCGACGAGGTGGAGCACGCCGTTCACCCGTTCGGCATTGAAGAAGCGGTCCGCGATGAGGCCGACGAAGAGCGGCGCGATGAGACCGGCCCAGTTTGAGGTCGAGTAGATGTGTCCCACCACGTTTTGTCCGGCGAAGATTTTCCCGAGGTATCCGCCGAGGGGGACGAAGAAGGCTCCCCAGATGAAGAACTGGAGAAACATCATCAGCGAGAGGCGGAAGCGGGCCGAGGAGAGAGTGGCGGACATGGAGGTCTGGAATGGAGGTTCGGGAAACGGAAAGGACGCGTCCATGCCAAGGCAAAGCCCGGCTGGAGGCAAGGCGGGAATCCGTGGATTCGGGATTGCATGAGGGCACCGGTTTCCAAACGATGCGGGATAACCATCCCGCACCCATCATGCCTCACAAAACCTTCATTGCCGTGGACCTTGGAGCCGGAAGCGGCCGGGTCATCGCCGCGACCACGGACTTCCACAAGATCGAGCTGGAAGAACTGCACCGCTTTGACAATCCGGGCACCGACCTTCCCGGGGGTTCCTTCTGGAACCTCATCGGGCTGTATCGTGACATTCTGGAAGGCCTGCGCCGAGCCGTGGAAAAACACGGGGAGCGCATCGTTTCCATCGGCATCGACACCTGGGGCTGCGACCACGGGTTGGTGGGGCCGGACGGCGGTTTGTTAGGCATGCCGCACCAGTATCGCGACCCGCGCTTCGAGGGGATGGCGGAGGTGATGCACTCGCTGATGAGCGAGGAGGAGATTTACTCGCACACGGGGCTCAAGACCAACTTCTACAACAGCTCGCTGCACTTGCTGGCGGAAGCCCGCAAGAAGAGTCCGGCCTTGTTTGAGGCGGAGCGTCTGCTTTTCACGCCGGACCTTCTGGCTTACTGGCTGACCGGCACGCAGGCGGTCGAGCGGACGGTGGCGTCCACCTCGCAGCTGTTGGATCCGAAATCGGGCGACTGGGCCTGGCCGGTGATCGACGCGCTCGGCCTGCCGCGCCGGATTTTCGGTCCGATTGTGGCCCCTGGCACCGTGTTGGGTCCGGTGAGGGAAGCGGTGGCGGCGGTGATCGGCAGGGCGGGCATTCCGGTGGTGGCGAGCGCCAGCCACGACACGGCCTCCGCGGTGGCGGGCATTCCGATGAATGGCACGGGCAATCTCTGGCTGTCCTCGGGCACCTGGTCGATCATGGGCATCGAGTCGCCCGAAGCGGTGACCACCCGGGATGCGCTGGGCCGCGGATTCTGCAACGAGCTCGGCGTGAACGGCACGGTGCGTTTCCTCAAGAACATCTCCGGGCTCTGGTTGATTCAGGAATGCAAGCGCCAGTGGGAGCTCGACGGGCACGCATACAGTTACGCGACGATGGCGGAGATGGCGGAAGAAGCGGAAGAGTTTTCCGCCTTCATCGATCCGGACGACGCGGTGTTCGCCAGCCCGGGAGGCATGCCCTCGAAGATCCAGGCCTGGTGTGAGAAGACCGGCCAGAAGGTGCCGCAGGATCCCGGGAGCATTCTCCGCGTGGCCACCGAGTCGCTGGCGCTGAAATACCGAGTGGTTTTCGAAAACATCAAGGCGCTCAGCGGACGCGAGTTCACCCGGCTGCATGCGGGTGGCGGCGGCATTCAGAACGAGGCTCTCTGCCGCGCGACGGCCAACGCACTCGGCATCGAGGTGGTGGCGGGGCCGGTGGAAGCGACTTCCTGCGGCAACGTGATCACCCAGATGATCGGCACCGGGCATCTGGCCGATCTGGACGCGGGTCGCGACTTGATCCGGCGGTCCTTTGATTTCCGGATCTATCAGCCGCAGGACACGGCCGCCTGGAATGTGGCCTTCGAGCGCTTCAAAGGGCTCATCGGTTGAAAGCAGCCGGGGCCGGCGCGAAAAAACCCCGTCACTTGCGAGTGGCGGGGTTTTTCATTTCGGTTGGAAATGCAGGAGAAGGAGGATGGCCTCAGTTCGTCACGCGCATGGGCATGAGGACGTAGAGGAAGGTGCCCTCGATGCGGAGGACGCCGGGGCTCATCTCGTCGATGAGGTCCAGATAGACGTCGTTGGTGTCGAGGTTGCGGAGAGGTGCCTGGAGGAACTCCGGGTTGAAGGCGATCTGCATGGGAGGTCCCTGATAGATCACGTCCATGGATTCCTGGGCCTCACCGACATCCGGCGAGTTCGCGGTGACCTCGATGCGGTTCTCGCTGAAGACGAGTTTCACGGAGTTCGACTTGTCCGACGAGAGGAGGGAAACGCGGCGGACGGTCTCGAGCAGGGCCTCGCGGGAGATAACCACGCGCTCGTTGCTGTCTCCGGGGATGACCTGGCGGTAGTTCGGGTAGTTGCCCTCGATGAGCTTGCTGCAGAGCAGGCTGTCTCCGATGGAGAAGGAGATCTGGCTTTCCGAAAGGCGCACGATGACGTCGCCGGCGTCTCCGAGCAGGCGCTGGAGTTCCTGAACGGCCTTGGTCGGGATGATGACGTCGGTTTCGTGGGAAGCGGGGAATTCCAGATCCGCGTCCACCATGGCGAGGCGGCGGCCGTCGGTGGCGACGAGGGTCATCTTGCCATCACGGAAGGAAGTGAAGATGCCGTTGAGCACGTAGCGCGTCTCATCGGTGGAGATGGCGTAAGCGGTCTTGCGGAGGCCGTCGCGCAGAACGTTCTGCGGGATCTTGAATTCCTTGGCATTCGCGAAATCGGGAAGCGGGGGAAACTCCGCCTCACCGAGGCCGATGATTTTGAAAAACGAAGGGCCGCTGCGGATCGAGGCATGGTTCTTGGCATCCACGGAGACCTCCACCTCGGAGGCGGGGAGTTCGCGGACGATGCTCACGAGACGCTTGGCGGGCAGGGTGGTGGCGCCTTCCTTTTCGATGGTCGCCTCGACAGATCCGGTGATGCCCACATCGAGATCGGTCGTCGTGAATTGGAGCCGGCCATCCCGGGCCACCAGGAGCACGTTGGAAAGGATCGGCAAAGTGGTGCGCGAGCTGACCACGTGCTGCACTTTTTGCAGGCCGTCGAGAAATGCTTCCTTGGAAATACGGAACTTCATGGGTGGGAACCGGGGTGGTTGACGCGGAGCAGTTTCCGCTTTCGCCGCCCCTTGGCAAGCCTTCTGTGAACTTCCGTGAAGAATCCCCCACCCCGCTGGAAATCAACGCCGGAGCTGGGATTCGATGCGTGCGATCACGTCCTTGAGCGAGGGTTCGTCCTGGAGCTTTTCGCCGACCTTCTTGCAGGCATGGATCACCGTTCCGTGGTCGCGGCCGCCGAAGGCCTCGCCGATCTCCATGAGGGAGCCCTTGGTCAGCGAGCGGCTGAGATACATGGCGACCTGCCGCGGAAAAGCGATGCTGGCGGGGCGGCGGCGGCTGGTCATGTCCGCGAGGCGCACATCGAACTGCTCGGCCACCGCCTTCTGGATCGCATCGATGCTGACCTGGCGGCTGGCTTCCTCGCGGATGAGGTCGCGGAGCAGGTGCTCCACCTTGTCCACGGTGACGCTTTCACCGGCGAGCGAGGCGTAGGTGGCCACGCGCATGAGTGCGCCTTCGAGGCGGCGGACGTTGGTGCGGATTTTCTCGGCGAGGAAGTTGAGGACGGACTCATCCACGCGGACCTTCCAGTCGAGCGACTTCTTGCGAAGGATGGCCAGCCGGGTTTCCATCTGCGGCGGCTGGAGCTCCACGGTGAGGCCGCACTCGAAGCGGGAAACGAGGCGGGGCTCCAGGTTCTTGATCTCGCAGGCGGGGCGGTCGCAGGTGAGGACCACCTGGTTGCGCCCGTCCAGCAGGGTGTTGAAGGTGTGGAAGAATTCCTCCTGTGAGCGTTCCTTGCCGGCGAGGAACTGCACGTCGTCGATGAGCAGCACGTCCGAGCTGCGGTAGCGGCGGCGGAACTTCTCCAGATCGCCGCGGCGGACGGAGTCGATGAACTCGTTGGTGAACTTCTCGCAGGTGAGGTAGATCACACGGGAGCCCGGCTGGCGGCGCAGGATCTCCTGGCCGATGGCCTGCATGAGGTGGGTCTTGCCGAGGCCGGGTCCACCGTGAATGAAGAGCGGGTTGTAACCAATGCCGGTCTTGCGTGCGACCGCCTCGCAGGCGGCATGGGCGAACTGGCTGTTAGATCCGACGACAAACGAGGAGAATGTGTTCGCCGGGTTTAGTCCCGAGCTCTTGATACGGCGCTCCAGCGCCTCGCCCTCGAGGCCCGGATGCCTGCCGGCACGCGGACGGGATTCCTGGTTCGCGGAATCATGACCAGCAGCGGGAGCCTCACTCGAAGGCGCGCCACCCACGGCGAGGCGCACTTCGCGGATGTCCTGAAACACGCGGTTCACCGCGATGGTGAGTTCCGGGAGGTAGTTGGTCTCGATCCACACCTGGTGCATCTCGCCCGGCACGTTCACGGTGGCCACACCATCCTCGCCCCCGGCCCATTCCGCGGCGCGGAACCAGCGTTGGAATGCGTCCTCACCCACGCTGGCTCGCAGTCCTTCGCAAACTTGTGCCCATGTCCCCCGCAGCTCCGGATTGTCCGTCCATTCCTCCCCGACATCTGGCACTGTCACTTCCTCTGGTTCCATGTTTGATCGTGTTGCTGAAAGAGTTTTTCCGACACCTTGCCGGCCCCTCGTTGGAGTGGCCGCGGGTGGCGACGGCGGACACTCTGGCAAGGCACGGGCGCGCTTGAGAAAATCTTTTTCGGCATCTCTAACAGCCGATCCCGCGGACCCGTATTCCACAAGGGTTCCACGGGTAAAAATTTTAAAATCTTGACCCGAAAATTGATTTGTTTTTCCAAACCATTATCTCGCGACCATCGCCAAACGAGCCCACAAACCATTCAAAACCAATGATTTGCACTGTGTCTGATTCGTCACATTCCGGACACCCACGATCGTCTTGGCAGAGGCTTGCACGCGCGGGTGCAAGATCTGCACCAAGGGGCGAAGGAGGCCTGCGACGAGCGCAGAAAACCCGGATCAAGGAGTGGCCGGGCGTGCCGTCTTGAAGCAAAGAGCGACAGCCACCGTGACGATGGTACCGGCAAGAATGCGCCAGGTGAACTTGAGCACCGGCATCCATTCCGGCCGGGAGTAGAGGTCATCGCCAGCGATCATTTTCCACACATCGTTGGGCATGTCGCTGAGCACTGCCACGGCGAGAATGCCGGCCGCCATCGCGATGACGTTTCCGATCTCGCTGCCACGATTCCGGGTGAAAAGGGCGACCATGAAAATGCCGAGCAAGGAACCGTAGGTGTAGCCGAAGCTGCCGAGGATGATCGGAATGATGGTGAGGCCCGGGTTGTGGGCTTTCACGAACGCGGTGGCCAGTCCCACAAGGATCAGGATGAGGGAGAAACCGTAGGTGCTGAGCCGGATCACGCGCACGCGCGCCGCCTCCTCGTCCGGCGTGCGGAACCAGCGGAAGTGGAAATCCCGCGAATAGCTGGTGGCGAGCGAGTTCATCGCCGTGCCGAGCGAACCCATCGTGGTGGCGAGCACACCGGCGATGACAAGACCGCGCAAGCCACCCGGCATCACATCCACGACGAAGTAGGGAAAGATGGTGGATGCATCCGGCTTGCCATTGGCCATCGGCAGGTCCGGATCATGGACGACATGGCCGTAGTAGACGGAAAGAAGGATCCCGATCATCAACACGGCGTAAGTCACCGGGATGTCGGCGACGCCTGATAGAATCGTGGCCACCGCGCTCTGGCGCTTGTTCTTTGCGGTGAGCATTCTTTGCACCATGTCCTGATCCGTACCGTGCGTGGCAAGGGTCACGAACAGCGATCCGAGAAAGGCGGCCCAGAGATTGTAGGAGCTTTCCAACACGCTCTTCACCTCGCCCCAGAGGGAGCCGTATTTCGAAACAAACTCCGGCGTGGGCGGCACGTCGCCGCGCCATTTCACGAACTGGAGGTCGTTCGGTCCGGTGAGGTGGGCCTTGGCGCCCTCCCACCCGCCGGGGATGTGGCCTAACAGATACCAGACGGAGAAACCAAGCGCACAGAACAGCACGGCGATCTGGAGCACGTCCGTCCAGATCACCGCCTTGATCCCGCCGATGGCGGTGTAGGCGGCGGTCATCAGGGTGATGAGCAGCAGCGCGCCGCCGGTGATCCAGAATTGGTCCCAGCTGCCGAGTTTCTCGCCAGGATGGAAGCGGTTCCAGATCACCACGAGCAGCAAGGTGGGCACCCACAATCGCGAACCGCTGGCCAGCGAGCGGGTGATCAGGAAAATCACGCTCGCCCAACTCCGCGTGCGCGGACCGAAGCGGATCTCCAGAAACTCGTAAATGCTCACCACATTATGCCGGTAGTAGGCCGGAATGAACACCGCACTGACCACCAGACGGGCCAGCAGGTAGCCGATCATGAGCTGGGCATAGAGGAAGTTTCTCTGTTCAAAGCCCTCTCCCGGCGATCCGAAGAAGGTGCCCGCGCTGATTTCCGAGGCGAGGATGGATGCCAGCACCGCCCACCAGGGGATCGAGCGTCCGCCCAGTGCGAATTCCGAAACGTCCTTGTTGCGGCGGCTGAAGTGCACACCGATCGCCACGATGATCGCGAAATAGACGCCGATGATGAAGAGATCGAGGAGGATATCCCGCATGTCGGTGAAGCTAGGGACGCGACGGCCGGTTCCAAGTCCCAAGTTCGCTCACCCGATCGTGTGATGGACGTGCGGGCGGCGGGCGGATTTCAATCCGGCGATGAAAAACCGTCTCTTCACCCGCCGCGGAATGCTCGCCCTGTGTTTCGCGATCACCGCGCCCTTGCTCGCGGAGGACGAGCGTCCGGTGGTGGACGACCGGGGCGTACGCCGCGAGACGGCGGAGAAGGACAGCCTGCCCACCCTGTGGATCGCCGGCGACTCCACGGTGAGGTCCAACGCACCGATGCGCGGCTGGGGCCAGGACCTCGGCGGGTTCTTCGATCCGGGGAAGATCAACGTGGTCAACCGCGCCATCGGCGGGCGTTCCTCGCGCACGTTTTTCACGGAGGGCCGCTGGAAGGAAATCGAGAGCGCGCTCAAACCCGGCGACTTCGTGATCATCCAGTTCGGCCACAACGACGTGGGCCCGCTGGATGAGAAAGGAAAGTTCCGCGGGTCGCTGAAAAGCATCGGCGACGAAGTAGAGCACGTCAGCAAACCGGATGGCAGCGTCGAGGAGGTGAGATCGTACGGTTGGTATCTGAAAACCATGGCCCGCAGTGCCCGCGAAAAGGGGGCCCGGGTGATCCTTTGCTCGCCGGTGCCTCACAAGAAATTCGATCGCGAAGGGAAGTTCGTGCAGGACTGGAAGGAATGGCGCGGCTGGGTGGAGGAATGCGCGAGGGTGGAGAAAGCGGATTACCTCGACCTAGCCCGCGACATCGGTGAGGCCTATGCGAAGCTGCCGGCCGCGGAGGTCGAGGGCTTCTTTGCGGACAAGGGCACGCACACCAATGCCAGCGGATCGCTCTTCAGCGCGAAGGCGGTGGTTTCCGGATTGCGGGCACTGCCGGGCGCTCCGCTCGACGGCTACCTGAGCGAGGCGGGCGTGGCTTTGTCTGCGGCGGTCCGCTGATCGCCGGGTTTTGACTTTCACCCGCGCCCGGTTTCGGCGATACTCCGCGGCAATGACGGAGAAACCGAAACTCGTGGTGGACGATCCCTGGTTGGAACCTCACCGGGATGCCATCGAGCGGCGCATGGCACGGCTTCGTGACGAACTTGCGGCGATCCGCGGTCATTCCCGCACGCTGGCCGCCCATGCCACCGGGCACAAGTATGCCGGCATTCATTTCCATGCGCCTTCAAACGAATGGAGCATCCGCGAATGGGCCCCAGCGGCGCAGGCGGTGTCGATCATCGGGGACTTCAACCAGTGGAACCGCGAGAGCCACCCGCTCGAACGCGGCTCGGGCGGGATCTGGCACTTGCAGCTTCCCGCGGCGGCCTTGCAGCATGGACAGAAGGTGAAACTCCACGTCGTGGGCGCGGACGGCACCCGCCGGGATCGCATCCCGGCCTGCATCCGCCGCGCGGTGCAGGATCCCGTCACCCACGATTACTGCGGCCAGATCTGGAATCCGCCCGTGGCTTTCGGGTGGAAACACGAATTCGATCCATCCGCCACCGGCGCGCCGCGGATCTACGAATGCCACATCGGCATGGGTGGCGAGGAACCGCGCGTGCACACCTACCGGGAGTTTGCGGACAGCGTGTTGCCACGCATCGCAAGGGGCGGCTACAATGCGATCCAGCTCATGGCCGTGCAGGAGCATCCCTACTACGGGTCCTTCGGTTACCATGTCTCCTCGTTCTTCGCCCCCTGCTCGCGCTTTGGAACACCGGAGGATCTCAAATACCTCATCGACACCGCCCACGGCCACGGGCTCGCCGTGCTGTTGGACATCGTCCACTCCCACGCCGTCAAAAACATCGCGGAAGGCCTCAACGACTTCGACGGTTCCGGAAACCAGTATTTCCACAAAGGCGAACGCGGCGAGCATCCGCAGTGGGATTCCAAATGCTTCGATTACGGACGCACGGAAGTCCGCCAGTTCCTGCTGTCCAACGTGCGCTACTGGATCGAGGAATTCCGCTTCGACGGCTTTCGCTTCGATGGCGTCACCTCCATGCTCTATCACTCGCGGGGCAACAAATCCTTCGGAAGCTACGACGACTACTTCGGCGGAGATGCCGATGAGGACGCCATCCTCTACCTCCAGCTCGCCACCGAACTCGCCCGCGAGATGAAACCCGGCATCCTGCTCATCGGCGAGGACATGTCCGGCATGCCCGGACTCTGCCGGCCGGTGGAGGAAGGCGGCATCGGCTTCACCCACCGCCTCGGCATGGGCATCCCCGATTACTGGATCAAGCTCCTCAAACACAGCCGCGACGAGGACTGGAACCTCGACGAACTCTGGGGCGTGCTCGCCAACCGCCGCCACGGCGAGGCCACCATCGCCTACGCGGAGAGCCATGATCAGGCACTCGTCGGCGACAAGACCCTCGCCTTCTGGCTCATGGATCAGGAAATGTACTGGCACATGGAAAAGGCCGATCCCCATCCGGTCATCGATCGCGGCATCGCCCTGCACAAGCTCATCCGCCTGGTCACCCTCGTCCTCGGCGGTGAGGGCTGGCTCAACTTCATGGGCAATGAGTTCGGCCACCCGGAATGGCTGGATTTCCCCCGCGAGGGAAACGGTTGGTCCTTCCACTACTGCCGGCGCCAGTGGTCGCTGGTGGACAACCCGGATCTGAAATACGGATGGCTCGCCGATTTCGACCGAGTCCTCATGGACCTCTCCCGCAGCACCCGCCTGCTGTCCTCCCCGCCGGCCCGCCTGCTTCACATCGACCACGCGGCGAAGATCCTCGTCGCAGAAAGGGCGAACCTCATCTTCGTTTTCAACTTTTCCGTCGATCAATCGCTCTTCAGTTATCCCATCCGGGTTCCCGGCACGGGCACCCGCACGCTGCTTCTCGATTCGGACCTTTCCCACTTCGGCGGCCACGGGCGGGTCGATCATTCGTTCCTCTATCCGGTGGATGCCGAGGGCGTGATGCGCGTTTACACCCCCTCGCGCACCGGTCTGGTGTTCTCCGCCGGCTGAACAAAACGGATCTTGCCCCACGGCCGTCTTCCGGATAGGCCCGGAGGATGACCAACGTCATTTTCTCCCCCGCACGAGCCCTTGGGCTCGCTCTCGCCCTTGCCTCGCAAAGCCACGCCCTCACCCCCTTCGAGGAGAGTTTCAAGGGCGACACGCTGGATCCCTCGGCCTGGTATCAGACCAAGTATGCCAACGGCATCCTCCGCCAGAACGGCGGCAAGCTCAACTTCGTCACCCGCAAGACAGCCACCCAGGACGACTACGCCGTCGTCGAGCTCCTCAAAAGCGCCCCTGGATACAACGAGAACTGGCAGCTCATCTTCGAGCTCGGCAACACCACCAGCCACGTCTACGGCACTTCCTGCGGCATCACCATTCTCAATTCCAAGGACCGCAACGACCACCTCTACATCCAGTTCTTCGGCAAGGGCGTGAAACGGAACGGAAAATGGATCGGCGGCGGCTTGATCGCCGATGTCGTGACCGACGGGAAACATCCGGAATCCGCCACCATCGAGGCCGACCCGCGCGTTTCCAGCGGTGCGCTGCGCATCCGCTTCGATCGGAAAACCAAACTCCTGACCCTGTGGGCCTCCCCCACCACCAAGACCGAGGGTTACCTCTGGCTGCGCATGGGCAGCTTCTCGCCCGCAGGATCCGGCGGCGATGTGAACGCCAACTGGAAAATGGATCCCGCTGCCGGCAGCTTCAACATCCAGCTCTTCGGAAGCTCGCTCGGCCGCCAGGTCGCAAGCGGCGAAATCTGGATCGACAACTTCGATCTCTCCGCGCCGAAACCGTGACGGAAGCGCCCGGGAACGCGCTCACCAGCGGACCGCAGCCGCCGCCCAGGTGAGCCCGGCGCCGAAGACCACCAGAACGATGTGATCGCCGCGCTTGAAGGCACCGCTGCGGTTCGCCTCGTCCAGCGCGATGGCCACCGCGGCCGCCGAGGTGTTGCCGTACTTGTGGAGATTCACGAACACGCGGTCGTTCGGCACGGCCAGACGGTCCGCAATCGCATCGATGATCCGCAGGTTTGCCTGGTGGGGAATCACGCAGGCGATGTCCTCGGCCTTCCAGCCGGCGCGCTCGATGACTTTTTCCGCCGCTTCCTTCATGCGGGTCACGGCGATCTTGAAGACCTCCTTGCCCTGCATCGTCAGCGTCTGCAAATGGTCGTTCGCATTGTCCGCGGTGATCGGCAGGGCGCTGCCACCACCGGGGATTTCCAGCAGATGCGTGAGCGTGCCGTCCGTTCCCATCTCGGTGGCCACGATGGACCCCTCGCCCGGTTCCGCACGCCGAAGCACGGCGGCGCCGGCTCCATCGCCAAACAGCACGCAAGTGCCGCGGTCCTCCCAATTGGTCACCGAGGAGAGTTTCTCCGCACCGATGATCAGGGCGTTCTTGAACGCACCATCCGAGATCAGGCGCTTGCAGATCTTCATCGCGTAGAGAAACCCGGAGCAGGCCGCGGAGATGTCGAAGGCCACCGCCTTGGACGCACCGATCTGCGCCTGGATGTGGCAGGCCGTCGCCGGCGTCGGCGTGTCCGGCGTGATGGTGGCCACCACGATCAACTCGATCTCACCAGCCTGCATGCCCGCCTGCTCCAGGGCACGCAGCGCCGCCTTGCTTCCCATGTGCGAGGTAAACTCGTCCGCCGCGGCGATGCGCCGCTCGCGGATCCCCGTGCGTGTGACGATCCACTCGTCACTGGTATCCACCATGGCGGAAAGCTCCTCGTTGGTTAGAACCCGTTCCGGAACATAGCTGCCGGTGCCCGCAATGCAGACTTCGATGGCGGAGGTCGATTCACTCATGCGGCGGGAGATTGGAACCCGGACCCGCCCCCCACAAGCGCGAAGTTGGCGGCATCCGCAGCACGCCTCACTCCGTCACCACGGCACCCTCGGCGATGGTCGCCAACGCTTCCTCGATGCGTGAGTTCACCCGGTTTTCCACCGTCTCCATGCCGACGCGGATCGCATTGCGCACCGCCAGCGCGGAGGAGGATCCATGGGCGATGATCACCACGCCGTTCACGCCGAGCAGCGGACTGCCGCCGTAGGTCTCGTAGCTGCTTTTTTCCTTGAGCGCCTTGAAGGCTCCCTGGGCCAGCACCGCACCGCACAGACGCAGTGGATTGCCCTTGATCTCCGTCTTCAACCACTTGGACACCGCCTTGGCGGTGGCCTCCACGGTCTTGAGCATCACATTTCCGACGAAGCCGTCGCACAGGACCACGTCCAGCTCGGTCTCGAAAAGATCACGGCCCTCCACATTGCCCACGAAGTCGATGCCCGGGGTCTGCTTGAGCAGCTTGAAAGTCTCTTTGGTGAAGGTGGTGCCCTTTTCGTCCTCCTCGCCGTTGGACATCAGACCCACCTTGGGGCTCTTCACGCCCAGCACGTTGCGGGAAAACGCCGTGCCCATCACCGCATACGCCACCAGGTGCTCCGGCTTCGCCTCGGGGTTCGCACCGGCATCCAGAATGTGACAGATCCCGAACTCGTTCGGAATCGCCGTCGCAATGCCCGCACGGTCCACACCGGGAAGCGTGCGCAGTTTCAAGGTCGCCGCCGCCACAGCCGCACCGGTGTTCCCGGCGGACACAAAGGCATCAGCACGACCTTCCTTGACCATGTCCATGGCCACGTTGATCGACGAAAGTTTCTTCCTCCGCACCGTCTTCGCCCCGGGCTCGCCCATGCCGATCACTTCCGGCGCATGGACAATGCTCACCCGCGGATCACTCAGGTCCAGCCCCTGCCGCGCACTCTCGGTCTCGAGAACCGGTTGGTCCCCCACCAGAAAAAGATGCTGAAGCTTCGGATAATACCGCAGGGCATCGATGGCTCCTCCGATATTGACGGCGGGGGCGTGATCCCCGCCCATGGCGTCCAGGGCGACTTTCATGTAGGAAAGGAAATGCGGCTTCGCAGGCTCGGGTTGCGAAAAACATGCGAAAAATCACCGCCCGGGACACAGCCCGGGCGGCGATTCTTCAAAATCCGGGGATGGCGGTTCAGAGGGCCTCGACCTCAAGCACCTGACGGTCGCGGTAATTACCGCACGACGGACAGGCGATGTGGGATGGCACTTTGCTGCCGCACTCGGGGCAGTTCTTGAAGATCGGTGCACGCCAGCGCTTCGCGCCACGGCGCATTTTCTGACGGCTTTTGGATTGGCGGCGCTTTGGAACGGCCATAGTCTTGCAGTAGTTTAGGGTTGGTCCTTGAGGTCCTTGAGTTCGTCGAGGGCCGACCAGCGGTCGTCTCCCCCGTCGCGGGGCGGAGTGGGTAGCGTATCTTCCCGCGGTTTGTCCACTGATAAATATCGGGGATCGATTTCGCATTCCTGAGGCTCATCCCCCTCCTCGCAACGGGGGTCCACCGGGAAATGGATCAGGATCTCCTCGCGCAGGGCCTCGTTGGCATCGATCTCCCCCTCGTTTCCAATCTCGATGGACACCGCGGCCCCCTCCAGGCGGATCGTTTGGACAAAGGGATGCAGCGTCCTCACACAGGTGAACTCAAAGGGCGCGGAAAGCTCGCCCGTCAGCAGCAGTTCGGAGCCGAAACGCTGCGCCCAGACGTCATAACACAGCGGCCCGACCGGCCGCGCGTCGCCTTCCGGCAGGTCGAAAACCTCCTGCGGCAGCTCTCCAGAAAAATTCCTTCCCTCCTCCGGAAGCGCGCCCAAATCGATGATCAAATGTCCTTTCACGCGCCGAATCTAGCCCCGCGCCGCCGGAGGCCAAGCGGCAATTCACCGCAGCCCCCACCACCCGCCACTGATCACCGGAGTGGTACAGAATCTTGCGCCCGCCCCCGGCATTTCCTGCTAGTCAGCCCGGCCGCACCCACCCCACGCTTGCCTCACCATGGCCATCGACATTCCCCTTCTTTCCCGCATCTGCGAAGCCCCCGGAGCCCCGGGTCACGAGAAAAAAATCCGCGAACTCGTCCTCGCCGAACTTGCAGGCCTCGCCGATGACATCCGCACGGACGCCATGGGCAACGTGATCGCCCTGAAAAAAGGCCGCTCGTCCGCCAAAAAATCCATGGCCGCCGCCCACATGGACGAGATCGGCTTCATCGTCACCCACATCGATGACAAGGGCTTCGTCCGCTTCAATCCCGTCGGCGGATTCGATCCCAAGACCCTCACCTCCCAACGCGTCCTCATCCACGGCCGCAAGGACGTCATGGGCGTCATGGGCTCCAAGCCCATCCACATCATGTCGCCGGAGGAGCGCAACAAAACCCCTCAAATCAAGGACTATTTCATCGATACCGGCCTCTCGAAGAAGGATGTCGACAAGCTGATATCCGTCGGTGACTTCGTCACCCGCCACTCCGAACTCATCGAAATGGGAGACTGCGTGAACGTGAAGTCCCTCGACAACCGCGCCTCGGTCTTCGTCCTCATCGAAACACTCCGCACACTCAAGAAACGCAAGCTCAAGCCCGCCTACGACTTCCACGCCGCGTTCACCGTCCAGGAAGAGGTCGGCCTCCGCGGCGCGCAGGCCGCCGCCCTCCAGATCCAGCCGGATTTCGCCTTCGGCCTGGACACCACCATCGCCTACGACGTCCCCGGATCCACCCCGCAGGAACGCTGCACCGCCCTCGGCCAGGGCGCCGCCATCAAGCTCATGGACTCTTCGGTGATCTGCGACTACCGCATGATCGAATTCATGAAGGCCACCGCCACCCGCCACAAAATCCAGTGGCAGCCGGAAATCCTCGCCGCCGGCGGCACCGACACCGCCAGCCTCCAACGCATGGTCGCCGGCGGCTCGATCGCAGGCGCGGTTTCCATCCCCACACGCCATATCCACCAGACCATCGAAATGTGCCACAAACAGGACCTCCAATCCTGCATCGACCTGCTCGCCGCCTGCGTCTGCGAGCTCGACAAGCACAAGTGGGCCTTCTGAGACCCGCCAGCCCCCCCCACCCCCCTTCCCCGAAACCGCCCGCTCCACCCAGGATCGGGCGGTTTTTTCATGCCCCAGCCCGGCTTTTAGAAACCCGGCTCATCGCACCCCGCGACCCTCGACCCCCACCCTCGCAGACACAAAATTTTGTGCCTCGCCCGATGCCCGGTTTTGACAGGATTCACCCTCCTCACCGCGGAAACAATCAAGTGATCTTAACGAATTTTTTCAAATTCCAAAGCGGCCCCCCGCGGCTTCTAACAGGTCGAATTTTTCTTCGCCCCTAGGCATGGCCCCGGCCGCTTCCGGCAAACCGCCGCAGCCCTAGAATTTGCTCGCTGTTTACATGGTAACCACAAACCCAAAACCACTACATCTGGTATTGTGAATAATTTGTGGATACCACATGGGCAAAATCGAATTGACCGGCCGGGCCCGAATCCGGCAAGGTCCGCAACGCTGCGCGCGTCGCGAAGCTCCCGATTTTCACCTCCTCACATTCACCCGGAAACCATGTCCATCACCACCACCGTCAAGCTCGGAGACCGCACCTTCACCCTCGATAAAACCAAAGCCGAGGAAGCCTTTGCCGCCAAGAAAGTGATCAATGGCCGCGAGACGATGTTCTTCAACATCCTGCCCCTCAAGTACCAGTGGGCGTACGACCTGTACAAGACGATGAAGAACAACCACTGGGAGCCCGAGGACATCACCATGCAGAAGGATGTCGAGCAGTGGCGCTCCGATGAGATCTCCGAGGTGGAGCGCTGGATCATCAAGATGGGCATCGGCTACTTCTCCGCCGCGGAAGGCATCGTCGGCGACAACGTCCTCCACGTCGTCCGCGAGGTGGTCACCGCCCCCGAGCTGAAACTCGTGCTCGGCCGCCACGCCCACGAGGAAAACATCCACGCGGACAGCCTCGTTTACATGCTCTCCTCGCTCGGCCTCAACCCCCACGAATGCGAGGCGATGTTCGAGGACATCCCCACCATCAAGGCCAAAAACCACTTCGTCACCTCCAACAGCAAGGCCCTCCGCCGCGACATCGACCTCACCGTCACCGCCAACAAACAGGCGCTCGCCAAGAACATCTTCATGTTCGGCCAGGTCATGGAAGGCACCCAGTTCTACGGTCTCTTCGGCATGATCCTCAGCCTCTACCGCCAGAACAAGTTCCCCGGCATCGGCCAGATGTTCCGCTACACGCTGCGCGATGAATCGAACCACATCGAGGTCTTCCGCAACCTGCTCATGGACCTCATCGATGAAAACCCGGACATCTGGACCGAGGACTTCCGCGAGGACCTCCGTGCCACCATGAAGGAAGGCATCACCCTCGAGAAACAATTCATCCGCGACTGCCTCCCCGTCGCCGGCATCGGCCTCAACTCGACGGACTTCGAAACCTACATCGACTACATCGCCGACCGCCGCCTCGCCTCCTGCGGCCTCGCCCCGCTCAACCCCTCCACCTCCAACCCCTTCCCCTGGCTCGCCGAGATGATGGACATCAAGAAGGAAACCAACTTCTTCGAAGGCCGAGTCACCGAATACCAGAAAGCGTCGGCGCTCAGCAATGTGAGCGATGATGAGCTGTGATACGCCCTAGTTTGCTAGTTTTCAGTGTTCAGTTTTCAGGAAGAAAAAGACGACCATGGCCACCACGACCTTTGAGGATCTGGAAGTTTGGAAACGCGGATGTCAGCTTGCAGTTGATGTTTGCGTGGCTACTCATCATTCCAAGAACTTCGGGTTGAGGGATCAGATGCAACGTTCGGCGATTTCGATTCCATCCAACATTGCCGAGGGAGCCGAACGGGATAGCGACGGCGATTTCATCCGCTTCCTCCGCATCAGCAAGGGTTCCTGCGGTGAGCTTCGCACCCAGCTCTACATCAGCGAGCGTGTCCAAGAGGCGCTGGGCCTCGAACCGTTCGCCAACTCCCGCGAGATGATCCGGGAAAGCCGCGAAATTTCCGCCATGCTCCAAGGCCTCATCCGCAGCATCGAAAACCGCCGCCCCAACAAATCCTGAGCCGCCCTTCAGTCTTCAGTTTCTTCTTCCCTGAAAACTGAACACTGAAAACTAGCAAACTCTACTCCGCCTCGGTCACCACCTTCAGTTCAACGTCTACTCCCCATCACTCCTCGTCCGCTAGCATTCACCCGTTCTTCCTCTTCCCTGAAAACTGAACACTGAAAACTAGCAAACTCTACTCCGCATCTCTCCCGCTTCCTTTTCTCCAAAAGCCTACCGCATTCTCAAATTCATGTACCACTCCATCGATCCCGCCGAAGACCAGATCCTGAAACAAGTCATCACCGACCGCTTTGCGCTTCCCCAATCCGAGCGCGGGTTCTCATGGCGTGAGGTGCTTCCCTCGGACCGGCGGGCTCCCATTTCCGACATCATCGTCACCCGTGGCAATGCGGACACGCACTTCTCGCTGGAAGACGTGGCGGACGCCATCGGCAACTCGCTCACCGACCTGCTCATCTCCCGCCGCGAGGATGAGAAATCGATCTTCACCGAGCAAAACCGCCAGTTCGTTTCCGACGTCGCCCACAGCGTGGCCGCCTCGCTCACCAAGTCCCTCGACGAGGGCGGCCGCCTGCGCCTTTCCGAGGCGGACCTCTACCTGCTCATCGAAAAAGCCTTGCTGGAGAACGAGGCCTACGATGTCGCCAAGTCCCTCGCCTTCCGCCGCTCGATGGAGAAGCACGGCAGCGTGGACGTGAATGCCGGACCCAGCTCGCTGCCGGTCCGCCTCATCCGCCGCAATGGCAACGTGGTGCCCTGGTCGGAAACCAAGATCGAGATCGCCGTTCGCAAAGCCTTCCTAACCATCAAGGCCAATCCCGAGCCCGCCATCGACATCGCACGCGGCGTCACCGAGCGCATCCGCCGGGGCGATTCGTCCTTCATCCACATCGAGGACGTGCAGGACATGGTCCAGGAGGAACTCATGCGCCAGGGCCACTTCAAGGCCGCCGAGCACTACATCCTCTACCGCGCCCAACGCTCGCGCCTCCGCGAGGAGCTCGAAGCCAATGCCGAGGACCCCAACCAGGAGTTCATGGTCACCGTCACCACCGACGACGGCATCTCCTCGTTCTGGGACGGCACCGAGCTCAAGAAGCGCATCAACTTCGCCATGATCGGTCTCGATATCGACATGCCGGAAGGCGAAATCGAACGCGAACTCCGCCGCTCGGTCGGCTCGGAGATCTCCGAGAAGGACCTCAAGAACACCATCATCCTCAACGCCAAGGCCCTCATCGAAAAGGACGCCGACTTCGCGAAATTCGCCGGCCGCATCCTGCTTTCCTACATCTATGAGGAAGTCCTCGACTGGAGCATCTCCAAGGACGGCATCGACAAACTGAAAGCCGCCCACAAGAAGGCCTTCAAGTCCTACCTGAAACACGGCGTCGCCATCAAACGCCTGCATCCCGACCTGCTCGACGTTTACAACCTCGACAAGCTCGCCAACGCCTTCGATCCCACCGCCGACCTCGACTTCGACTACCTCGGCATCCAGACGCTCTACGATCGCTACCTCATCGTGGACAAGACCGGCAGCAAACCCCGCCGCCTGGAAACGCCGCA
>JAIXOR010000087.1 GCA_027486655.1 Verrucomicrobiaceae bacterium | reverse complement strand
GCCGTCACTCACCGTGAAGGTGAAGCTGTCAGAGCCCGTGTAGTTCACGTTCGGCGTGTAGGTCAGGTTCGGGGCGGTGCCGCTCAGGGTTCCGTTGCTGGGATTTCCGTTCGTGAAGCTCAGCGTGGTGCCTTCCACGTCGGAACCCGCAAGCGTGATCGAAACCGAACCGTCTTCCGCAACCGTGACTGATTGCGCAGTGGCGACCGGGGTGTCGTTCACCGGATCGACTGTGATGGAGACCGTAGCAGATGCCGAGGTGGCCGTGCCATCGCTGACCGTGAAGGTGAAGCTGTCAGAGCCCGTGTAGTTCGTATTCGGCGTGTAGGTCAGGTTCGGGGCGGTGCCACTCAGAGTTCCGTTGGTGGGATTACCCACCGAGTAGGTGAGCGTATCCAGGTCGACATCGGACGCCGTAAGCGTGATGGCGGTGGGAGTGTCTTCGTTGAGCGTGACCAATTGCGCATTGGCGACGGGCGTATCGTTCACCGCGGTAACGGTGATTGAGACCGTGGCCGGTGCCGAGGTGGCGACGCCATCACTGACGGTGAAGGTGAAGCTGTCAGAGCCATTGAAGTTCGCCGCCGGTGTGTAGGTCAGGTTCGGCGCGGTACCACTCAGCGTACCGTTGCCCGGATTTCCGTTAGAGAAGCTCAAGGAAGTTCCTTCCACATCCGTGCCCGCCAGGGTGATGGAAACCGTTCCATCTTCCGCAACCGTGACCGATTGGGCGGTGGCGAGCGGCGTATCGTTCACCGGGGTCACCGTGATCGTGACCGTAGTGGCCGCGGAATCCACCACGCCATCGCTTGCTTTGTAGGTGAAGGAATCCGTGCCGTGGAAATCGGGGTCCGGAGTGTAAACGAAGCGGCCGTTTGCATTGAGAGTCACATCACCGTTGGTGGGATCCGAGAGTTTGACGGCCGTCAGGGCGACCGACTCGGGATCGGAGTCGTTTGCGAGCACGCCACCGGCCGGCACGGTGAGTGGTTGGTCCTCGTTCGTGGTGTAGGTATCGGCGACGGTGACGGGCGCCTCATTGGGCACATAGACCGCCGTCATGGTGATCTCCGCATTCATGGGGACGGTGGCGGATGGCGTGGTCGCGAAGTCGACGCCATTGCGGCGCCACTTCTGGAAGTTCATGGCACCGATGGCGGCCGGGGTGCCGAGGGTGACGCTGGTGCCATCGAGATAGAGCCGGCTGAACGAAGTGCTGCCATTACCGACGCCACTGAAATCATTCGGGCTGACCGTTACGGCGACCGCGCTGTCCGGAGTGGACTGCACGGTGAGGCCGCGCACGACGCGGGGGACGATGGCGACTTTGTCGAGGACCATGTCGAGTCCGATCGTGGCGGTGGAAATGTCGGTGAACGTGAGGGTTGTCAGGGCGCTGTTCGCCGTGAACTGGACCTGCTTCGAACTCCAAACCGTATTGCCAACCCCGTTGCCAACCATGGTTTCGTCGAAACTGGTAATCTGTGAACTGCCGGCCACCGTGACGCGAAGTCTCTGGCTCTGCGCGTTGAAGGCCTGGATGCCGAGATCATACTGGAGGAAGTAGGGGCGGCCTGGTGTGGTCGCGAAGGACTGCACGAACGTCGCGTTCGGGGTGCGGTTCAGCGAATTGAAGACCACCAGACGGGTGCCGTCCCGTGACGGACGTGAGACCTGGGTATCGGCGATTTCGTAGTTTCCGGAAGCGGTCCAGAAATTCGGAGTGAGGTTGGGAGCCGTGCCGGAAACCAGCTCGAAGCTGCCGTTCTTCAACACACCTTCGACGGAGATCGTTACCGTGGCGGGTGCCGAGTTGGCTGTCCCATCGTTGGCCACAAAGGTGAAACTGTCGGACCCGGTAAAGTTGGAGGTCGGCTGGTAGGTGACGTTGGGCGGCGTGCCGGTGACCACGCCGTTGCTTGGCTGGGTGGCAATGGAGAAGGTGAGGGGATCGCCATCCGCATCGGCTCCGGAGAGCACCACGGGCAGGAGGGTTCCGGCGGTCATGGAAAGGGACTGGGCATTGGCAACCGGAACATCCGCGACCGGTCGGATGGTGATGGAGAAGGTGGCCACCGGGGAATCGACCGTTCCATCGTTCACCTTGTAAGTGAACGAATCCGCGCCATTCGCATTCGCATTCGGAGTGTAAGTGAGATTGGGTGCGGTGCCGGAGAGTGTGCCCTTTGCCGGCGGCGTGACGATCTGATAGGACAAGGTGTCGTTGTCCGGATCGGAGCCGGAGAGGACCGCGGCGGCGGCGACGTCCTCATCGGTGGAGAGGGTGCCATTTGCAGCGGAGGGCGCGTCATTGGCTGGGGCCACGGTGAGAGTGACGGTGGCCGCAGTGGAGGAAAGGGTGCCGTTGGTCACCTGATAGGTGAACGAGTCGGTGCCGTGATAGTTCGCGTCGGGATCATAGGTGAATGATCCATTTGAGGATAGGACGAGCGTTCCGTGCAGCGGCGGGGTGCCGAGCGTGGCGGTGAGAGGAAGTGCGTTCGGTTCGACATCATTGGAGAGAACGCCCGGAGCAGGCACGGAAAGCCGGGTGTCCTCGGTGGCGGAGTAGCTGTCCGCAACGGCGCGCGGCGTGTTGTCGACCACATAGACGGCGGTGAGTGTGTGATTGCCATCCATGGTGACACTGACCGTCAGATTGGTGCTCAGGTCCGAGCCGTTCTTCTGCCATTTCTGGAACACATTGGGACCGGAGGCGGCGGTGGCGGTGAGAGTGACCGAGGCACCGTTGGCATAGGTGCGGGTGAAGCTGGTGCTGCCATTGGTGCTGCCGGCGAGGTCGGCCGGGCTTACGGTGACACCGAGTGAGGAGACCGGAGAGGACTGCACGGTGAGAACGCGCGAATTGGAAACTGCGGTGATGCGGACGCGATCGAGAAGCATGTCGCTGTTGTTTGCGGTGCCGGTGGATGCGTCGGCAAAGCGGAGGGTCGCCTGAGTGCCGGTGGCCACGAAGGTATAACTCTTGCCATACCATTCGCTCAGGTTCCCCTGGATCGCGGTGAGGCTGTCCGTTCGGGTCAGCAGCGTGGCACCACCACCGCCCGGAGCGCCGTTGATCACGGTGGTGAGCATGCTTTGGACCGGGCCGGACTCGATGGCGGAGATGCCCAGGTCAAACTCCAGGGTGTAGGCCTGGTTCGGAACGGTGGTGAAGGTCTGCGAGATGGCTCCGTCGAACACATTGCTCGCGCCATTGAAGACGGCCATGCGGTTTCCATCGGTGCTGGTGTAGCCGGTGGTGTTGAGGAAACCGAAGGGCGGGAAGGGCGGACCACCGGAAGATCCGGTGACGGTCCAACCATCGAGGGGCCCGACATTCTGCGGGGTGCCCGACTCGAAACTGCCATTGGCAAGCGTGTTGACCGGAGCAGGCGTGATGGTGATGGAAACGGTGGCGACGTTGGAATCCAGGCTTCCGTCATTGACCTTGTAGGTGAACGAATCGGCCCCGGAGAATCCGGTGGTGGGCGTGTAGGTGAATCCGCCGTTGGCCGCCAGGGAAAGCGTGCCTTGCGAGGGAGTCGCCACGACCACGGCGGTGAGCGGATCGGATTGGGCGTCGGTGTCGTTTCCAATCACGCCGGGGGCGGCCACGGTGAGCGTGTTGTTTTCCTGGACGCTGTAGGAGTTTGCGTTGGCAACGGGAGCTGTGTTCGCTGCGGGTGCGGTGATGCGGACCTTGTCGAGCAGGAGATCGCCGGTGGAGGCGCTGCCGCCGAGGGTCTGGTCCGCAAAGGCCACGGTGGTGAGCGGACCTTGGGCAACGAAGCTGTAGCTCTTGGACGCCCATTGGCTTTGATTGGCGGTGGAAACGACGACCGACTCAGACCGGGTGAGAAGGGTGGCGCCGCCGCCCGCGCTGGAATCGACCACCGTCATCTGCATGCTGTAGGTGGCCGGAGCAGTGGTTGAAGAGGCACCGACGTCGTAGGACACGACATAGGTCTCGCCTGCAACGGTGGAGAACTGTTGGGACACGATGCCATCCGGAACCGTGGCCCCGCCATTGAAGACGGCCATGCGTCCGCCCTGGGTGGCGACGTAGGCGGGAGCGGAAGTCAGATAGCCGAAGGGCGGGAAAGGACCGGAGCCATTGACCGTCCAGCCCGCGAGTGAGCCGACATTGGCCGGGGTGCCGTCTTCGAATCCACCATTGACGATGCCGGTGAAGGCCGGGGTGATGGTGATGGTGACCGTGCCCACATTGGAATCGAGGGCCCCGTCGTTGGCCTTGTAGGTGAAGGTATCCGTTCCGGTGTATCCGGTGTTCGGGGTGTAGGTGAATCCACCATTGGCATTCACCGTGACGCTGCCGTGGGAAGGATTTGCGACGAGGGCGGCGGTGAGGGGATCGTTTTGGGTGTCCGTGTCATTGCCGAGAACGCCCGGGCCTGCGACGACAAGCTGGGTGCTCACAGGTGTGGAGTAAGCATCCGCCGTGGCAACCGGTGCGGTGTTTCCGGATGCAGCGCCGGTGACGCGGACGTGATCCAGGAGGAGATCGGATGCCTGCGCGGAGGCCCCGAAGAACGACGAGCCGTCCGTGAACGTGAGCGTGGTGCTGTTGCTGTCCGCAACGAAGCTGTATGAGCGTGTAACCCACTGGGCGGCACCCGAGGCGACGGTGAGATCCTCGATTTGCGTGAGCAGCGGCGCGTTGCCATTTGCAGTGACCACCAACCGCTGCTGCCTGCCGGCAAGGCCGACGACGCCGATCTGGATGGTCACGGTGTAGGTAGATCCGGAGACCGTGCCAAGAGTCTGGGAAATCGTGCCGCCGAAGGCATCTCCGCCACCGTTGAAAACGGCGATGCGCGCTCCGTCTCCGGAGGTGTAGGTGGCATCCGCGATGTAGCCGAAGGAACTGCCGGTGACCGACCATTGATCGAGAGCGGTGACGCTGCCGGAGACCACTGCGCCGAGCTCGAAGCTTCCGTTCAACGCGATATCGGTCGCCGCGGCGGTGATGCTGAGGGTGACGGTGGCGACATTCGAGCTGAGGCCGCCGTCGCTGGCGCTGTAGGTGAACGAATCACTGCCGACGTATCCGGGCGTGGGTGAGTAGGTGAATCCGCCATTCGGATTGAGAGTCACGCTGCCATGGGCGGGATCAGAAAGCTTGGTGACCGTGAGCGGATCGGCCTCCGAGTCGCTGTCATTCGTCCGCACACCGGGAGCGGAAACATGGAGTGGGGTGCCGTCCGTGGTCGTGTAGGAATCGTTTCCGGCGACGGGTGCGGTGTTCACCGTGTAGACGGCGTTCATCGTGTAATCCGCATCCACCGTGACGACGGTGGTGGCGTTGGTGGTGAGATCCACGCCGTTCTTCTGCCACTTTTGGAACCGCAGACCCGGCCCGAAGGCCGGGGCGCTGAGGGTCACCACCGAGCCATCGCCATAAGTCCGTGTGAACTGGGTGGAGCCCGCGCCGTTTCCGAAGGCATCGTTCGGGCTGACGGCGACGTTGAGGCCGGCGGAAGGAGTCGATTGAATGGTGAGCGTGCGCGAGATCGGCTCGGTCACGCGCACGTTGTCGATCATCAGGTCGGAGGTGGCCGCCGTGCCCGCGGGAAGGGCGAAGGAGCCATCGACCAGCGTCAGGGTGGTCGAGGAGCTGTCCGCGGTGAACGTATAGCTCAGAGGCACCCACAGGGCGGCGGCCCCGGTGGAGGTGATGTCCGAGAACTGGCCTAACAGATTTGCCGTGCCATCAACGGAGATGAGCAGGCGCTGCTGTTTGCCGGCGGTGCCGGTGATCCCCTGGTCGAGCGAGAGCGTGTAAGTCTGGCCGGCGACGGTGGGGAAGGTCTGGGTGATGATGCCGTTGAAGACATCGCCGCCCGCGTTGAAGAGGGCGAAGCGGTTGCCTTCCGTGGGCACGTAGGAGGTGGGATGGGAGGTGTAGCCGAAGGGGTTGCCGGTGACGGTCCACCCATCGAGCGTTCCGATGTCGCCGGGCGAGCCGAGCTCGAAGCTGCCATTGACCAGAACCCGGTAGACCGCGGTCATGGTGTGGTTGGCGTCCATCGTGACGCTGGTGGCGGCGCTGGTGCTGTGGTTGGAGCCGTTTTTCTGCCACTTGTCGAAGGTCTTGCTGCCGAGGGTGGCGGGTGCGGTGAGATTGACGGTATTCCCCTCGTTGTAGGTGCGGGTGAACTCGGTGACGCCATCGCCATTGGAGCCATTGTCGATCGGGCTGACGGTGACGGAAACGCCGTTGGCGGGCGTGGAGTTGACGGTGAGGGTGGGCGTGCCGCCGGAGTTGAGGCGCACATCGTCGAGGAGGAGATCGACGTTGTTGGTCACCGGCGAGACATCGTGGAAGGTGACGGTGGTGCTCGCGCTGTCCGCCACGAACTCCAGCGAGCGGCTGGTCCAGCGGGTACCTGCGCTGCCGTTTCCAGTGACGGACTCGGTGCGGGAAAGGAGCGTGCTGTTGCCGGTGACGGTGATTTCGAGGGACTGGGTGTTGGTTCCCGAGTCATAGACACCCATGTCGAATTCGAGGCGGTAAGTCTGTCCGGGAAGGGTGGCGATGGTTTGGGAAATCGTGCCGTTGGGAGTGGTTTGCGAGCCGTTGAAGACGATGAGCTTGCTGCCATTGGTGGCGGGGAGCGAGGAGGCGGCGACCAGGAAGTTGCCGGAGGAAGTCCAGCCCTGGGCGTTGGCTTCGAAGCTTCCATCCACGACCCCGCGCGAGGTGAAGGTGCGGGTGGACTGCGGGGCGATCAGGTTTTCCTGCGGTGTGCGGTCGCGCACGTTGCTCACCGAAAGCGTGTGCAGCATGCCCGGGGCCTGGGCGCTGGTGGTGAGGGTGACGACGCGCTTGGAGACGGCATCCAACTGAGCACCCAGCACGGCCACGCCGCCGCTGATGTTGAAGTTGGAGACGGTGGCGGCCGAATCGGCCAGAGGCTTGCTGAAGGTGATGGACAGGTGTTCCAAATCCCCGCGTGAATCGACATCGGCGATGGCCGGAGCATCGGAAGTGCCGAGCGGAGTGATCACCCCGGCGATGGTGGAGAACCAGGCATCCGCCATCTTGTCGTAGCCGGCGGGATTCGGGTGGACGCCGTCGTTGAGGTCGTCCGGATCGAGGGCGGAGTGGAGATCCACGTAGTGGACCTTGCGGCCAAGGGCGGCTTGATCGGCCACGATCTGGGGCAGCGCGAGGGCGAAGGAGTTCTGGGCGGTTTCGAGCGGAGCCGAGTCGGTGCGGAGGATCGGGCTCGCCACGAGGATCCGGGCGTGGGGACGGAGCGCGGAGAGATCGTTGATGAGGTGGATGAGGCGGTTCTGCACCACGGCCACACCGGCACCGGAAGTGAAGTCATTGGTGCCCACGTGAAGCAGGATCAGGTCCGGTTGATCGACGGCCTTCATGCTCAGCCCGATGGTCGAGCGGATGGCATCGATCTGATAGCCCGCCATGCCCTGGTGGTCGCGGTCCGGCAGGCCGGGGTTGTTTGCATCCGTTTCCGTGCCCACGAAGTCGACGGTGTAGCCTGCGCCGGTAAGCAGCGAATGAAGGCGGTTCCGGTAGCCACCCTCGGCGGAAGTTCCGCTGCAGCATCCCTGCGTGATCGAATCGCCCAGAGGCATGATTCGGACGGGCGGCGCATCCGCATGGCAGACCACTGCCAGAGCGTTCGCGAAGAGGAGCATGCCCGCGAGGTTGAGAAACTTCTTGATCGATTTCATGGATGTTGGGGGAGAGGGGTAAAAACAAAACGCGCCGCGGCCGCGGGATGGGCGGCGTGGCGCGTCGTCATGGGATGGCGGAGATCCCGGCGGCGGATGGAGGAAAACAAAACACGAAGGCGCCGGTCATCGGAGGCCGATGGCGCGGGAGTGGAAACAGAGGCGTGGAGCACGCCGTCTTCCTTGGGGGGGGACATGGGATGCGGGGGGCAGGCGGAGAGAGGACGCACAAAACGCCACTTCTTCGGCTGGATGGACTCAAGTCCTATCACAGCTCCGCCGGACAGGCATCACGTGATCACGTAGTCAAATCCCCTACAAATCTAATTTGGTAAGGATTGGTGAATCATTTATCTTCGCAAGTCTCTCGAAGACATCACATTTTGATACAGGGCGAGGGTTCTCGATACCTGTTTTTCAAGAGTGAACTCGGTCTCCACCACCTCACGGGCCCGGGTTCCCTGGGCGCGTGCGGAGGCGGGATCGGCGAGCATGGCGCGGACTCCGGAGGCGAGACTCGCGGCGTCTTCAGGAATCGCGAGATAGCCTGTTTGTCCGGGTCTCACGAGTTCCGGGATCCCGCCGACATCGAAGGCGACCACTGGAAGTCCGCAGGCCATTCCTTCGAGGGCCACCAGACCGAAGGATTCGGCACGGGACGGGTTGATCAGCACATCCGCGGCGGAGTAGGCCAGGGCCTTCATCCGGTCGTGCTCAAGGTAGCCCAGATCGACCACCGGCACCGGCAAGCTCCCGATCAAGGATGGATCCGAGCGGCCGAAGACCACCAAGGTCGCCTTCCGGAGTTCCGTCGTGCCGAGGTGGCGCAGCGCATCCGCCATGAGTGCCGCGCCTTTGAGCGGACGGTTCATGTATTCGATGGCACAAAGCAGGATCACGCCGTCCAAGGGCAGTCCCAGCGCCTCACGGCAGGCGCGTTTGTCGAGAGGGGTGAAAACCCCGGGATCCACCCCGTGCGGGATGTGATGCACGGGCATGCCGGCCAGCATGCTCGCCCCGACCTGATCCTTGAGCCAGCGGCTCGGCGTGACGATCGTGAAATCCGACCTTTGGTAAGCGCTCCGCTTCATGCGCCATTCGAACGCGGTGGCATCCCGCCGCACGGCCGGTTCCACGTCCAGGTGCGGACAGGCACCGCAGCCGGACATCCATCGGCGGCATTCGAGGCTGGCATGGCAATGGCCGGTGATCGGCCACATGTCATGAAACGTGAACACCACCGGCTTGGCGGCGCAGAGTGCGGGAAGCGAGAGATAGCTGAAGGTGCCGCTGTGCAGGCAGTGGATGTCCACCAGATCCGCGGCAGCCACCTGGGGCATGCGGGCCACTGCGGACGAGCTGAGCAAATGGATGTCATTGAGACCAAGCCTGCGGGTGGCCGCACCGAGCACGCGCTCCGCCCACGGTCGGTACGGCATGAGCACCGCATCGTCCGTCCGGCTTTCCCGGCAAAGCATGCCTGCATCCACACCGGCCGCACGGAGGCCTTGGCGGAGGCGCTTGAGCTGGATCTGCGCCCCGCCGGAGAGCCCGTCGTTGCGGTGCATCATCAGGACCTTCATCGGTCGGTCCTGATGACGGGATCCCGTGGTGTCCGCCATCGCGGGCTCAGCTTCCCCTCCCCTCCGCATGTTGGGTCCAGGAGTGGTTCACCAACACGGAAACCCCCTGCCATCCTTCGTGATGCAGCTTTCCGGTGCCGTAGAAGTCGCCGTCGATCACATCGATCACGGTGGCGTCGTTCAGATAGTCCTGCACGCCTTCCTTGGTTCCGACATAGAAGTTGATATGATACTTTCCGCCCATGAGCGGCCAGTTCGGCACGAGGAAATCGATACGGCCCCTGCCTGACAAACGCATCGGCCGCGGATCGACGAGTGCCGAGGAGAGCGAGAAGTATTTCTTGAGGTCCTTGCAGATCTCCACGCAGAAGACGCCGTCGCTGAGTTCCACGCCCTCCTTCACCGAGTATCCGAGGCTGAGGACCACGTTCTGACCGGACATGGCTTCCGGCATCGGGCTCCCGCCCTCGTCGCGCAGTTCGATGGAGGTGATCCGCACGTCCCCGCGGCCGGAGCGGTCCTCGCGGTCCTCAAGCCCGGCATGGGCGAGTGCCGCGCCCTTGGTCATGTAGGAATTCACGATCTCATCGGTGGCCCCCTCCATGATCAGGCGGCCCTTGTCCATCATGATGCACTTGGTGCAGAGGTTCTGGATGGCGGGCATCTGGTGACTCACGAGGATCACCGTGCGGCCGTCCTTGGCGGAGACATCCTCCATCTTGCCGAGGCATTTCTTCTGGAACTCCGCGTCGCCCACGGCCAGCACCTCGTCCACGATGAGGATTTCCGGCTCCAGATGCGCGGCCACCGCGAAGGCAAGCCGCACATACATGCCGCTGCTGTAGCGTTTCACCGGGGTGTCGAGGAACTTGTCGATCTCGGCGAAGGCGACGATCTCGTCGAACTTGCGTTTGATCTCCATGCGGCTCATGCCGAGGATGGCTCCGTTGAGGAAGATGTTTTCGCGGCCGGTGAGTTCCGGGTGGAAGCCGGTGCCCACTTCCAGCAGGCTGGCCACGCGTCCGCGCAGCTTGATGCTTCCCGTGGTGGGCTCGGTGATGCGGCTGAGCAGCTTGAGGAAGGTGGACTTGCCCGCGCCGTTGCGGCCGATGATGCCGACCATTTCGCCGCGCTTGATCTCCACGCTGAGGTCCTTGACCGCCCAGAACTCCTCGGTCTTCGCGCGGGCCGCACGGGATTCCGGCTTGAGCCGGGAGAAGGGCGCGCGCACCGCTTGTTCGAGCACATGGCGCAGGCCGTCTCCGGAGGCCTGCCTGCCGATCTTGTAACATTTGGAGAGGTTCTCCACCGATATGATTGCTTCACTCATGATGACTGGAAACGGGTTGTTGGAGAAAGGTCTCCGTTAGATGACATCGGCGAAGGTGCGCTCCGTCCGGCGGAAATAGCAGATGCCGGTGACGATCAGCAGCAGCACCGCGCCCACCGAGATGCCGAATCCCGGCCAGTAGATGTTTGTTTCACCGAGGATGGCCCAGCGGAAGCCGTCGATCACGCCCACCATCGGGTTGAGCGAGTAGAGCAGGCGCCATTCCTGCGGCACCACGCTGCTGCTGAAGCCCACGGGCGAGACATACAGCCCGAACTGGACGACGAAGGGAACGATGTAGCGGAAGTCCCGGTAACGCACCATCAGCGCGGAAACCCACAGGCCCGAGCCGAAGGCCGTGGCGAAGGCGAGCAGCACGAAGAAGGGCAGCAGCAGGATCGAGGAGCCCGGCGTGTATCCGTAATAGATCATCATCACGCCCATCAGCACCGCGGAGATCAGGAAATCCACGAAGCTGGTGATCACACTGCTCACCGGCACCACCAGGCGCGGGAAATAGACTTTCGAGATCATGCCCGCGTTCGACACGAGGCTGTTGCCGCTTTCCGCGAAGGCGGTGGAGAAAAACTGCCAGGGCAGCATGCCGCAGAACACCAGGATCGGATAGGGCACACCGCCGGAGGGCATTTTCGCCAGCTTTTCAAACACGAAGGTGAGTGCGAGCATCGTGAGCAGCGGACGGATGAGCGCCCAGGCCACACCGATGACCGTCTGTTTGTAGCGCACGAGGATGTCCCTCCACGCGAGGAAGTAGAACAGCTCGCGGTATCTCCAGAGGTCCCTCCAGTATTGGCGCTCGCCGCGCCCGGCTTTGATGGTGATTTCGTTCATGTCTTGTAATCTATCAGATAGAAGAGGTTGTCATTCCCGTCAGAGCGGCTGGAGCGCGGCTTGCGGCCATGACGGGCTGCGGCGGCGGAGGGCGCGGCGGACGCGCAGCAGGCCCGCGCCGAGGTGGCCGGAGGATTTGCCAAGCAGGGAGCCGGAGGCGATGCGGCGTTCCGCCTGGTCATGGGCGCGCAGCTCGGCGAGCGAGCGGCGGAGCTGGACGAGGGTGGCGGGATCGAAGCCGTGGTCACCGGCGACGATGCCCTCCATGACGCGCATGCAATGCCCGGCGTGGGCCAGGCGGTCGTTCATGCAGACCACGCCGATGCCGTCGGTGTCGTTGCGTTTCACCACGAGCGGCTCCGAGATCACACCCCAGGTGCCGGCGGTGGAAAGTTTCATGGCGAGTTCGTAGTCCTCGAGAATGCGCAGTGCGGGATTGAAGCCGCCCACGGCATCGAAGGCCTCGCGGCGCACGGCGACCACCTGGTTAAAGAGCAGGAAGCGGGTGGCGAGCACCTCGCCCGGATTGGTCCATTCCCCCTCAGGCAGGGGAAGGCGCAGGCCCGCGTTGTCAAAGGAAGTGCCCGCCGGTTCGCCGGACATGCCGATGATCGCGGCGTTGCACACGCAGCAGCACATGCGGGAACCGGCTTTATCCAGCATCATTGCCTGGCGTGCGATCTTCTCCGGCAGCCAGGTGTCGTCGGAATCAAGAAAGGCGAGCACCTCACCCGAGGACTCCAGCACGCCGCGGTTGCGTGCGGCGGAAGGTCCCGCGTTTTTCTGGGCCACCACCTTGATCGCGCTGCCGTAGCGCCGGAGTGCGGCCAGCGTGTCATCGGAGGATCCATCGTCCACCACGATCACCTCGACCGGCTGGTGGGTTTGCGCGAGGGCGCTCTCCACCGAGACGCCGATGGTCGCCGCGCGGTTGTAGGTGGGGATGATGAGGGAAACGAGCATGACTAAATGGGTCTATCAGTCGGCATCGATGCGGCGGACGATTCTCGCGGGGGAGCCAACCGCCACGCAGCGGTCCGGCACATCGGATTTCACCACCGAGTTCGCGCCGATGACGCTGCCGCGGCCGATGCGCACGCCGGGGCAGATCACCACGCCCTGGCCGATCCAGGCACCGTCGCCGATCCAGACGGGCCGCGCTTCGGTGATGCCCTGGTGGATCACCGGGACATCCGGTTTCCGGAACTCGTGCGCGTGATCCGAGATATGGACGTTCCGGCCGACGAGCACCTCGTCGCCGATGGTCACTCCCGCGGCAGCGGTGATGGTGAGCCCGCCGGCGAAGGAGCAGCCATCGCCAATGCGGATGAGCGGATCTCCCGCATGGTCCGGGCGTTCGAGGCAAAGCAGCCAGGAATCTGGGCCGATGTGCGCGCCCTTGCCGATTGATATCGATGCCTCGCCAAAGACCGTGAAAGGCCGGTGGATGGTGGTGCGGCGGCCCAGTTCGCGGAAACTCGCGGAAATCGCGTTGGTGAAGACGCGGTTCAAGGCGAGCCCGCCGTACTGATAGAGATTCAGCACGAGTTTCGCCAAGAGCCTGGAACCGGGAATCGCCATGTCCGATGAATCAGGAACCCGCGGGTTCCGTGGTGGTGAGGTCCTCCGCCTCCGTCTCGCGGTTTTTTTCCAGCAGCACGACCGAATACATCGAGGAAATGGCCGCGACGTTGAGCCAGAGGAAAACCACGGACTGGTCGAAGTAGGCCACCGAGATGCCGGTCACCGAGTGCGAGAAAAGCGCGGCGCCGAAGCACCAGATCATGAACACGCGGCCGGGCTGGGTCTCGATGAGGGCGTTGTGCAGCTTTCCGACCCAGGCAAAGCTGACGCCGAAGACGATGATGATGAGGGCCATGGCGGGAAAGCCGCCGCCCACGCCGATGCCGATGTAATAGTTGGTGATGTCGGTGTGGGTGGGCGACATGGCCGTGCCCTGCAACGGCATCCAGTGGCGCGTGAAGTCGGTGCCGAAGAGCCACCACTCGGAGAAATGGGAGATCGTCGTTTCGATGAGGAACGAGCGGTGCCAGCCGGTGCTGCCGCCGGAGAGGTCGATCTTGGAGATGAGATAATACGGCGGCCGCTCCATCAGGAAGATGAGCAGGATGTAGGCGGCCACCGCACCCATGCGCATCATGCCGGTGAGGTGCCTCACCTTCCAGACCATCAGCCCGAAAACCGCGGCCATCAGGCTGAGGATGGGGCCGCTGGACGCGCAGGTGAAGGCCATCACCACGCCGGCCGTCATGCCGATGAGGGCATGGATCCGGTGGCGTTTGAAGATGCCGACGAAGAGCGGCACGCAGGTGGCACCCACCGTGCCCGCAAGGATCGGGTGCAGGAAGGGCCCCTGGGCACGCAGACGGCCCTCGCGCAGCAGCACCGCCTCCGGCACACCGCCGAAGATCGAAAACAGATTCCGCGCCGTCATTTTCTCGGACACCATCTCGATGGCGATGGGCGCGAGCAGCAGGGCGAGGATCTTGATCACACCGGTCATGTCCTCCATGTCCCCGCACCAGACGCGGACGAGGAAATAGAAACCGAGTGTGTTGTAAATGAAGCCGGACGCATACACCGGCCCGGCGTCCAGCTGCGAGTTATGGAAAAAGCTGGCGAAGAAATACCAGCCGGCCCAGGCCATCATCAGCTTGTCCACCAGGTTGATGCCTCCGGTCACCCGCTCGCCCTTGACGAGGACGCGGATGATGCCGATGAGCATCAGCATGCGGAAAACCGGCAGCGTCAACGGCCCCAGCTCGATGCCCTGGCCGATCGTCGTGAAACAGCAGCCCGCAAGGAACGGCGCGAGCGCCCACTTGCGGGGAACGCTCCACAGCAGTCCCGCAAGGACGACGAAGAGGACCAGGATGAACGGATTCAATGGATCGTGGGGGGCTCGGCTTGACGCATCCGCCGCACGAAGGCGGCGGGCGGCAGGTCAGGACGCGCGTTTGCGGAAGGCCATCACCGTGGAGTGATAGATTCCATGCACGCCGGCCTTGGGCCATTCCTCACGCCATTGGGTGGCGAGGTCCTTGAGGTATTCGTAGCCGCGCTGGTCCATTTTCGCGATCCAGTATTCGTTGGGCTGCTCGTTGACGTGATCGTCCCCGGTGGAGCCGGGCACGGCGGCGGTGAGCACCACGGTGTCCGAGACCGAGCATAGCAGATCCACGAAGCGGTCCGCGTATTTCTCGTGGAGGTGTTCCGCAACCTCGGTGCTGACGACGAGGTCGGCGTGGATGCCGCCGGGGATTTCGGATTCGATGTCGAACTTGCGGGCATCGATGCCGCGCTTGCGGCAGATGCCGAGGGCGGCTTCGGAGTATTCCAGGCCATTGGCGCGCATGCCGAGCTTGCGGCAGGCGCCGAGCAGCACTCCCGTGCCGCAGCCGACGTCGACGACGGAGGTGGAGTTGAAGGCCTGGAGGAAGCTTCTGGCCATGATGTCCGCGGACTCCTGCATCGGCGGATCGACGAGGCGGTCGTAGTAGTCCTGATCGTAGATTTCCTCGTGGGAGGCTCCGGCCTGGAGTTTCGCGAGGACGGAGTGATAGAGCTTCTTGTTAGGAAAGCTTTCATAGATGCCGTGACGGATCTTCTGGGGGAGAAGACCGCACCAGATGCCTTTCAGTATGCCATATGTGGACGCCATGTGTTCTTGGGGGGGGTTGTGGAGAGGGTGTGGCCGGCGGGCTTCACTCGGCGAGGGCGACGACCACGAGGTCATCGACGAGCAGGTCGAGCGAATCGGTGCTGGCGGAGGTGTCGCGGAGCTCGACGGTGACCGAGCCGCCGGCGGCGACGAAGGGGATGCTTTTCGACTCCCAGCGCGAGGCACCGAGTCCGTCGCCATTGATCGTGAGTTGCTGGACGACGGCGGGCGAGGGTCCGGTAATGCGGACGGTGAGCGCCTGCGGATTGAGGTTGAAGGATTGGACGCCGATCTTGAGGCGGAGTTCGTACTTCTGACCGGGAGTGGTGACCACGGTGCGGGTGAGCACCGCGTTGGGCGCGCGGTTGGCGCTGTTGAGGACCAGCAGCTTGGTGCCGTGCGCGGCGAGGCGCTGCCCGCCGGAGGTGGCGATCTCGTGGTTGCCGGAAACAGTCCATCCGGTGGTGCCTTGTTCGAAGCTCCAGTTTCCGTCGGGATCGACGACCACGCCGAGGCCGGTGGGATCGGAAGGTGGATTCGAGGAGGATCCGGACGAGACCTTGACGAGGTTGTCCGCACCCACCCAGCCGTCCACGCCGGAGCCGAAGTCGACGCGGAACCAGATGATGCGGTCACCGGCATTGGAAACCGGGCCTTCGAGGACGACGCCGAGGGTTTCCGCTTCCTGCGTGCCGAGGTTGTTGGTGATGGCGGCGGTGGCGTTCACCCAGGTCTTGCGCCAGACCTTGATGCCGTCTCCGGGAGCGATGGTGGATGCGGGCGGTGCGTAGGACTTGATGAAGTTGTCCTGGCCGATCCACCCGTCCTCGCCGTTGTCGAAATCGACGCGGAACCAGGTGATGTTGTTGGAATCCGGACCGGTGGGGCCTTCGAGGATGGTTCCGAGATCCGGCGCGCCGTGGGTGCCGACGGGCGTGCTCATCGAGGCGGTGGAGTTCACCGGCGCGTCCCTCCAGACCTGGATGCGGTCGCCTGCGGCGAATCCCGGCGCGGCGGGAGGCGGTTCTGCGGGAGGGGGTGACATGCCGGAGAGATAGACGTCCCACATGTCCCTCACGAAGGGCTGCACGCCGTTGCTGTCCGCGGAGAAGGGCCCGTTGTTCGAGGGGCGCTGGTTGGGATAGTAGCGGTTGATGTAGTAGGTGAAGAAGGCCTCGTGATTCACTTCGGCCCGGCCGCCCATGATCAGGATGGTGGCCACGGTACCGCAGTTGGCACCGCCGTTGACGTAGCGGTATCCGGAGGCGTTGAACGCGCCGTGCACCCACTCGGCGGAGTTGTTGGGATCGTCCGGATAGGAGAAGGTCCACTCGGGCATGCCAAGCATGTCCTGGGTGTAGGGCTTGAGCGGCGGTGAGTAGGCGGCGCGCGGGATGTCGATGTGCCGCTGGGCGATGAAGTAGTGCGTCGTCATCTCCTGGATCGGCTGGTTGTTGCGCGCCTTGGAGAGGATCTGGGCGTCGTTGAGCATCTTGCCGGCGATGTAAACGGGGAGCAGCCTGCCGTTTTGGTGGCCGCCGCTGCCTTGGTATTGCATGCCGTTCTGCAGCAGGCCGTAGGTGTCGATGCCCCACTGACACATGTGGATGGCGAGTTTTTGTTTCTGGGCGTTGGTGAGGTTGGTGTTGAGCATCAATCCGGCGCCGCTGGCGATGCCGGCGACTTCGCGGCCGTAGGCGCGGCGCGGGTATCCACCGGCCTTGGTCTCCGCCCAGGTGGCCTTCCAGTTGGAGTTGAGGAAATGATAGTCCATTTCCAACAGCGGCCGGCGCGTGGCCTCCTCAAGCCAACCAAGCGACGGTGCGTTGGACGCCACCGGAATGGCGTGGTTCTTCAACACGGAAAAGTTCAGGCTGGAGAGGTTCCAGTTCGACTTGATGGTCTTGTCCGCCCCGGCGTAGGGCGGGCGGAAGCTGCCTGCGGGCGGCGGCGCGGCGAGCACGGTGAGCACCGCGGTTTCCTTGAACCAGGTCTTCTCGCGAAGGTCACCCTCGATCCATGTGTGCGGGTTGTTCATGGTGGAATACACCGAGCTGGAGGGCTGCACGGTCAGGGGCAGGCGCAGGCTGATGTTTTTCGAAGCATCGTAGGCCGGGCGGTTCTCCGGGTTGGTCGGCGTGCCGTTCAGATAGAAGCCCTGGGTCTGGCCCGGCATCGGGTTGATCATCGAGCCATGGCTCCAGGTCACACCGCCGTCGCCGGTCTTCGGGGTGATGTTGGTGAGGGTGACCGGACCGACGACCCACCAATCGCCATTGACGAACTGGCCGACCTGTTTGTCCTCGGAGAAGGTCCAGGTGATGCCGTATTGCGAGACCGAGGTGGCGGCCCCCGCCGGCAGTGAAAGCAGGCTCGCCAGCATCAGAGCGCGGGGCACAAGCCGCCGGAGCGGGCGGAGAGCGACGGATTTCCGGGAGCGCGTCATCCCTGATGCTGGTGTGGCTGCTTGCATGGCTTGGATTTTTTGGAAGTTCCCGTCATCCGCGGGTGAACCGGTAGGCGCGGGGTTTCAATTTCCAAAATCCTTTGAAAGTATCAATCTAATTATTTTAAAATATCCGTAACAGTTCACCATTCCAACCCATCACGTTAAAGCGGTTTCCGAACCAAAACCAGCGCTCTTTCGCGGAATGGACGGCTTTTCCCGATGTCGGCGGATGGCCTCCTGATACACATCGGCAAGCAAGATCCCGGCGGATTTCCAAGTGAGATCGGGCAGTCCGTCGATCGAACGCCGGCGCATCGAGGCGAGCAGCGATCGATCGTGATGCGCCGCATCGATCTGGCGGGTGAGGCGGTCGACGTCACCGGCCGGATGAACGAACGAGTCGACATCGGCCTCGCAAACGGCACCGGCGGCATCGGAGACGAGCAGGACGCAGCCGGCACCCCGGGCTTCGTAGGTGACCAGCGCGCTGCCTTCCTCGATGCTGGGGAGCACGAAAAGATCCGCTTGTTTCATCAGCTCCGGGAGGTCCGGGCGGTGGCCGAGGACCTCCACTCCCGGGCGGGACAGCAGCGGGTCCAGGTGGCGGCGGTAAGGTTCGGCAAAGTCGCCACAGACGAGGAAACGCCCGGTTTTCGATGCCTCGGAGGCGAACCAGGCCTCAAGTGCGAAGTGGAGCCCTTTGCGCGGACTGCAGAGGCCTGCATAGAGCATGACGAGGGGCCGGCCTGCGCCGGGGTCCTGGTTTCCCGGGGTGATCCGCGTGCTGTCGTAACCATAGCGGTGGCGCAGCAGCTTGGCGGCGGGGAAACCGGCGTCGATGAAGGTCTTGCGGACGAAGTCGGACGGGCAAAGCAGGAAATCCGCGGATTCGTACTCCTTGAGTTCGTGTTCGAGCCAGACGGGATCGAAGGTGTGTTCGTATCCGGGAGGCAGCTCGACCCCGAGGCGGCGGCATTCCTCATCGACGACGCGGTAGGCGTAGGCGGTATGGCAGTTCTGGCGCTCGAACACCACCGGGATGCCGCGGCGGCGGGCCACCTGGATCGTGCGCAACCCGCCGAGCGGCCAGGCGTGGACGATGTCGACTTCCCGCCAATGCGCGTCCAGCCAGCGGGCGGTCCGGAAGTCGTGCAACGCGCAGGAGCGGCGGATGCCGAGCACCGAGTAGGGCAGGCGCAGCCGTCCCGCGGCGAGCGTGGTCTTCAGGCGCATGCCGGCGGGGGCCTCCTTCACCGAACAGCCGACGATGGCCGTCACCTCCGCGCCCGCCTCATGCAGGCCGAGCGCCTGCTGCCAGGCGGTCCAGCAAATGCGGCCCGCCCCCAGCTTGTGGGGGAAGCTGTAGAGCACGCGCGGGCTCCGTGGGACATCTGCGTTCATGAAGGGAGATCGATCTAACAAAATCCGCTCCTAACAAACCCCGCGTGGCGGGGCGCAGGGCAGGGCATCCAGCCCGCAGGCACCGGCACCGAAGGCGACCGGATGGCCGCATTCGCGAAATTTGTCCGCGGCCCACGATTCGAGTCCGAGCGACCAGCGGAAGACCGCGGCCCACTTGAGGAGGGCCACTCGCGCGGCGCTTCTCCGCTCACCGCGGCGCAGCGGCAGCAGGGCCGCAACAATCGCACAACGCGCCACCGCGGAGGCGCCCATCAGGAATCGATAGAACAGTGCGGTGCCAAGCCCGTGATTGAGCCGCATGTAGACCCAGTGGGCCTCGCGGATCATGATGGTGGGAAAGCGGTTGAACTCGTTGCGCGAGCTGCCGCCGCCGTGGTGGATCACCCGCGCGTCCGGGGCATAGTAGATCTTCAGGCCGAGGGAGCTCACCTTCTTGCAAAGGTCCATGTCCTCGCCATACATGAAATACTGCGGGCTGAAGCCACCCACGCGGCGGAAGGTTTCCGAGCGCATCAGCATGCAGGCGCCGGACACCGCCTCCACCACCACCGGGGCTCCCTCGTCGGCCGGGCCATGTTGTTTCCACCAGCGGCGGCGCACCGGATCGGAGTCCACCGCGCAGTTCCATGGCGTCGGCAGGAGGTGGATGCCGAAGAGCTGGAGAGTCCCATCCGTGTTGAGCAAATGCGCACCCACCATGCCGGCCCCGGGCGATGACTCGAGCGCGTCGATCAGACCGCGCACCGCGCCCGCATGGAGCACCGTGTCCGGATTGAGCAAAAGCACGAGATCCCCGGTGGCCCGGGAAAAGCCGAGGTTGTTGGAGCGGCCGAAGCCGAGATTGTCCGGGCTCTGCACGAAGTCCACTTCCGGAAACTCCGCGGCCAGCATCTCGCCGCAGCCGTCGAAGGATCCGCCATCCACCACCACCACCTGCGGGGCAAGCGCGGAGCAGGTGGCACGCACCGAGGCGAGGCACTCGCGAACGTAGTCCTTCGAGTTCCAATTGACGATGACAATGGAGAGATTCATGAAACGATTGTGATCAGGAGGGCCGGGTTTCTCCGTGGATGAAGCCGCGCAGGCCGCGGATGAGCGAGTCGCTCGCATGCGCGCCGATGCGGGACCCGGAAACCAGCGAGTCCAGATCGTCCAGACGCGCGCGCAACTCGCCTTCGTCAAAGGCCACGTTCACACCGGCGATGCGCATCATGTGGTGGGCGGTGGCCAGTTGGTGCTCGTTGCGGTGCTCGCGCAGGCTCGCGCGCTTCGGCATGACGAGGATCGGCTTGCCGTGGTTCAAGGCTGTTAGAATCGTGCCCATCCCGGCATGCGAAATGACCACGCGGGCGGCCTGGAACTTCTCGCGGAACTCCGGCGGCTGGAGAAACTCCGACCATGCGATGTGCTCCGGCCGCCAACCGCCTTCGCCAATCTGTGCGAACACATCCGTCCTGCCCGTCTCGCCGGCCCATGCGTCCACCACCTTCACCAGTCGGTCAAAGGGCAGATCGGTTCCCACAGTGATGAATATCATATGACGCTTCCGAAAAACTTGGGGCCGTCCGCACCGGCGAGGTGCTGCCATTGGGTGACCCAGAGGTCGACAAATCCACCGGCTTTGCGGCCGGACATCGAGAGCTCCTCCGCATTCGCCACGCTGTCCACCCAGATCACGCGGGCGCCGAACCATTTGCCGAAGCGCACGCCGAAGAATCCCGGGGCCGCACCGGTGGAGATCACCACGTCCGGGCGTTCGCGCAGCACCAGCCACATCACGCCGAGCGCGCAGCGCAGCAGCGCCAGCTTGTTCCAGCGGTTCGAATCCGGAATCACCCGGAACTCCGCGCCACCCACGTCGCCGCGGTATCCCTCGCGCACCGTGGCATAGACCACATCACACCCGTCGAAGGCGGGGCGCAGCCGCAGCAGCTGCACCCAGTGGCCGCCGCCCGAGGCGATCGCGAGGATTTTCTTGCGTTCCCGTTTCATGATATCATTTCCCGTTTTCAGGACGCACCCCGGCTGGTGAGCACGGCGGGCACGGTCTTGAGAAGGATTTTGAGATCGAGAAGCAGCGACCAGTTCTCGATGTATTCGTGGTCCATCTGCATCCAGCGGTCGAAGGACACGTTGTTGCGCCCGCTGATCTGCCAGATGCAGGTGATGCCGGGCTTCACCGAGAGGCGCTTGCGGAAGAGCCATTCATACTTGCTCACCTCCTCGGGCAGCGGCGGGCGCGGGCCCACCAGACTCATCTCGCCGCTGAGCACGTTGAAGAGCTGCGGCAGCTCGTCGATGCTGGTCTTGCGGATGAAACGGCCGATGGGCGTGATGCGCGGATCGTTCTCGATCTTGAACGCGGGGCCGTCCTGTTCGTTGAGGTGCATGAGCTCGGACTTGCGCTGCTCCGCGTTGGCGACCATCGAGCGGAACTTGTAGAGCTTGAACTGCCGCTGGTTCATGCCCACCCGGCGCTGCACGAACAACACCGGCCCGGGGCTGGTGAGCTTGATGAGCGCCGCCACCAGCAGCATCACCGGCAACAGCACGATGATCGCCGCCAGCGAGATGGCCGTGTCCAGCAGGCGCTTGAAGAGCAGTTGCACGAGCATCTGCTCGCGGAAAAGCGTGACCACGTATTCATTCTCGAAGTGCTCCACGTGCATGTTGCGCAGCAGCGTGCCGTCCGCGAAGTCCGGCATCAGCCGCACCACAATGCCGAGGTCCCGCGCGTGCTGGACGATGCGCGTGATGTCGCTGAAGCGCGCATCCACCGGCAGGCAGACGATGATCTCGTCCACACGTTCCTCGGTGAGGATGCGGCGGATTTCGGAAAGCTCTCCAAGCGCCTTCCATGACTCGTGCCGGCGGTTTTCCCAATCCTCGAGAGCCTCCGGGTTCTCGGCGACGAAACCCACGATCTTGTATCCGAGCTCGGGTTTCTCCTCGATGCGCGCGGTGATCTGGCAGGCCCGCTGGTTGGCACCCACCACCAGCAGGTAGCGGTAGTTGTAGCCCGAGCGGCGCGCGCTCAGTAGAATCATGCGCAGTGCCAGGCGGCTGACCAGCCCCACCAGCGTGACCACCAGGAAAAACACCAGGATGTTGAGCACGTTGAAGCTCTTCACCCCGAAGACGGCACTCACCACCATGAGCCAGAAGGCGGAGAGGCCGGTGGCCTTGAGCATGTTCTTGAGCTGCGTGTGCAGCGCGACGAGGCGGTCCGCCTTGTAACGGACGAAGTAGTCGAAGATGCCCACCCAGCCGACCGCAAGCACGAGGATGCCCACCGCGTCCTCAAGATGGAAGGTGGCCTGCAGGACATGGTTTCCACCCTGGAGCACGATCTCCGGGCGGAAATAGATGATGCAGAGCGCGGTGGCCATCAGCACCAGCTGATCGAACAGCCGGAACATCTGGATGAGCAGTTTATGGCGAAGCCGGATCATGGTTCGGGGGGGATTGGGGGGATTCGGGGGGAGCGGCGGACGAACGGGTGCGGAACCAAAGGGCCAGTTCACGGGCCAGCGGATTCCAATACATGCCCTGGTGGCGGGAGTGGATGTACTCCATGAACTCCTGGAGCAGCGCGGACGGATAGGTTTCCGAAGGATTGCCGCGGCCGGTGAAGTCGATGTAATCCGGGTGGATGTTCACCAGCGCGAGGCCGCCGTGCGCGGCGAGCCAGTCGAGCTTGCGCTGCCAGATCTCGGGAGTCTTCTCGCGGAGAAGCAGGAACAACGTGGAATCCTGCGGAAGGGTGTAGGAAAGCTCGATGTAACCCGGGCCCTTCACGCCCTCGGGCGGCCTCACGTGAAATGGAAAGATCGTGTGCGATCCCTCGGGCTGCGGCTCGAAGGGATCGGTGTCGAAGGTGGACATGTCATACAGCACGTTGAGATCGTGCAGCCAGTCGAGTTGGCGCAGCATGAAGCCGGAGCGGAAACCCACGGCACCCCACTTGCCGAGGTAGCGGTTGATGCTTTTCGCCTTGCGGCTGAAACCCTCGCGGGACTCGTAGAGATGGCCGTCGTGATTGAGGTCGTGCACGCCCACCTCGAAGCCGTTCTCGCGCAGCCAGCCACGGAGCTCGACGGGATCCGGATAGGGTCCTTCCGGGATGAAGTTGAATGAAGAGCGGAAACCGTAGGCCATCTCCAACTCGGCCAGGTCCCGCGTGCGGTCCACTCCGGTCTGCGATTCGACGTCATGGGTGAAGACCAGCGCGAAACGGCGTCCCTCGGGCCAGCCTTGCCAGTCGTGCGGCTTGACGCAGGAGGCCTCGTCGATCGGCCACACGCCGGAGTGGCGTTTCATGATGCCGGGGATGCGGACCCGCCGCATCAACCAGCGGAGACCGCGAGGGACGAAGGGTTTGACGCGGTAGTAGGCTCTTGCGAGGCTTCCGTGGGAGCCGCCTGCCATGGCGCTGGACCCCGGATGATTCTCGTGACCGGACATGCTTGGGATGGGATCGCTGAAAAAGGAGGAACAGTGTGCGGCACTCAGTTGTCACCACCGGCCAGCCATCCCGGGACCGGCGAGCGCATCTTGTTGAAGACGCAGGAAACATCGGCACGTCCCTTGACGAGTTCCGAGTATCCCCACATCAGGCCGTCGCGGCTGGTGTTCTCGGCATCCAGAACGAGGATCACCTTGTCCATCAACCCGGCCATGGTGAGCGTGCGGCTCGTTTGATCCACCGGTGGCATGTCGAAGATGATGTAGTCATACTGGCTGGCCTGCAGATGGGGCATCAGTTCGTAGAGGTGCACCGGCGAGAAAGTGGTGAGGCCGCCCTCGTCGCGGCGGGCGGTGGCACTTGCATAATACAGGTTCTGCGGGTTTTCCCGGAACTGGGTGTTGGAGGCGAGGTGGAGCGCGCCGGTGAGCGAGTGGCGCGGCATCTCACCGATCAGCGGGTTCTCCCCGGGATGCAGCGAGCTGAGGTCCACCAACAGCACCTTGGTGCCCGGAATCTCTGAAAACGACTTTGCAAGACCGGCCGCGATGGTCGAGGCCCCCGCGCCTTCGGACAGGCCGGTCACCGCCACCAGCTTGGGCTTGTGAGTCACATTGTTGATCTCGAAGTTGAAGATGATGCGGTCCCGGATGGTCTCGGAATAGGGCAGGATGAAATGCCCCAGCGGTCGCCCGAGCGCGTCGCCCGGTCCATCGGCGGCAGGCTCGCGGACTGCCAGCGCATCCCCTCCCCCCATCCCGATCCGGGGCTGGGGAGGCACGTTTTCCAACAGAAGCGCACCCCGCTCCTTGCGGCGGATCAGCGGGATGGAAAGCAGCAGCGGAAGTTGCAGGCGCGCCTGGATCTCGATCGGCCGCTTCACCCGGCGGTCGAGCAGCATCTCGATGAGGAACGCGATGCCAAGACCCAGCGCCATGCCGCCGCCCGCCAGACCGAGGATGAGCTTCTTCATCTTCTCGTCGAAGGACTTCACCGGCTCGGTCGGTTGCTGGACCACGGTGATGTTCGGCATGCGCGAGGGATCGAGGGTCTGGTCGATGCGGGCATTCTTGAGGTTCGCCTCCAGCGAGCGGTATTCGGCATCCTCCATCTGCTTGCGGCGCTCGAGCTCCTCGATGCGCGCACCGATGCCATACTGCTCGGAAAACTGCTCACCGAGGATCCGCAGGTGGCTTTCGAAGACCTCGATCTTCGCGCTGATCGCGGCGAGCCTCGCGCGCTCGGCGACGAGGTTCGGTTTGTTGCCCTTGGATTCCAAATCGGCCACCTCGACCTCCTGTTCGAGCTTCGGATAGCGCTGGAGCAGCGAATTACGGCGCGTCTCGTAGGTCTCCATCTGCTGGCGGTTGAGGGTGACCAGGCGGTTGCCTCCGGTGAACTTGATGCGCAGTTCCATGTCCCGCTTCTGCAGGAAGGCGAGCAGCTCCTTGACGGTGCGGTATTCGGAGACGACCTGCGCGGGCACCGGTGCGTCCTTCTTCGGCTTCGCGGCGGAATCCTCGCCGGACCCGGCGGCCACCTCGGCCGCGGTCTCCTTTTCAAGAGAGGCGATGCTCGCCTGCTGCTCGGCAAACTCCGCCTTGGCATCCATCAGGTCGGACTGGCTCTTGGCGCGCTGAACGGACAACGCGGAGGTCGCATCCGTGAGCGAGACGATGCCGGAGTCCGTCCGCAGCTTGTTGAGCTCCGCCTCGGTCTTGCGCAGCTTTTCGCGGACTTCCTCGGTCTGCTTGGAGACGATGTCGAAGGCGGCCGCGGACCGGTGGATCTCAAGGTGCTTGTTGAAATAACATCTCACGAGTTCGTTGAGGACCTTCTTGGACATCTCGGGGTCCTCGTTGCCATAGACCACGTGCAGCACGTTGGCGCTCTGGCCCACACCGACCACCAGGTTGGCGAGGATCACGCCGGCGGCATCCGAGAGCTTGGCATGTCCCATCGCCTCGGGGATCAGCTTGTCCGGCCCCACCGCTTCCGCCACTTCGAGGGCGAGGTCCACGCTGGTGAGGATCTCGATCTCGGTGTTGATCACCGGATCACCCATGCCGGGAGGTCCTCCCGGAGTGGACTGCGCGTGATAGGGATCCACTGTGCCGCGCTCGAGCACATAGCGGACTAACAACTTCGACTGCGACTGATAGAGCGGCTTCTGGTGGAGGAACACGGCCACCGCGGCGCCGAATCCTGTCAGCGAGAAAATCAGGATCAGCCACTTGTGCTTGAAGAGCACGAAGAGGATGTCCTGGACGCTGAATCCGCTCTTGGGGGCGTTGGCTGGGGACTTTTGCATGGAAGAATGGGAGGGGGAAACGTGGGGGGGGTGGAAAACAATCAAACGACACTCAGCGAGCCGCAGGCCTGGCGCACAGCCTCGGCGACGGACTCGATCGCCTCCGGAGCGAGCTCGGGATACATGGGCAGGGAAATGAACTGGGACGCGCACCGCTCGGCCACGGGGAAGTCCCCGCGCTTGTGCCCGAGGATGCGGTAAGCGGGTTGAAGATGCACCGGCACCGGATAGTGGATGCCGTAACCGATCTCCGCCTCGTCGAAGGCCCATACGAGCGGCCGGCGGTCCAGCGCCCGGAGCGCGTAGATGTGATGCGCGTGCCGACGTCCCGGACCGGTCCGCGGCAGGATCACGCCGGACACCTCCGCCAGCGCGCGGTGATAGGCCGCGGCATGCCGGCGGCGCGCTTCGTTTTCCTCTTCGAGATGGCGCAGCTTCAATGAAAGCACCGCCGCCTGGATGCCGTCCATCCGGCTGTTCCAACCGATCACGGTGTGGCGGTTCTTGCCGGACTGGCCGTGATCCCGCAGCAGGCGGAGCTTGGAGGCGGTTTCCTCGTCCTGGGTGACCACCGCTCCCGCATCGCCAAAGGCCCCCAGATTCTTCGCCGGGTAAAAACTGAAACATCCCGCATCCCCCAGCGACCCGGCGCGGCGACCGCGGTATTCGGCCCCGTGGGCCTGCGCGGCATCCTCGATCACCCGCAGGTCGTGGTTCTCCGCAATCCGCAGGATCGGCTCCATGTCCGCCACCTGGCCGAACAAATGCACCGGCACCACCGCCCGCGTCCGCGGCGTGATCACCTGCTCCAGCGACTCGGGATCCATCGTGTAAGTGCGCTCGTCGATGTCCGCGAAAACCGGCTTCGCCCCGGCCAGGCAGATCGCCTCCACGGTCGCGGCAAAGGTCATCGGCACGGTGACCACCTCGTCGCCCGGGCCGATGCCCAGAGCCACCAAGGCCAGCCAAAGCGCTTCCGTGCCGCTGCCCACCGCCACCGCGTGACGCGTCCCGCAAAACTGGGCGAACTCCTTCTCGAACCGCTCGACATAAGGCCCGCCCGCAAAGGCACCCGAGTCGATGACCTGGCCGATCACACGCATGAACTCCGCCTTGAGCGGCGCATGGCGCGCCTTCATGTCGATGAATGGAACCTTCATGACGCCTCCTTTCCGCAGGGGTTGAGAATCCGGGCCGGGTTGCCCGCCACCGTGGCGCGCGGCGGCACATCACGCGTCACCACGCTGCCCGCACCCACCATGGCCAGCTCGCCGATGACCACTCCGCCGAGAATCGTGCTGCCGGAGCCGATCGATGCGCCGCGCCGCACCAGTGTGGGAACACAGCGCCAGCCTCCGTCGCCAAGCGGACGTCCTTCATCGTCGCATGCCCGCGGCCGCAGATCGTTGGTGAACATCACGCCGTGGCCGATGAATACCTCGTCCTCAAGCGTCACTCCCTCGCAGAGAAAACTGTGCGACGAGACCTTGCATCGCGCCCCGACCTTCACGCCCTTCTGGATTTCCACAAAGGTGCCGATCCCGGTGTCTTCGCCGATTTCGCAGCCATACAGGTTCACGAATCCATGCAATCTCACGCCGCTGCCGAGACGGACGTCCGGAGCAATGCGGAGGGTGGGATCGGCAGGCGCGTTCATGATCTTGGAAAACCCGGGAATCCGGCTCAAACCGCCGCCGCCAGCCCGGCCAGCGCGGGGCATGGGCGCGGGTCCATCGACACCGCACCGCCCCCTTGTTTCAGCGAGGCATCGCAGGCCTCCAACACGCGCACGACCTCCAGCCCGGTGGCCGCCGGAGAGTCCGGCACCGCGGCACCCGCCACGCAGTCGATGAAATGCGCGCACATCCGTCCCAGCGGCTCGCCCTGATCCAGATGCGGGATGCGGCACTCGCCATAATGATAGGAATATTGAAACTCCGCAAAGTTATCATAGTGCGGCGGGCAATCCACCCGCACGTCATGCACACGGATTTTGCCGTGCGGCTCCAGGTCGTCGAAAACAATCATCCCGCGCGTGCCGACGAAGGTCATCTGGCGCACCTTGCGCGGCTCCAGCCAGCTGCTCTGGATGGTGGCGAAACGGCCACCCGCGAACTTCAGCGAAATGTTCGTCACATCCTCGATCTCCGGATGCACGTGCGCGTTGCCCTGGCAGTTCACCGTTTCCGGCAGCGATCCCATCACCCGCAGGATGATGGAAAGGTCGTGCGGAGCGAGATCCCAGGCCACGTTGATGTCGGTTTGGAAAAGTCCGAGATTCAGGCGCTGGCAGTTGATGTATCTCACCTCGCCGATCTCCCCGCTGCCGATGATTTCGGTGATCTTCCTCACCGCTTCGGAATACAGATAGGTGTGGCCGACCATCAGCGTGAGCCCCGCCGCGTCCGCGGTGCGGATCAGGTCCTCGCACTGGGCGACGGAGGCCGCCATCGGTTTTTCCACCAGCACGTGCCTGCCCGCCAGCAGCGCGGCCCGCGCCAGCGCGTGGTGCGAGGCCACCGGCGTGGCGATCGCCAGGGCATCGATCCCGCCCGCGGCCAGCATCTCGCCGCAATCCCGGAAAGCCGCCACCTCCGGGAGGCTGCGGCGCATGCGCTCGAGCCGCTCCGGATCCGGATCACACACCGCCGCCACCCGGGCACCGGGCAGACTGCGGAAGTTCCGGGCCAGGTTCGGCCCCCAATAGCCGTATCCGGCGATTCCTACGGAAACGGGTGGATTCATCTCGTTCAACCGGATCTCCGGGTGCTGTAGCCGGGAATCGGCGGATCTCCCGCCGGGCCGTCCACGGATTCGGCGGCGGCCTCGCGGCTGTGCTGCATCGCTTCGCGCATCTGCCGCAGCAGCGCAAAGGGCGTGCGCACCATGATCGCCAGGTCCAGCGCCGCCGAACTGAGCTTCACATAAAGCGCGTCCATCGCATTCATCTCGCTGAAAGTGGACACCCCTTTGCCATGCACCTGCCAGATGCCCGTCAGGCCGGGGAGCACTTCAAAGCGCACCCGCTGCCGCGCCGTGAAAAACCGGTATTCCTCCGGCAGGCAGGGCCGCGGTCCCACCAGACTCATCTCGCCACGCAGCACGTTCAACAACTGCGGCAGCTCGTCCAGGCCGGCCGACCTCAGGAAGCACCCGCCCGCAATCAACCGCGAGTCGCACAAAAGATCCAGCTTCACCATCGGGCTGTCCGTGCGCACCAGATTGCGGAAATGCCGGAAATGCCGCGCTGTGTCCGCATTCACCTTCATGCTGCGGAATTTGTAGAGAACGAAGGGCTTGCCATTCCGCCCGATCCGCTCCTGGCGGTAAAGGGCCGGTCCGCGCGAGACCAGCTTGATCCACGCCGCCACTGCGGCCATCACCGGCAAGGTCAGCGGCAGCGTCAGCGCGATGGCCAGCAAATCCAGGGTCCGCTTCCACCATGGCACCGGACTGGTCCGCGCCAGATGCCAGCCACTTTCAAAAACCAAAGGCTCCACGGTCTCCACCGGCGGCACCACCACCATCCGGCCGGATCGCCTCAACCCGCGCGGGTCCCGGCGGGGAATCCGGGTACGGCCGGCAGCCGCCGCGGCGCCTTCCTGCGGCCGTGGGTAAATGTTCGAATCGACACCGGGTGTCATCTTGCGGGGGGACGGGGGGTTGGGGGGAGTTTGGGGAGAGACCGATCGATCCCGGCCGGAGCCGCGATCCGATAAGCAGGATAAGTGCTTGATCCGCGCTTTTTTTCAAAGACCTGCGTTCCCGGGGTTCGGAACGCTGCCGCCCTTGGTCATTCAGCGCTGCATCGCACTAAAACCAATTCGGCGGATTACGGTCAAGTTGCAAAAGCCCGGGTCATGCCTTGGAGTCATCACCACCGTTCGCCGGATGCTGCGGAAATGCCTGGAAATCAAGCACTCCACCGGAGTTCGAGGGAGATGACAGGGACGATGGATCGTGCTGTCGGTCGGGGTTTGCCAACAAAGGAAACCCGAAGGATTCCCCGGCCGCGGAACTTCGGATATCATGAGCGATTCCCGAGATTCCCGCCGACACGGACGCAGGCTGCCCACCCGGGACATCCACCTCATGCATGGTCATCCGCACACCGGTCATTCGGACCGGGGCGCTCCACAAACGGTCGCTCGCGACCGCGGCTTGTCGCCGGGATGACATCCAATCGGGGGGGAGTTGGGGGGGAAGCGGCACGTCCATGGCCGCTGACTTGGGCATCGTGTCAGAAATCCCCTGACATGGGAACTACGTGATGGCGTGGTGAATCCGCCAGGCCTACCCACCCTCCGCGATCGGGGTGAAACCCATGCTTGTCCCCAAACGCAGTCTCCTTAGGGTGCTCCGGATGATTCATTCCTCCCCACCCACCCCCGTCCTGCGCCGCCCCCTTCTCCGTCTGCTTCCCGCGCTCGCCCTGCTCGGCCTTTGCTCCCTCAGCCACGCCACCGCGGACGAGGTCTTCCACTACACGGCCACCCTCAACGCCGCCACCCGCGTGAACAGCGCCGGCAAAAAGCTCGCCGATCCCGCCGCGGTCCTCATCCAGGAACGCTCGCTCGCCCACAAGAACGGCAGCGCCACGGAAGACTACTTCGTCAGCCCGGAACGCCGCGCGGAAATCCCCGCCATGCTGAAACGCGGCAGCCTCGGCGGACTTGAGGCCGCCATCGTCGGCGATGCCGAGATCACCCTTCACCTCAGCGCTTTCGAAAACGCCGAGGGTGCCCTCTGCCTCAAGGCCTCACGCTCCACCGCGAAACCCGCCGCCACCCCGCAGGCCGGGGGAAAACCCACCGAACTCGCCCCAGGCAACCCCGTCCGCAAGGCCATCTTCGACGCCCTCCGCCCCGCCGTCACCGCCGAGATCGGCGAGCCGGTCCAATTCACCGGATCGGTCCGCACCCTCGGCAACTGGGCCCTCGTCAATGCCAACGCCGCCCCCAAAAGCGGCAAGGCCCCGAAATCCCAGGACGCCGCGGACCTCCTCGAACTCGACCTCGTCGCCCTCCTCCGCAAGGACGGCGATACCTGGAGCCTCCTTCACCAGGCCTTCGCCGGCGACGTCGGCCCGCTCATGGAAATGCGCGAAAAATTCCCGGACGTCCCCACCGCCCTCGTCCCCAGGATTCCGTAAGCCCGATCATGTCCCGCAAATCGCCTAGGCGAACCCGACCTCGCCCGGTTTCGCCAGCCATGCTCAACTGTGCTTAAATGATCACGATGTGGCCCCTTGGACTGCGGCAGCCTGCTGCCGCTTTTCCGGAGCCAGCCTGCTGGCCCGGGGTGGCTGGGGGGTGAAAGGGAGGACGAGGGGCTTTTCTTTCGCGATTCATCCGCTCCCCGCAGCAGGCTGCGGGGCTCAAAGCGGCAGCAGGCTGCCGCAGTCCAAGGTTCAGTCCCAGTTCAGTCTCCATCCTTGGTGGCGATTTCATCGTATGGAAAGCTGGTGATGGTTTTCAGCCAGGCGGGCGTGACGGCCTTTTTGAATTCAGCAGCGCTGCACCATGGGTAGTCGGACCCCACTGCCACGAGCTTGTGGTGCACGGCGTTCTGATGGACGTAATGAAGTCTTGCGAGATAGCTCCGCTGATGCGTCAGGCAGGTTTCCCGGAAATTCTGCCACAGCCGGGAGCGGCCGGGTTGGTTCTCGCGACGGTTGAGTTCTTGAGTTGTTAGACTGTGAAGTTTGCGGATCATCTCGCGGAGAGATTCCGCGCCGTCGGATCCTTTCGGGCTGTGGCCGATGAGATGATAGTGGTTGGAGAGGATGGCCCAGGCTTCGAGAGTCCAACCGAATTCATGGGTGAGGGTGAAGAGCTTGTCTTGAAACCAATCCTTCATGGCGTCGTCTGCTAGGAGATGCCGACCCTCTGCCGCGCGGGCGGTTAGGAAATAGACCCCGCTCAGGGATAGACGATGAGGCGGTGCGTGAGGCCAGTGCCGGGTTCCTTTGGCGCACTGATCATCATCCGGCAAATTCTCCATGATATCGAAGTTGTGATCATCCGATTCCGATGTCGATTCAGAACCTTGGACTCTGACTTGGACTGCGGCAGCCTGCTGGCCCGGGGTCGATGCGGGGTGAAAGGATGATGACGGAGGTTCATACTCCTTTGAAGGGATTCACCACGCGGACACCGCCGTAGTCCTGACCATCGGCCATGTCTTCCGAATAAAGGGTGCCGCAGCCAAGTTCCGCCGCAGCGGCAATGATGGTGGCATCCCAATGGAATAGTCGGTAGCGGCGGCGCAGGATGACTGCGGAAATTACCAATTCATGGGTGACGGGCTGCACCCGGACCATGCTGGCCAGCTGCAGGGTGGCGTCTATGTTGGTTTCCGAGATCCCGAGCCGGGGCCTGCGCAGCGCGTTGGCGATGAATTCCTGCAAAACCTGGGCGGAAAGGGCGAACGAACATTGAAGAATGAGGCCCTCCGCCACCTTCCGCTTGGCGGCGTCTTCGTGGGCCGTTGAACAGGCATAAAGTAGCACGTTCGAATCCAAAAAGACCTCACCGGTCATAAATCTCCTCCCGTTTCAATGGAACCATCGGTTCCGTGTTGCTGGCCTGCATGGCCTTGAGCAGGCGTTTGAAAGCCGCCTTGCGCTTTGCCTGCTCGGCTTCCGGCGGAGTTTCGGTCACCCGTTTCAGTCCTTCCAACACAAGTTCACGCAGCGTCGTTCGCCGCTCTGCCGCGAGCATCTTCGCCTTCACCAGCACTTCATCGGGCAGATCAATCGTGGTTTTCATGGGGCAATAGATACAGGAATATGGGTCAGGCGGCAAGCATCGATTTGGACTGCGGCAGCCTGCTGCCGCTTTTCCGGAGCCAGCCTGCTGGCCCGGGGTGGATGGAGGGTGAAAGGGGAGCCATCGATGGCTTCGCTTTGGCTTCTCATTCGCTCCCCGCAGCAGGCTGCGGGGCTCAAAGCGGCAGCAGGCTGCCGCAGTCCAAGGTGAAGGGCCTTCACTCGCGGCCCACCCCATCCGTCTCGGGAACTCCTCGCGGCGGAGGTTTTCGAGGAGGGGGTCGCCATCGCGGACTCTGACCTTCCGCTTGGATCAGAGTTCCATCGCGTGGCGCAGCGCGGCTTTCACCTTCTCCAGTGGCTCGCCAAAAACGACACCCAGCGGTCCCTCCAGTTCGTGATGTTGGATCGCCTGAAGACCTTGGACGTTGGCGAAACTCTTCTCCCTGAAAAACGGACGGGGAGGGAGTTCGACTTCGTAAGCGGAACCCCGGTGCGCGGTCGTGATCGGCACGCAAAGGCTGAGGGCGCGCGGGGCATCCGGATCCATGCGGGAAACCACCAGCATCATCCGGACCTTGCCTCCCATCCCCAGGTCCACCCGATACACTTCTCCGGGCTTAGTCGTCATAGAGGGAATCCAGGGCTTCTTGTCTCATCCGGCCGGAAACCAAAAGGTCTTCATTCTTCGGAACTTCGACCGCAAAGGGCAGGCCGCCACGCAGGCGGACTTGGCTCAAAAACATCCGGATCGCTTCCGTAGTATTGATTCCCAAGGTTTCAAAAACCTTCTCCGCATCGGCCTTGAGGTCAGGTTGGACACGGGCTCTGACGACTGCATCTCTCATAGGGCTACAACGTAGCCTTTTCGGGCTCTTTCGCAAGCGGTTATTCAAAGTGGGCCTGGATGGACGAATCCGAATCACTCGCAGCCCACCCCCATCCGTCTCGGGACTTCCTCGTCGCTGAGCCTCACCTTCCAGGTCGGGTCCTCATGGCGGAGGTTTTCGAGGGGGTGGTCGCCATCGCGGACTCTGACCTTCCGCTTTCGGCACTTGGCAATCCGGGCCTTGGGCCAGTCTGAATCCAACAACAGAGCTGGTCGAAAATCAGAGCGACCCGCTGCTGTCGCATGGAACCAAATCTTGCGACAGGTCCGCCCTGAGGTGGAGGCCTTGGACGACCGCAGTCTCAGTGAACGGCCAGCATAAGCTCAAACATCTTCCCGATGTAGCTCTCCGGCTCGTCCTTCTGGAGCAACACGTGCGCTGCGGCGAAGTCCTCCGGGGTCTTCAGCCTGTCCCACCAGTGGATCTGGCGGAACGAGGTGGTGGAGAGAATGAACGAATTCAAGACCAGGCCCGGCGTGGACTTGGCGAGGCGGGCTTCGATCTCCTTGATCTTCGAGGCGAAGGCGATCTTCGGGTCGTCGAAACCCTGGGTGTTCCGCAGGCCCTTGGGATCGACGAAGCTGAGGTATTGCTTCTTCCCCACGATGAGCCAGACGAGGAAATCCGGATAGAAGTTCCCTGCCTCGAAGAAACCGATGCCCTTCTTGCTCTTGTTGCGCAGGACGAAGAGTTCCTTACCCTCAAAGAAGCCGGGCTTGTTTTCGTGATGCGATCGCAGGTCGTTGATGAAGTTCCACTCGCCTTCGTTCAAACTCACCGGGCTGACGGTCACCAGCGAGTTGCCGGCGATGTGGACGAGCGGTGAGTAAAGATGGCCGTCCCAAGTCATCGCGCTGACCTGGGCGAAGGAGCACTTCTTGAAACCCGGTTTTCTCACCTGCGCCGCGAGATCCTTGATCTGGCCGACGAGCTGGTTCTCGGCCTTGACGAGAAAACGGTATTCCTGTTCGAAATTCGGATCACCGGGGCCGAGGTCGAAGGCTTCCGCGTGTTCACTTTCCCAACCCTGTTTGCGGCTTTTGTAAAGGCGCTCGCAGTACCCTTTCAGCAAGGCCTCGGCGATGAGTTGCCAGTTCCGCACCTTGTCGAAGCGGGTGTTGGAACTGGTCTTTGTAAGCAAAGCCATCGCTTCCAGTATTGTAGGGTGGATCGATATAGATCGACTCGATCGAATCCTTGAATCGAAGCCGACCTAGGTGGAGCGCTTGGAGGTTCTCCGAGTCCATCACCAGTCCATCGGGAGTCCCCGAAGCGGATTTGAGTTTGTTAGCTGTCTGCGATGGAAGCCTGCGCGTATCCAACGGGAGAAACTGATTCTCCCTCAAAAAATCCACCGTCAGCGGCACCGAATACCCCGCTCTTCCCAAGTCCCCCTTGATCTCATCAATCGCGAACAGCCTCACCCATTCCTCGCGTTGCGCGTCGCAGGCGGCGATTTCCGGATAGAGTTCCTCCGGAATGCGGTCGAGGGTGACGACGTAGTCGCAGGCGGTGACGAACTTCTTCTTGAGCCAGAGCTTTTTCTGGAAGTCCTCGATCTGGGCGAGGAAGCGGATGATTTTTCCGGCGATGGTCCGCAGCGCCTTCAGCTTCGCGCGGACTTCGCGCCAGTTGGCTTCCGGGGCGTCGTCGAGGTCGTCGAGGTGGACCACCTCGTTCTTGATGAAGAAGTCCAGCTCGCGGCGGAGGAAGCCGCCGAGGTCCTTGTGGATGAAGTAATCAAAGCTGTTCTTGCCGGTGTATTCGGCGAGGTGCTTGGCGAGAATCGTGCGGGTTTTGCCTTTGACGGTGTAGGTGGGATCGTTGGCGGCGAGGCCGGTGAAGGGGCCTTTGGCGTGGGTCGTGAGGATCTGCTCGGCGGCGCTTGCGTTCAGGTCGGCCTGCTTCTCCTTTTTGCCGACCGGGGCGTAGGTGAAACCGAGCACCAAGTTTTCAGCGTTCAGTTTTGAGTTTTCAGGAAGAGAAGAAGAGACAAGGCCCTGATAGACGAAGCGGCGTTCCTGGCCAGTGACGGCCTTGTTGTTGTCCTTTTCGACGTCGGCCTCGACGAGCTTGAAGGTGACGGAGGGGCGGGTGTCTTCAATTGCCGATTGAAGATTGCCGATTTCCGATTGGGGCTTGGGCGCGGGGCCGAGTTTGAAGGTGTAGTCGCGGAAGGATTCGGAGGACTTGATGTAGTACTGGTCCGCGTTCGCCCAATGGAGTTTGCAGATTGGTGTTTCATCCCAGGTTTCAGGCGACTCTCCACCGGATGGTGAACAGCGGGGTTGTTAGGGTTTTCTGCTGGAGCCGGGCTTCGAGCGCGGCGACGAGGGATTTGCGTTTTTCTTCGATCTCGTCCTCGATGTCGTAGATGCGCTGGCGCTGGCGGCGTTTCTGTTGCTCCAGCTTGAGGATCTGGTCCTGCATCGCCCTTTCCTCCTGAAGCGTGGGGGCCAGGCGGGAGCGGCGCTGGAGGTCGCGGATCTGGCGTTTCAGATCTTCGAGCTGCTTCTGCGAGGCGAGCTCCATGTCCTCGGCCCAGCGGTCGAGCTGGTCGCGGGCCTGTTGGAAATGGCGGTGGTTGGTTTCCAGCGAGCGATTGAGCGTGGCGGCAACGTGGCGGGCGGCTTCTTGGGCGAGGCGTTCGGGTGCTGCGGTGGGCGCCTCGATTTCGCGGGCGCTGCCATCGATGGCGAAGATCCGTTCGCAGGTTTCCTGATCGAGGTCGCGGCCCTCGTCGTCGAAGGCGGAGAAGAGCAGGTGGTCCTCGCGTTCCAGCGAATCGATGCGGAGGTGCTGCAAGGTGAGCCAGCCGGATTTGCCCTTCAGTTCCTCGACGACGCTGACCTTGGTCGGATGGGCGCTGATGTCGAAGGTGAGTCCGGCAAGCGGGCAGGCGTGGGCTTTGCCTTGGGCGATCGTGTGTTCGCCGAGCGGGTGGTTGAGTCGATAAAGGAAGTCGCCGGGATTGTTGGCGCGGCCTTTTGAAATGAGCCGGTAGTGCCCGGGCTGGGCGGCGGTGATGGGCGACTGATGGAGGTCGAAGGCGAGTTCGGCGTCGTCGAAGGCCGCGTGCTCGTTCAGCTCGAAACGGGTGAGCGCCCAGAACAGTCGGCCGATGCGGTCGAGCTGCTGCTTCGCGCCATCGAGGCGGACTTGCAGGCGGTCGTGCACGTCCTCGTCGAAGTGATCGAGGAGGAGCCTTCGGGTTTCCCGCATGCGGGATTCGATCTGGGCTTTCAGCTCGTCCTGGAGTGAGTCGAAGGCGGCGTTGATCTCATCGGCGGAGCGGCACTGCTGATAGATGTCGAGCACGCGCCGCTCAAAATCGATGGTGCCATCGACGAGGCCGAGGACGTCGTCGGAGTTGTCGAAGAGCGTGGAGAACAGGTGGAACTTCGTTTCCAGCAGCTGGTGGACGCGGAGGTCGGCCTCGTTGCGCTGGTTGAGGAAATTGATGACCACCACGTCGTGCTGCTGGCCGTAGCGGTGGCAGCGGCCGATGCGTTGTTCGATGCGCTGCGGATTCCAGGGCAGGTCGAAATTGATGATCAGGGCGCAGAACTGCAGGTTGATCCCTTCGGCGGCGGCTTCGGTGGCGATGAGGATTTCCGCCGAGTTGCGGAAGGCATCAATGATGGCGGTACGGGAATCCACCGGCCGCGAGCCGGTCATGCGGCCGCTTTCGCGATTGACGGCGCACCAGGTGTCGAAAATGCGTTTCGAGTCCGGATCGTTGTTCGAGCCGTTGAAGAGGATGACTTTTCCGGCATGGCCGTTGGCTTCGAGGAAGTCCTTGAGGAAGGCCTGGGTGCGGCGGGATTCGGTGAAGATCACCGCCTTGCGCGGGGCGGGCGGGTTCATCGCCGCCATTTGGGCGAAGCCGATATCGAGCGCCTTGAGAAGGGTGCGGGACTTGGTGTCCACGCCGATGCTGCGGGCCCAGCGGATGTAGTCGTCGAGCTCGGAGATTTCCTTTTTCAGCTTCGCCGGATCGATGGGCTCAGCAGCGGGCGCTTCCGAGGCGGCCTCGTTTTCCTCGTCGGCGCTGATTTCCGCGTCCTCGGCGTCTTCGAGCAGTTCGTCGAGCAGGTCGGCATCGAGCGGATCGTCGGCGAGGACCTGGTCGAAGAGGCTGGCGTTGTTTTGCGCCTCCTGCTGGATGCGAAGCAGGCGGTCGCGCATCATTTCCAGGGTCCCGGCGAGGGCGCGGGGCGAGGAGGAGAGAACCTTGCGAACGAGCAGGACGATCAGGTGCCGCTGGCGCTGTGGAAGGGCGTAGCAATCGTCGCGCTGGAGGTAAGCAGAAACGGTTTCGTAAAGCCGGTGCTCGTCATCGCTGGGGGTGAAGGGCTGGGTGAGGAGCTGGCGGGCGGTGTATTTCACATACTCCAGCACCTGGCTGCGGAGCGTGCGGTGGCAGAAGGTGGCGAGGCGCTCGCGGAGGGCGGGCAGGTCGCCGCCGGCATTGGCGAACTGGGTGCGGAAGGTGGGCAGGTCGCCGAAGAGGCGCTCGTCGATGAGCGAGGCGAGGCCGAAGAGCTCGACCAGAGAGTTTTGGAGCGGGGTGGCGGTGAGGAGGATCTTCTTGCGATCGGCGGTGGCCTGCTTGATCGCTTGGCCAAGCCGGTTGCTCTCGCGGTGGCAGTTGCGAAGCTTGTGGGCCTCGTCCATGACGACGAGGTCCCAGGGGATCGGCTGGATTTCAGCGGCCATCCGCGCGGCGTAGTGGTAGGAGCAGATGACGATCTGCGGCTGCTCGAAGGGCAAGGCATGGCCCGCTTTCCGGAACTCGCGGGCCGAGTGGGCGTCAAGGATGACGGAGGGCAGGTTGAACTTTTCGTGGAGTTCGAGCGCCCATTGTTTCCGCAGCGAGGCCGGAGTGATGATGAGCAGCTTGCGGCGGCCCTCGGCCCAGGATTGGCAGAGGACGAGGCCGGCTTCGATGGTTTTGCCGAGGCCAACTTCGTCGGCGAGCAGCGCGCCTTTCGACAAAGGCGAACGCAAGGCGAAGAGGGCGGCTTCGATCTGGTGGGGATTGAGGGTGACGGTGGCGTCGAAGAGCGCCCGACCGAGGCGGTCCACGCCCTCGCCACCCGTCCGGGTGAGCTCGTGGGCGTAGTATTTCGCGTGGTAGGGGCTCATGAAACGATTTCCGCAGGCTTTTGATGTAGCGGAAATCGATAAAATTTAGCGCCTACGATCAAGCCTGATAAATGAATCGATTACATTAGCAGGTTTATTATCGGCATGGATTGTAGCGAAAACTAAGACTACTGTTTGTTCATGACCAGAATAGTGATCCGGACCGGTGGGTTCGCTATGCTGAAAGGGTGAGTGAACATCAGGAAATCCGGCGCCGTCTGGCAGTCATCGGAAAGGACCGGCGGTGGTTGGCGAAACAACTGAAAATGAGCGAACACACTATCCGCCAGTACCTTCAGCCCAAGGGCAAGCGGACCCTGGAGTTTCTGGAGCAGATCGAGCGGGCGATCACGCTGGAGGAGGCGAAGCAGCAGGAAAACCGCTCGGATTCGCCGCCGTGGAATGTGTTGTTCGAGACGGCGGAGCAGTTTGACCTCGTCGACCGCGCGAGCCGTCTAGCGAAGGCCGAGAGCATCACGGAATTCTGCCGCGGGGTGCTGTTGAAGCGGGCGGAGGAGATTCTGGAGGAGAAGGCGCGGGGCCGGTATCCCGCAGGGGGGCTTCCGGCGATGAAGGTGGCGGACAAGACGCGCGGGAAGTGAAGCCGTGGCTGGCCCCGATGGGGCTGGTCATTTCAGCTTCACTTCAGAGAAGGCGATGCTGGCGCTGCGGCCTTTGCCGCCGCAGGAGAAGAGGCCGATGTAGCAGGGGCCGAGTTCGATGGTGGTGCTGCCCATGCGGGTCCAGGTGCTGCCGTCGCTGCTTTTGAAGGCGCTGAGGGTGGCTCCCTGGCGGCTGAGTTTCACCCAGGTGGCGGGGGTTTCGCCGGGGCCGCATTTTTCCATGAGCGTCTCACCGGAGGTTTTGAGGCGGCGGATCCAGCGGAAGTTGCCATTGCCATTCACGCCGGCGAAGACGTGGCGGGCACCCGGGGCGAGCGAGGAGCGGATCATGAGACCGGCGCGGCCGAAGGAGCGGGCGTTCTTGAAGCTCTCGATGCGGGCGACGATCTCACCGTCTCCGGTGAGGGTCTGCCAGGTGAAGATCCCGGCATCGGCGGCATCGGACAGGTTGCCGGCGCTGAGGAATCGGAAGGATTTGCTTTTGTAGGCGGACGCGGGTTTTCCACCGGGGCTGCCAAGGGTGCTCACGGTCCAGGGCAGGGGCCCCTCGGTGGAGGGCGGCGGGGGGGGGGGCGGCTCGGCGGCGGGGCGGACGACGAGAACAAGTTCCGCATCGGCGCTGGCACCGGCGGCATCGGCGACGCGGATGCCAAAGCGGTTCTCCCCCCGTGAGCCGGCGGGCGGGGTGCCGCTGAGCGAACCATCCGCGGCGACGGCCAACCAGGCCGGGCCGGAACGTTTGGAGAAGGTGAGGACCTCATCGTCGTCCGGATCGCTGGCGGATCCGGCAAGGCTGGTGGCCGGGTAGGCAACAAGCTCGGTGCCCGGATCCAGGCGGAAGGTGCCGTCGCTGAAGACCGGCGGATGATTGACCGGCTCCGTGATCACCGGAACCACGGTGAAGGTGATGCGTGCGTTCTCGGACACCCGGGTGCCGTCCGAGACACGGAAGAGCAGGAAATCCTCCCCGGAAAATCCGGCGTCCGGTGTGTAGAGAAGGTCCGGCGCAGTGCCGGAAAGCGTGCCGTGGGCGGGCGCGGTCACGATCTGGTAGGTGAGCGGCGCGTTCTCCGGATCGCTGGCACTCAGCGAGAAACCAACCGATTGGTCTTGATCGGTGATGAGGTCATCGTCAGAGGCCAGCGGGGCTTCGTTGGGCGGAGTGATCGGGGTTTCACCCTGGATGGCATTGAGTTCGGCGATGGCGGCATGGTCGCTGCCGGCGTGGTCGGAGAGGCAGCGCAGGGCGATGTGGCGGGCGGCGCGCTCGGAGAAGAGCACTTGTTTTTCCGAGGTGCCGCTGGCGAAGGAGCCGGAGGCGGCGAGTGTCCAGGTGCTGCCATCGGTGCTGGTGAGAAATTCGTATTGGCGCAGGGTGCCGACCGCGTAGCCGTCCTGGCGGGGCAGGTAGCGGAAGCCCTTGAGGGCACGCAGGCTGCCGAGGTCGATGCGCAGTTCGTGGGGCGGCGGGGTGGCGGAACCACTCCAGCGGGTGTGCCAGAAGGTGGCGGGGTCTCCATCGAAGGCGCGGGTGGCGGCGTAGCCCTCGGTTTCCTCACTGTCCACCGAGCCGAGCGACCATCCGCTGCGCGGGACGAGCGGCTGGGTTTCCAAGGGGGTGGCGGGAAGGGTCCAGGCGATTTCCTTGGAGGCCTGGCTCTTCTTGCCGGCGGCGTTCACGGCGCGGACGACGAAGTAGTAGGTGCTGCCCTCGGCCAGGCCATCGACGCGGGCCTGGGTGGCGTTTCCGGCATCGATGCTGCGGTCATGGACGCCGGAGCGGGTGCCGTAGGCGAGCTCGTAGCGGACGATGTCGCGCTCCGGATTGGGGTTCCAGCGCAGCTCCACCGCGAAGGCGGAGGCGGCGAGGCTCACCGCGCAGAACCCGAGGGCGGCGGCGAGAAATCTCCAAAGGGCCCTGCGGCGGAGGGCGGTGATGGAGGATGTGGACCCTGCGGGCACCGCGGGATGCGGGCACAGGACGACCGGAAGCTCGGCCCGGTAGGCCGAACGGCTTGAGTTCATGGCTGGTTGTAAGGGATTGCGCCTGAATCACTTGCGCCTTATCCATCCGCGCCGAAGGGACGTCGGCGGGGATGGATCAGCCGGGAGCGGGAAGAGGCATGGAGCGGTGGGTGTGATCCGGATTCCATGCCGGTTCGGGACAGAGCCCGCTCCCGGCTGAGTGCCTCGCGATCGGGACCTCGCGCGGCGGCTTCGGGTGATGCATGCTGGGTGTGGACTTCGGGTGATTTTTGGAACAGCAGGTGAAAAGGGTGATGGGCCGGAGCCCTCGGGTGAATCATCCGCCTGTGGGGGCGTTTGATGTTTTTGTAAATACAAAGATCAGGATGTCCTTACAAGCTGAAATTTTAAATTATTTTGAACGATCCACAGAATCCGTGGTCGTCCTGACAAAAACCTGCGGAGGGGGCGCGGGTTCAGGCGAGCTTGAGGACGAAGTCGCGGGCCGGGAACGGTCGGCCGTTGAGGAGGGGTTCCATGCGGTGGGTGCCGGCATGGTAAACGCGGGTGGTGATGGGGAGGATCGGGTGGGTTCCTTGGATTTCCCAGGATTCCCCGGCAGCGAGTTCCTTGACGCGGCCTTTGAAGACCTTGGGGCTGAGGGAGCCGTTGGCTTTGCGGTGGTGGATGGCGTAATCGAACATCACCTTGAGCGTGCGGCGCGAGGAGTTGCGGATCACGAGGTGGTAGGAGAGGCGGCCGCCGAGGGTGAGGGTGCGCGGGGTGATCTCGAAGCGGGTGACCTCAAGGGCGGAGGCGCTGGCGAAGCCATGGAAGGCGAGGGCCTCCGGGTGGCCGGCCTTGAGCAGGGTGCGGCAGGCGTGGCGGGAGAGCTTGGCGAGGCGTGGATCGTCCGGCGGCGAGGCATCGCGCCAGCGGCCGAGGGTGGCGAGCACGAGGGCGGGATGGTGCTTGCTGAAGTCGTTGAGGTGGTTGGAAACAGAGAGGCGCACGTAGTCGCTGGGGTCCTCGAAGAGCTTCTCTAACAAATCCAGCGTGGGATGGGGCGGCTCTAACAGAGCGGGCAGGTTTCCGCCCCAGGGCAGCAGCGGGCGGCTGCCCTCGGAGACCAGGCGGCGCACGTGTTCATCCGGATGGGAGCACCAGCGGCGGAGTTGTTTCAGGGTTTTCTCCGGGTGGGTCCGGAGAAAAGGCCGGATGGCGAACTCGGCGGTGAAGAAGCGCGTCATTTCCGCGAGGGCGGTCATCGATTCCTTGAAGTGCCCGAGGCCACGGCGGGCGACGATCTCGGTGAGCGGCCAGACGGGGAAACCACGGAGCTCCCCGGCGGCGAGGGAATCGGTGAGAACGGGAAACATCACCCGCGGGTCCTGCGGCAGGCAGTCGGCCAGGCGGTCGGCCAGGTGGACGACGCGTTGTTTCAGCTCGAGGGGATCCAGCGCGGCATCGAGTCCGCGGGTGAAACGCGGCATCGGGAATGCGGGATGGGCCCGCTTCACGGCGGCGGCGATGAGGCGGGCCTTGTCAGCGGAGAGTTCGTTCTTGAAGGGCTCCATGGCGGGGGGTCACCAATCCGGGTGTTGCTGGCGTGCAGCTTCGTAGAGGACGATGGCGATGGCGGTGGAGAGGTTGAGCGAGCGGGTGCCGCCGGGGGCCATGGGGATGCGCAGGGCGCGGTCGGCGGCGCTGCGGACGAGTTCTTCGGGCAGGCCCTTGGTCTCGCGGCCGAAGACGAGGTAGTCGCCGGGTTGGAAGGCGGTGGTCCACGGGCTGGCAGTGCCCTTGGTGCTGAGGAACCAGAAGCGGGCGGTGGGTCCGGCGTTTTCCTGGAGCGCTTCGAGGGAGGGCCAGACGCGGAGCTTCACATCCTTCCAGTAATCGAGGCCGGTGCGGCGCACGTGTTTGTCGTCCAGCGAGAAACCGAGCGGCTCGATGAGGTGGAGGGTGGAGTCCGTGGCGAGGGCAAGGCGGCCGGCGGCCCCGGCATTGTGCGGGATCTCGGGCTCATGGAGGACGATGTGGAACATGGCGGCGTCAGGGTGAGTCGCGCCGCCGGGCGAGGGTGAGCGAGAGGCCGAGCGCGCCGATGAAAATGAGGTAGCAGGCGAGCAGCTCGAGGTAGCCACGGCAGATGCGCGGCACGCTGGGCGAGAAGGCGACACCGAGCGCGGCTTTCCAGAACTTCGAGCTGCCGATCACGCGGTTGAAGACGTAGATGATGAGCAGGGCGCTGGTGATGAGGCCGGTGCCCGCGTGGTTGCCGAGGGTGGCGAGGAAATGCACCATCACCCGGCGGTGGCGCAGCGCGGTGATCAGGGCGATGAGAAGGATGCCGCCCACCACCCAGGCCTCGGGGAACTTCCAGTTCAGGATGCCGGAGACGAAGTCCTCGATCTCACCGACGAAGGCCGCGATGAATCCCAGCCCGAGCACCCGGCAGACCGGGCGGTAGAGCCCGGCGTGCGACGAAGCCCCGAGCATGACGGTGGCCGCCGCGGCAAGCAGGAAGGCCTGAAGGAGCTCCACCGTGCCGCGCTCGATGGGCACCTCCGGGCGGTTGGGCAGCCAGGCCGGCAGCAGGATGGCCACCGACCCGCCGCAAATCAGCAGGGCGCGCACGAGGGTCCTGGACCAGGACGGGTTCCTCTTCGGCTTGGGCGGCGGATCGATCACGCGAATGTGCCTAGTCGGTCGCCGCCCCGCAGGCAAGAACCGCCTGCCACGCCGTGAAGATGGACGCTGGGGAAAATCGGGCGAAATCGCGAGCGAAGCGGCCCGCGCTGTGCGTAGTGGGATGGCAGGCCCCTTTCATTCACCGCATGAACCTCCATCGTCCGTCCTCATGCCTCGCCCACATCGTGCCGTGGGCGTTGGTGCTTTCCGCCGTGGCGGTGCGGGCGGATGATTTCGGCAGCCTGGTGACGCGCGGACTGGCCGCGATGGAGGCGGGAAACTGGGAGGAAGGGCTGTCGCTGCACACCGAGGCGGTGCGGGCATTCGGCGGCAAGGACCCGCTGGGCTCCTTCGGCCCGCAGTTCGGGGCGATCCACTATCGCAAAGGCGTGTGCGAGATGAAACTCGGCCGCTGGGAAGACGCGATGAAGTCGTTCGAGGCTTGCTACCGGGATTTCCCGAACGCCGGGCGGGCGGACGGCGGCAATGTGTTTGAAAAACTGGCGCTGCTGAAGTGGGCGGAGGCCGCCATGGGCGCGGGCCGCTGGCAGGAGGCCATCGGGCTCTTTGAAAAATTCCAGCGCGAGCGCGACAAGGAGCGGGATCCGTTTTCCCAAGGCCTGTTTCACATCAGCCTCGCGATCTGCCACTACAAGCTCGGCCGCATCCCGGAGGGAAACGGGCACTTGGAGATCGCCATCCGCAACCGCACGCCTTTCGCCACGCCGGAGGGCGGCATCGTTTCCGGCTTCGAGGCCCTCGCCAACGCGGTCCTCGTCCACAAGGAGGAACAGGCGCTGCTCGACTTCATCCGCAACAACCGCGGCGGCCTCGCCCTGCGGCCGCTCGAAGTGCGCCGCTTCGCCCCCGTTTTCTTGAAAATCGCCGGCGACCTCCTCGGTGCGGGCATGGAACGCGCCGCCATGGCCATCCCTCCGCTGGTGCCATCCACCGATGCCGCCATCGATGAAATCCGCGCCCGCCTGCGTTCCATGGGCGAGCAGGGAAGCGCCGCCGACGGCCCGCGGGTGCTCAGCCGCGCCGCCCTCGAACAGGACCTCGCCGCACTGGAAACCGAACGCCGGGAAGGCCGCCCGCATGAAACGATCACACTCGCCGCCACCGCCGTGATCCACGAGCGCAACGGCAACCTGCGCGGTGCCCTCGCCGCCTACCGCCAATTGGTGGCCTGCTACCCCGCCTCGTCCCGCCGCGAAGAACAGCTCCACCACCTGGTGCGCACCGCCTCGCTCGTCGGCCACGCCACCGAGGCGAAAACCGCGGCCCTCACCCTGGCCCGCGAGTTTCCCCAATCCGCCCGGCTCGCCCCCACTCGCGACCTCGCCCTGGCCGCCCTGTTTCGCAAGGGCGACTACGAAGGATGCATCGAGCTGGGCATCCCGCTGCCAGCACCTGCCGAAGCCGCCACACCGGAGGGCGACTTCCGGCTCCATGCGATGGGGACCGCGCTTTACCACACCGGCCGCCACGAACAGGCCGCCACCTGGCTCGATCGCCATGCGGAGCTCCACCCGCAAAGCCCGCATGCCGCCGCCACCACTTACCTCCGCGAGTCCATCGCCGGAGAAGTCCGCGCCCAGCCGATGGAAACCGAAACCCAGCCCCCCCGATGAGACTGCCCGCCACCAGCGTCGCCTTCTGTCTCGCCATCGCCAGCCCGGCGATCGCCTCGGCCAGGTCGCCCGGCACCGCCGCCCATGTGGTCGAGCCCCAGGAGTTTTCCCAAGCCGTGGAATTCTATCAGTCCCGCCGCTACGAGGAGGCCCGCGCCGCCTTCGCCAGCGTGCGGGAACACTACCGCCCCGTGGCCAGCGTGCCCGACAACCCGTCGACGCGCGCCGCGTTTCACGAAATGGAATGCCTGCGCCGCCTCGGTGATCTCGACGCCCTTCACAAGGCACTCGCCGCATTCGATCCCACTCCGCTCACCCGCCCCGTGCAAATCCGCCAGGTGGGCATCTACGCCCTGTGGGAAGCCCTGCGCGTGAAGGACTGGCAGGCGCTCGACCGCCTCGCCCAGGCCTACCAGGGCATCCCGCTCCCCGGCGACCAACGCGCCCAGGTCGCTTACTGCCACGGACTCGCCCTCGAAGGCCTCGGCCGGACCGAAGACGCGCTCGATGCCCATCAGACCGCCCTCACCGCCGATGCCGGAGCCACCGAGGAAATCGCCCGCCAGGCCGCCCTCCGCATCCTCGCCATCCATAGGGCCGATCCGGAGGTGAAACTCGCTCTCGCAGGCCAGCCCGCACCCCGCGGAAAATCCCGCCTCGCGGAAGCCGCCGCCGTCGCCTCGCTTTTCGTCAAATCCCTCGGCGGCGGCGCTCCCCTGCCCGCGGAATTCCAGGTGCTGTTAGAGACCGCTGCGGCCGGCTCATGACCCGTCCGCCGCTCCCACCGCAATCCCGGGCGGCGTGCCATAGCCCACGAATACAGATGCGGATCCCGCCACTGGCAGGCGGAAATCAAAAACCCCGTAACCATTCGCCTTCACCCCGCGATAGGAACGGCCGTCGGTCGAGTTGATCATCACCCGCAGCCCGTCCTTTTTCTCCCGCCCCAGATACATCGCCACATGGTGGATCCGGAAGGACCCGCCATCGCGCTTGCCCCAGAACAGCAGGTCGCCCGGCAACAGCCCTGCCAGGGACGGGTGATCCGCATCCCTCGCTTCCGCAGGCACCTCGTGGAAACGGCCCCGATCCTTCAACCACTGAAGTTGTCCCGCAGACGAACGCGGCGGGGCCAGCCCGCGCTTTTTCATCACAAAATGCATCGCCCCGGAACAATCAAAGCCACCTTCCTCCGGTGTGCCTCCCCCCACCGTGTAACGCAGCCACGGCGAGTCCCTTGCCACGGCCAAAGCCACCTCCACCAACTGGCGACGGTCCTCCGCCATCCCGGCGAATTCCGAAAGCTCCGCCACGGAGATGACCGCCGGCCTCCCAAACCCACCCGCCACCCCGCTCACCGCCGGCGGCTGGGCCGTCCCCCACGCCACCATCGCAAGCAACCAAATCCAGACCCGCATCCCGGAATCCTAATCCCCGGACGCCCGGCATTGCAATCCACCATCCGGACGTCCCATGCTCCCCGACGTGAAGCGCCCGCTCATCCTCTGGCTGCTCGCCGATGGCAAGCCCGGCCACGAAAACCAATCGCTCGGACTCGCCGAGGCGATCGGCCGCCGCGTGCCCTGCCACATCCACCGCATTCCGCTCGCCGGGAAACGCGGCATCCTCGGCCGCATCCGCGCCGCACTCCTGGCCAGCGCCTCCCTCCCCAAGCCCGACCTCATCCTCGGCGCCGGTCACGCCACCCATGCCGCTCTCTGGTGGCTCGGACGCAAACACTCGGCCCCCACCGTCGTGCTCATGAAACCGAGCATGCCGATCGGTTGGTTTTCCTTCTGCCTGTGTCCGGAACATGATTTCCCGGCAGGGGCCGAAAAGCCTGGTCTCATCCTCACCCGGGGAGCCCTCAACCGCGTGGTGGCAGGCGATGGCGAGAAAACCGGCAAGCTGATCCTGATCGGCGGGCCCTCCAAAACCCACGGCTGGGACGGCGGGGCGGTGTTGGACCGGCTGGCGCAGGCGACCGACCGCGGTGGCTGGGAGTTGAGTGACTCGCGACGGACGCCGCAGGGATTTTTGGAGGAAGCGCGTGCGAAGCTGCCGGGAGTGACCCTGTTTTCCCATCGCGACACGCCCGCGGACTGGGTGGCGGAGAAACTGCGGGGTGCCAAGGAAGTGTGGGTGACCGAGGACTCCGTTTCCATGGTCTATGAAGCCCTCACCAGCGGCGCGAGGGTGGGCCTGTTGCCCGCACCGATACGGGCAGCGGCGTCCCGGGTGATCCATGGCATCGAGAGCCTGATCGCGGAGGGATTCGTCACCCCGTTCGACCGTTGGCGGGAATCCCAGCGCATCGCCGCACCCCCGCACCCGCTTCAGGAGGCGGACCGCTGCGCGGCCATCCTGCTGGAGCGAATCGGCAGGGAAACCACGCCCTGAGTCACCCGGCCGTGCGGAGAATGGCCCGGATGCCAAGGCCTTCCAAACTCCGGGCGAAGTCCAGATTGAGCGAGCGGAAGCGGTCGCGCGTGCCCGGCGGATCCGCACAGACCAGAGACTCGCGGCCATGGCAGGAAAGGATTGCCCGCTCCAGCTCCTCCACATTTCCCCGCTCCACCGCGATCACCCGCTCCGGGCCGTATCCGAAGAGGGCCAGCAGATTCACAAACTTCGACGAGTAGCCGATCACGTGCACCTCCCGGCCGGACAGAAGGCCCCAATAGGCGGCGTGATAGGAATTCGTGATCAATAACCCGGTGCGCCCGAAGGCATCCGCGAACGCAGCCACATCGCCCACGTTCACCGCACGGAGGACCGGTCGCTGATAGGCGGCCTCCAGCGCGCCCGTGTCCGCCGCCACCCGGCCGGAGACCGCCTTGTTGGCATTCAGAAACACCCCGACGTCACCACCGCAGGGGATCCCGGGGATCTCGTGGAACACACTCACGCAGGGCACCAGCGCCAGCTTCGGCGTCGCCAGCGAAAGGTCCCGCGTCGAGACCCGGTCGTAACAGAAACGCCGCTTCAGGTCGCTCACCGTGCGTTTCACGAAACCCGGTGGATCCTCAAAACGCCAGCTCTGCCCGATGCCCCAGCCGACACGCAGCCGCGCCCGGTGCCTGCGCGCCCGACTGGCGAAGAAGCTGTTAGAAGCCCCGCCGCCCACGATCACCGTGTCCCGCGCGGCCTCGAAGTCGAAGTAATGCCTCGGCGAACACAGCAGATCGCCGATGTTTCCGGTCTTGTCGTAGTGGAGGAAATCGACCCTTCCTTTCATCATGCGCCCGTATCCGCCTCGTGCAAAGCGCTCTTGTCAACGCCCATCCGGTGGCGATGCTCCATTGTCACGAACTTGTCACAGAGACCGCGACCACGCGGGAGAACCCGCTCCACCGCCAGCCTTCATCCACTCATGAGCCAGAGAGACATCCTCCTGATTTCCGGACCCTCCGGCGGTGGCAAGACCACCTTCCTCCAGCAACTCGCCGCGGGCACGCTCGCGCCGGAGATCCTCTCGCGCCTGCCCGCCGGCAGCCGGTTCTGGCCCGTGCTCGAGGCCAACGATGTGCTCAAGGGCCGGCCGGTCATGGAAACCCTCCCCGCCGGCACGGACGCGGTGGCGCTCCACTATGACATCGTGCTCATGCACCGCTACCACATCACCCGCTACGAGGAGGATCCCTCGCTGCGTTTGTTAGACGGGGCGCGCTCTCTCGCCATCGTCTTCGTCCGCCCGGATACCGACCTCGTGAAGCGCAACTTCATGGCCCGCCAGAACGCCCACCGCAGGAAAAAATCCGCGATCAGCCTGCTGTGGAGCCGCTACGTGAGGCTGCCGCTGCGCTGCCTGTTCTCACCCCTCACCGGCAAGCCCACCCGGAGCACCGAGGACGTCTATCAGGACGACAAATGGCTTGCGGGCTGTTACCGCCAATGGGAGACCTACCTCCATCGTCTGGTGGAGCGTCACCCGAACGCGCGCCTCACCATCGTCGAGCCCGCGGGCGAGGGCCTCGCGTTCCGGACGGCCGATATTCCATCGACATGACTTCCCCACCGCCCAGCGCGTCCGCTCCGATGTTCTTTCCGAAGGCCCTGCCCTTGGTGGACCCCGCGGCCTTGCTTGGCGACCGCCGGGTGCTCACCGCGCTGGGTGCCGGCCGTGTCACTGCCGCGGACCTCGTGAAACTCGGCGCACGCGATGTGCTCGTGCTCGAGAAAAACGGCCCGGCCCGGGCACGGCGCGAGGATCGCTGGGTGGACAAGGCCTACCGCCGCATCCCGGACGTGCGGAAGAACAACTGCGAGGTGGCCCTGCTCCACGGCAGTGCCGCCTATGCCTTGTTAGAAAAACGCGAGTTCGCACGGATGAGCCACGTGCTCGTGCCGATGGGCCCTTCCCTGCTCGCCGCCGCCCTCGGGCTGCTCATTTACGGCAGAAGGAAAATCCTCCGCGCCGCCGGCCGCACCCGCATCCCCACCGCCCGCGGCATCCGCGAATACCTCGTGCTCGAGGTGCGCTTCAAACCGCGCGATCTCACCCGCCAATACGCACCCGCCGGACTCACTCCCTTGGAAATCCTGCGCCTGCTCGACGGGCTCGACTACGTCCTGCTCCGCGGTGCCGAACGCATCGTCGCCGGCGACCACCAGGGTGATATCGACCTGCTCGTTTCCCACGACGCGCTTCACCAGCTCAAGGAGCGCTTCGGCCGCCGCATCGGCACCGCCTCCGTGGATGCCTACACCGATGACGGCCAGGGCGGCCACGCCTACAAAAGCGTGCCGTATTTCACCCCGCCGCTGGCGAAGGACATGCTCGCCTCCGCGCAGACCACCGCCGAGGGCATCCGGCTGCCTTCACCGCGCTGCCGTTTCCTCGCCTTTGGTTTCCACCTGCTCTTCCACGGCAAGTGCGTCCCGGATGGCCCGGCCGAACTGGGCCCCGCCACCTTCACCAAACCCGGATACCACGCCGAACTCGAAGCCCTCGCCCGCGCCGCCGGGCTGCCCGTGCCGCGCGACCTCGATGCCATGGAAGCCCTGCTCAAGGACGCCGGCGTGATGCCCAGCCTCGACCTCATTGGCTTCTACAGCGCCAAGGACGCCTTCCTCAAGAAACGCTACTTCGATCGCACCCCGGTGAAACCCGGCCTCGCCACCTTCTTCGTGCGCGACTTCGGCGCCGGCCCGGACGTGGTGGACGGCATCCGCCAACGGCTTTCTAACAGCTTTGAGATCCTCGTCGAAGGCCCCGTCGATGACAGCAACCGCGAACGCATCGTCCGCGGCGTGCGCGGCGGAAACTGGTCGGACTCCGCCGCTCCCGGTGGCGGCGCACCCCCGATCCACTGGTTCGTCTGCTGGGACCCCTCGCCCATCCCGCCCTCACGCCGCACCCGCCGCAAACACCCGCGCGTGGACAACGAACGCATCCGCCTCAAGGACGACCTCCGCAAGGACTTCGGCGGCGGAACCACCCGCGACCTGCGCGTCATCCACTCCAGTGACAACTCGCTGGAAGCCGTCGATCACCTCGAACACCTCGGCCTGACCGAGCACCCGGAGATCCGGCGGCGGATGGCGCAATGATCTGCGGTCCAGCGTCCACCATCTTTCAGCGGCTGGACGTTTTCGAAGAAGCATTCAGCTTCTTCTGCCCATTGGACGAGCCTTCGGAGGCTTTCGTCGTAAATGGACCATTCGTCGATTTCGCCATCCGGTCCACCTGGGCGTATGCATCCCTCGAGCTCGTGGAAGGCCTCGACGAGCGTGCGGATGCGATACGGGAAAGGTAGCTGGGATCGCTCATTCAACTGCGAGGAAGCATAAGGCACCTCGCGGCCCGCCTCCAGTGAAAAGAAGCCCTCACCCGCCCTTCGCCAAACCCAGCCGTTCCAAGGCCTCCCCTGCCATCGCCGCGTGTTGATCGCCGGTGATCAAGCGCCAGCCACCGGGTGGTGCGAGCTCGGCGAGCACCGCGTTCTCCGCGAGCCGGGTGCGCGCGAGGCGGCCTTCCTGCTCCAGCAGCGAGAACTGCCACTCGTGCCGTGGCTTCGGCGTGCCTTCCGGCGGATAGACTGCCACCACCGGCACCCCGGCCGCCACCGATTCGTTGGTCATCGAAACGCTGTCCGCCGTGACGACGATCCGCTCCGAAGCTCCGAAGAGCGCCAGCAAGGGCATCGTTTTCCCGCCGGAAGCATGGAACCAGGCACCGTGCACGAAGCCCCCGTATTCGGAGAATCGCCCGATCAAGGCCGCCTCCACCTTCTCCGGCGTGCGCCGCGAGGTGGCGGCGAGCACTTTCTTGCCCGCCTTCGCCGCCTCATCGAGGAAGCGCCCGGCCAGCGCCAGGAAGTCGTCCTCGGACCACTTCATGCCCTCTCCATCGCCGCCGACAAGCAGGGTCCACGCGGTTCCGGTTGGCTCCGGGAAATGCTCCCGCGCACAGCGCCTCGCCGCATCCGGCGAGACCACCGAGGGCACCAGATCCAGTTTCAAAAACGGCGGCCGCTCGTGCGGCGGATCGGTCATCGGGATCAAGGTGAAGGCCCCGTGGGGAAAATGATGCGGCGAGCCGATGTACACGTTCGGCACGCCCAGCCGCTTCGCGATCACCGTGTTCGGCCACTGGGTGAGGCCGCCGGAGGAGATCACCAGATCATAGTCCCCGCGCGGGGGGAAATCCCGGATCATCAGCGAAGGCGGCGGCAGCAGCGGCGTGCCTTGCAGGCGACCCACGAGATGCCGCAGCCAGGGCAGCCGCCAGCGCACGTCCCAGGCCGTCGTTTCCATGGCCAAGCGCCCTTCCAGGGCCGCCAGGAATCCCTTCACCTTGTTGACGTGACCCGGCCGGTCGTCCTTGAGCCAGAGCACTCTGATCGGTTGGTCGGGCATGGGTCTCACGGGCATCACACCCGCCGCTCCGCTCCGAGGCAAGCGCGGACTCGCCCCGCGCAATGCGTCTTGTCATCCCCCGGCGAATGCGGATGCTCGCCCGCGACGGCCGATAGCACGCACCGCCCATGATCCGCCAGCGCATCCTGCTGAACCACCTCACGCCCGTTGCCAGTGGCAACAATCGCGACGTGTTCGCCCACCCGGACGATGCGGACCTGCTCATCAAAACCGTGAAACCCGAGGCGCTCGAAAAACGCAGCAGCCCGGACGCCCACTGGAGCAAACGCCGCTTCCGCCGCTACAAGCACTACCACACCTTCCTCCGCGAGTGCCAGGAACACCTCGTCAGCCGACTCGATGATGCCGGCCTCACCGGCTTCGTCCACACCGTCGTCGGTTTCGTCGATACCGACCGCGGCCTTGGCATCGTCACCCGCGCCGAGCGCGACCACGCCGGCGGCTATGCCAAAACCTTCGCCCGCCTCATCGAGGAGGATCTCTACGACGACCAGGCGCGCCGCGCGCTCGACCACTTCACCCGCGACTTCCTCGCCAGCCCGGTCATCGTCACGGACCTCAGCATCCGCAACATGGTGTACTCCTACAGCGGGGAAAACGGACCGCGCTTCGTGCTCATCGACGGCTTCGGCGAGAAGAACCTCATCCCCTTCAACAGCATCTCCCGCTGGTGCCACCTGCGCAGCAAACGCAAGCGCCTCGCCCGACTTCACAAAGCCATCCAGCGGGCCATCGACCGCAGGAACGCCACCCGGCCATGAACAGCGCGCCGGACAACGCCCTCGACGCCCTGCGGGACTGCGCCAGCCGCCTCGCCCGCGGCCCGTGGAAGTTCATCCGCCTGCGCGGAGACGAAGCCGAGTGCGATGCCATCGATGCCGATGACGTCGATCTGTTAGGCACGCGCGAGTCGGTGCACGCCCTGCTGGAAGCCGCCTTTTCCTGGTCGCGCGAGGGCCTCTGCCACCTGCGCGTCAAGTCCACCAGCCGCTCGAAGGTGGCCCTGCACCTGATCTCCACCGATGGCATGCACCGCCTCGATCTCGACCTGTGGATCGAGCTCTGGCAGATCGACGACCGCAAGCGCCGCCTCATCTATCAGGACTGTGCGGGCGCGGTGCTGGATCCCGGCGCATCGATCCAGCGACTGCCGCTGGAGCTGGAGGCCTCGGTCTTCATCCATCACCTCGTTTCCAAGCGCAAGCAGGTCTCCGCGCCCAAGCAGCTCGCGCGGCTGGAGCGTTATGCCCGCCGTTGCCGCGAGGCCGGGCACACCGAGCTCGCCACCGGGCTGGAAGCCACCGCGGGCGGCGGCGCGGTGAGCCAGGCCACCCGCGAAACCACGCTGCGCCTGTTAGAGGACCGGCTGCACCCGCAAGGCGAACCCGCGCTCCGCCAGCTGCGACGCAGGCTCGGCACCGCGCTTTCCACGGCCTGGTTCCGCCCGCCCGGGAAGCTCCGCATGCTCGGCATGATGGGCTGCGACGGCTGTGGCAAGACCACCCTTTGCAAACGCCTTGCACGCGATCGCAAGGACATCCGCGGCACCTACACCGGCAAGCATCTCTATCGGAAATGGATCGTTTACAAGCTGCTCGTCATCTTCGTGCGCCCGCTGCTGTTCCAGGGACGCGAGAAGTTCGACGACACCTTCGCCCCGCTCGCCTACCTGCTCGCCTGCATCCGCCTGCGGCTGAAGCTTTGGTTCTCCGGCAAGGGCACCACGCTTGTCGACCGCTCGATCCTCGATTTCCTGATGATCGACCGCAAGACGGATCACCCGCGCTTCAGCGGCTTTGTCTGGCTTTCCTCGGTGTTTGGCGTGCGTCTCACCCACATCCATTTCATCGTGCCCTTCGAGCGCCTCAAGGAGCGCAAGCTGGAGATGACCGAGGCCGGGCACGCGATCTACGATCAGGAAATGTTCCGCCGCTTCTCCCGCCGCACGCCCACCGATCACCTGATCTTCGACAACCGCGGCGATCTCGATGACTCCGCCGCCGCCCTGGGCCGCATCCTCGACTGGCTGCGGAAGGATTGAGGGCATGCCGCGCTTCAACGCGGAGAGGCGAGCACGTTCTGATAGACGCCGAGCGTGGCATCGAGCATGCGCTTCAAGGTGAAGGGCCCGATCGATCCGGGGGCCAGTTCACGGTCGAGCACGTCGAGTGTGGCGGCCAGCGCCGCATCCACATCGCCCACCGGCACCAGACCGGCGGGGAAGATCACGCGGAGCTGCTCGGCCACGCCGCCGTGGTCATAGGCGACGACGGGTTTTCCCACAGCCATGGCTTCCAGCGAGACGCGGCCGAAGGCTTCCGGGTCTAACGAAAGCGAATAGACAAGTGTGGAAACGGCCATGACCTCGCGCAGGTCCGAGCGGTGGCCGAGAAACGTGAGCCGGTCCGCGATGCCGAGTTCATTGGCGAGTTGTTTCAACTCGTCGAGGAAGGCAAGTTTCTTCGGATGCGGCTCGCCGACGATGAGCCCGTGCACCGGACGTCCGGCGGCGATGAGGCGGGCCATGAGGTTGAGGAAATCCACCTGGCCTTTCCAGCGCGTGAGGCGCGCCGGCATGAGCAGCGGGATGCGTCCTTCAAGGTTGGAGTTTTCCTGTCTCCACTTCGCGAGCCATTCAGGTGATGGCGTGAAGCCGACCGGATAAACCGCCTCGTCCACGCCGCGGTGGATGACGGTGATTTTCCCGGCGTCTGTCTTCGGATAGTTTTTCAGGATGTAATCCCGCACGCTTTCCGAGACGGCGATGACCCTTTCGCCCCGCGTCATCACTGCGGAGTAGGCGTTCACCGAGTAGAAGCCGTGCACGGTGCTCACCAGCCGCGGGCGGGTGCGTGGGTCCATGGATTTCCACGCCAGAAACGCGAGCCACGCCGGCAGGCGGGACCTCACGTGGATGAGGTCCGGTTTCTCGCTGGCAAACAGCGCCCTCAAGCGCGGGATCTGCGCGAGCGAGGCAAGCGCCTTGCGGTGCACCGGCAGCGTGATGTGTCTCGAGCCCGCCCTCTCCAGATCCGCCACCTGCCGTCCGCCGTTGGAAATGACGATCGATTCATGGCCATCCGCCACCAGCCGCGCGGCGACCTCCAGCGTGCCGCGCTCGACACCGCCGGAGTTCAGTTCGGGGAGAATCTGGATGACTTTCATGGCAGGGAAATCGCCGGGATGGCCTCGCGGCGGCAGGCTGTTAGAAAAGCCTTCGGAAGTTGCGGCCCGAGGATGAAATCGATGGGCAGGACCGCGGCCGCATCGATCCCGGCCACATGACTCCGGCCCGCCCCGGTGGGCACGCGGTGGACACGGGTCCCGGCCGGAAGCCAGTCGGGGAGCGCCTGACGATCGCCGAGCGCGGCCTCATAGACGACGTCCGGATGGATCCACGCTTCAGGCAGTCGCCACGAGTCCGGCGCCCCGGCGAGCCAGACGAGCGCGCGGTGCGGCTTGCGCCCGCGGTGCTCCGCCTCGCCCAGCCAATCGCGGATGGTTCGTCCCTTGCGGGTGTAGATTTTCCAACGCTCCTGGAACCAGAAGACATCCACCGGGCCGGCCTTCATCGCGTTTTCCAAGGCCGTCATGCAGTGCGCGGTGCTCGGCGGATGCTCCACGGGCATGAAGACCGCCTTCCATTTCCCGGGCTCCACGGTGGTCACGGAAAGCGCGAGCACCCCGCTCCGCGCCCGCCGCGCCAGCAGGCTCGGCAAGGGGCTGGACTTGGTGAGCCGGCCGAAAAACTCCACCACCTCGCCGGGGTGGCCCACACGCTGGTCCGCCAGGATGCCGACGATGCCGCCCTCGCGCAGAAACGCGGCAACGTGCAGCGGGTTGTCCCCTTTGGAAAACATGCGTGTGCCATCGGCCTGGCGGCGGGCCAGCACGCGCCCGTCGAGCAGGCGGTTGTTCAGCGGACGATAGAAGGCGCCGGTCTTGGAATCCTTCGGGAACAAATGCACCAGCCGGCTGAGGATCTCCCAGTTTCCCATGTGGGAAAGCAGCAGCACGGTGCCCTTGCCGGCGGCGATCGAACGCTCGAGCAGGTCCAGATTCTCGATGTGGATCACCTCGCCCAGCTGCGCCGGGGTGAGCCGCGCGGTGTGGGCCGCGGAGATCAGGTTGGCCGCCGTGCGCCGGAAGCTGGCACGCGCCAGACGGCGGAGCTCCGGCAGGTCCTTCTCCCCGGCATGGGCGATCCGCAGGTTCCGCAGGATGATCCGCCGCCGCTCCGGCATGAAGTGCCAGCCGATGCCCCCCAGCACCTCACCCAGACGAAACACCCACGACCCGGGAAGCCGCCCGGCGATGCCCTCGACCACCGAGTGGCCGAAGCATTCCAAGCGCCAGCGCAGGGGCGTGCGGGATGGTTCGGATGTGCCGCTCATGGGAGCTGTGAACCGGTGGGGTAACGGTTTCACCACGCCCATGCAAGACCGATGCGGTGCCTCAGCCGCGGTGCACCGCAAGCGCCTCACCCCGCAGCCAACGCCGGATCACCCGCGGGTCGGCCGTGAGATTGCCAAGCATCCGCCACTTTGAGCGCTGCAAAACCCCGGCCTCGCCCGGAGCCTCGTCCACCACACACCAGGGCCGCGAGCCGGACGCATGAATGAAACGGAAGGCCCCCGCCCCATCCACCACGATGAAGGCCACATGCGTGTCCAGCCCGGTCAGATAAACCCCGGGCTCACGCCGCGCGGTGGTGGTCGAAAACGAGGCGTATTCCTCGCCACTGGTCAGGTGGCAGTCCGGCTTTTCCAAAAACGTCCTCAGGATGTTGCCGGACGGCTGCTGGGCGAGTTGGTAGCGGTCCACCCGGAAACCCGCGTCCTTGAGCACCGTCGCCACGAAGTAACCGCAGGCAATCTTCCCACCGCCCGGCGCGGCCGCGGTGCCGTTGAAGTCCCACGGCGTGCCCAGCCAGCAGCGCATCATCTCCGGCAGCACTTTTTCTAACAAAACCCGAGCGTCCCTCTCGATCGCCGCACGTTCCTCCTCCCCGGCCGCGCGCCGGTGCCGCTCGGCGAGGTCGCCGCGCCAGCGCTCCAGCTCGGCCACCAGCGTCTGATAGGTCCGCGGGTCCGGTGACGGCGCACCGGGGCGGCCCGGCAGGTAGTCCGCCATCCGCAGCCAGGCGTCCCCCAAGTCCGCACGAAACCACCACCCCGCCACCGCCAACGGGACGAGGCCAAGCAGGATCCACCGGAAGGCACGCACGGCGGCATGCTGCGGATTTCCCCTCTCTCGGACAAGCCCGCTCACAACGCAGGCAGCAGCCCCTCGGCGCGGATCTTCCACGTGCCATCCGCCGGGAATCCAGGATGCGGCCGGGCCGGAGCGCCATCCCACCCGGCCACCATCGCCGCCACCGCATGCAGCAGGCCGCCATTTCCCGGCAGGTAAAGCGGCAGCCGACCTTCCTGATAGTTGTGGCCGTTCGCCAGATAGCCGTTCTTCGGAGTGTCGCGCAGCAGCTCGTTCACCGCATCCGCCGGGCGATCCATCCGCGCAGCCGCCAGCGCCAGCACCGGCGCGTCCCAACCCCAGGTGGTCGGCCATTCCCACCTGGCCACGATGTCATCATAGGTCCGCGAAAACCGCTTCATGTCCAGCTCCGGCCCCGGCGGCAGCCAGCCGGCCATCATCAGCACGCACGGGTGATCGTGATACCGCGTGAAGGGTGCCCCGCTCACCGTCGCATAACGGTCCTCCACCACCGGCGGCGGCGCGAGATCCTTCCAGGCCCGATCCCACATCGGCTCCGCGGCATCGCCCAGCTGCTTGCGCCACTCGCGCGCCACCCCCAGCGCCCAGCGGAAATACGCCAGCTCGAAGGCCGGATCCCGCGTCTCATCCGGCTTGTAACACTCCTGCGCCGGGATCAAAGGCGGGATCAAATGCAGCTTCCCATCCTCCCCGCGCCGCGGAAAGGTCGCCAGGAAATCCGCCGTGGCATACACGATCTCCCGATGCCGCTCCAGCACCCCGCGGCCGTCCTTGGAGGCCGCCCGCCTCACCAACTCCGCCAGATAGATCGGATGCGGCTGCTGCCACGCCAGAAACACGCCGATGTCGCTCGGGCTCTCGTTTCCATCCGGATCGGTCATCTTCGGCCAGCGAGCCCCCATGCAGCCCTGCGCCGCAGCCGTCGCCCGCGCCTTCGGCAGGATCCGCCGATAGTAGTCGAGCTGCCGGTCCAGCCACTCCGCATGACCCCACAGCGCAAACTGCGCGGAATGCCACGGCAGCATCTCCAGGTGAAACTTCCCGTGCCACGAGTTCTGCGCGTTGCCCGTCTCCTGAGGCGGATTCGGCCCCGCGCAGTGGATCGCCGTGAGATACCGGGAAAGCACCACCCGGCGCTCCAGCTCGGACGCCCGCGGATCCGTGGAACCCGCAAAATCCACCATCCCGCCCCGCTCCCAATGCGCCTTCCACTCCCGCTCCGCCACCGCCACCGCCGCGGCAAACGATGCCTCACCCGCCCGGATCTCCCCGCCCGGAGCAAAACCCAGCCTCAACTCGCAAACCCGCCCGCCCGATGGCCTCAGCACCCACCGGTGCCGCCCCGCCTCGTCGCACAAAGCCTGCCCGGACCAAGCCAAGGCCGCACTCTGCACCGTCCCGTCCAGCGTGTGCCGGAACTCCGCCCTCTGCGCCACGGATACCGTCCGCTCGCTCCGGTGCGCCGCCGGATCGCCGTCATCCGCCTTCTCCCCCCAGCCCGCGGAGGCCCCGGGAAACACCAGCGATACCCCGAGTTTCCCATGCTCTAACAAATCCGACTCGATCCTCACCGCCACCCCGTCCGGATCGCGCGCCGCCACCGTGTCCACCCGCACCTCCACCCCATCCACCACAAACCTCGATACCAGCCGCCCCCGCCACAAATCCAACTCCTGCCTCACCCCGCCGATCTCCTCCACGCGCAGCTCCTTCCCATCTCCACGCACCAAACCCAGCCTCGCCAGGGGCAGCCGGTGCGGGTTCGCACGCAGCCACTCCGCCGCCGCCGGCCAGCGCGCCGCCTTCTCCGCCGTGAGCCCCGTCGGCGGCGTCTTCGGCACATACGGCCGCGCCCCGTCCCCGTGCCCATGCGGCGCCGTCACATCCGCCAGACTGAACTTCCCCGGATTCGGAAACGCATGCCACGACCACCCCGCCATGCTGTGCAAACGCTGGCCCGCCGCATAATGACCCGGAAAACTCTGCAAGCCCGTCACGTCCGCCGTGAACACGAAATCCCCACCCGGCAAGCCCACCCCCAGCGGCGTCAGCGGATCCGCCTTCTCCAGCACCGGATGATGCCGCCGCACGATCGCTTCCCGATCCAGCTTCTCCCCACCGACCCCCAGGGCCACCCCACTCATCATCACACAGGCCACGCCCGCCAGACTTCCGCGTTTCATCGCCAGCCATACGGCCCGCCTCCCCCTCCCTTGTCAACGCCGCGCCCGCCCCTTGCATCCCGCCACAGCCCGGCAAACACTCCCCCCATGCTCAAACAACAACGCGCCGATCACCTCCTGCGCCGCCTCGGGGAACTCTACCCGGAAACCCCCATCCCCCTCGACCACAAGGACCCCTACACCCTCCTCATCGCCGTCCTGCTCTCCGCCCAATGCACCGACGTCCGCGTCAACCAGGTCACCCCAGCCCTCTTCGCCCTCGCCGACCACCCGCAGGCCATGATGAACGTGCCCGTCGATCAGATCCAGGCCATCATCCGCCCCTGCGGACTCTCCCCACGCAAATCCGCCGCCATCTCCCAACTCTCGAAAATCCTCGTCGAGCAACACAACTCCCAGGTCCCCGCCGACTTCGCCGCCCTCGAAGCCCTCCCCGGCGTCGGCCACAAAACCGCCTCCGTCGTCATGGCCCAGGCCTTCGGCGTCCCCGCCTTCCCCGTGGACACCCACATCCACCGCCTCGCCAAACGATGGAAACTCAGCCCCGCCAAAAACGTCGAACAAACCGAACGCGACCTCAAAAAACTCTTCCCACGCCACGCCTGGAACCAACTCCACCTCCAAATCATCTTCTACGGCCGCGAACACTGCACCGCACGCGGCTGCAACGGCAAAACCTGCCTCCTCTGCCGCGAACTCTTCTCCTGATCCCAGCCCTCTCCCCAAATTCCAATTCCGGACCCAAGGCACGGATCGTTCTCCGAACGGTCCTCCAAACGCTGGACCGCTGACTTCAGTCGGCGAGATTTTGCCTGACCCAACACAATCGCCCAATCCCCCTCATCCCCTCGCCCCAGTAGGTCTTGGCGGTGTCGTGTACGGCGCTGCTCAAGTTGGCATGCATCTGGCGGTCACGGACTACCAAAGAATGTGAAAATGGGTACTTTGACCCCATTCATTCACTCCCCCAAATTCCAATTCCGGACCCAAGGCAGGGACCATTCTCCGAACGGTCCAGCGAATGAACCGCGCATCCCCCGCCGATCACCGGCCGGAACGCCTCCCCACGCCCCCTCATTCACTCCCCATTCTCCCGAATCACCCGTAGGTCGGTCTCTCCAACCAATCCCTCTCATCCCCTCGCCCCAGTAGGTCTTCGCGGTGTCGTTTGCGGTGGTGTTTCAGTTGGCAAGAGTCTGGCGATCGCTGGGGTAAAGCATCTAACAATCATCGATACGTGAATTCAATCACATGACCCCGGTCATTCATGCTTTTCTGGTTTGTTTTGTTTAAACATTGATGCAAAGTCCTCAGCCTCTTTCATGCCCTGAAAACCCGAAACCGCGATACTACTGATACGACCAGGCATGAGGCTTGTGCGTTTATAAATAACACCCTTGTGAATAAATGCTGTCTCTATGGGATCTGTGGTTCCGGTGAACAACTTCTCGATTTCCTTCTTCGCTTTTTCCGTGACTTTGATGACAACGATATGACTCTCGTTCTTGATGGAAAGCACCGAGGCATTTAAAAAGCCATCCGACTTCACAATAGGTTTTTCACCCACTATCAATTGTTGCGTTCCATCCTTGGATTGGACAATCGATCTGGCTGGCCCAGCTTCTTCAAACACCCTTTTGAGTTCGACTTGGCTGAATGACCTCGCCGATAAAAACACGAGATAAAATAGAATCAACTTAACTTTCATAGCTAATCTTTTCCTTTCGAGTGTCGTGGTTAAGATTGTCCAACCGCCAACTTACGGAATCAAGATGGCTCATCGACTCGCATTTGGCAATCCCCGCTCAAGGAGCGGCGGAACGTGTCCGCCGATGCGAATGAAAAGCCCACGAAAGCGCTGTTCCATCCGCACATGGACTCAAACATGCACCCCGGCGATCATCCATCGCCGCTCCCTGCCCCGACTTTCATCAATCGGTCTCAAAATGAGGTGGCCCTGAGCCCACCGTTGTCCAACCCCGCTGCATGGAACTCAAGCTTCTCTGGTCGATACCCCCACCGCGCTCATTTTCAGCGCACTCAGTGGTTCTCATCTTCCTCAGTGGTTCCCAAAGCTCGTCCTCCAAGTGGACAGGCCGGAACCGGGAGCGGGATTGATCCAAAGAACGAAACGGAGCGCTGGCTTCAGCCGGCGACCAAGTTCTCATCCACAAAAGACCTGCCAACTGAAGTCCGTGCTCCACAGAGCACTCAACCTCCGGGCAAGCCCGCTTTTCCCTTGCCATCCAGGCCTGATCTCGCAGATTTTCTACCCGGCAAGCTTTGCAAACTTGCGTTCGCTTCAAGAGGAGACCCATCTCGCCCAGCGCTTTCGACTTTCCTTCCCGCGGTTTGATTCCAAAAACTCTCTGAAGCTGATCTTGGCTTTCCATATGGCAGGATCCACCCCATTCGCTTTGCTCCAGGGGACTGCATACTTTTCATAAAATCCATAGGTAAATTTGATCGCTTGGTACTCGACTTGCATCGCGAGAATCACTGCTTCATCGAAACCAATGGCCGATGATCGACGAAGGTTCCTGATTTCTTCGAGATCTTCACTGACACTTTCCAGATAGCAGCATGAAACCAAGGCTCCGATCTTGAAGACGAACTCCACCGAATCCTTTTCTTTGAACGGATTCTGAATCAATGGTTCTTCAACAAAGGTGAATATCGAAGCCTTTCCATCTTTGACGAAGTCCACTCTCACTGTCGGACCTTCATTCGATCCGGCGATAAACACAGTGCTTTCAAGCTGCTTGCCATTCAGGGCTTTTTTCAGAATCTCATGAAGGCCATTGTAAAGTGGATCACCGTGTCCAAGCGTAACGAACTTTGAGTCTTTAGTCTTAGCACAATCGAACCACTTGTTCTCGATCAGTCTTTGAAGGATGATTGCTTCCGGCTGCTCTTCTGCACGTAAGGTCCTGAAGAGAAAAAGAGAAACAAGGGCGATCGTGAAAAATGTTTTCAATGGATTTCGAATTTTTTGCGGAAAAGTGTGCTCAGATCGCGATCGAAGAAGTTTCGCTCATTCGGCGTCCGGTATTTCCTTCCGATGAACGTAATGCGGCGTTCGGTGAGGAGCTCGCTGCCGATCCATCGACGGACACACTATGAAGCCTGGCCCGGGAAGTCCATTCACGAATCGGGCTGGTGAAACGGCGCTGCTGTGGGATCGAGACACAAAACCCAAGACTTGAAGACTCAAGAGAAAGAGTCTGAGTGGACCGGTTTCCATCTTGTACTCCGTAGCCTCGGCGTAGGAGGACGGCATCGTAGTCGTAGCTGACGACGCGGGCCGGGCGGCCGGACAAGGTTTGACTCAGGGTCGCCCCACGACCCTTCGGAGCTGCGCCCCACGTCGCTTCGCTCCTGTCCAAAACATCTACAGGCCTTCGTTGTTTTTGAGTTTCCGAGGTCAACAGATTGCGAGTGTTGTAGGCATAGTCGCTTTTCGAGATGCCGTTGTCGATGGATTTCAGCAAGCCATTGGCCCAGTAGGTCTTGGCGGTGTCGGGCGTGGTGCTGTTCCAGTTGGCGAGGGTTTGTCGGTCGCAGAGGAACGGAGAATGTGAGAATGTGTACTTTGACCCCATTCATCCACCCTCACCGCCGCGAGCCCAGAGCCATCAAGCGAAGGCCGAAAGCCTATCAATATCTAACCACCCCTCGCACGGAATTCACGGAGATTCACCACCGCGGCCGCTACCGGAAAAGTGCTTAATCCCGTGCCATTCTACTTTGACCCCATTCACTTACTGTTCACGAATCAATATGGTAATTTGATCCCCAGTTTTTAAATTAATTTTAGGCCATTGCTTTATGCTCCCACAATCCAATAAAGTTCCAGCTATATTTAAGTCTAACGGACAATCATCTGGATTTAAATGCAATCTTCTTGTCAGACTATCTTCATTTGGGATGTGGGAAGTCAATATTGCAGATAATATATTTGCTCCTTCTAACCCAGCCATACAGACAAGATTATTATTAACTGAAATTTCAAAAATTCGCATATTATTAAAGTTATTAATCAATTAGCAATCACTTGGCCAGACATAGCCATCATTTCTGCAGCTGCGATAGCAATCGTCGCAGGCCCTTTTACCTGAGCGGCACCATCTCATTGCATCGCAAGCTATATATGCCGCCAAACATACCGCTTCTCCAGCGGCGGCGGCAGCCGCCGCTTCCGCTGCATTTATTGCTGCGTTTCTGCATGACGGATCAGCCATGCACGCTAGTAGAGAAAGTCCTGCTGCCGCAGCAACGGCTTGCGCCGCCGCTAAACCTGCACCACCTGCAACCACGGCCGGAATGGCTGGAGCTATCTGACCTAAGTAGTCCCATTGATTCACCCCATCATTCCCCACGAACCCATACAAGTTCAGTCCGCCCTTCTCTTCAATCGGATCTCTAGATGGCCAGCGACCGGTTGTGGGGGCGTAATAACGATATCCATAATAGTAAAGCGGCGCGTTCGTCACCTCGCCATCCAGTGGCTTCGTGCTGAAGCGATAGCGGTTGCTGGTCGCGTAGCTGCCTGTTGAGAACAGCGTGTTTCCGAAGGCGTCGTAGCGGTAGCTGGCCGCAGAGTTACCATTGAGGTCCGTAACTTCGGTGACATTCCCGTTTCCATCGTAATGGAAGTGGTAGGCGGTGGTAGTCGTTCCATTGATCTCCTCCACCATGATGAGTCCACCGACTCCGCCTGCTGCTTGGAGGCTCGATGAGCTGCCAAGATCCTGACCCCAGGTGAGGTTTCGAACGAGGGTGGGTGTGGAGACGCTGATGTCGTATTCTTCGATCACGTTCCAGCCATCGTAGATGAAGTGGGTGGTTTCGGTGGCACTCCAACCTCCGGCGGTCCATTCACGGATTGTGCGGGTCACGCGGCGGTGCTGGCCGTCGTAGGTGTGGACGAGGGATTTATCGCCGAGGGCTGGTGTGTTGGGGGTGACGGAAAGGAGCCTGTTTTCGCTGTCCCACGTGTAGGTGACGTTGTTTTGCAAGGTCAGGTTGCCGTTGGCGTCGTGGGTGATGGGGGTGAGGCCGGTGACGCTGGTGGATTGGTTGGCGTTGTTGGCGTTGTAGGTGGTGGTACTTCCACCTTGGCTCGCGATGCTGGCGCTGGTCCGGTTGCCCATGGGGTCGTAGGCGTAGCTGTCGGACTGGCTGTTGCCGTAGTCGGCGGCGGTCACTTGATCGGCGGTGTCGTAGCCGTAAGTGCGGGCCGGGGTGCTGCCGTCGGC
>JAIXOR010000033.1 GCA_027486655.1 Verrucomicrobiaceae bacterium | reverse complement strand
TGCTGCCATGCGTCTGGTTGGAAACCCAACGAGAGCCAGCTATCGAAGCTGTAGCATAGGAGCCATAGCTCTCGCATCTCTGACAAAAATGCGAGAGGTGCCCTGTTGAGCGCTTACGTCTCACGAGTAGTTTTTAGTTCTTTGGCGGGTGAGGGGTGGGAGCGCTGGATTTTCCCCGGGGATTGAGTCAGCGTGGGGGCATGGTTGCTGCGTGGATTTGCCGATGGCGGAGGGTTTCGGTGTGGGGGCTGGTGGGTCTCATGGCGGCACGTCCCGTGTATGGCACCAGCGGCGAGAGCGCGACAATGCGATCGCGATCACGGGCGATCACATCCCACCTGCGGCCTAGGTGGTAGATTTCCTCACGAAGATTGTCCTTTGATTCCTTGGCCCGCAGCATGCGATTGAGGATCCTCTGGGAAGGTTTTTCGGTTTGCTTGGAACAGCGTTCCAGCAAGTCCGCGTGCCGGTCGATGATCCCTCCGGCAAAGCGATGACGATCTCGTCGCGGTTCATCCCGGGGCGGCGGGACACCCAAGCGCCGTCTGGCGGAAGCTCATGGGGTGGGAATCCCGAAGCATCAGAAGCAGGCCACGCACAACAACCCATCCGATTTTGGTCGATTGCGGAGAATCCGAGTCTGTGCTGACGATCCCCAGTTGGTGGCTTGGCTTTCAACTCATCCAACTCCACGCCAGTGCTGCCACGCACGCCATGATCAGAGCGATGCTTACCCAACCTGCCGCCCTCGGCAACGGCCCCGCCCGGGCGGTGTTCATGATCGATGCGTCGCCCGCCAGCAGTTGCAGCGCGATCACATGCAGAGGCAACAGCACCGCATTCAACACCTGGCTGGTGTAGATCACGGGAATCAGGGGCAGGGCCGGAAGGGAAACCACGCTCACTGCCGCGATGGTAAGTCCGACAAATGCCGCGTAGAACCATTGGAAATGCCGTGAATCCAAGTCCAGCGATGCCGGTTCACCGACACCCTCGGCGATCGAATAGGCTGTTGCGATGGGGACGACTGCTGCTGCCAGAAGAGCCGATCCGAGCAGGCCCAAGCCGAACAGCAGTGTCGCAAACCGGCCCGCAAGGGGGCGCAACGCCGTTGCCGCATCTCCGGCATTTCCGATGTGGACGCCCGCCTTGTTCAGCGTCGCCGCGCAGGCCACCGCGATGGCAAGTCCGATCACGCCGGTGAGCACCGATCCGATCACCACATCCACACGTTCCCAGCGCAGACTCTCAAGCGAGATCTTCTTATCCACCGCGTAGGACTGGATGAACGCCAGTCCCCACGGGGCCAGTGTCGTCCCCAGTGCCGCGGAGATTGCGATCCATCCCGGAGCATCCACGGGCAAGTGTGGAATCACCGAGTGGTGCCAAACCGCGCTCCAGTCCGGCGCTGCAAGCACACCATCGATGATATACAGCGCCAATGTTGCCGAGATGAACAGCAACACGCGCTCGACGCGGTGAAACGAACCCAGCACCACCACCATCGAAATCAACAGGCCCGCTGTCGGCGCGCTGATCCATGATGGGATGCCGACCAGTCCTGCCGCCGCCGAGATGCCGGCATACTCCGCACAGATCGTCCCGAAGTTGGCGAACAAGAGACCGCCGACGGCAAAGTAGCCCGCGCCCCGGCCCCATTTCTCTCGGATGATGCCCACAAATCCCTTTCCCGTCGCCGTCCCCAGGCGCACCGCCATCAAATGAAACTGCACCAGGAGGATCGTCGATGCCGGGATGATCCAGAGCAGCTGATATCCGAAGTCCGCGCCAAGCACCGAATAAGTGGTGATGCCCGCCGGATCATCGTCAGACAAACCCGCCAGCAAGCCCGGCCCGAGAACCGCCAGAAACGCCACCCAGGTTCCGTGTCCTGCTTTTCTCATTCGGGCAAACCTCAGCCCGATTCCACGGCGGTGATGTGCCACGACGTGCGGTGGCGAACTCCTTCTCTCCTGCTTTCTCCGGGCCCTTTGCCAGACCTTGTGCATGGATTCTTTGGGTATGGGTCAGTGCCGTTTTCAGCGCCATGTCTTCTTCGGATCGCAAACCAGCAATTGGGTTGTGAACTTGGTGGAGACTGACAAACGAACGATGAAAAGGTGGCACGTTGTTGGACCCGCTCGCATGCGAACCCAAATGTTGGTGGAAAACGATGGAAGCTGAATGCGCCCAGACGGATGGATCCGCGAATCGGCCGTCTCAAAAGGGGGCACTGTGTATGATATGCCGGCATCAACAAATTGCGCGGGAATTCGCATGGATTCACTGGGATGGCTGGATTTTCCCCGGGGATTGGGTCAGCGTGGGGGCATGGTTGCTGCGTGGATTTGCCGATGGCGGAGGGTTCCGGTGTGGGGGCTTTTGTGTCTCATGGCGGCTTGTGCGCCGGATGGGGTGGGGCCGGTGTTTTCGGCTGCGCCATCGTATCCGGAGACTTCGGTGCGGGTGGCGGCGGGCACCTGGGAGCACCGGACGGATGGAGGAGATGCCGCGTGGCAACTGGTGGACGGGAGTGGCCGGGTCTTGTTGACGGTGCCCTCGTTTCTCAGCGATCCCGAGCTGGCCGGGCCGGAGTTTGCCGCTTACCACCGGGCCCATGATCGGGCGGAGGTGTGGGAGAGTGCCACGGGAAACACGGTGCTGCTGATGGAGGACCGCTCGCCGAACTACCCGGATCGACGTTACATGGTGGCGCGGCGGGATGCGGCCGGGAACTGGAGTTGGCGAACCCCGGGTTTGGGTCCCTACCGGACAGCGAGGGGGCGGGAGCTGGTGGATCTCGCGTATCCGGAAATCCTCGGGCTCAGTGATGAGGCCATCCGGTGCACGGGTCCTGAGGGAGAGCAGCGGGTGGAGCTGAAGTGAGCGAGGCTTTCAGAAGTCCAGATAGATTTCCGTGCGACGGTTGGCGCGGCGGCCTTCCGGATTGTCCTCGCCGGACTCGGTGAAATTCGGTCGGCGCGGTTGGCTGGAGCCTTTGGCGACGGTGACGATCTGCGCGGCGGAAACCCCGGACTTGGTGAGGAAATCGCGGACGACATCGGCGCGGCGTGCGGAGAGGCTCTTGTTGTAATCCTCGGAGCCGAGTGAGTCGGTATGGCCGCTGAGGGTGAGTTTCTTGCCCGGGTCCGCCTTGAGGATCATGGAGACGATCTCCAACTGGCGGCGGGTGCGCGGGTTCATCTCGTCTTCATCGAACTCGAAATAGAGCGCGAGGGTGTCACCACCGGAGGGGTTTTTCACGAGGGGCGAGTAATAGACATCGCCACCGGCCACGCGGCGGGCGTAGTCGGCGAGGAGCTGGTCCAGATTGATTTCCGAAACCCGCCAATTCGACGGGGCGGGGGGTTGGCGGAGGGTGATGGAGAACTGGGCGCTTTGTTTGCCATCGGTGGTCTCGACATTGGCGAGGTAGCCCACGGTGTCCTCGCGCTGGAACATCGAGCGAAGGGGCTTGGATTTGCGCATGCGGTATTCGCCTTCTTCGAAGAGGATGCAGAGGCCGGCGATCTTCGCATCGGAGACCGTGGCGGAATCGACGAAGGCGCGGGCAAACTCGAAGTCCTGCTTGAGGACCGCCTGGAGGAATGCATCGGCCACGCCGAGCGAATCGGCGAGCACGGCCCGGGGGATGGGCTCGCCGGGGGCGGGGGGGAGGGTGAGTTTCTCGACCGACCACTTGCCGCCCTCGCGCTTGAGATCGAGCAGGATGCGGTCGCGGCCGGGCTCCGCGCCATCGAGTTCGAGGGCCCAGCGGGTGCGGGAGTTGAGTTCGAGTTCGCCCACCTCGCGGACGCCGTCGGGTTGGCGGAGTTTGACTTTGCCGGAGGAGAGGGCCTTGAGGCGCTCCGCGGTGGCGGGGTCGAGGGCGTCCTTGCCGATGAGGCGTGCGGCGGTGGAAAGGTCACCGGCTTCGAGGGCCTTGGCGATGCGGTTGACGAGTTCCGCGGGATCGACGGACGAGGTGCCGACGCCGAGGTTTTTGAGAACGGTCTCCGGGTCCTCGGGTGGGAGGGGCTTGGCGAGGTTGTCGATTTTCTCCGGAGGGGTCTGTGGAGAGGTGGTGGTGACAGGCGGCTTGGCGGCGGCTGCGGCTGCGGCGGAGCGTTCCTTGAGGCGGAGGATGAGCAGGGCGAGAGCGGAGATCGCGAGCACCGCGGCCAAGGCGAGGAAGAAGTAGGGAAGCTTGGAGCGTTGCATGGATGGCCGTAGTAGAACGTCGGGGATGGGCTCGGAGTTTCAGCCGATGCGGCCTCAATCGCGGCGCGGCAGGGCGGGCAGGCTGAGGCGGACTGTTTTGCCCTCGCGGATGACCAGCAGGGTGGTGTCCTGCACGGCGGCGGAGGCGGCGAGGTGGAGGAAAAACTCGCGGGCTCCGCTGATGCGCGAGTTGTTGACTGCGATGATGAGATCGCCCGGCTGGATGCGGTCTGTGGCGAGGGCGTTCTCGGCCAGTCCGGTGACCACCACGCCGCGGAATCCGCGCATACGCTCGGGCACCGAGAGATCGCGCACCTCGATGCCGATGGCCTGGAGCACCTCGTCCGGATCGCGGGTGCGGCCTTGCCCGGGATCGGCCGGGGGGGCCTGGCTGGCGGATCCGTCCCCGCTTTCCGCGATGGTGGCCTTGAGTTCGATTTCCCGGCCTTTTCTCCAGACGCCGAGGGTGACGGTATCGCCGACGCGGGTGTCCTGGACGAGGGTGAAGAGCTGGGTGGCGGACTGGATGGTCTTGCCGTTGTAGGTGAGCACCACGTCCCAGGGCTGCAAGCCGGCGGCTTGTGCGGGCGATCCCGGGGAGACTCCGAGCACGGCGGAGCCGGTCTCGCCTTCGTATTGGAGGGCGGAGCGCACGGCCGGGTCCATGTCGCGCATTTGCACGCCGAGGAAGCCGCGGATCGGGCGGCCGCGTTCGAGGATCTGGAAGAGGGCGTCCTTCACGTCATTGGCGGGGATCGAGAAGCCCACGCCCTGGAAGCCCGGGTTTTCCTTGTCCGGGGAAAAGATGGCCACGTTGATGCCGATGATCTCGCCGCGCAGGTTGACGAGCGGGCCGCCGGAGTTGCCGGGATTGATGGCGGCATCGGTTTGGAAGAGGTCGCGCTGGTTGTCCGAGAGCGAGCGTTCCTTGGCGGAAATGATGCCCTGGGTGACCGTTTCGCCGAGGCCGAAGGGGTTGCCGACAGCGAAGACGATCTGGCCGACCTGGGCCTGTGAGGAATCGCCGAGCTTGAGCGGGGTGAAGGGGCCTGCGGCGTCGATCTTGAGCACGGCGATATCGAGCAGGGTGTCCTCGCCGATGAGTTTGGCGGGCAGGGTTTTGCCATCGTGGAGGGTGACCTGGATCTGCTGTTGGCCGGCGATGACGTGATGGTTGGTGACCACGTGGCCTTCGTTGGTGACGATGACGCCGGAGCCCTGGCCTTGGGTGGGGTATTGGCGCACACGGGTGCGGCCCCAGACATCGAGCAGGCGCTCGGTGCGGACGCCGGCGGTGTCGATGCTGACCACGGAGGGCACCACCGCGCGGGTGAGGCTGGCGTATTCGTCATTGAGGCGGGCCAGCAATTCGACGTCGCCGAGGTCGAGCGGGGCCTTTTCCGGGAGCGAGAATTTCTCGGGGCGGAAGCGGTCCCCGGATTTCGACAGTCCCGGGATGAGGTCGCGCAGGCTGCCACCCGCCCGGCAGGTCCGGAGGGCGGAGACGGCCAGGAAGGCGCTGACGAAGACAAAGACGAGCGCCAGCAAGCGGCGGAAGGCAGGATTCATGAAAGGGGGTGGGTGAACGCGGCGAGTGTGCCTGAAATCGCCGGATTTCCAAGCCCTGAAACCGTCGGCGGCCTGCGGTGTGCATCAGGTTCCCGTCATTTCCCCGTCTTCAACCTTGGCCGGGCGGGCGGGATTTGCCATGCATCGCCCCATGAAAACCCGAGTCGTCACCGTCCTGCTTGCGGGCAGCATTCTCGCCGCGCACGCCGATCCGCTCACCGATGCGGATCGCGAGGCGCTGCTGGAGAGTCTGGAGAAGCTCAAGGAGGATGCCGAGTCCAAGGTGGACGCCCGCTTTCGGATGGCGATGGCGGCCTATCGCGATGCGCTCGCCAGCGATGATGCGACGATGGATTTCTACCTGAAGTGCATCGAGAAGGTGAATTTCGAGGACCAGCAGAAGAAGAACTCGGACTTCCGCGACTGGAAACGCAAGGAGGCGGACAAGCTCTCGGATCCTGCCTTCCGGGTGGCCCTGCGCCACCAACTCCGCTGGCTGACGCTTTACCTGCGCTCGGCGTCGGAGAAGGCGGAGCGCATGGAGATCGCCGCGGACGCCCAGCAGGTGGTGGATGCCTTGTTCGGCGATCTTTCCCGGCTCCGCGGGCAGCAGCAGGTGCTCGGGCAGGCCGTGACGGCATCGGTCTTCGCACGGGCTTACGAGGTTGGCAATCTGGAGCGGGTGAAGTGGCCATCCTCGCCGGTGCAGCTGGATGATTTCTACGGGACCATCGTGTTTCCGCTGCTGCGGCATCCCTCGCGCGTGGAATCGCTGCGGGCGGCCTGGACCAAACGCATCCAGCAGGAGGGGGCCCGGGTGGAGGAATGGAATGGCGAGGAAAAGCGCAACGCGTTGGCCCAGGAGCCGAAGAATCCGGCGATGGAGAAATTCGTCACCGAGACCCTGCCCGAGTTGAAGTGGCAGATGGAGATGGATTTGTTCCGCGCCGGCGACGAGGCCGGGGCCGCCAAGCGCATGCTGGATCACATCACCACCCACATCACCCACCGCTCCGCCCGCGGTTGGGGTGAGCAGCTGCGCAACCTGCTCGCGCCGAAGCCCGCCGTGGAAACCCAGCCCTGAGCGGACCGCCATCGTCACGCCTCTCCGCGCCGCCGGGCTTTACTTCCGCCCCGGCTCCCGCTCATCCTCCCGGCCCCGCGGCTGTGGTTTGCAGCTGCGGATTCCTTTTTCCAAAACCATGACCGCCGCCGAGATCCGCCAATCGTTCCTCGATTTCTTCCGCGAGAAACAGCACACCATCGTCCCCTCCGCCTCGCTGCTCCCGCAGTCGCCGGGCCTGCTGTTCACCAACGCCGGCATGAACCAGTTCGTGCCCTACTTCCTCGGCACCGACAAGGCCCCCTACGATCCGCCGCGCGCGGCCGATACCCAGAAGTGCATCCGCGCCGGGGGAAAACACAACGACCTCGAGGACGTCGGCTACGACACCTACCACCACACGATGTTCGAAATGCTGGGGAACTGGTCCTTTGGCAACTATTTCAAAAAGGAAGCCATCGCCTGGGCCTGGGAGCTCGTCATCGAACGCTGGGGCCTTCCCGCCAACCGCCTTTACGCGTCCGTCTATGCCCCGAAACCCGGCGACCCCGGCCAGTTCGACCAGGAAGCCTGGGACATCTGGGCCGAGCTGTTCCGCTCGAAAGGCGTCGATCCGGAAATCCACATCGTCCACGGCAACGTGAAGGACAACTTCTGGATGATGGGTGAAACCGGCCCCTGCGGCCCCTGCTCGGAGCTGCACGTCGATCTCACACCCAACGGCGACTCCAAAGGCAAACTCGTCAACAACGACTCCGACCTCTGCATCGAGATCTGGAACCTCGTCTTCATCCAATACAATGCCGAGGCCGACGGCAGCTTCCGCGAGCTGCCCGCCAAACACGTCGATACCGGCATGGGCTTCGAGCGTGCCTGCTCGATCATCCAGGGCACCAAGGGCTTCACCGACTTTTCTAACAAGCCCTCCAACTACGCCACCGACGTCTTCACACCCATCTTCCGCAAACTGGAGGAACTCAGTGGCAAGACCTACGTGAACATCTATCCGGAACTCGGTGCGGATCGCTCGGCCTTCACCGAGGAGATGAAAACCGCGATCGCCTTCCGCGTGATTGCGGATCACCTGCGGACACTCAGCTTCTCCATCGCCGACGGCATCATGCCCGGCAACAACGGACGGAACTACGTGCTGCGCCGCATCCTGCGCCGTGCGGTGAGGTATGGTCGTCAGCTCGGCTTCTCCGGTGAGAAACCGTTCTTCTCGGCACTGGTGCCGACGCTGGTTCAGGAAATGGGCGGCGTGTTCCCGGAGCTGAAAAACCGCCAGGCAACGGTGGAGCAAACGCTTGCCCAAGAAGAGGCGAGCTTCAACCAGACGCTGGACCGGGGGTTGAAGCGCTTCGAAGATGCGATGGCTGGAATTGAGAACCATCAGCTTTCCGGAGATATCGCTTTCGAACTCTACGATACCTTCGGCTTTCCGATCGATTTGACCGAGCTTCTTTGCACGGAGCGCGGACTGAATGTTGACATGCCGCGCTTCGAAAAACTCATGGAGCAACAGCAGGAACGCTCCCGCGCCGCTCAAAAATCCTCCATCGTCCGCGCCCTCGACATTTCCACCGATGCCGTCACCGAGTTCGTCGGTTTCGATCACGACGAATGCGAGGCCACCATCCTCGAAGTCCATCCGCAGGAAGACGCGCTGTTTGTCATCACCGACAAGACCGTGTTCTACGCCGAGATGGGCGGACAGGTCGGCGACACCGGCGCGCTCAACGAACTCCCCGTCACCGGCGTCCAACAGATCGGCAAAGCCCGCGCCCTCATCCTCTCTTCATCCACGATCCACGATCCACAATCCACGATCGCCCCCGGCACCAAAGTCACACTCAAGCTCGATGCCACCCGCCGTCGCCCGATCGAAGCCCACCACAGCGCCACGCACTTGCTGCACTGGGCGCTTCACGAGGTCGTTTCCAAGGATGCCACCCAGCAGGGATCGTCCGTCGATGAAAACCGCCTGCGCTTCGACTTCAACAGCGCCGCTCTCACCTCCGAGCAGGTTTCAATGATGGAGGACATGGTCAACGGCGCCATCCGGCAAGGCCTGTCCGTTTCCTGGACCGAAGTGAAACACGCCGACATCAAGGGCCGTGCGGACATCATGCAGTTCTTCGGCGACAAGTACGGAGATACGGTGCGCGTCGTACAAATCGGCGGCGAGCCGCATCAGCTCAATGGCCCATCGATGGAGCTTTGTGGCGGCACGCACGTCCGCAGCACTTCGGAGATCGGACTTTTCAAGATCAAGAGCGAGGGGGCGATCGCTTCCGGCGTGCGCCGCATCGAGGCTGTCTGTGGCGAGGCCGCGTGGAACCACCTCGGTGAACTGGGCGACAAATGGCGTCAGGACTACAAGCTGGCCGAGGCGAAACTCGCCGCCGCGAACGAAAAACTGGCCGCCCTGGGCGAAGCCGCGCTCACCGTGAACGAGTTTCCCCACATCATGGGAGCGATGCTCGTCGAGCGCGCGGACATCAACGAGATCAACGCCGTCTTCGCCCATGCCGCCCGCACGCTGGAGGAAACCCAGCAAGCCGCCATCGAGGCCGAGAAGCGCATCAAGAAGATCCAATCTTCCCAAGCCGCCAAGCTCGCCGACGAAGCTCTAACGGATCTCATCGCCAAGGGTGAACCGATCATCGTTTCCTTCGAGTCCGACGCCTCGCTGCTCCAGGAGCTCCAGAACGGCCTGAAGAAAAAGAACTTCGCCGGCCCCGCCCTGCTCGTCGTCGATGACGGCGAGAAACTCCACCTCGCCACCCACTGCGGAGCGGACGCCCTCGCCAAAGGCCTCAAGGCCGGCGACCTCCTGCGCGACCTCGCCGCCCTCGCCGGTGGCAAAGGCGGCGGCAAGCCGGACCAGGCAAGGGGTGCGGCTCCGGACCGCGGCAAGTTGGACGATATCAAAGCTGCGGCCAAAGCGGCCTTTTGATTCCGGGCACGGCGAGCGACATACCCACATCGCTCCGCCGTTGCCCTTGCGGGGTTTTCCTGTAGGGTGGCCGCCTCATGGATCTGTCGAACTTCTCGCGCATGGACCCGCATCTTCTCGTGGGCTTGGTGAACACCGAGCTGCGGAATCACTGCGACTCGCTGGACGACCTGGTGAAGAAACACGGCATCGAAGAGCAGGAACTGGTCGGTCGGCTGGCTGAGGCGGACTATCTCTATCAGGCCGGGCAGAACCAGTTCCGCTGAGGGCCCCGGTGTTTCCGGGTTTGCCATGGAGGCGCCGGCGCGCCTAGGGTGTCGGCATGAAAGACGGCCCCCCCCGTGATACGGCTCCCGCCTGGCGGCGTTCGCATGGCCAGGCCTTTGCGCCGACTCCGTGGACCATGGTGATGGCTGCATCTCTGGATGCGGGTGGAGCTCCATCCGAGGCGCTTGAAGGGCTTTGCCGGGCATACTGGCCGCCGATTTTCACGCAGATCCGCATGAAGGGGCACGATGTGCACCAGGCGCAGGATCTCACCCAGGAGTTCTTCACCCGCCTGCTGCGTGGCAATGCCTTTGCGGGGGTCTCGCCGGACAAGGGGCGCTTCCGCACGTTTCTGTTAGCCGCTTTGCGGAACTTCCTGATCAACGAGTGGAAACGCGAGAACACGCTCAAGCGCGGCGGTGCGGTGAGCATTGTGGACCTCGATGCGCTGGACCCCGCCGTGCGCGATGCCTGCGAACCCCGCTCCGGGGATGATCCCGAGCTGGCCTATGACCGGCAGTGGGCGCTCACCGTGATCGCCAAGGTCCGCGAGCGTCTCCGCCGTGAGTATGAGGCTGCCGACCAGCTGGACCGCCACGAGGTTCTCAAGATCCATTTGATGGACGGTGCCGATGCGCCCAGCAGTCTGGAAACCGGGGCTGCGCTGGGTCTCGGCGAGGCTGCGGCCAAGTCCGCGATCCACCGCATGCGCCGGCGTTTCGCCGAATTGTTGCGCGCGGAGATCAGCCGCACGGTGGCCGAGCCGGACGAGGTGGAGGATGAGATCCGCCACCTGCTCGCCGCGCTGCGCCATTCCTGAGAAACTCCGGATGGCCGATCTTTCTTCCCATTTCCGGAGAGCATGAGCGAGAGAAGCAAAGCCGGCGGTCGATGCCCGCGCTGCGACACCTCCGGCCAGTGGGCGGCGGGCGATGGCCTGTGCCCCGGCTGCCTGCTGGAGCTCGCCCTTGAAGTGGAACCCGCGGAGGAGGACGAAGGGTTTTCCGGAGAAACCTGCGGCATCTATCAGCTGGACGGCGTGCTCGGGCGCGGTGGCAACGGCATCGTTTTCCTCGCACGGCGGCCGGGCTCCGCGATGACCTACGCGCTCAAGATGCTGGCCTCGGCAAGGCTGGCCGGGCCGGATGAACTCCGTCGATTCAATCTGGAGGCGGAGTCCGCGATGGCTCTCGAGCATCCGAACATCGTGCGCGTGGTGGATCTGGGAGAGGAGGACGGCGTGCCTTTCTTCGTGATGGAACTCGCGGCCGGCGGATCTCTGGCGGACCTCCTCGCCGGTGCGGAGGATGCCGCAAGCCTGAAATCCTCGCTCCGCGAGCGGGTGGGTCTGCTCATCCTGGTCGCACGCGCCGTGCAGTTTGCCCATGAGCGCGGCGTGCTGCACCGCGATCTCAAGCCCGCGAACATCCTCATCGCCGGAGACGGCCGGCCGCTGGTGGGGGACTTCGGGCTGGCACGGCTCATTCACGCGCCATCCGGGGTCACCATGACCGGTGCGGCGCTGGGCACCCCGGCATACATGGCTCCGGAACAAGCCGCGGGTGCGGCGGTGACCATCGCCGCCGATGTGTATGGTCTCGGGGCGGTGTTGTTTCATCTGCTTGCGGGCCAGCCTCCCTTCGAGGGCAGGACTCCATTGGAAACCCTGCGTCTCGTCACCAGCGTCGATGCGCCGGACCCGCGTTCGCTCGCGCCTTGGATCGACCGCGATCTGGCGATGATCTGCCTCACCGCTCTGCGCCGGGAGATCCCGCGGCGCTATGCCTCGGCGGGTCTGCTGGCCGATGACCTCCAGCGCTGGAGCGAGGGCGAGGCGGTGATGGCGCGGCCGCTCTCGTGGCCGGAGAAGTTGGTGAAATCCTGCCGCCGCCATCCCATCGCGGCGACCTTGGCGCTGAGCACGGCGGTGGCCGCGGCGGTTCTTGCGACGGTTTTTGTCACCGGCTCGATGATGCTGCGTGAGGAACGAAACCGGGCGCTGCGCCAGGAAGCGATCGCCCGCGTGAATGCGGCCAGCGCCACACTGGCCCGCGACCAGTTCCGGCTGAACAGCTACGCGGCGGATCTCTATCTGGCATTCCGCGCGCTGGATGACGGCCACCTCGGGCAGGCCCGCCGCATGCTGGCACGCCATGAGCCGACGCCCGGCCTGCCGGACTTGCGCGGATTCGAGTGGCACGCCCTCAGCCGCCGCTGCCGGGGAGATGACGCGAAATCCTGGACCGATCATGATGGCGCGGTCAGTGCCGCGGCCTTCAGCCCGGATGGCAAATGGCTGGCCACCGGTGGCAGGGATGGCCGTGTGTGGGTGCGTTCCATCCCGGACGGAGGCGTCGCCCTGGCGTTGCCCAGGCCCGATGTTCCCCGCGGGGCGGCTGAGATTCCGCTGATGACCGCCGTCACCGCTCGCTCCGCGGAGCTCAAGCGCCAGCTTTTGGAGATACCGCTCAATCCCGATGAGATCCGCATGCGCGGCCGGCCTTCCAGGCTCGGCGAGGTCGAGGCACTGGCCTGGGCTCCCGATGGCCGACGCATCGCCACCGGCGGGCTCGGATCGTATGTGCGCATCTGGTCGTTTCCCGAGGGCGATCTGTTAGGGATCGTGCCGGTGATCACCGCGCGGGCCATTGCCTTCGGCCCGGACGGCTCGACCCTCGCCGTCTTCCTCGGCTGCACTTCGGAAGCGGCCGGGCACGAACTCCGGATCTATCAGAACGACCTTTCGTGCGCCGCATCGATCGGCGGCCTGGCGGAGGCCTTCGCGTTTTCCAACGAAGGCGGCAGTGTGGCCACTCTCGACTCGGGCGGCACGCGTCTCACCCTGAGGGATGCCGCCACCGGCAGCGAACGGCGGTCCTTTGCGCCTGCGGTCCCGCTCAAGCGCCTCGCCTTCTCGCGGGATGGCTCGTTGTTGTGGGGCGTCGAAACCGGCGGGGCCTTCGTCGCTGCGTGGCGGGTGAGCGACGGTCTTCGCACGGCCACGGCGTTTCCGGTGGCAGGGCGTTTCGATCGGCTTGAAACGCTGCCGGGTGGAAACCGGCTGGTCTCGACCGGTGCCGGGCAGTCCTTGATCGTCCAGCATGCCGCCGGTGCCGAGCCGGCCGCCATGATGGGAGGCCACGAGGATGCGATCCGCTCGCTGACGGTCTCACCGGACGGACGCTGGATCGCCACCGGAGGAAACGACCACACGACGCGCTTGTGGCGGGCCACTCCGGAGCCTCCCGCCAAGGTGGACGGGGGGGGAGCGGGGGCCGCCGAGCCCCTGCCCGCGGCGCTGCGCGCCTTGGTAAAGCCCTCCAGCCTTACCGCGCGCACCCGGCACGGCCTATGGATCGGTGGCCCGGAGGCCGGGCACGACGTGGAGTTTTTCGATGACGACGGAGTGCGCCGAAGGGCGGTGAAAGGGCCGGGCGGTCCGATCGCCCGGCTCGTCAGCCCGGCCGACGGGTCGCGGCTTGCGGCGTTTTCCTGGCCGCGCGGGCTGAGGCTGTTGGAGGCGGATGGATCCTCGTGGTCGGGCAGTTGGAAGCTCTCGCCGGGCACGGTGGGTCCCATCGTTTTCTCGCCGGACGGCGGCTGGATCGCCTCCGGCGGGGACGACAACATGATCACCGTGCGCCGCGTGCCGGATGGCGCGGTGCTGGCCCAGCTCAAAGGCCATCAGGGAGCCATCGTGGAGATCGCCTTCACGCCGGACGGCCGCACGCTCGTCTCGTCTTCGACGGACCGGACGCTGCGTCTCTGGCACACCGCCACCTGGCGGGACCTCGGCACGCTCCACCGCGGAGAGCTGCTCGGCGGACTGTCGTTTTCCGCGGACGGGCTGAAACTCACCGCCATGGCCGCCGACGGCGCGCTGCGGGAATTCGGCCGCGCGGGCGACTGAGCGGCGGCGGAAAATTTTCCGAAGATTTTCCGAAACTCCGGCCAGCGGATCTTTCTGAAGGGGAGGAACACCCTCGCCCTCCCCATGAAATCCAAGATTGCCTCCTGCTGCGCCGCCCTGGCGCTGTCCACCCTCGTCTCGCCTGCCGCCGTCGTGGTCAACAACCTGAGCGGCGGAACCCAAGGCTTCTCCGAATCGCTCAGCGGGCCGGATGGCCTCGATGACTTCGGGTTTCCCTATCAGAATCACGAGATCGCATTCTCGTTCACCACGTCTTCCGCCACGGTGAACCTGACCGAGATCGCCTTCCTCGCCTCCATCAGCGGCAGTGGCCTCAGCCCCATCCGCCTGGCGCTCGGCACCGGCCCGTCCGCCCCCGGCGGAGCAAATCCGGTCGTCCTCGGGTCGGTGACGCCGGGCGGCAATGTGCCGATCACGCAGTTGCTCACCGTCACCCCCACCTCGCTGGTCACGCTGGCGGCCCACACGACCTATTGGATCCACTTCACCGTCCCCTCCGGGCCGGACGTTTACACGGTGCTTAGCGCGAACCAACCGGTGGTGGAGCCCGGCTGGACTCTAGGCACCACCTGGCGTTCCGACGAATACACTCCGTGGGAGGAAATCAACACCATCCTCCATCCCCGGGTCCGCCTGACCGTGCAGGCCGTGCCCGAGCCCTCGACCGTTTTCCTTGGCTCCGCTGCGGCTGCAATTTGCGCCGTGCGCCGCCGCCGTGCCTGAATCCTCACCCCCCAGACCCCACCCTGCCATGAAACTGAAATCACGCTTCCTCGCCGCCTGCCTTGTGCTGGCCGCCACCGTCACCTCCTCGAGTGCCGCTGTGGTCATCGACAACCTGAGCCTCGGCACCCAGTCGTTTTCACAAACCCTGAGCGGGCCCACCGCCACCGGGTTTTTCTTCAACAATCCGATGCCCGATCGTGAAGTCGCCTTCACCTTCACCACCGGCGGCCTGAACGTGTATCTCACCGAGCTCTCGTTCGGCGTCGCCATCGGCAAGGCCATCCTCGATCCCATCCGCCTCACGCTCAGCAAGGGTTCGACCGTGCCCGGTGGCACCAATCCGCAGATCCTCGGCGAGGTGACGCCGCCGTCTTCGACGCCCACCAACCAGATCCTCACCCTGATCCCGAGCCTGCAAGTGCTGCTGGAGGCAAACACCCAGTATTGGATGCACGTCACCGTGCCCAACGGCGCCGCCGTCTATTCCTTCGTCAACACCAACAACCAGTCGCTCGCACCGGGTTGGACGCTTGGAAACACCTGGAGCCAGTCGCCGATCAGCCCGTGGAGCGAGCTCACCTCCGGACCCCAGGCCCGCATCCGCATGAGCGTGGAAGCCGTGCCGGAGCCTCATGCGGTTCTGTTAGGCGGCGTCGGCTGCCTGCTCCTGCTCCGCCGCCGCCGTGCTCGCTGAGTGATGGAATCCCCCCCTGGCCGTGTGACGGGCCGGAAGCCACGTTTGCCCGAGCATGCATTCCCGAAATCGGGGCTGCGCGGGGCAATCGGAGGTTTCCGGCCTTTTGCGTTTGCGGCCTGCCCTTCCGAGGTTCCGGCGGATCAGGAATTGCCGGCGAGCTTGTGGTTCAGCGCGATCGAGCGGCGCAGCGCGCGCATCACGTCCACCAATCCATGATAGGGTGAGGCGGCCACCGCGCAGGCCACATCGCGGCTGGCGTTGCGGCTCACATAGCGGCCGATCTCGGCGTAAAGCTGGCGCATCCGCGTGTCCAAAAGGCCGCTCTCGGCACGCAGCACGGAAATCTCCTTGTTGCCCTCGCCGATCACCTGGAAGGCCTCGGACGCCTGCACGCGGCGCTGCTGCCGTTGTTCCTTCAGCTTTTCGTCCACAAGGTCCACCTTGGCATCGCCTTCCTCGATGAGCGCGCCGATTTTCGAGCGCTCTTCCTTGAGTTCCGCAAAGCGGGTCTTGAGTTCCAACAGACGGGACTTCACGCGGGAGAGTTCCTCCAGCCCGCCGCCCGCGGAGGGGTCGTTGGTGAGCACTTCGAGCTTCATCTTGAGGCCGACGTAGGCGCGGCGCACCTCGCGGGCATCCGCCACGATCTGGTCCCGCTTGTAGGCGAGTTGCTCCAGCTCGGCGAGCAGCTTCTGGCGCTCTTCGATGAGCTCCTGGTTGGTCTCCGGGCTGTTGTTCAGGAGGGTCGAGCGTTCCTCGTGGGCCTTGTCGAGCCGCTCCTGGCACAGCGCGAGCCGCTCACGCACCTCGTCGCGCTCCTTGATCAGCTTGCGCAGGTTCCAGTATTCCACGGAAAGCGCCTCGATCGGCTCCACCCGTTCCCAGATGGCGGAACCGAGGAAGGCCTCGGCCTCGCGCAGAAGGTGCATCTCGCTGGCCGCATCCGACATGCGCTGGCTTCTCCGGACGTATCCGAAGGCCTGGGCGACTCGCGCGATGAAATAACGGGTGGAAGTCATGAATCAGGGTGAAATCAGCGGCCGATCTTCTTCTGAAGGCTCTCGATGACCGAAAAATCCTCAAGGGTCGTCACGTTGCCCGAGATGGTGCCGGTGGTGACCAGTTCCTTCAGCAGACGGCGCATGATCTTGCCGGACCGGGTCTTCGGCAAGCCCGGAGCGAAATGAAGATCATCCGGTTTTGCAATGGCGCCGATCACCTTGCCAACGTGGCCGCGCAGTTGCTCACGGAGCTCTGCGGATTCGTCGAAGCCGCCCTTGAGCGTCACGAAGGCGGCGACGGCCTGGCCCTTGAGGTCGTCCGGGCGGCCGATGACAGCGGCCTCGGCGACGGCCGGGTGGGAAACCAGCGCGCTTTCAATCTCGGCGGTGCCCAGACGGTGACCGGAAACATTGAGCACATCGTCCAGACGGCCGATGATCCAGAAGTTTCCATCCTTGTCGCGGCGTGCGCCGTCTCCCGCGGTGTAGAGCCCGGGGTAGTCCGACCAGTAGGTTTTCTTGTAGCGCTCCTTGTCGCCGTAGATCGAGCGGATCATCGACGGCCAGGGCTTGCGGATCACCAGACGGCCTTCCTGGCCCGCCTTGCACTCCTTGCCGGAGTCGTCGAGGATGGCCGCATCGATGCCGAAGAAGGGCATGGTCGCCGTGCCAGCCTTGAGCGGAGTGGCTCCCGGCAGCGGGGAAATCAGGATGGCACCGGTTTCAGTCTGCCACCAGGTGTCGACGATCGGGCAGCGTCCGCCGCCGATGTGTTTGTGATACCAGTTCCAGGCCTCCGGGTTGATCGGCTCTCCCACCGACCCGAGCAGGCGCAGCGAGGACAGGTCGCAGGCGGCGGGGAAGTGGTCGCCCGCCTTGATGAAGGCGCGGATGGCGGTGGGTGCGGTGTAGAAAATCGTGACGCCGTATTCCTCGATGATTTTCCAGAAACGGCCGAAGTCCGGGAAGTTCGGTGCGCCTTCGTACATCACCTGCGTCGCTCCGTTGGCGAGCGGCCCATAGACGATGTAGGAGTGTCCGGTGATCCAGCCGACATCGGCGGTGCACCAGTAAACATCCTCTTCGCGCATGTCGAAGATGTATTTGCAGGTCGAGTAGGTGCCGGTGAGGTAGCCGCCGGAGGTGTGAAGGATGCCCTTGGGCTTGCCGGTCGAGCCGGAGGTGTAGAGCAGGAAGAGCGGATGCTCGGAATCAAAGGCCTTGGCCGCGTGCTTCGAAGAGACCTCGGCCACGTCTTCATGCCACCAGGAGTCGCGCTTCGATTCCATGGCCACCTCGTTGCCGCCGCGTTTCACGACGATCACGCGTTTGACGTGTTTGTATTTTGCGAGCGCTTCATCGACCACCGGCTTGAGCGGGACGATCTTGCCGCGGCGCCAGCCACCGTCCGCGGTGACCACGGTGGTGGCTCCCGAGTCTTCCAGTCGATCCACAATGGCATCCGCGGCAAAGCCGCCGAAGACGACGTTGTGGGCGGCACCGATGCGGGCGCAGGCCAGCATGGCGATGGCCGCCTCCGGGATCATCGGCATGTAAATCAGGACGCGGTCGCCGGACTTCACGCCCTTCTTTTCCAGGACGTTGGCGAATCGGCAGACCTCGCGCTGGAGCTGGCCGTAGGTGAGCGAGCGCTTGTCGCCGGGTTCGCCCTCCCAGAGGATCGCCACCTTGTTCTTGCGCGGGCCCTCGGCGTGGCGGTCCACGCAGTTTTCACAGACGTTGAGCTTGCCGCCGACGAACCATTTGGCGAAGGGGGCCTTCCATTCGAGCGCCTTGGTCCACTTGGTGCGCCAGACGAGTTCCTTGGCCTCCTTGGCCCAGAAATCCCCGGGTTTGTCGATCGATTGCTTGTAGAGCTTGCGATACGCGGCCATCGAGGGAATCCGCGCCTTGGCGGAGAATTCCTTGGAGGGCTTGTGCACCTTGTCTTGATCGTGATTCGGCGTGGCGGACTTGGATTTCGAGCTCATTGGGTTTGCAAAAAAAGAATCGTTCCGGCGGGATGAACCGAAGGGTGGCGGGAATCTATGGAGCGAATTTCCATGCGGCAAGCCGCAAGAACGGGGTAAAGAGGGCGAAAACGCCACACTGGGCCGGGCTTCAAAGACAGCGGCCCGTTCCGGAAATCCGCAGACCGCATCAAGCCTGGCGTCCGCCGCCCTTGGGCTTGCCGGCATCCGGCTTCTCTTTGCCCAGCAGCATGCCGATCTCGTGGGTGTTGAGTATCGCGTGATCGCCTGCCTCGAGATCGCCGAGCCAGAGCGCGCCGATGCGCACGCGGAGGAGCTTGGTGACCTGGTAGCCGAGGGCCTCGAACATCACGCGGATCTGGCGCTTGGCTCCGTGGTCGAGGATCACCTTGATGCGGCGCGGGGACAACCTCTCGATGGCCTTCGCGCGGAGCTTGCCCTCGGGGGTGTAAACGCCTGCGAGAAACTGGTCGAGGTGCTGGTTTTCGAAGGCCTGGTTGGCGGTGACGAGGTATTCCTTTTCCACCGACTTGGACGGGTGCATCAACTGCTGGGAAAGGTCGCCGTCGTTGGTCAGGATGAGCAGCCCCTCGGAATCACGGTCCAACCGACCCACATGGTGGAGCGCGCGCAGCTTCTGCGGAAGGAGCGAGTAGATCGTCTCGCGGCCCAGCTCATCCTCGCGGGTGCAGACAAATCCGCGGGGCTTGTGGAAGGCGATCACCACGAAGTCCTTGGGGACGACGCGCTTGCCGTCCACTCGGACGTGATCTCCGGAGCCGATGCGGGTGCCCATGTTGAGGCAGGGGCTGCCGTTGACTTCGACGCGGCCCGCCTGGATGAGTTCGTCGCATTTGCGGCGCGAACCCACGGCGCAGGAGGCGAGGAACTTGTTGAGGCGGGTGCCGTCTTTCATGATGAGGGGATCCAATACGAAATGCGCGAAACCCGACGGGCTCCGCGCATCTTGGGAAATGATCCAGCAGGAGGCGCGGATCAGCTTTCGAACTTGGTCTTGGGAAGACCGACGGGAGAACGGCCGTCCTTCCATTCGCCACGCTCCTTGAGGAGTTTGACGCGCTCGAAGCGCTTGAGGACGGAACGCTTGCCGCCGACGGTGGCGGAGGACTTGAGGCTGTTGTGCTTGGACATCGCGTGAGGTGGTTGAAGGTTCGCGGGAGGCGGAAGCTAGGGACGGTGGCCGCCCGTGGCAATCCGAAAAAGGCGAAAGTTTGGCGGGTTTTTCAGGGAACTGCGAAAATGGTGAAAAAAACCTTGCCAAGGGGAGCAGGGTGGAGTTTTTTTCCCGCCCGCACCGCGAACAATGACCCGTTCGTCTATCGGTTAGGACTCCAGATTTTCATTCTGGCAAGAAGGGTTCGACTCCCTTACGGGTCGCCATCGTTTTCCGGCCTCCGCCCCAAGCGGGGGCTTTTTGGTTTCCAGCCCGCACGTTTTCGCTCCGTGACCGCCCTTGAGAAAGCCGATTCCCTGCGAGCCCGCAAAGGCGGCCGCCCGATCTCCGCGCTGACGGCCTATGATTACCCGACCGCGCGCCTGCTCGACGAAAGCGGCGTGGACGTGCTCCTGGTGGGCGACTCGCTCGGCATGGTGGTGCTCGGATTTCCCGATACGACGCACGTGACGCTGGAACACATGCTCCACCACGTGGCCTCGGTGGCCCGTGCAAAGCCCGGGGCGCTGATCATCGGGGATCTGCCGATCCACACCTACGACACCCCGGAGCAGGCGCTTGAGACTGCGCGCCGGCTGGTGGCTGCCGGAGCGGAGGCGGTGAAGCTGGAAGGCGGCATCCGCCAGGCGGAAAAGGTGCGCGCCATCACGGAAGCGGGCATCCCGGTGGTGGGCCACCTCGGCATGCTGCCCCAGCGGGTGCTGGAGGAGGGTGGATACCGCAAGAAAGGCAAGACCCCCGAACAGGTGGAAGCGATCCGCGAGGGGGCGGATGCGCTGATCGCGGCGGGGGCTTGTGCGATTGTTTTCGAATCGATCGTTCCCGACACCGCAAGGCAGCTCACCGCGGACATCGCCGTGCCGACGATCGGCATTGGTTGTGGCGAGGGCACCTGCGATGGGGAAATCGCCGTGGTGACCGATCTGCTCGGCTCGTTCCCGTGGTTCGTGCCGCCCTTCGCGCGGCCGGAGGCGGATCTCGCGGCCGTGGTGAGAGGGGCTGTCGAACGCTACGTGCGGCGCGTTTCCGGATCTTGTTAGAAAAACACGGCTTCGTTCAGAGCGTCACCGGCTTCGGTGGTCTCGTCCGGTTGTCATAGGCACGCGAGAAGCCGGCATCCTTCAATGCGCTGCGGTCCAGCTCCCGGGTGGAGCCGTCCATCATGAAGGCGTGCGCCCGGCCGTTGGCGCGCAGGCCGACGAGTTCACCTGCGGATTCAAGGACCCGGAAGCGCTCTTCGCCCGCCGCGTTGGAGGATGTGATCAGGAGCGGGTGGCGCCCGGGCAAGGCCACCGTGGCGGCGATCAGGATGCGGACGGCCTCATTGGGCGGCGACTCCGATTCGCCGGTCTGCCAGACGACGCCTGAGTCCGGCACGTCGGTGAAGTTGAGACCAAAGCAGTTCTCGGTGGGTTTCGCGGGTTTGAGCCGTGAGGGGTCCCAGTGCATGATTTCACAAACCTCCCCCGCGTCGCCCGCGCCGCCGTTGAGATTCAAGCCGATGGCCGTGCGGACGATGTTGTAGGGCAGCAGTGCTTCTGCCGGCGATCCGCTGTCCACGTGAAAACGGAAGCGGCCGTTCTTGTCCTGGGCATCGGCCAGCAGGATGGCTCCGCTCTGCCTCATGCCGGACAGGGAGCGGGAGGCGGCGGCTCCATCCATCCCTCGTTTCGCGAAGAGAAACACAAGGACGGAGAGCACGCCGACGATGGAGAGGGTGACCAGCAGTTCCACAAGCGTGAAACCCCGGAATGAACGGTGGTGGAGGCGATGCGATGTTTTCATGATGTGACGGAAGACGACAAACAAGACAGACGCCTCCGAGCAGCGGCTGTTCCATCGACTTTCAGAATCCGGATTTCCTCATGAAGAGGAATCATCCTGCCGGATGGCGGCCTTGGGCGCAATCGAGCCCGTGCTTGCGCAGCCCGGAAATTCCGTGATCTTGGGCGCGAACCGATCCGATCCCAACCATCCCCGCCGTTTGCTGCTCTATCTTCACATTCCCTTCTGCCATCGGATCTGCCCGTATTGTTCGTTCTACAAACACACGCCGGGCGCCACGGCGATCGGCACCTTCATCGATGCCATGGGCATGGAGGCCGCAAAGCGGATCCACCAACCCGTGCGCACGATCTATCTGGGAGGGGGCACGCCGAGCATGTTGTCACCCGGCCACCTCAGCCGCCTCTTCGAGGCCTTGCGTGCGCGCATCGACTTCTCGCTTCTCGATGAAGTGACGCTGGAAGCCAATCCAGCCACCTTCGATGTGGGAAAAGCCAGGCTCTTCCGCGATCTCGGAGTGACGCGTGTTTCGCTGGGCATCCAGTCCTTCGATCGTGAGGTGCTGGCCACCCTCGGCCGCGAGCACTCGCCGGAGCAGGCCGCCGCCTCGGTGGGCATCCTGCGCGAGGCGGGAATCCCGCAGGTGAACATCGATCTCATGTTCTCCATCCCCGGGCAGAGCGCGGCGGTGTGGGAGCGGACCTTGGAACGCGCCGTCTCGCTGGAGCCGGATCATGTCTCGGCATACAACCTGACCTACGAGGAAGACACCGCGTTTTTCGAATCGCTGCGGCGCGGCGAGGTGGCGACCGACGAGGATGCGGACTCACGATTGTTTCACCTGGCCGATGAATTTCTAACAGCGAATGGTTTCGATCACTACGAGACCTCCAACTACGCCAGGCCCGGAGCGCGATCGACGCACAACGAAGGATACTGGCATGGTGAGGACTATCTCGGGCTGGGTCCCTCGGCCGTGTCCACGGTGGAGCACGTGAGGTCCCGCAACGTGGCGGATACCGCCGCCTACACGGCCCGGGTGGCGGCGATCGGCCATGCGATCGATGAAAGCGAGGCGCTGGATGCCGAGGCGCTGCGGCTGGAACGGGTGGCGCTGGGTCTGCGAACGACGCAGGGGATTCCGCTCGATCTGCTTGATGCGGCGGCCGGGCCTCGTCTGGAGGTGCTGGTCTCCGAAGGGCTGGCGCGCATCGAGCATGGCCGGCTCATCCTCATTCACCGCGGCCGCGCGCTGGTGGATCCGATTGCGGCGGAGCTGGTCTGAGAGTGGTGGATGTCCACGCAAAAACACCCGCCCTTCGCGAGGAAGGAACGGGTGTGGGAGATTGGGTTTGGATGGGAGCGGGTGCTTACCAGTTGCCGCCGCGGTTGCCACCGCCGCCGCCCTTGTAGCCGCCGCCGCCACCTTTGTAGCCACCGCCGCCGCCTTTGCTGTAGCCGCCGCCACCGCCGCCTTTGTAACCACCGCCGCCACCGCCTTGGTAGCCGCCACCACCCTGATAGCCGCCGCCGGGACGGGCTTCCTTGGGCTCGGAGGCGTTCACGCGGAGCGGACGTCCGTTGTAATCATAGCCGTTGAGAGCCTCGATGGCTGCATTCAGCTGGGATTGGTCGCCAAGGGTGACGAAAGCGAAGCCCTTGGATTGTCCGGTCTCGCGATCGGTGATGATTTTGACCCGTTCGACGGGGCCGTGTGCGGCGAAGAGTCCGGTGACGTCTCCTTCGGTTGCGGTGTAGGGCAGGTTGCCCACGTAGATGTCCATATATTCTTTTCTAACAAACGCCTGTTCTTCTGACACTTCGATCGACTGCGGCGTTTAACCCTCAACAAAGCGCGGCCCTATCACCCGATGGCTTGGGGCCGAACCTCATGCATGAGGCCGCGCCGCGGGTTTACAAGGTTTGTTTTTCCGCGGAGCCAGAGCAAAGAGGGTGAATCCATACGCCCCTAGGGATGCAGCGTGGAAAATAGTTTGCGCAGCGGGTCCGGGAAATCGGCGGGCGGCGGGTTGTCCGGTGGCGGAATGCGTGTATTCTGGACCCGCCATGAAACCAAAGCTGATTCCCCATGCCTGTTGGGCGCTGGCCGTTGCGGCTGCATTCGTCGCCGGATCACGGCGCGGCGGAGGAGACAGCCCGGCCGGCGAGGTTGCATCCGGAACCCGGGATCGCTTGTCATCCGCGATGCTGCCCGCCACGGATGGGGCGACGGAGAGCTCCTCGGCACGTCCCGCAGGCAAGTCGAGGCCGGATGCGTTGCCGGGTGGCCCGCTGCAAGGTTTGTTCGGAAGCCTCGCCTCCGGCTCGCGCAATCCCGATGCCCTGGCCGAGCAGGCGTTTCGCGATCCGAATCCGATCACCCGCCGGCTGGCCTTCAGCCGCTTGCTGGAAAGCCTCACGCCGGAGAATGCGGAGGCGCTGCGTTCCCGCATGGTCGAGCTGGGCGCGGACCGCGACCAGTGGCGCGATTTTCACTACAGCTGGGGAGCCATTGCCGGCAAAGCCGCCATCGATCACGCCATGGCCAGCGATGAGCCGGACCTCGCCGCGACTATGAGCGGCTGGGCGGCTGCCAATCCCACGGAAGCCCTCGCCATGCTCGGCAACCTGCCGGAGACCTTGCAGGGCCAGAAAGACGAACTCACGGCCAGCGTCGTCGCCGGGCTTGCCCACAAGGATGGGGCGATGGCCACGGACCTCGTTTTGAAACTCGGAGCCGAGGGCAATCCGCGGGCCGGGAATCTGATGGAGATGGTGGCATCCGAGACCCTCCGTGCCAAAGGCCCCGAGCAGGCGGCCCAGTGGGCGGAATCGCTGCCCTCCGGATCCCTCAAGAGCACCGCCATGGGCCGCGTCGCGGATTCCTATGCCGACCGTGATCCGGAAGGCGCGGCCCGCTGGGTGCAGCGCTTCGCCAGCGAGGACTTCGCAACCCGGGCCATCGAACGCGTTGGCTCGGAGTGGGCGGAAAACGACCCGGTGGCCGCGGTCGGCTGGCTGCAAAGCCTTCCCGCCGGACCGGGCCAGACGGCCGGGCTGCGCAATGCCTTCGGCGATTGGGAAGACCGCGATCCAGCCGCGGCGGGCCAGTACTTGCTCTCGATGCCGCTCTCGCCCCAACGGGACTCCGCCATCAGCGGATTCGCCACCGGCTATGCCTGGCAGAACCCGCAACTTGCCATCGCCTGGGCCCAGGACATCCGCGATCCGGAACTGCGCCAAAGCTCGCTGACCCGCGCCGGACAGGCCTACTACCGCCGCGATCCGGCCGGGGCGCTTGCCTGGTTGGAAACCAGCGGTCTGCCCGAGGAGGCCCGCCAGCAGGTGGCCAATCCGGAAAACCGCCGCTGAGGCCGACAGTCTGAACTCTCCGGAGTCGGTCGTCGGTCCCTCTCCGTTTTCCCATCCGGCATCACGAAAAAACCGCGCTCCCTGATCCAGGAAGCGCGGTTGGGTGATGAAGCGGAGTTTCCGTTCCGGAGATCAACCGCGGTTGCTGCGGTCCTCGCCAGTGATGCCTTTGGCGGCGCGCTTGCGGGCGTTGGCATCAAGGATGCGTTTGCGCAGGCGGATGTTCTGCGGGGTGGCTTCGACCAGCTCGTCGGCATCGATGTATTCGATCGCGCGCTCCAGCGAGAAGCGGATGGCCGGGGTGAGCTTGGAGGTCTTGTCCTTGCCGGAGGAGCGCATGTTGTCGAGGTGCTTCTCCTTCACCGGGTTCACCGGCAGATCGCCCACGCGCGGGTTTTCACCGACGAGCATGCCTTCATACACCGCATCGCCGGGAGCGACGAAGAGCACGCCGCGCTCCTCGAGCATCTGCAGCGAGTAGGGCGTGGCCGCGCCGGAATCCATCGAAACGAGGGTGCCGGTGGTGCGGTTCTGGATCTCGCCGGCGTGCGGGCCGTATTCTTTGAAGAGGTGGCTCATGATGCCGTGGCCGGAGGTGAGGTTCACCAGCTCGGTCTCGAAGCCGATCAAGCCGCGGGTCGGGATGGAAGCCTGGATGAACACCCGGCCGCTGGCCTCGGTGTCCATGTGTTCCATCATGCCCTTGCGGTTCATGAGGATCTTGAGAATGCCCTGGGTGTAGTCGCCGGGGGCCTCGACGTAGAGCGTCTCGAAGGGCTCCAGCACCTTGCCGGCCTCATCGCGGCGGTAAATCACCACCGGGCGGGAAACCAGCACCTCGAAGCCCTCGCGGCGCATCTGTTCGACCAACACGGCGATCTGCATGGCACCGCGCGCCGAGACGTTGAACACGCCGGCCTGGTCGGTGTCCTCCACCTGGATGGAGATGTTGGTCTTCAACTCGCGCATCAGACGCTCGCGGATGGCGCGGGACGTCACGTGCTTGCCTTCCTTGCCGGCTAGCGGACCGTCGTTGATGGAGAACTGCATCGACACGGTCGGCGGGTCGATCGCGACGAAGGGCAGCGGCTCCTGATCGGAGGAACCCGCGAGGGTCTCGCCGATGTTCACGTTTTCAATGCCCGCGGCCACGCCGACGATGCCACCGGCGCTGCAACCTTCCGAGTCGGTGGTGGCGAGGCCGGAGTAAGAAAAGGTCTTCATCACCTTGGACTGGGTCTTGGTGCCGTCCTCGCGGAGCAGCCAGACGGTGTCGCCCTTTTTCACGCTGCCGCCGAGGACCTTGCCGACGGCGACGCGGCCGACGTAGTCGTCCCACTCGATGTTGGAGACGAGCATGAGGAAGGGTGCCTCCGGATCGGCCTTCGGGGCGGGGATGTGTTCGATGATTTTCTTGAGCAGCGGGATGCAGTCCTTCCGCTCGTCGTCCGGGTGATCCATGAAGTAGCCGTCGCGGGCGGAGCCGTAGCAGAAGGGCGCGTTGAACTGCTCTTCATCTGCATCCAGATCCAGCAGTAGCTCGAGCACCTGGTCGTGCACCTTGAGCGGTGTGGCCAGCGGGCGGTCGATCTTGTTGACGACGACGATGGGCTTGAGGCCTTCCTGCATGGCCTTGCGGAGCACGAAGCGGGTCTGCGCCTGGGGTCCGCCGGAGGCGTCCACGACGAGGAGCACGCCGTCCACCATTTTCATGACGCGCTCGACCTCGGCACCGAAGTCGGCGTGGCCCGGGGTGTCCACGATGTTGATGGTGTATCCTTCCCAGTGGATGGAGGTGTTCTTGGCCTTGATGGTGATGCCCTTCTCCTTTTCGAGGTCCATCGAGTCCATCGCGCGTTCCTGCGTGGCTTGGTTTTCACGATAGGTGCCGCCGGCCTGCAGCAATTGGTCCACGAGCGTGGTTTTGCCGTGGTCAACGTGGGCGATGATGGCGAGGTTGCGGATTTTCAGAGACATGGAATCGATGGATCAGGTGGTGGCGGGAGGCAGGGAGCCGGTCCGCATCGGTCAAACGGGGGGGCGGGGCTATGCACGGTTTTCCCCCGGGTGGCAAGGCGGGATTCCGGGATGTTGGGCGAAACCTCGGGAAAACACGGCAATGGCGAGTCATCCGGCCGGCCGCAGAAGGTCTTGGATCCCAGCGGGCTGGGGATGGGAGGGGAATCAAGGGTTCTTCAGGGATTCCGGGCCTCCGCCGAATTGTTTCCAGTAGAGGATGGCGAACGGATTCTTTTCCGGGCCCCGCACCTTTTCATTCTCCATGCGTGGCAGGCAGGCGTCCCACCATTGGTCGAATGCGGTGCCGAGTGCCCGGGCGACCTCGGGGTGCTGTTGGATGACGTTGTTGCGCTGGCCCGGGTCTTTGCTGAGATCGAACAAGTGCCATTTCGGATGGCGGCCACCCTTTTCGCTGATCATCGCCCAGCCTTGGTTGCGCACGGAGGCCATCCTGAACTTGAAATCGGAGGGATCCGCGAGTTTCGGCCAGCGGCCGACGTGGGTGAACCAAGGCCGGTCCTGCCAGGCGGCTTCCGGATTCTCCAACAGCGGCGTGAGGCTGCGGCCCTCGATCTGCCGCTTCGCTTCGAGGGGGAGCTCCGCCCCGGCGATCTCGGCGAGGGTGGGGAACACATCGATGTGGCCGGCGAGCGTGCCGACCGTGGCGGGCTTCAAGGTGCCGGGCCAGCGCCAGAACGCACTGGAGCGGATGCCGCCCAGCCACGCGCTGCCCTTGGATCCGCGCATGCCGGCGTTGAAGACCCTGACGCCCGCGGTGCCGCCGTTGTCGTTCATGAAGATGACCAGCGTGTCGCGCTCGATGCCCCATGCGGTGAGCTTGGCGAGCAGTCTGCCGATGTTTTCATCGATGTTGTGGATCATGCCGAAGAAGCTCGCGGTCTCGGGTGGGAGGCCTTGTTTCTGATAGATGGCCTGGTCTTCCGGGCGGGCGTGATACGGCGAGTGCGGGGCATTCGTCGGGATGTAGGCGAAGAACGGCTGCCCATCCTTGCGGATCGTGTCCATCCAACGGATCGCCTGGTTGTAGAACACATCGGTGCAGTAGCCGCGGGTCTTCTCGAAGGTCCCGTTGTGGAGGATCGCCGGATCGAAATAGGTGTTTCCCGGTGCGTCGCCGCAGGAACCGGGATAGCTTTGGCCAATGCCGCCGCCGCCATGGATGAAGACCTCGTCGAAGCCGCGGCGGCCGGGTTGATAGTCCGGCTCGTCGCCCAGGTGCCACTTGCCGAAGATCCCGGTGCGATAGCCCGCGGACTTGAGCACCTGCGCCAGGGTGACGGTCCGCAGCGACATCCGCTCGCGTTCCAGGATGGTATGGGTGACGCCGTTCTTGAACTCATGCCTGCCGCTGAACAAGGCGCTCCGCGTCGGCGCACAGGTCGGGCTGACCATGAAGTCCGTGAACCGGACTCCCTCGGCGTGGAGCCGGTCGATGTTCGGCGTTTTCAGGATGGGATTGCCGTTTGCGGAGACATCGCCATAGCCCTGGTCGTCGGTGAGCAGCAGGATGATGTTCGGCCGTTTTCCGGCGATGCCGCCTTCGGAAAGCCCGGACAGTCCTGCGAATGCCAGCATGCAGACGATCCAGACGATGCCACGTTGTCTCATGATCGTGGTGATGGGGGAAACCAGACGGGGAATCAAGGTTCCTCCTCGACCTTCACACGGAGGAAGGCCCTATGTGCAGGTGCGGGATCGAGTTTCCAGGTCATCACCGAGTTGCCCGCGGCGTCGGGAAGGTCCGAGTGGAAATCAAGCGAATGGGTGAACCACTGGGTGCCGTCCGGCGACCATTCCGGAGTGAGCGTGGCGGCATCCGCACCGAGGCGGCGGCGGATGGACAGAAGCGAGGCGCTGCGCTCAAAGGTGGGGCGGGGATCCGCGAGCGAGTAGGTGAGCAGGCTCTGTCCCGGGTTGCGGGGCAGGCTGTCGCCGGTGCCCGGATTTCCGTTAGGACCCACGCTGGGCCGCCACGAGAGCGGGTTGGCCGGGTCCGAGGGGCGGGCGAGCACCAAGCTGCGGCCCAAGCCGGCGGCGGAGGGCGGCCACGGGTGGGTGGCGCCGTAAGTGAAGTCGAGCAAGGTGGCACCCGTGGCGGATTCGAGGCGGAGCCGCTCGCCGGTGTTGGACAGGGCGGTGGCGTTGGCAAACACGCCGGCGATCGGTTTTCCACTGCCATACAGAGCGGTGAAGGCGGCCTGGTCCCTGACGACCAGCACGCGCGCTCCGGCCAGGAGCGTGGTGCCGGAGGGGAAGGTGAAGTCGATGCCCTCGACAAAGCGCGCCCCGGCGAGGTCGAGCGCGGAGCTGCCGGTGTTGAGCAACTCGATGAACTCGGCATTCCCGTTCGGATCCGCGGGGGCGTAGCAGATTTCGGAAACCACGAGGTCCGCCGCGGTCGGTGGCACCGTGCCAATCTGATAGACGGACTCCGCCATCGCACTCCACGTGTTACCGCTGCGCGCCCGCATCCGGAGTGTGCGCGGACCGGTGCCGCTGAGGACAAGCGGGGTGGGGGTGTTGGTGCGGGTGGCGGTGAGGGACAGGTTCATGCTCAGGTCGCTGCTGCCTGTGCCCGCCTGGTGGACTTCCACGGCGATGACGTTGGTGCCGGAGAGCAGCAGGTTCGTGGCGAGGGTGGTGGTTTCCACGGTGTCCTCGATGGGGTTGCCGGTGTAGTAGTTGTAGGCCGGGTTGGTCGGCAGGGTGCCGGCCACGCGCGTGCCGTTCAGATAGACGGCATAGCCGTCATCATACTCGACCGTGAGGGAAAGCCCGGTGATCTGGGAGGGATTGGTGACGGTGAAGGAGCGGCGGAAATAACAGGTCGCCGCCTTTTGCACTCCGCTGGTGGATGCGTTCACATCAACGATGGGCACGGTGGTGGCCTCATCGCCATCGCCATAGCCGAGCTCCGCGGTGCCGGTGGACCAGTTGCTGTCGTTGAAGCTGCCGGAGCGCCATGCGGTGCCCTGGTTGGTTCCGGTGCCGAGATACTTCCACGAGCCTGCGGACCAAGGGATGAGCAGATCGGCAGTGGTGGCGGGCACATGAATGAGTGCACCGGGTTTCACCGCGCCGCCGACGGCCCGCGGGTCGCTGCCGTCCGCCATGTAGTATAGCGTGCCGCCTCCGGGGGCTGCGGCGCTGATTTCCACACCGGACGGCTGGTGGCCGCCGAAGGGGCTGAGCACGGGGGCGTCGAGATTCGGATAGAGATTGTCCGCCCGCAGTTGGGCGAGGACGACGGCGTTCCGCGGTCCGAGCATGTCCAGCAAGGCGTTCTGGGCATTGATCCAGTCTGCGCGGGTGCGTGGGGGCTCCACGAAGGTATCACCCCAGCGGGCGCTTTCCGCGGTGATGGAGGCGTCCACGAAGGCGGCGAGCTTGTTGATCCGGTTCTGCCAGGATGCCGAAGTGAGCGCTCCGCCGTTGAAGAGGTGGCGGTGGATGCGGTCCGCCCAGCGGATGCGGTATTCGGCATTGGCCGTGAGGTCCTGATGCAGGAACATCGGATTGGAATAGGCGAAGTTCGCCTCCTCCGCGCTGTTGAAGGGGCCGGTGCGGTCGGCGTTCACATCGAGGAACGTGTGCTCGAAGTCGTGGACAAAGAAGCGGAAGCCCTCGCGGTTGTTGTTCACACGGCGGCGGCTGCCATACCAGTTGTTGGCGCGCACGTTGCCGAGGAAGTCGGAGACGGCGCCATCGAAGTTCCCGCTCCAGAAGGTGAGCAGGAGATAGTCGATCAGGTTGTCCGGATCTAACAAAACCGGATCCGCGGTGGGTGTGGTGCCATCCGCGGCCAGGCCCATCATGCGGAAGTAGTTGGCATTGGTGGGGGAGGCGCGGTGGGCTTTTGCCTGGTTCCAGAGGTTCTGCCAGGCGCTGAGGTTTCCATCAGTGGCACCGATGGTGTAGTCGGCCTCCTGCTCGGTCTTGACGACGTCGTATTCCTCTTTGAGCCCGCCGAGATAGGATTCGGAGAATGCGGCCTCGGTGCGTTCGTCGAGGTTGTAGAGGCCCCAGTAGCGGCCGTTCAGATAGAGATGGACGTAGCGGACGTGGGATCCGGGCTGGCCCATGTCGAGCAGGGCCTGGCGGCAGGATTCCTCGCGAAGGAAGGTGTTCCGGTCATCGCCGCCAAAAGACCAGGAGTAGTTCTGTGCGGTGCGGAGGTCGATCTGGTCGAACTCCTGCGCGCCGTCGCGGCCGAAGAGCGGATAGCGCAGCTTGGTCTCGCCGTATTCTTCGCGGAAGAACAGGCGGAACGAATGCTTCGGGTTTTCCTCGGAACGCGAGTATCCCCCGCGGAGGCGGAGGCCGGCATTCACCTGGAAGGCGCTGGTGCCGGCGGGATTGAGCGCGTCCGGCGGAAGGATCCATTCGATCGATGCCGGGCGTTCCCAGGCGAAGCCGCGGTTGTAGGGATTCGAGTAGATGCCTTGGGAACCGTCGATGTTGAGGAGGTTGGGCAGATCGGTGGTGAGGGAAACGGTGGGCAGCGCGAGCAGGGCGGCCCTGATGGTGGCAGGTCCGCCGATGTCGGGATCCGGATGATTGACGATTTCGGGGTCCATCCCGTGGTTGAGCACCTGGCCGGTTCCGCTGCTGGCAGGCCACCCGGGAGGAGGCGCTCCGTTCGCGGACTGGGTAATGATATCATTGGGGAAAAGATAAGTGTGGGTGTCCACATCGGTGGATTTCCAGCCGTCCTTCATCGCTCTGGCGCGGATGATGGTGGTGGAGGAAACCGGGATCGGGCTGCTGTAGAGGATCCCGTGGTTTTCATCCGGGGTCGATCCATCGGTGGTGTAGCGGATCACGGCCCCCGGCGTGGCGCTGGTGATGGCGACGGAGATCGGCGCGGTGAAGAAGCCCCGGTCGATGCTGAACTGGGTGTCAGCCACATCTCCGAGCGAGCTGGGCGGCCCGTTGATCCAGCCGGGCGTGGCGAGCCCGCCATCGTAGAAGGCGGGGGCGGCCGCGGGTTCGAGTTTGCCCATCACGAGTTCCGGCAGGATGAGCATGCTGGAGTCCGAGGTGGATGTCCTCATGCCCTGCACCGCGAGCACGTTGGTGCCGTTGATGAGCGAGGACAGCCGGGAGGTGAGGTTGACCGGATGCCTGCGCAGCGTCTGGGCCGCGTCGCGCGATCCGGTGGCGGCGGAGGTCCACACGAGGGTGGAGGGGGCGTTGAAGGTGGAGACCGGCGCGTTGTTGGTCGAACTCGCATTCAGCCAGGCTGCGTAGCCATCGCTGAAACGCGTGAGCAGGTAGAGCGAGGTGGCCGTGCCCGGTCCGGTGGAGGTGAAGGGGGTTCTCACAAAGAGCGAGGTCTTCGTGCTCATGGCGGCACTCACATCGGTCCCGATCCATCCGCCGGCAGCCGTGGGCACGGTGGTGGCGGCGAGCCCACCCCCGGCCACATCGCCGACGAGACGGAACACGGCGGCGTCGAACGAGGTGAGGTTTCCCGGTGCGGCGAAGAACTCGACCCCGTCCCCGCCTCCGCCTTCGAACATCACGACTTGGAATGAGTGGGTGCCTGCGGTGAGGGTGACCGACCCGAAGCGGTCCTCGGGCCCGTGAAACGAGTCGTCCTCCATCACGGTGGCGCCATTGATGGCGATGCGGCCGCCGTCATCCGAGTTCAGCCCGAAGGTGTAGGTGCCTGCGACCGGGATTTGGAGGAAGCCGGTGGCCTCGATCACATAGTTTTCCCCGCCGCCTCCCGGGGGGATCTGGTTGAAGCCGTAGTGGCCGTCTCCCCCCTCGCCGAGCAGGTTGAGGGTTTCCGAAACGGTGGAGGCGGAGGACAGCACGAGGGGATCACCCTGCGGCAGGGCGAGCAGGGCGAGGGCGTCGGCCAGGCCCTCCACGAGCCCGTTTTTGGATACCTGCCTCACGTTGATGCCCGGCACGGTGATGCCGAATCCGTATCCGCTTTTGCCGTCGGACCAGATGGTTTCCGTGAAGGTCCGGTTCATCCAGGTGGTGAGAGTGCCGCTGGTGGGTCCCCGGTGGCGGCCGGTGGCCCCTTGTCCGACCAGGGTGACGCGTTGGAAGCGCGAGCCGTAGGATTCATCCGCGCCCAGGGACGGCAGTTTGGGCGCGAATACCTGTGGCGGAATGCTGCCATCCCCCTTCACGAGCGCGAGGAACTCGCCGTCTTTGGAAAGCGAGAAGTTGGTGTGCAGCGGGGCACCCGGGACGCGGCGATTTTTTCCTGAGGCCCAGACGATCTGGAACTCGCCGGGTGCGAGGGTCACCGCAGGAAACGGCCAGAGCGTCGCATTCGTGGATTTGTCGGTGAGGTACCACCCGGCCAGCGAGATCGGCGCGGCGGTCGGGTTGTGGATTTCCAACCAGTCGGAAAACGCGCCATCCTCGTCGGGCAGGGTGGATTCGTTGTCCGTCATCACCTCGGTGATCACCGGGTTCGCAGCCACCATGCCTCCGGCGATGAGGGCGAGCATGGAGATCATCAGGCGCACGGGCATGGCGGAAACTGCCGGATTTTCATCCATCCGCCAACCCCAAAGCCGGGCCGCTTCCTTTCTCAGACGGCGGCCATGGCGCGCATCGCCCGTTTCCGCTCGCGGTTCTGCAGGATGATCAGGGAGAAAAACGCGATCATCAGGAGGAAGACGGAGAGGATGAGACCTTCCAAAAGGGTGAGGAAGAAGATCTTGCCGAAGGTCGGCTGATTGAAACCGCTGTTCCCCGGTCCCGCGCCGAGTTGGTTCATGATCCATTCCTGGATGCCGCAGGCCAGCCAGCCGCACCAGAAGTCCGGGACAAGGAAAAAGCCGCCGTGGGGCAGCGCGAGCAGGGGCAGCGAAAGGCAGGCGATCCACGAGCGGATCTTCGCGCCGAGGCGGATCGAGCGGCCGATGAGCTGGGAGTCCTCCGCCTGCGGGCCAGGAAGCGAGGTGACCGTGGCAAACGCGACGATGAAGACCAGGACCGCGCAACCCATGCCGAGCATCGCCCGGGGCTTGTCCCAGAGCTGCAGGTAAACGGCGGCGATGATGAAGCTGGGCAGCGCGTTGAGCGTGGCGTGCAGCGACCAATGGCCGAGCTGTGACGGGAAGCGGCGGAGGAAAGCGGATGTCATGCGCCCGGGGATCTCGCTTATGGGAATGAATCCTCGATGAAGTCGCCGTGAAATCCACTCCGATCCATCGAGGGTCCGCGTTTCCCGATCGCCTTGAGGTTTTCCTTGGATTCCATGCCTCCGCCGATCATCCTCGGTGTGCCGCTCCCCGGACGGTCGCAGTTTCCGCGCAAGCGGGGGTTGAGGAAAGTCCGGACACCACAGGGCAGCGCGCCCCATGAAAGTGGGGGACGGGAACCGCGAGGAACCCGGACAGACAGTGCAGCAGAAAGATACCGCCGATGGCCCGCAAGGGCACAGGCAAGGGTGAAATGGTGGGGTAAGAGCCCACCGCGAATCCGGGCAACCGGACGGCACGGCAAACCTCGCGTGGTGCAAGACAGAACAGGGAAAGGGCGGCCCGCCCGTTAGAAAACCCGGGTATTAGTCGCACTCCGCGCAAGCGGGGCGCCCCGCTCCGGCGGGGTGAGAGAAATGGCCGTCCAGTCCCGCAAGGGATGGACAGAATCCGGCTTACAGGGGAGCGGCAATTTTCCCCTTTCCCCCAGCCGGGGGCCGGGTTGGGATGGCGGTGAATGAAACGCCGCGCGTTCCTGCTCCTGCTCGCGAGCTGCCTCACCAGCCGTGGCGAGGTTCCGCCGCGCGTGGCTCCCGGGTTGAACGCGGGCTATGCGCTGGAGGTGAAGGACTCGGTGACCCTCCATGCACGCTACACGGTGAGGGTGGACGCGCCGCGGGTGAAAGCGCGCGAGTGGACGCTCTTCGTGCCGCGGCCGCCGGACCTGCCTTCCCAGCGGATTCTGGAATCGGAAACCCTGCCCGGAGGCGAACTGATCGCGGACCGCAGCCCGCTGCGCCGACCGGTGCACCGCACCACCATCCCGGTGACGCGTCCCGGCCAGGAAAGCTCGATCCGCATGGCGGCGGACACCCGCGCCCGGTTGTTTTCGCGAAAACTCGTGCGCCGTGAGCCGGCCACCGCGGTGCCGGACCTCTCGGAGCAGGACCGCCGCACGTTCCTTGCGGACACGCCGCACTTCCAGCACGGCTCGCCCACGTTCCGCCGCTGGAGGGATGCCGCCTCCCTCCGCCGCCGTCCCGCGGAAGGGGAGGTGGATTTTGCCCGCAGGGTGTTCCTGCACCTGGTGACGCATTTCCAATACGAATACCTCGGTGAGCAGGACCGCTCCGCCGCCGCCGTCTGCAAGGCCGGGAAATCCGACTGCGGTGGCCTCGCCGTGCTCTTTGCGACCGTGCTGCGCGCCGAAGGCATCCCGGCCCGCACGCTGGCCGGACGTTGGGCGAAATCCGCCGACCCCGACGGGAAACTCGGCACCGTTACCTACCGGCAGGAACACATCATCGCCGAGTTCTTTGCCCAGGGCGTGGGCTGGGTGCCTGCCGATCTCTCCTCGGCGATCCTTCACGACCGCTCGAAGGAAAAGCTCGCGCACTTCGGCAACGATCCCGGGCTTTTCCTCACCCTCCACCTCGATGCGGACCTGATGGTGGAAACACCCCGCTTCGGCGTGAGGCGCATGCCGCTGCTGCAGCGGGCCTCCTACTGGGCCTGGGGTGCCGGAAGCGTGGATGGCGCGGTCATGGACGAGGCCTGGAACGTCGTGCTCAAGACCCCGGCCGGTGGATGACGCTCACTCGCTTTTCGCCACGTAGTCGACGACCAGCACCTTGTCGATGAGGCCCTTGAGCATTGCGCCGAACTTCTTGTGCTCGGGATGGGGCAGATAGGCCTCCAGATCGGCCTTGTTGCGGAAGGTGACGAAGAAGCAGTGGGTGAATCCGTCCGCCTTGCCTTCCGGGCTCACGTTGGTGCCCCACTCGAAGTCCTGGATCTGGGCGATGCTCTTCTTGAGACCGGCGAAGGCTTTTTCCACCTTTTCGATCTCCGCCTTCGGTGCGTCGTCCTTGAACTTGAACAACACGATGTGGCGGTAGGGGGCCTCCGCGGCAATGCTTGCGGAGAGGGTGAATCCGAGGACACAGAGGCAGAGCAGGAATCGGGTCATGCCGGAATCCTTGCCGGGCCGGACCCGCCGCGGCAATCCGAAACTCGCCACGCCCTCAGCGCGCGGCTTCCAGCGCACCCATGGCCGGCGAACCGTCCCGGGGCAGCGGGGTGCCCAACAGATCGCGCGTTCCCGCATCGGCGATGGGCCGGCCCTTCGGAAAGGGTGCACCCGCCGCCGGACGGAAGGCCGCGGCGGCCGCCAGCCCCGGAAGCGGATCCAACCCGCCGGCGAAGCTCGGCAACGCGCCATGCACCGCGATGCCGTCCGGAAGCCCCTCGTGACGGCCTGCGAAGTGGTTGTCCTCAAAGACCACGCCCTCCGCCGGCTTGAGCTGATAGGTCGCGCGGCCGCCCGGGCGGACGATGAACAGGTTGTTGGTGAAAACCACCCCGCGGGCGGTGCCGCCGTTCCACTCGGTGAAGAGCATCATCGGCAGGTCCTGGTGCGCTCCGAGAACGATCGTGTTCTGATAGATCCGGGTCCGCTGCGAGGCCCCCCCGAAGTGGAAGACGCGCGCGGATTTCACCCCGTCGTTCACGCTCAGGTTGTAGCGGATCACCGTGTCCTCGTTGATCGAGCGCCCGGGACCGCAGACGAGCATGAAGCCGCCCTCGTTGCCGTGGCTGTAGTTGTATTGGAAAAGACTGCGGCGGCATTGGTAGTCCGCGTCGAAACCCTGGCCATCGCGCGTGCCGACCGTGCCGGAGACCTCGTTGAACTGGATCACCGTGTCGTCGCAGGCAAAGGGCCAGATCCCGGCGGCGGCTTCCTGCTCCGCGCAGCGGGCGCGCGCCCTGCGGACGATGTTGTGCTCGATGAGCCCGCCGTTGGTGCCCCACAGTTTGATGCCGTCGCCACCGATGTCCTCCAGCGTGTTGCCGCGGATGATCACGTTGCGGCTGCGCGGCCAGCCGTAGCCGCGCTGGCAGATGCCGTTGCGGTCGGTGCGCTCGACGCGGCACTGCTCGATGACCAGCCCGTCGAAATGGCTGTCCTTCCCGGGCAGCGCTTCGAAGAAGATGCCGCACCCTTCATGGTCCTTGCGGAGGTCGCCATTCACATCGTGCACGTGCAGTCTGGCCAGCCTCACTCCGCGCACCGGTCCGGCACCCCGGGCGAGGATCCTCACACCGGTGCGCCAGGGCTCGCGTTTTTCCCCCAGGTTGGTGATCTCCAGATCCTCGAGCACCACGTGGGACAGGTTTTCTAACAAAACCGCATCGCGGGTTCCGCCGCCATCGATCCGCGGAGCCGGGCCCTCGCCGTAGCGGCCGATGCGCACCGGCGCCTCCGCCGTGCCCGAGCCGCGGGGTTGGAGCACCCCCTGCCAGCGCGCGCCCGCCTTGAAAAGCAGGCGGTCGCCGGGCTTGAGCTCGATCGACCGGACCTTCTCCAGGCTGCGCCACGCGGATTCGGGGGCGGAGCCGTCGGCGCGGTCGTCGCCGCGTTCCGAGTCCACATGATAGTCGGCCGCAGGGCAGGGGAGGATGGCCAGGGCAAGGAGGGTGAGCGCCCGGAGGATCGGATTGTGCATGTCGGCCGCTCGATACGGTCGGCGATGCGGGATTCTCGCGGCGGATCAGGCCACTGCCGCGCTGGAGAGTCCGGAGCGGACCAGCAGCGGTTCGAGTTCCGGATCCCGGCCCATGAAGCGGCGGTAGAGTTCGTCGGCCGGCGCGGAGTTGCCTTTGCTGAGGATGTGTTCGCGGAACGATCCACCGGTTTCCGGATTGAGGATGCCTTCTTTCTGGAAGCGCGTGAAGGCGTCCGCATCCAGCACCTCGGACCACTTGTAGGAGTAATACCCGGCCGCGTATCCGGTGGGGCTGGAGAACAGGTGGTTGAAGCGGCGGAGCATCGAGGGCGCATCGGTCCCCAGCGGTGCCCGGTAGTCCGCCAGCACCTGGCGGTCCACCTCGTCGAGGTCGCCGCCACGCCAGTTTTCCAGATGGATGTGCAGCTCCAGATCGATCTTGGCGAAGGACAACTGGCGCATGAATGCGGAGGCACTCATGTAGTTGCGCGCGGCGATCATCCGGGAAAACAAGTCCTCGGGAATCGCCTCGCCGGATTCATGATGGCGGGCGAAGAGGTCCAGCGACTCGCGGTCCCAGCAGTAGTTCTCCATGATCTGGGATGGCAGCTCGACGAAGTCCCACGGCACGTTGGTTCCGGAAAGCGACTTCACCGGCACCTCGCTGAGCATGCCGTGCAGCAGGTGGCCGAATTCGTGGAAGATGGTTTCCACCTCGTTGTGCGTGAGCAAGGCCGGCTTGCCATCCACCGGCGGGCTCATGTTGCCGACGATGAGCCCGAGGTGCGGCTCGCCCGGACCGCCGGTGTGCAGCGAGTTCATCCACGCGCCGCCGCGCTTCGACTCGCGCGGATGCCAATCGGCATAAAACGACCCGAGGTGCGCGCCGCTGCGCGAGTCGTGGATTTCGTAAAACGAAACCTCCGGATGCCAGACCTCCACCGCGGTGCCCGCATCAGCCGGCGTGGCTCCGGGCTCGATGTGCACGGAATCCACCTTGCGGATGCGGATGCCGAACACCCGGGTGGCGATCTCGAACATGCCGCTCATCACCCCGTCCACCGGGAAGTAAGGGCGCAGCGCCTCGTCATCCAGGTCGTAGTTTTCCTTGCGCTGGCGCTCCGCCCAGTAGGCGACTTCCCAGGGTTCCAACAGCCCCACCGGAGCCCCGGTTTTCGCGGCTTTGTATTGGCCCAGCTGGCGGTAGTCCGCCTGGAAGCCGGGCAGTACGCGCTGGTGGAGGTTTTCGATGAAGGCGAGGGCGGATTCACCATTGCCAGCCATGCGGCGCAGCAGCGTGAGGTCCGCGAAATGCGGGTGACCGAGGATCCCGGCCTTTTCGTGCCTCAGTTCGAGAATCTTCCACACCAGCGAGGTGTTGTCATAGTCGCCGTATCCCCCCACCCGCACGGATGCCTCCCAGACCTCGCGGCGCAGCGAGTCGTCATGGGCGTGCTGCATCACCGGATACATCGAGGGAAACTGCAGCGTGAAGCGCCATGCCGGTTGCTCCGCGGTGGCCACTCCCTTGGCTTTCGCATTGGCGAGCGCGGCCGCCTTGGCGGACTCCGGCAGGCCGTCGAGCCTCGACTCCTCGGTGACGATGAGTTCCCACGCGTTGGTGGAGTCCAGCACCCGCTCGGAATACTGCTTGGTCAGCTTGGAAAGCTCCGCCTCGATCTCTGCCACGCGCTTCTTTCCCGCCTCGGGCAGATCGGCTCCGGATTGCCGGAAGTCGGCCAGCGTTTCCTCGACGAAGCGTTTCCTCACCGGGTCTAACAACTCCACCGCAGCGCTCTCGCCGAAGGCCTTGAGCGCCTGCCACAGGCGCTCGTTGAGGGCGATGGACGAATAGAAATCGGTCACCTCCGGCAGCATCGCATTGAGTGCCTCGCGCTGGGCGGGGCTGTCGCACACCGAGTCCAGGTGGTTCAGCCGGCCCCAGCCGCGGCCGAGTTCCTCGGTGGCCTGCTCCAGGGCGTGGAAGGTGGACTCGTAGGTCACGGCACCGGGGTCCTGCGCGCAGATGGCCTCGATGGCGGCTTTCGCTCCTTCGAGCGCGTGGCGGATGTCCGGCTCGATGGCTTCGGGAACCAGCGTGGACCAACGGATGTGGAAATCGGGTGCGAGAAACGGGTGCATGGCGGAAAAGGTCGGCGGATTCTCACGCATCCTCGGCGATTGTCGAATCCTTTGGCCCGGCGGCGTCCGCGGCGAATGCTGGCAGCGGCCGCACGAGGTTGGTCGGCAGCGGGAACACGCGGTCGAAGATGCCCGGCGCGATCTCCTGGGACTGGGCGTAGGCCTCGCGGACCATTTCCATCTTGGCGTCCAGATTGTCGATATAATGCAGGGCGAAGGCCTCCGGCGTGCGCGGCAGCACCGGGGAGCCGAACTGGTGCTCGCCATGGTGGCTGCCGATGAGGTGCAGCAGGTGGAGGCGGGTGTCCTCGGCCGCCGGCCTGAGCCCGTCCCAGGCCACCGCTCCGGGACTCTCCATGAGGTCGCGCCAGAGTTTGTTGACCAACTCGATGCCGAGCGGGATGTGGCCCATCATTTCACCATGGATGCTGTGGGTCTGCGCGAAGCCGTGTTCCGGATACGTGTTTTCCCACAGCTTGCCGCAATCGTGAAACAGCACGCCGGTGAGCAGCAGGTCGCGGTTCAACTCGGGATACACCGGACAGAGCGCGGCGGCGGAACGCATCATCTGCGAGACGTGCTCGACCAAACCGCCACGGCGCGCGTGGTGGTTTTTCTTGGCCGCCGCAGTGCGCCGGAAGCGGTCGCCGAACTGAAACAAAAACAACAGGCAAAGCCCGCGCAGCCGCGGATCCCCAAGGCTCTCGCACAGCCGGGTGATCTCGGCGAAGTCGCGGTCCTGCTTTTCCTTCAAGTCCGGGTCGCCCGCGAAGAAGGCATCCAGCGCGGAGGAGTCCGGCGTGTAAAACGCGAGGTCCTTCGCCTCCATGCCATACTGGCCCTGCGTCCAGCGCGCCTCCACCCGCTGGACGGACGAGAGCGGCAGCGCGTCGACGATCTGATAGAAGGGCGAGTCCGACCAGATCTTGAGCTGGAAGTGGCCGGTGGCATCCGCCAGCGCGATCTCGAGATACGGCTTGCCGTTCTTGGTGCTGCGCGTCGCACGGGACTGGAGCTGGGCGTGGATCGCGGCGAGGAGCGGGGTTTCTCCGGCCTGTTCCTTGAGGGCTGCGATGGTGATCGGGGTCACGCGGGGGACCATGCACCGATGGCGGCAAACTGTCACGTTCCGAGCGTGGCCGCCTCACTCGCGGTGGATGTCGTTGGGCAGCTCGTCCGGATTGCGCTCCGGATCCGGCGGCCAGTGCGCGGCCATGGTCTCTGACAGCGTGCGGATGGCGGTGGTCAGCGCCTCCACCTTCCGGCCCTCCCGCAGGTGGCGGGTCATGTCGCCGGCCATGCGCTCCCAATACCTCGGATCCACCACTGCATTCAGCCCGCTGTCCCCAAGGATGACGAAGCGCCTGCGCCGTGTGAACAGCGTGATCAAGGCGCCATTGCGCCCCTCGGTGCGGACCATGCCGAGCTTCGCGAACAGACGGGCGGCGTGCCTCTCCGGCCGCAGCACCCAGCGCGAGGTGATGACCACCCGGATCTCCCCGCTTGTGCGGGTTTCCGCCTGGCGGATCGCTTCCACCACGGACTGTTCCTCATCGGTTGTTAGAAAGTCTTTCATGTTCCGAAGTCTCACCAACTGCCGCTCGCCCCGCCTCCCCCCGAGGACCCTCCGCCTCCGGAAAATCCACCTCCGGAGAAACCACCGCCGCCACCACCACCGCCCCAGCCCCCGGAGCTCCAGCCCCCGGAGCTCCAGCCGCCCCAGTCACCATGACGGGATCCGCGCCGGGAAATGACGACGTCCGGGTTGGAACTGCGGGCGCTCCAGATCAGGAGCACGAGGATGACCAGAATCACAAGGATCGGCACGGGCAGGATGGTTTCGGACGGCTTGCCGTCCAGCCGGGTGCGGCCGTCGCCCCGGTATTCTCCCCGGGTTGCGGCGATGATGGCGTCCACACCGCGGCTCAGGGCTTCCTCCCGCCGGTTCTGTTGGAGCAGCGGCTTGATCACCTCCTCGATGATCTGCTTGCAGCGCGCGTCCGGCAGCACGCCTTCCATGCCGTATCCCGTGTGGATCCGGAGTTTCCGGTCCCGGGCGAACACAAACAGGACCACTCCGTTGTCCTTGGCCTTGTCACCGGGTTTCCAGAACTCGAAGACCCGCTGCGAGAAATCCACCAGCTCCGCATCCGCCGGCAAGCCCCCGAAGACCGCCACCACCAGCTGCGAGGATGTCTCCCGCTCGTAGGCCATCAGCCGGGCGTCCAGGGCCTGGAAACCCGCCGGACTCAGCCAGCCGGGCTCATCCAGGACATAGCGCGGCTCCGGGCTCTGCGGCAGGGCCTCCGCCTCCACCACCGCCCCCGACCACAGGCACCAGGCCAGCAGCCCGATGACGGCCCTGCGCACCCATGTTGGCGCGCCGCTCATTGACCCGCGCCCTTGCCGCCGAAGTCGAAGTTCACCTCAGGCGCTTTCTCCGCTCCGGACTCCGCCTGGAAATACGGCTTCGGATGGAATCCCAGCATCCCTGCGAAAAGCACCGGCGGAAACTTGCGGATCGCCGTGTTGTAGTCCTTCACCACCTCGTTGAAGCGACCCCGCTCCACCGCGATCCGGTTCTCCGTGCCCTCCAACTGCGCCTGCAAATCCCGGAAACCCGCGCTCGCCTTCAAATCCGGATATCGCTCCGCCACCACCATCAAGCGCTGCAGGGCGCTGCCAAAGGCCCCCTGGGCTTTCTGGAACTCCTCCAAGGCCGCCGCCGACTCCGGGGCCTTGCCCGCATCGATCGTCACCCGGCCCACCGAGGCCCGCGCCTGGGTCACGCTCTCCAGCGTCGATTTCTCGAAATCCGCAGACCCCTGCACGGTCTTCACCAGATTCGGCACCAGGTCCGCGCGTCGTTGATACTGGTTGGAGACCTGCGCCCAGGCGGCATCCACCCCCTGCTGCTTGCCCACCAGTCCGTTGTAGGTGCCGATCCCGCCCATGACCAATGCGCCGAGGACCAGGACGATGACAATGAGTGCCTTTTTCATGAGGCACCCTGACTAGCAGCCCGATCGCCCCGGGTCGATTGGAAAGCAGCGGAACCCTTCCAAGCGCCCCCAAAAACCATCGCCGCGTCCGGGCCCGCGCGTTGATCGCCGGCCGCCTGCGCCGCGGTTTCATCCGGCCGGCCCCTCAGGCCCGCCTGCGACGGAGCAGGGCAAGCGCGCCAAGGCCACCCAGCAGAGCGGCGGATGGCTCCGGCACCACCGTGAAGGTCGCGTTGTAGTTCTGGCCGCCGCGGTTGTTGAAGATCGTGGTCGGCGCGTTGGTGCCGTTGGTGGTGATCGTGCTCCACACGGACAGGGTGTAGTTGCCCGGTGTCAGGCCGCTGAGAATGTTTGATGTCAGGCCGCCGAAGCTGTCGCTGCCCCAGCGTTGGTCGCCCCCACCCAGATCGGCCTGGAAGCCGTATCCCAGCGAGTTCGAAGTGATTCCACCATTCAGCGACCAGAACAAGGTGTGCGCGGTGACGTCCGTGCCGTTGTTCTTGAACGACTTTTGCTGGCCCGCGAGGAACAGTTGGGAGCCCAGGGCGAAGGTGCCCAGATTGGATCCATGGAACTCGGATGCTCCGAAGAGATTGGTCGCGTCGCTGTCGATTTCACCAAAGTTCGAACTCAGATACGAAAACGGACTCACCGTAGTGGTCCAGATCAGTTCGTCGAAGATACCCGCGGCACCGAAGGAGGTCCCGGAACCGAGAAGAACGGAAAGAAGAATGGCTTTGCTGGCTTTCATGACGTGGGGAGGTTTGGGGAGGGTCAGGGGAAATACCGGAATGTCGGGGACTCACGCGCGGCGGCGGCGCAGCAGGGCAAGGGCACCCAGACCGCCCATCAGTGCGGCCGAGGGCTCCGGCACCACAGTGAAGTTGGCCTTGAAGTTGTTGCCGCCGTTGTTCGAGAAGCGGTCACCCTCGTTGGTGAAAGCACGGAAAAACACTTCCAGCGTGTAGTTCCCGTTGCCACTGGTGAGACCCAGCAGGTTGATCGGGGTCGTGTTGCCCCAGGCCTGGTCACCGCCGCCGGTCACGGTGGAGCCCGCCAGGTTGGTGAAGGTGGCGTTGCTCTGGAAGTTGTAGGTCCGCGTCGTGAACGAACCCGGCGCACCGGACGTCAGGTAAACGCGATACTGCATCTGAGCGCCCGTCACATCCCCGCCGCCGTTCTTGAAGGTGTTCACCTGGGACTGGGTGAGGCTCAGGGTGTTTGTCAGGTTGAAAGTGCCGAGATTGGCTCCCTGGATGCTCGCCACACTGCCGAAGGACTCACCCTTGTAAACGGTGTTGGTGGTCGTGAAGATCTGGATGTAGCTGCCGAAGATCCCGGTGGCTCCGAAGGTTGCCGAACAGGAAAGCAGACCAAACACAAAGGCGATGATGCCGGATTTCATGGTTTTTTCGGGGTTTGAAAGGTGGGTTGGTGAAAACCAGGGGGAAAAATCACCCGTCACCATGGAAAGGAAAGAATGCCCGTCAAACGGATTTTTCCTCCCCGGAATGGTTTGCCGGACAATTGAGGAACCGGGTTTTCAAACGGTTCACCCCCGAAATGTGGGGTTTTTGCCGCCGGTTTAAAAAAATTTCAGGAATCCCCGCCGTCGGCCCCCGCAAGCGGTTCTTCGTCCGCCTCCTCCGCCTCGTCTTCCTCCTCTTCATCGTCTTCCATCGGCAGGAGACCCAGGGCCTCCCGATAGGCTGCCTCGTCAAATCCACGCTTCCGCCGCATCATCTCGTCCATCTGCTCGCCCAGACAAATCGCGATCTGTGCCTTTGCCTCGTCTTCCGCCATCCCACCCTTGAGCAGTCGCTCCAGCGTGCCCGCCACATACCGCGTTTGCGGAGAAGCCAGTTGCTGCTCCACGGCGCTCAACAAATCCGGCAGAAGATCGTCAGACATCCTCCAAGCCAAACCGATCTCCCGCCCGGCATCAAGCCCCTCCTGCCCGTAGGCCCACCCGATCGATCCGCGGTGGCGGCGCGGGCGCCTTGCGGACGCGGCTTCATCCCTGGGGAGTGAGGGTGAGCTCCTTGAGGCTGACGCCGCGGCTGCCGGGTTTGAGTTCGAGGTGGATCGTGTTGCGGCCTTGGCGGAGATCGAGCAGCACCGGTTCGGTGGCCTGCCATTGGCCGAGGGTGTAGGGCACCGGGATTGGCACGGCGGCGGCGCTGTTGGCGGCGAGCTGGAGGATCTGGCCTTTTTGCACGGTGGAGACGCGGACACTCAGACGGTAGCTGCCGGCTTTGGGAACCTCGATTTCGTAAGGAGCCTTGAAGCCGCCGAGGACGTGGAGCTGCATGCCCTCGCCAAAGCTCTTCATCGCGCTGGCGCTGCCCGAGGATTTGCCGTGGGCCACCGCGGGCAGGGAGATGGAGCCATCGGGATGGGCCTGCGGCCGGCGGTCGGCCTCGGAAACAGCGGCGGAGTTGAGCTTTTGCCGGCGTTCGTTGGCTTCCGCAAGCTCCTGCCCCAGCGGGCCGAGGGTGACGGCCCTGGCCGCGAGCATCATCGAGCAGAGGCGGTCCACCCGGCTCCAGAAACCTCCTGGAACCTTGCGCCGCTCGTTGAAGGCCTGCTCGCCGAGGATGCGGCTGATCCAGCGGGCCCGCAGCACGCGCCTGAACTCCGCGGGATGGGCGCGGGCCTGGGTTTCCACGAGAAACTGCGTGCCGCTCATCGGCACCTCGTCCTTGTCCCACCAGCTCGCCTGATAACCAGCCCCCAGGTTCACCACCCAGCCCTCCGGCGTCCAATGGCTGACGGCCGCATGCGCGCGCTGCGTCACTCCCCAGGTGGGGATGCCGAAGCAGCGAAGGATGAAGCGCCCGAAAAACGCGCGACGGCCGCAGACGCCGCCGTTCATCAGGATGTTCTGGTGTTGCTGCAGCGCGGGATCGTCGAGGGGCACGTTCTGCGACCCATAAGGCACTTCGGTGCGCACGGCGGAAACGTAACGCCAGCCGTAGTCGGCATGGTGGATGTGGTCCGGCCGATAGTTGCGCAGCATCTCGCGGCCCCAGCCGAGGATGTCATCCGGCGAATCGCAATTCACCGCCATCCGCATTTCCCAAGCGTCCAGGGTCTTGAACGCGGGATCCAGTTCGCCACCCAGATACGCCTTTTCGTAATGAAGATAGCGCTTCACCGGATCGACCGCACCGCCCTTGCCGGCTGGAGCGGCCGGGACGTTCATGGCGATGGGCCTTGCATGTTCGAGGCAGGTGGCGAGGGCGAGGCGTTGCAGGACCGGATCACCCCCCAGCCGGGCACTCGCCTTGCGGATCGCGGCGAGAATTTCAAACGCACGGGCATACTCGTCGAACTTCGCGCCGCCGGCGACAAGCATGTCGATCAGCAGGGGAACATCCCCGAGCGAGGCCTCGATCAACGCCGCCTTCTCCGGATCCTCTTGGGCGAAGGCGGCAAGCCGCGCGGGAGTGGCCGCCGTCAGCACAAGGCACTCGGCTAGCACCGGATCGGCCGTCCCGGCATCGAGCATGGGGCTGAGCTGCTTGAGGATGACCCCGGCCGCCCGGTCCTCCTCCTCCCTGGCCTTGGCAAGAGCGGCGTCCGCCCGTTTGCTGGCTTGATGGAGATCCGCTTCCTTCGCCTTCAGGGCCTCATACTTGGCCTGCCTCTCCCTGAGCGCGGCCTCTCCTTCCGCCTTGTTCTTCTGCCAATGGGCAAGCTCCTTCTCCGCCGCAGCACGCTCGGCGGGGCTTGTGGCTTTCTTCAGTGCTTCCATGGCGGTGGCGATGTTCTTCTCCGCTCCGCCGATCCACTTGCCCTTGGCGTGATCGACAAGTCCCTTCGCCGCACCGACCCCACCCAGCTCGGCCCGGGCGGCCTCGGCCGTTGCTGTGGCCTTGCGCACGGAGTCGCCGGCGAGATCAAGCGCCTTCCCCGCCTCCGGATCCACCTCCGGCAAACTGCGGGAAATCTCCGCACGCAACGCATCAAGCCGCCCGGCCAATCGCTTCTCAAGCACGCCGCCAGCCTCGTTCAGGCGCACATCGGGCACTGCCGGTGCCGCCTTGGCACACAGCCCCGGCGGACCAACGACAAAACCGACGGACAACAGAAAAATCAAAGTGGACGGGCGCATGACAGGTTCCTGAATGATGAAATGGGTCTTCCCGAAGCCCCCACGCTCAAACCGGCCCCATGATCCCAACCATGGAAAAACCAACCCTCGCGTCGACTCCGACATGCCCGTCCTAGCAAACCCCACCCCGCCCGCCTACCGAAAAGAATGCCGGACCGTGGATGGCGACTTCTTCCACCCCTTTCGCACCCGCTGACATCTTGCAGAAAGCAGAAAGCAGAAAGCAGAAAGCAGAAAGCAGAAAGCAGAAAGCAGAAAGCAGAAAGCAGAAAGCAGAAAACTAAAAACTGAAAACTTCTTCTACTCCTCACTTCTCTCGCCTCCTCTTCCTGAAAACTGAAAACTGAAAACTGAAAACTTCTTCTACTCCTCACTTCTTTCGCCTTCTCTTCCTGAAAACTGAAAACTGAAAACTAGCAAACTCCTCTCCCCCCCACCCGATCCAGCGGACTGATCACTCCCATCGCCCCGACTCCGACGGC
>JAIXOR010000076.1 GCA_027486655.1 Verrucomicrobiaceae bacterium | reverse complement strand
TCACCGTCACCAACACCAACGACGCTCCATCGCTCGCTGGAAACCCAACCAGCCTCTCCGCCACCGAAGACAGCGCCTTCGCCGTCTTGCTCTCATCCTCCGATCCGGATGCAGGCGACACCCGGTCCTTCTCGAAAACCTCCGGACCCTCCTGGATCAGCGTTTCGTCCAACGGTGAGATCACCGGCACTCCTAACAACGACGACGTCGGCAACACCTCCCTCACCGTCCGTGTCACCGACGTCGGAGGCCTTTTCGCCGAGGCCACGCTCGCAATCACCGTCACCAACACCAACGACGCTCCATCGCTCGCTGGAAACCCAACCAGCCTCTCCGCCACCGAAGACAGCGCCTTTGCCGTCTTGCTCTCATCCTCCGATCCGGATGCGGGCGACACCCGGTCCTTCTCGAAAACCTCCGGACCCTCCTGGATCAGCGTTTCATCCAACGGCGAGATCACCGGGACTCCCAACAACGACGACGTCGGCAACACCTCCCTCACCGTCCGCGTCACCGATGCAGGCGGACTGTTTGCCGAAGCCACGCTCGCCGTCACCGTCGCGAACACCAACGACGCACCGGTCTTTTCGCTGGCGGCACTCACAGCCCCCGATGCCTCGACCGGGCTGGCCTACTCCGCGAGCCTCGCTTCCACCGGGTCGGACCCGGATGTGGGCGATGTCATCACTTTCTCCAAATCCGGCGGCCCTACCTGGCTTTCGGTGGCCGCTGATGGCACACTTTCCGGCACCCCGGCTGCCGGCGACGCGGGCCCGGCCGTCTTCACCATTCGCATCACCGATGCTGGAGGACTCTTCGCCGAGGCAACCCTCACCGTCACGGTGCTTCTCTCGGATCCGGATGCCAACGACAACGGCATCGACGACGCCTGGGAGATCGCCAGATTCGGAAACGCCGACCCCGCCGCCAACCCGCCTGGAGGGGATGCCGATGGCGACGGGCTTTCGAACCTCATTGAGTTCGCTCTCGACACCCATCCCGTGCAGCCGAACGCCAGCCCGATCGCCCACAGCCTGAGCCAGGTCGGTCCGGACCGCCACCTGCAACTCACGATCCCAAGGCATTCACTCGCGTCCGGATTGATCTTCACCGTCGAGGTCAGTTCGAACCCATCCGGTGGCGATTGGCGCTCGGATCCGGCGAACGACATCGAGGTGATCTCGGACACTCCCACCCAGCTCATCGTCCGCGACCGCGCGCCTGTTTCCGCCCAGTCCAGCCGTTTCATCCGGCTGCGGGTTTCCACCGCCCCCTAAAGGCCCGGCATCCGGGCACAAAAAACCGGCCCACGGAAGATCCGGGGGCCGGTTTGGAAGTGGGAGCGGGAACCGACGCGGCGGTCAATCCAGGTGGCGGAGCACCTCCACCTTGACGGGGGCCACGCCACGGCTGCGGAAGCCGAGACGCTCGGCGGTGCCAATCGTCACATCGATGATCCGACCGCGGATGTAGGGACCACGGTCGTTGATGGTGACGATCTCGGACTTGCCGTTGCTCTGATTGGTGACGCGCACCTTGGTGCCCATCGGAAGGGTCTTGTGAGCGGCGGTGGCTCCGTTGTTGCAGAGGCGCTGGCCGCTTGCGGTGCGGGTTCCGCGGTTCGTGGCGATCGAATACCACGAAGCTTTGCCATGTTGGACCTTGGTGACAGCAAGGTTGCTGTTCTCGGTCTTGTTCTTGGAGGTCGCGTTCCCGGTTGTGGCGCAACTGGGAAGCATAATGACGCCGGCGATTGCCAGGGCCACGGATTTGAAGTTCCGGGTCATGTTCATCGTGTTGGTCAGGGGTTCATGTCCTCACCGGGGCCGGAGTGCCGCGGCGCGAACGCCTTTACGTAACCCGCTCGAAATGAGGATTCAAGGAAAAACACCCCTAGCAGAAACCGCCCAAAAACGCTGGAAAACCAATGGGATTTTCCGAAGTATTTAAGGTTTCCTAACCAATTTTTTCACCCGAACGGCCGCCTTACCAGGCAATCGCCGTCGCGAAGCGCCGCTCCGGCTCAATCGATGATCCGGCGCATCGGGATCATGTGGGAGTGCTCGAATCCGTGCTTTTTGAAGAACTCCTGGGACTCGGCGCTCATCTTGTCGGTGAGCAGGGTGATCCGCTTGAAGTTTTTCCGCTTGGCGAAGTCCGCCACGTAATCGACGAGCATGGCCCCATATCCCTGGCCGCGATGGTCCGGGTGGATGACGACGTCTTCCATCAGGATCACGAAACCGCCGCGTGCGGTGGATATGGTGAAGAGCAGGTTCACCATGCCGAAGATCCTGTCCTTGTTGCGGACCACGAAAATGCGGCCGCGGTTCGGTTGTTCAAGGATGAGCCTCAGTCCCCTCTCCTGCAAAGTGCGGTCCGGGGAGAAATCCTCCGAGCGCTCCATCAGATCCATGACCAGAGCCGTGAGTGCGGGAAGATCCTCCAAGGTGGCCGGTTCCACATGGGGTGGATCGTCCATGACTCCGGTGCTGTCGGGGTGGGCGGCTGGCTTCACGCGGGGAGGAATGGCAGGTTTACGGCCAATCGGCACGAAATTTTCCGACAACTTGAAAATTCCGCTCAAGCGAGCAAGTCCGGTCGATTGCTCCGCGTGCGCTCGATCGACTGCTCCTCCTTCCACTCGCGGATCTTCGCGTGGTTTCCGGAAAGCAGCACCTCAGGCACTTTAAGTCCCCGGAAATCGACCGGACGCGTGTAAGCCGGGGCTTCCAGACGGGTGGGATCGGAAAACGATTCCTCCTCGGACGAACGCGCGTCGCCCAGCGCCCCGGGCAGGAGCCGGATGACCGCATCGCAGACCACCGCCGCGGCGATCGCACCGTTGGTGAGTACGTAGTCGCCGATGGAGACCTCCTCATCCACCAGCGCCTCGACCACCCGGTGATCCACTCCCTCATAGTGCCCGCAAAGGATCAGCAGATGGCCTTCCGAGGCAAAACGCCGCGCGGTCTCCTGAAGAAACGGCCTGCCCTGCGGGGTCATCAGGATCACCCTTGTGTCCGGCCTGCGGAGCGCCTCCACCGCGGCAAAGATCGGCCCCGGCTGGAGGACCATCCCCTGGCCTCCGCCACAAGGCGTGTCATCCACCCGCCGGTGCTTGTCCTCGGACCAATCCCGCAGTTGGTGGGCCGCCACCTCCACCAGCCCGGCATCGCGGGCCCGCTGGATGATCGAATCGCTCAAGGGCGCCAGAGCCACTTCAGGAAACAGGGTGACGATGTCGATCCGCATGCGCGGAGCATATCCCCGCGTCCTTTCCTGCCAATCCCGTTCCTTGCCGATTGTCCGCTTGGCGCGGCCGGGGAATTCGGGTATAGCCCCATCATGCGTCCCAGCACCTTAGCCGCCGCGGCGCTCGCGGCTTGTTTCACCGCCACGGCCTTTGCCCAGAAGCCGGTCCCGCCGGCCTCCGCCCCGCGCCTGCCGATGGGCACCGTGTTCCAAGGCGAATCGAAGTTTCACGCCATCGTCGCCAAGGCGGAACGGGAAAACTGGCGCAATCTCCCGCTAGGCGACCGCACGATCCGCGTGGCCCGTGAAATGGTTGGCACGCCATACGTGAATTACACCTTGGAAGTGGACGACCGCATCGAGTCCCCGGTTGTCAATTTCAAGGGCATGGACTGCTGGACTTACTACGAGAACGCCCTCGCCATCGCCCGCATGCTCCGCTTCAAGCCCGGCCCCTACAAACCGACGGACATGCTGCACATGATCGAGGTGGAGCGTTACCGCAACGGCGTCTGCACCGGCAGCTACCTGAGCCGCATGCACCACCTGGAGGAAGTGTTCTACGACAACCAGCGGCGCGGATACGCGGTGAACATCACTCCCCGCCTGCCGGGCGCGGAAAGGCTGCAGCGCCAGATCCAGGAAATGACGGTGCAGTGGAAGAGCTACCGCTACCTTCGATCCAATCCCTCGCTCATCGAGCCGATGGGGAAAATCGAGGCCCAGGTTTCCAAACTGCCGGTCTATCACATTCCGAAGTCCAAGGTGCGCGCCGTGGAAGGATACCTGCAGAACGGCGACATCTGCGCCATCACCACCACCTGGCACAGCGGATACACCTCGCACGTCGGTTTGATCGTGAAGCTCAACAACCGCGCCTATTTCACCCACGCCACCTCGGATCGGGACAAGGGCCGCATGACCATCATCGACCGCCCGATCACCGACTACCTCAACCAGTCGTCCAAGCACGCCGGCATCGTCATTTGCCGGCCGAACGACCTGCCGCCCTCGCCGCTCTGGCAGAAGGCGGTGGCCGGGCGCTGATTTCTCAGGCGTCCTTGCGGACCTCGGCGAGACCTTCCGCGATGGCCTTGATGACCTCTCCGGATTCCTTCTCGACGAGCGGCCGCTCGAGCATCTCCTCGTAAATCTCGATGTATCGGCGGGCCACCTCCTTGTGGCTGAACTCGCGCGCGCTTTCCTTCATGATCCGGCGGATCTCGCGCTCGCGGACGTCCGGAGGCAGGGCGTGAAACTCCATCGCCCGGTCGATCGCCCAACGGAAACCATCCGCGCCGTAGTAATCGAAGCGGAAGCCATTTCCCGTGGATTCCGCCACGTCGAGCGGGTGCACCGTGTCGTAGAGTCCACCGGTCGAGTGAACCACCGGCAACGAGCCATACAGCGGAGCGGTCATCTGCGGCAGACCGCAAGGCTCGAAGAGCGAGGGCATCAGCATGAAGTCCGAGGCCGCATAGGCCAGGCGCGAGAGCCGTTCATCGAAGTCCACGATGGACACCCGTTCGTGCAGGTCGAAGGCGGCGACGATTTTCTCGATCCACTGCTGGTGCGGACCGTTGGCCACCACCACGACCTGGAGCGTGCGGTCCCAGTAGTCCGAGACAATCTGATAGAGAATCTCGGTGAGCAGCTGCGGCCCCTTCTGGACCGGGTCGAGACGGGACGGCCAGAAAAAGATCGGCGCGTCCGGGTCCTCCTTGAGCTGGAGCTCGCGTTGCAGCGCGGCCTTGTTTGCGGCCTTGCCGGCCATCACGTCCTTCTCAGTGAAGTTGCGGACCAGCGCGTCATCGGTCTTCGGATCGTAAGACACGTCCGGGGCGTTGAGAATGCCCGCCGAGCAACCGGCGAAGTATTTGTTCCTGAGCTCCGCACGCACCGAGTCCGGCACCACGTTGTGCCAGCCCTCGACGATCTCCCAGAGGAAGCGCGGGCTCACCGTGTTGATGTAGTGGGCGGCGAAAATGCCGGAGGTGAGCAGGTCCACCGGAATGCCGGAGCGGGCGTGGTAGTAGTTCTCGGGAAGCCCGCAGAAATACAGGTTCATCCAGAACTCCGCGGCATCGATGCCCGCCTCCTCGATCTGTGCGAGCGAGACCTGCCGGGTATGGATGTTGTGCACGGTGAAGAGGCTCTTGATCCCCCGCCGCCGGGCCATGCCGGGAATCAGGGCGGTCATCCAGTCGTTGCAGTGGATCAGGTCCGGCCGCACCTGCGGGATGATGTGGTTGATGACCTCGCGCTGGAAAATCAGGGCGATGCGCATCGATTCATCGGAGTGGTTGCTGTAAACCTGCTCGCGGTAGTAGAAGATCCGGTCCTCGGCGAGATGGATGTGGGTGTCCGGCAGCACCTCGTGGTATTTCCGCAGCTCCTTTTCGTGGAGATTGAAGATATCGCCCTGGAACATCCGCCGGTAGTTCGGCATGGCCACGTGGACGTCCGCGCCGAGCTCGAAGAGGGCGGAAACCAGGGAGGCGGAGACATCGGCCAGCCCGCCAGCTTTGGCGGACATCCTCTGGGTCATGTTTCCCATGCCCTGAGGCAGATAGGTGATTTCCGGGGTGACGATGAGAATCCGGGGCTTCGCTGGCTTCTTTGGAACAGTCATCTCGCGTTCATCGGGGAGGGTGTACTTCCACCTGCACGGACTGTGCCGGAATCGTTGGAAGTGATCCACCCGAAACTTTTCCGTTCCGTGGAATATTTCAGAAGCCTCCGGAAACCAGGCGGGACCAAGGCATGAGCCCTAAAAAAACCAAGGGCGTCGGATCCCTTGTTCCGACGCCCTTGGGCCCTTTGGGGGGGCAATTGTGCTATCCCTTACGTTTGGAAGGGTGCCATAAATCGGCCGCAGCGCCATTCCGCAATCGCGTAGAACTCAGAGGCGTCCGGCGGATTTGATGTCCACATAGCGGTTGGCCAGCGCGATCGGGAAATCCCTCGCCGTGCTGTCCAGCGTGAGGATGCCGGCGGCCCCCAGCCCGGCGAGAACCTCGCGCCTTTCCTGCACATAGCGGTCCGCCGCCAGATAAGTGAGCGCCGCGGAGAACGACTCGACCGGCCGGGTGAATGCCTGCTGCACCGCACCCTCGCGCATGCTGGCCAACAGGACAAGATGGCGGGAGTTGAGCACCTGCATCGCGGGCAGGAGTTCGTTTCCATCCTCGCCACGGAGGTTGGTCAGCAGGATCACCAGCGAGCGCCGCCGCTGCCGGCTCATCAAGCGCTCGACTGCGGACGAGAAGTCGCTCGGCGCAGGGGTCGTCTGATAGTCATAGAGGTGGTTCAGCAGCACCGGCATTGCATGGGAGCCCTTCACCGGAGGCAGCCAGCGGTCACTGCCGCCAAAGGACTGCACCGCCACATGGTCCCCTTGTTTCAAGGCAACATGGGCGACCAGCAGGATCGTGTTGAGCACGTGATCGAACTGCGGCACTCCGTCATCCAGCGCGCGCATCCTGCGGCCCGTATCCACGAGGAAGACCACCGATTGGTCGCGCTGTTCCTGATAGTCCCGGCTGATGAGCGCCTGGCGGCGCGAGGTCGCCTTCCAATCGATCTGCGAGAGCGGATCGCCGTCGCGATAGTCGCGCAGGCTGCGGAAATCCCGGCTGCTTCCCGAGCGCGGCTTGCGGGTGAGGCCCATCGAACTCTCGCGCTGGCTCATCGCGAGAAGGGCGAAACGGATGACCGGTTCGTAATTCGGATACACCCGCACGGTTTCCTCCGCCGGGTGCCGGGTGGCCCGCCACCAAAGGCCTCGCGGGGAGAGCCGCCGGATATGGACATCGCCGAAGCGGGCCTCCCCCCGCTCGCGGAGGATCAAGGGGTGATAGACCTTGATTTCCCGGCCAGCGGGCGCGTCTCCCCTCCACGGCAAGACCGTGGAAAGCGCCCCCTCCGGAATGCCGTCAAAGACCTCGATGCGCGCAGCGAAGCGGCCCGGATTGGAAATCCTCAGGCAGACATCACCAGCCTCACCACAGGCAAAACGCCCCGGCAGCCGCCTTTGGACGATCAGTGGCTTGAAGAAACGCACCGCCACCAGATCCGCCACCGCCACCAGGCCGAACAACCCGCCCAGGACCAGCCAATGCGGATACAGGTGGGGCCACGCCACCGGAAACCCCGCCAGCAAGAGCCAGAGGATCGACACACCCAGCAATCGTGCGCTCGGAACCATCAACCTCGGGGAGCGGGGACGCTGTCGATGATCGTTTGAAGAACCTCGTCCACCTCCTGGCCGCTGATGGCGACTTCCGGGGTGAGTTGCACGCGGTGCCGCAGCACGGGAAGCGCACCGCGTTTGATGTCATCCGGCACCACATAGGTCCTGCCCTCCAGCGTGGCGAAGGCCTTGCCGATGCGCACCAGGCTGATCGCCCCGCGCGGGCCCGCCCCCAGGGAGATCGCCCTGGCCTCGCGGGTGGCACGGGCAAGCCCGACGGCATAGGCCACCACTTCCGGCACGCAGGCCACCCGGGCAACCGCCTGTTGGGCGGCCACGATTTCCTGAGGCCCGCACACCATCCCCACCTGGTCCCGGAACCCGCCGGGATCCTCCGCCGAGGCGCGGGTGACGATCGCACACTCGGCACCGTGGTCGGGATAGCCGATGAGCACTTTCATGATGAACCGGTCCAGTTGCGCCTCAGGCAAGGGATAGGTCCCCTCGTGCTCCACAGGGTTCTGGGTGGCCAGCGTCATGAATGGCGGAGAAAGCCTGAGAGTCTCGCCGTCGATGGTCACCTGCCGTTCCTGCATCACCTCAAGGAGCGCCGCCTGGGTCTTGGCCGGGGCACGATTGATTTCATCGGCCAGCAGCAGATTGGTGAAAACCGGGCCTTGCTTGAGCTGGAAGGTCTGCGACCTCATGTCAAAGAGCCGGAATCCGGTGACATCCGAGGGCATCAGGTCCGGCGTGAACTGGATGCGCCCGGAAGCACCGCCAAAGGTCTTGGCGAGCGTGCTGACAAGATGGGTTTTGCCGAGGCCCGGCTTACCCTCCAGCAGCACATGGCCACCGGCCAGAAGCGCGGCCAGCACCTGATCGATCACGATATCCTGGCCCAGGATCACCCGCCGGATCTCGTCGCGCATCCGGCGTATGATCTCGGCAGGCTGGAACACGGGCTCCGGCGGGGATGGCGGCTGGTCTTGGAGATACTCGTTCATGATCGGCGGGTGCTTTGGAGGACTTTCAGGAGTTCTTGGAGATCTGCAACGCTGCGGGTGAGGATGGCGGCATCCGCCGGAGCGGGCTCGACAAGCGCTCGATGCACCCGCTCACGGGGCAGCTTGGCACGCTCGGCAAGAAACTGGAGGAAATCATCGTCGCGCCGGCCGGCACGTAGGCTGGCCGCCTGACCCAGTTCGACAATCTGCGTGCGCAGCGGCGCGATCAACGAAGCGGCGCGGTCGAGCCGCCATTGATAGTCCCCGAGGGCCTCGAGGTGGTGCTCATACCCCCGCAGCGGAGCGGCAGTGGCCGCGGATTCCGGAGGCCCGAAGCGAGCCAGGTTTTTCCAAAGCCAGAGGCAGAGAACCACAGCCATCCCTAACAGAACCGGAGCCAGGTGATTCGAAAGCAGGGCCCACAACGAAAGCCCGGAGCCGCGCATGAAGCCGATCGCCCCCGGGCCGGAGGAATCCTCGATCAGGGCATCGAGCAAAGCCGCATGGTCCTGATCGGAAATCCAGCGGTTGCGCAGCAGCCGGGAATCCGCGAGCACGCTCACCCGTCCCGCCCCATATTCGACGGAGGCGAAGGCACCGGGCTTGCCATCCGGCTCCGTCACCCGGATCTGCGAATCCGCGGAAACCTTGAACTCGTCTCCGCCGAAGGATATCCGCTCGGTCTTGGTGCGGGCCGTGTTCATGTCCTCCTCGACCACCAATCCGGTTTCTCCGAGAAACCGTTTCAACGCAGGCTGGAGGATCGGTTCCACCCAGTGGGAGGACCAATCGCTTTCCTCGGCCTCGGCGTGTTCCAACAACACAAGAAGGTGCCCCCCTTCCATCACCCAATCCTCCATGCGCCGGATGAAACTCTGATTTCCGAGCACCGAGGCAGGAACGACCCACATGGCTTCCGCCGCGGAGGGTGGTGTCCATGAAATGGTGGACTTGATTGCCCTTCCCTTGGCGCTGGCAAATCGTTCCGCCGCCAGCCAGGGATTCACGCGGGCCTTGCCCTTGTATCCGATCTCACGCTCGACTTCCTCGTAATCGCAGCCCGTGAGAAGCAGCACGGCCGCGGTGAGGATGACCGCCACCGATCTCATGAGGTCCTCCCTTCCACAAACGGCCACGAACGGCAGAGCTGTTCGATCTCCGCCTCTCCAGGTTCGCGGCCACCGTAAGCCAGGCCCATCCAGACCTGGGTAAGGCATCGGAAATACTCGGGATTCGCCGCAGCGCCGACGCGGTCCACCCGGCGCAGGCAGTCGCCCTCCGTGTCGGACTCCTGGATTTCCACCCGCGCGACCTCGATGACCTTGGAAATCGTGCCGCGGTAGAGAAGGCCGAGGGCCTCATGGCGCAGACCTTGTTTCCAAAGCGCCCAGGCCGCCCCCGGAACATCCGCCGGAAGTGACTCCGGTGTGATTTCCATGCCCATCACCACCCTTGCCCGCGGCGGCTCCCGGTGCCCGTCCTGGATCAGCCCGCGCTTGCGGAAAACGTGGCGGTTGCTCCAGATCAACCAGGCCAGCAAACCGACCAGCAAGGCGATCACGGAGGCGACGAACACATCCGCAAGCCACCTCAGATCACCGAACCCACCGGACTTCGAAGACGGCTTCGATTTCGGGATCCGTTCCTTCACGGAATGCACCTTGAAGTCCGGGTGGGACTTCACTTCACGGATCCGCTCCGCCGGTGCCATCGGCTCCTCGGCGCGGACATGGGCAGGACCGGCAAACAGGCAAGCGGCGAGGATCAGCACCACGGTCTTGGCGATTCGTTTTGCCAGGCGCTTGAGAGCAAGTTCCACATCCCAACCCTCCACCCAGGTGCGGGTGTTGATGTAGAGTCCGAATCCCGCCCCCGTCACAAACACATCGGTCAATGACATCGCCAGCATCACACAGCACCCCAAAGTCCGCAAAATCAGCGGGGCGATCTCGAAGGGCTGATCCCAGGACCACGAATCCACCGCGAGCTGCCAGGCCCCATCCTGGCCTTCCGGAATGAACATCCCGACCATCGCGAGCACGGCCAGGCCAAACCAGCACGCTGCCATGTCCCCGGTGAAGTAAAGCCACATGATCACGCTCTCGCCCCGCCGGGTTACCTGGCCGCAGCGCTGGCGGTAGGCCTCGCCACGCAGGCCCTCCAAGTCCTCAAGAGCCAGGGTCACCGGCTGCCAGGGAGAAAACCGCGCCCACAGCATGCGGTAGCCGAAACGCCTTACCCAAGCCCGTGGAATCTCCCTCAAGGCCGCTGCCCAACCCGGGCGCTCGCCAAACAATCGCCTGCTGATCTCAAACAGCACCAATCTCGAACCAAAGGGCTTCAGCCACCAGAACACCAGCAACCAGAGTGCCGGCTGATCCCACAAGAGCCAGCCGGAAAGCGCCACCCACGGCAGCATGGCCAGCCACCACGTCGTGAAACACCTCCAGAAATCCCGCCGCACCAGCGCGAGTCCGAGGTCCACCGCCTCCCAATCGCTCCTCGGCCGGATCTCGGCCGTCACGGATTCAAGCTTCATCGCCCCCCTCTCTTCCTACCCAGAGGAAATAGGCCGCATGCAGCACCCACCCGGCGATGCCGCATCCGTATTTCAGCCCGGACGGCAGGTCGCGGGCGGACCAGAAACCCTCGATCACCGCAGCGGCGGTCGTCATCAGCGCCGCACCGTAAATCAAATGCAGCGCTCGCTTCGAGGCCTCCACCAGCGCCCTCACCCGCGGCAGCCTGCCCGGTTTGAGGATGGCCAGCCCCAGCCGCATCCCGGCCATGCCGGAAACAATCATGCCCAGCAATTCGAACGACGAATGCCCGGCCACAAAACTCCAGAACGATTCCGGATCGCAGGCATGGTTCGCATAGCCCGCCGCCGCGCCGATGTGCAGGCCGTTGAAGAGGATGAAGAACAAGGTGCCCACCCCGGCCGCCATGCCACCGGCGAAGATCCGGAAATCAATGGCCACGTTGTTATAGATATAAAAACAGAACATCATGAAGTTCGATCCATACTCCGACCTCAGATGCGAAAGCTGCTCCGCGCGGCTGCCATACATTTGTTCCATGTTCACCATGCCCTCGGCCCCGAGCACCGCCTGGATCCAGCGGATGTCATAACCCGCGGAAAGCATCATCCCGAAGAATGGCAGCCAGAAAACCGCATTGCACAACCAGAACAACCGCCACTCACGCCGGACTTCCCGCGGAAAATCCCGGCCCACAAAGCGCACGAACTGGTCAATCCCCGAACGCCGCGTCCGATAGATCACCTCGTAGCCGCGGATCACCAACCCGTTCAGCCGCTCGGTGATGCGGTGGCCATACATCCGGGCCTCCGCAAGCGAAAGATCCACACACAACTCGCGGAAGCGCCTTGGCAGTTCGCCCGCCTGCGGCGACGGCTTGCCACGCTCGACCGTTTCCACCAGTTGCTCGAACTCCAGCCACCGGTCGCGGTTTTTGTGCTCGAAGTCCCCGGATGTCATGCCAATCGACCTTGTTGCACCCGCGGTGGAAAACCCGCGCCAGCCCGGGCGCGGCAACCGTCCCCGGAATCAAGGAGCGGGCGTTTCAAGCGCGGCCCTCCTCCTCCACCCGGATGAAGCGGCGGAACACCAGCAGACCCAGCGGAGCCACCAGCACCAGCAGCCCGACGATGAGCCACATCTTGCCGGGATCCCGCGGTCCCTCTGCCGGACAAAAACGGGTGAGCAGGCCCGCAAAGGCCGCGCTGTTGATCAGCTTGCCCATCAACAACGGCACTGCGGAAAGCGAGGCATAGGACGCCTCCTGGCCTTTCGGCGCGATGGATACCGCATACTCATACACCCGCGGCGAGTAAAACGCCTCGCCGATGGAAAACACCACCTGCCACAGCAGGATCATGATCAGGTAGGGATGGATCACCCCGTGCAGGCGGAGATACTGATGCCCGAACCATTGTCCGAAACCACTGCCCGCCAGCCCCTCGAAGTTTCCGGCAGGAAGCACCATGAACGTGAATGAAGCCGCCGTGATGAAGCCGCCCAGAATCACCATCGAATAGGCTGGAAGCTTGCGGGTGAGCGTGCCAACCAACGGCGCGAGCACCAGAATGAGAATGCTGTTCACCGCGTTGAGGCGACCCACGGACTTCGCCCCTTCCGTGCCGATCTCACGCTCCGCGAAGGTCGGCAGCACCGCGTCCATGATGTTGAACACGATCTTCAACAAACCGATCATCAACAGGAACATCAACAAGCGCCGGAAGGCCGGGTGATGCACCAGCGCGCCAAACAAGCGCCCCGTTTCCGTGGCGGCGGAAGCCAGGGTGCGCCACCAGGTGGTCGACGCCTCACGCACCGTGGCATCCTCACGGAGCATCAGGATGCAGGGGATCGCCAAGGCCTCGATGCCCAGACTCACCAGGAAAAGAAGCCGCTGCGGGCTGAGCGCGATCCCCGCCACATCCACCACCCCGCCGGTCGCCGCCGCTTCGGTCTGGATGCCGTCGCGGATGAAGTAGGCAAACATGAAGCCAAGGTTCAGGATCGCGTAAAACACCGAGAAAGCCACCGACCGCTGGGCCGCATTGGTGTACTTGCGGGTCGCCGCCACCAGCACCGGCGTGCACAACGCCTCGCCGATCGCCAGGGGAACCAGCCCGATCAAGACCATCGCCGCGGATCCCCCGGCAGCCATCAGGAGCACGCGGGTGCCCAGGCACAGGGCGATGCCGATGATCAAGGTGCGGCGCAGACCGAGCGCGTCGGTCACCGAACCCGCCAAAAGCGTGGCGATCGACATGAACATCCCCCAAATCCCGAAAATCCACTGCGCCTGCGCGTCCTGAATCCCGCAGTCCTTCATCAGGAAACTGACCAGAACCACCGTGACCAGCTTGTAGGCGACCACGGTGAAAAGCTTCAAAACAAAGACTGTCCACAAGGCCGGCGGTGAGTCGCGCAGGTTCATCAACGCGAAGATGCCCACGCCGAGAATCGAGGCAGCCACGACCATCCCCGGAACCATTCCGAGATTCAGTTTCACCGCAGCCAGCCAGCCCACGGCCAGACTCACCAGCAAAAGCACCGCACCGCGGGCAAACAACCCGGCCGTGCCAGTCGGGGGATGGGAAGGGACCGCGTCGCTCATGGTTGGCTTGGGGGAGGATTTCCGTCGGCTGCGCCCGGCACTCCGATCACTGCTCGGCCGCCTCTCGGGCCATCATTTCCGCTTCCTCCTCGTGCGAGTGGATTTGCAGGGAAACCTGCACCCCCTCCTTCTCCGCCGCCGCCTTGAGCACATTGCGGATGGCCGATGCGGTGAAGCCGTTTCTGCCGATCAACATCGCCACGTCCGCCTTGGCCAGCACCAGCTTGAACCTCACCTTCTTCGGGGCCAGCTCCGCCACCTTCAACTGCGCCTGGGAGGGATCATCGATCAGCTTCACGGCGACATACTGGAGAAAGTTCCTCAAACGTTCGGTCACGGGCTGCATGGTGGCGAACATGCCCCGACTTCCCGGACTCGGCAAGTCCGGGATGCCTCGGAATCGGGATTGCCGCCACGCCCGCCCGGGCTATCAAAGGACGCATGAACCGCGTTCCTCCCGTCACTCTCAGCATCGCCGGATCCGATTGCTCCTGCGGCGCAGGTCTTCAGGCCGACCTCAAGACCTTCCAGCATTTCCGCACCCACGGCCTCACCGCGGTGACCTGCGTGGTCTCGGAAACCGCCAACATCGTGCGCGCCGTCCACCCGGTGCCCGTGGAAACCGTGGTCGACCAGGTTTCACTGATGCTGGATGCCTTCCCCGTCGCGGCCGCCAAGACCGGCATGTTGTTTTCCGCCGCCCACGTTGCCGCCATCGCCTCGCTGTTTACCCATGACGCCCGACCGCTGCTGGTGGTGGATCCGGTGATGATCGCCTCCACCGGAGATCCGCTGCTGGAACCGGATGCCATCCGGGCCTACACGGATCAGCTTCTGCCGCTGGCCCATGTCATCACCCCGAACCTGCCGGAGGCGGAAACCCTGCTCGGCGCGAAAATCGCGGACCTGGTCTCGCTCGAAGCGGCGGCACGCGATCTATCAGACCGCTTCGGCACCGCCGTCCTCTTGAAGGGCGGCCACCTGGAGGGAGCCTCCTGCGTCGACCTGCTGGTCGCCGACGGCAAGGTCCACCGCTACGAGGACCCGAGAATCCCGGTGGCCGGATCCCACGGCACCGGATGCACCCTCTCGGCCGCCATCACCGCGGGCCTCGCCCTCGGACATCCGCTTCCCGAGGCGGTGCGCCTCGCCAAAGCCTATCTCGGTGAGACGCTTCGGCATTCCTACACCCTGAACAAGGTTTTGGCGGCTCCGGTCCACGCCCTGAATCAAGGCACCACCTTCTGAAAACGATGCGTGACACCCCTACGGAAATCCGTAATCTCTCCGAAACATTCCCCGCTTTCCCATGCCCAACCCCCTTCACACCCTCGGATACCGATTCCTGCACAGCTCTTTGGAAAACGATCGGAATGAAGGCGACGATTCCACCCTTCTCTCCCGCCGCGGATTCCTGCTGGCCACCGCGGCGCTGAGCAGCTGCTCCGCCGCCGCGCCACTCGCGGAAACCCGTCCCGCGGCACCCGCTGCGGCCGCGCCGGTCAAGACGCCATCCAACTCCGCCTACCGCACCCCCGCCGTGCAAGGCCCCGTGCCGAGAAACCCGGACATGGCGCTGGACTCGAATTTCTCCAAAGGCTCCGGCGTCACCTTCTCACGGGTGATGGTCTCCGGAAACTACATCGCCATCACCTTCGACGACGGCCCCCACCCGCAAAACACGCCGCGCCTGCTCGACATGCTCCGGGCGCGCAACATCAAGGCCACCTTCTACGTCATCGGCCGCAGTGTGGATCTCTACCCGCAGGTCGTCCGCCGCGCCGTGGCAGAGGGCCACGAAATCGGCAACCACACCCACACCCACCGCCTTCTCAGCAAACTCGGAGACGACGAGGTGCGCGGCGAACTCACCCGCTGCCGCGATGCCGTGGCACGCGCTGCCGGCGTCCAGATGCGCACCATGCGCCCGCCCTACGGCGGACTTCTCCAGCGCCAGCGCGAGATGGTGCACTCCGAGTTCGGTTACCCCACCATCCTCTGGTCCGTGGATCCCCTCGATTGGAAGCGCCCGGGCGCATCCGTCATCAGCTCACGCATCCTCAGCGGCACCACCACCGGTGGCATCGTTCTCGCCCATGACCTCCACGCCCAAACGGTGGATGCCATGCCGGCCACCCTCGACGGTCTGCTGCGCCGCGGATTCAAATTCGTCACGGTCTCCCAACTGCTGGCCATGAAGACGGACGCCGCCGCCCAGGCATCGACCGCTCCCGCCAACTTCTGATCGACACCCGCCGACCGTGAGTGAGATCCAGTTCGGCGAGCGCTACTTCGCGACGCGGGAACGCCTGACCCATGTCATGCGGGGCATTGCCTCGCTGGCCACGGAAACCGGGACGGACCTCGGCGAACGCCTGCCGCTCGCCGAGATCGAAGCCGGATTGGGAAACCCGTTTCTCTTTGTCGTCTGCGGCGAGGTGAATGCCGGCAAGTCCACGCTCATCAACGGACTCTTCGGCCGCGACCTTTGCCGGGTGAACATCCTGCCGGAGACCGACCGCGTCCTTTGGTACAAATACGGCAGCCCGGCACGCGATGTCGAGGTCACCCCGATGCTGGAAGAGCGCTTCCGGCCCATCGAGTTTCTCAGGGACTTCAATCTCGTGGATACCCCGGGGACCAACTCGATCGTCCAAGGCCACCAGGAGATCACCGAGCGCTTCATCCCGTCCGCGGAACTCGTGCTTTTTGTGTTTCCGGTCTCCAATCCCTGGGGAGCCGCCACCTGGGACTTCATCTCGCGCATCCCTGCCGCCACGCTGGAGCGGGTGGCCTTCATCATCCAACAGGCGGATCAACGCGACCCGATCGACATCGAGGTGATCCTCGGCCACATGGCGGATCTCTCGCGCAAACGCATCGGCCACGTGCCGCCGATCTTCGCCGTGTCCGGAAAGCTGGCCTACGAGGCAAAGCGCGCCACCCCGTTTGCTGCGGACAAGCTGAAGGCCAGCGGATATGCCGCGCTGCAGGATTTCATTTCGCGCTCGGTGTGCCAGTCGCCCACCCGCCGCAACGCCCTGGAAACCTGGCGCAGCCAGGCCGCCGCCTCGCTCCGCTGCGTGGAAGACCGCATCGAGGACCAGACCCGCGGCATCAACTCGCAAAGCCGGTTCCTCGAAGCGCTGGACCGCGAGATCGACGGGATCCGCGAAACCTTTGTACGCCGACTGGTCACCCACCTCGCCGGAGTGGCGGAGGTTTTCGAAACCGAAGGCATCTGGGTCACCCGGATCCTGAGAAAACGCCTGCGCGCCCTGCCCTCCATCGTCCGCTTGTTCGCGGGCGACCGCACCGGTCAGGAGATGGAAACGCTGTTCATCGAGCGCCTCCAGGAGGCCGTCGTGGCCGTGGCGGAAAAGGATGGAGCGGAAGTCGTGAATGCCTGCCGCAGCCATTGGAACGCCCTCAGCGAACGCGTCCGCGAGGAAATGGGCATCCCTTTGGAGGCCGATGAAGCGATCGATGACACGCTGGCCGCCGCCCGCCAGCGCTTCGTCACCCGCCTCGGCCGCGCCGCCCGCCAGGGCATCGGCAACCTCAAGGTGCGCAACCAACTCGACAAGGACCTCCGCCGCAGAAACATCGCGCTCAAATCCTTCATCGTCACCACCCTGCTCCTCACCATCGCCGGAGCCACCTGCGGCGCACTCGCCATCCCCTGGGCACCGGTGATCCTCTGCTCGCTGGCGTTTCTCTTCCTCGCGGGGGCGGTGTCCACGGCTTGGATCACCCGCAACGCGATCACCCGGGATTTCCAACAACGCCTGCTCGACACCTGCGGGGCCTTTGCCAGCACGCTGCACTCGGACTACGAGGAAGCCCTGCGCGTCGTCTTCCGGGACTACGCCTCCAGCCTCAACCGGATCCGCACCCACCTCGCCCGCGAGAAGCTGGCCATCGAGCCGCGGCTCAAACGCTGGCAGGAACTCTTCCTCACCCTCAAGGCCATCGAGCAGGAACTCTGAATCGGCGGCCGCACTCAGCGGTAGATCCAGCCCTCGTGCTTGATCCAACCGGACGGATCCTCCCCGCCGGGATCCCGGTGGGTCTTGTGGATGAGACCGCCCTTTTCGTTCCAGATGTATTCACCACGCACGCGCACCTTGTCGCCGACCCTCAACTTGGCCACCCGCTTCGCAAGGTCGATGTTGTGAACGATCAAAACGGTCTGCCCGGAAGAAAGCCGGATGAGGAACCTCTGGTGCCGGATACCCTCGAGATCGTCCGGCAACTTATACACCACAAGCCCCTGGCAGCGGACGAGAACCTCGGTGAGTCCTTCCTTCCAGGCCTTTTCCAGCCCTTCATGGCCGGCAAGGATCTCCCCGGCCGCAGGCACCGCGCCGGGAAATGCCGTGCGTGCCGCACCGATGCCGGAACCGGCGATCATCATGCCCAAAAACCACGCGGCAAAGCACCGGATCCAGGATTTCATATCAAAATGAAAATGATATCTGACCGGAGATGTCGATCACGAATGCGGCGAATCCCCGAGAAAGGGACCGCCACCCTCGGCCATGGCGGCGGCGAGGGCCGAGTGATAGCGCCCGCGGCTGAGCTCGTATCCGCCGAACTGCCTGAGGTGCCCGGTCATCCACTGGGTGTCCAACAAGCGGAACCCACGGGCCCGCAGCCGCTCCACCAGGGCCACCAGCGCGATCTTCGATGCATCCGTCTTGCGGGAAAACATGCTCTCGCCGAAAAACACGCCGGGAAGCTCGACGCCGTAGAGCCCTCCCTGCAGGCCCTCGTCATCCCAGCACTCCACCGAGTGGGCAAAGCCGAGCTCGTGCAGCGCGCAGTAGCTCTCAAGGATGGTTTCATCGATCCAGGTTTCCTCGCGGTCCGCACAGGCCAGCATGGTTTCGCGGAATGCGGTGTCGATGCGCACCTCGAAGGGCCGCCGCTTCAGCGCTCGCTTCAAGCCGTGTGGAATGTGAAACCGCCCGTCCAGCGGAATCAGCCCGCGGCGCTCCGGCGAGAACCACTGAATGCCGCCCTCATGCCCCATCGGGAACACCCCCTGGGCATAGGCGTTGAGAAGCATGTCCGGCGGAATGGGCATCTGGCGAGGGGGAGCCGCGTGGTTGCCGCTTTGTCTCAAGTCTTCAATCCACATCCTCGGCCTTGCCGGAAATCACGGCGAAGGCGTTGTGGTCGTGGATGCTCTCGTGATTCACCGCCTTCACGGTGAACGAAGCCACCCGGCGGTCGGCACGCAGCAGCGCGGCTGCATTGCGCACCACGTCCTCGACGAAGACCGGATTGTCATAGGCCTGCATCGTGACGTGACGCTCGTCCGGCCGCTTGAGCAGCGCGTAAACCGGTGCGGATCCGGACTTCTCGGCAATTTCTATCAGATCCTCGATCAGAATGAGCTCGCATCCGTTTCCTTTCGACCGCGGCCGCACTTCCAGCGTGATGTATCCGCGCTGGTTGTGGGCTCCGTAGTCGCTGATCTCCTTGCTGCACGGGCACAACGTGGTGACCGGAACGGTGACCCGCAGCACCAGATCGTCGCGGGTGCCGTTGGAGGTGCCCATGAACACACAATCGCAGCCCACCTTGGAAGGAGCACCGGAAACCGGGGCCTTCTTGGTCACGAAGTAGGTGAACGCCACCTCGATGTGCGCCTCTTCCGCGTGGAGCCGCTCCTTGAGGTCATGCAGGATCGCCGGCAGCGTGCGCGAGGTGACCTCACCCTCGTGCAGCGCCAGCACTTCGAGGAAGCGGCTCATGTGCGTGCCTTTGAACCGGTGCGGCAGGTGCACCGACATCGAAAGCGTCGCCACGGTGGGAAACGGATTGCCGAGATGATCGGTCACCTGGATGGGATAACGCAGATCGGATACGCCGACCTGGTCAATATCGATGCCGCGCGGATCGGGCGTGGCCTGGATGTCTGGAAGGGTGCTCATGAATCAGTGGGATCGTTCGTATTCGGCCCAGGAGGAAGTGGTTTCCCACACCCGGACGCGGACCAGGCGCACTCCCGCAGCGAGGCGGTAGCGGGTGTCGGATCGAGAGGCATAGGCGGCCAGCGCCTCCTCCGCGTGGTCGAAGATCGTGCGGGCCATCAACTCGGTGGTGGGGTCCTGGTTTTCAAAACCGATGACGCGCTCGCCGTAACGGCTCTTGAACTCGGCGTATGCGGGATCCGCCGTGTTCATGCACAGCGCATGATCGAAGCTGTCCAGCCAGCCGCCCACAGCCTCCTTGATGATCTTGAAATCGCAGACCATCTGGTTCCCGTCGAGTTCGTCCGCCTCCAGCACAAACTCGACCTTGCGGGTATGCCCGTGCGGAAACCGGCACTTGTCCGGATGCTTGGTGAGCATGTGGCCGTTCTCGACCTCGATGGATTTGCAAATTCGGTAGGGCATGAGGGCGGGTTGGAGTCGAGTGGACGGAGGCGCTCTTTTCAAGCGCGGGATTACAAATTCCCCAAATCGAACTCTCTTATAGACCATTTTTCATACTCCAACCGTGGAAGCAGCGATGTTTCGAAGCGATGAGGCAGAAGCTCAGCATGAATCGACAGGTGCACCCACCTCGTTGCCTGAGCTGCGACCCATCGGGGGCAAGGTTTCCGACTTCACAGGCCCCGAAAATCAATCCGTTGCCTTCCAGCCCTATTTTTGAACATCGCTTCCTTTGTTCGCGCCGCTTGGAATTCGGGATGATGCACGGCGGTTCGTTCGCCGTCTCCAGCGAAGGGCTTAGCGGTCGCTGGAAATCGAGCCGATGTATTTCAGCCCGGTTTATCTGGGGCTTTTTAATTATCATCGCGCAATAAAAATCGAGCCGATGCGCAACAGTCCGATTTTCTTATTGAAAAATGCCGCCAATCTCAGCCTGATCTACCCGAAATTTCCTTGCCATTCCTTCAATGAATGCCCGAAAGACGCCAACTACCCACCGGGAGACGGTAATCCTTCGGTTTCCGTTGCCCACTCCCTTTTACACGCAGCCGTTGACCCCATGAAGAAGCTCCGCGACTACCACATCATCGACCGCGCCCGCGATTTCCTCAGATGCTGGAAACTCCTCGCCTCGGGCGCGGACCTATCCGGTTGGAAGATGACCACGTTGGAGGAGAAACTGGACTCTGCCGCAATGGCCCGAGAAAATGTCCTTGCGGCCGAAGTCAGGCTGTCGAGCCTCCGCGCCGAGCGCAGGGATGCAGAGCGCGAACTCGCCCGTCTCTTGGTCAACCTGGGTTACGCCGTGCAGAGTGATCCCGCTCATGGCGGCGACTCCCCATTCTATACCGCCCTCGGCTATGTCCCGGCCAGCAAACGCCACCCCGGGCGTCCCCGCAAAAAACGCGTGCCGTGACGGGAGGGTTTGTGGATCCGTTTGCCATGACTTCATATCTGGGCACTAATGAGGCGATCCAACACCCGGACATAAAAATCAAGAGACTGGTCACTCTTTTTCCATAGGCTTGCCTAGCAAATGGGTCCTCTGATAGCTTTTCAACGTCATGGAAGAACGGGTGAACGAGCTCCTTCCTCTCGCTGCCAAAATCGCACGCGAGTTTTCTAACATCCCCGGCCTGCCACATGCAGAAATCGATCTGGCTGCCCAGGAGGCGCTTGCCAACGCCGCTCGGCATTTCGATCCATCCAAGGGCGACTTCACCGCCTACGCCAGCCGCGCCATGCGAAATGCCCTGCGCGATCTCTATGAACGACAGGCCCGCCACCATAGGCACCACATTTACGATCTTGACCTCCCAATCACAGAGTCGGCAACCCATCCGGAGGCAAGGGTCCAGCAGATTCAGGATGCCGCTTTCCCTCTGGCCTATGAAGCCGCCGCGGCTCTGGAGTCCGCGGAACGCCTGAAATTGGCCATGTCCGGCCTTTCACCGCGCCTCCGCCACGTCGCCGAAGGCATCCGGGATGGCAAGAGCTACAGCGAAATCGGTGAATCACTCGGTATTTCCAAACAAGCCGCCCACAAACTTGCCCACGCAGCCATCGCCACCCTCCGCGAGAAACTCGAAGCCATGGGCTTCCACGGTCTCGATACCCTGGGCCTCCTGAAAAGTGGCGCGGGCCCCCTGCCGCCCGCCTCTCCCCTTCCTCAACTTGACGATTTCACCCCTCACCCGTAATCCACCAATAGACGCCTCTTCTTCCTCATCTCAGCATTTCAGCATCTCATAATTTAGCTACCGATGTCCCTCACCCTCCAAGTCAGCAACCCGGACGGCACTACCCGTAGTTTCGAGTTGACCGAACACGACACTTTCCTGCTCGGACGGATGAAGGACTGCCACCTTTGCCTGCCGGACGACTCTCAGGTCTCCCGCCACCACTTCCTGCTTGAAGCCTGCCCGCCCCAAGCCGCCCTGCGCGACCTCGGCAGCATGAACGGCACCCACGTGAACGGCAAAAAGATCGGCGGCCGTGAAAAAGGCGAGACTCCCGAGCAGGGAGCCAAGCGCGCCTACCCCAGCATCGACCTGAAACACGGCGACCAAATCCAAGTCGGCCAAACCCGGATCGAGGTGCGCGTTCGGAACGACTCCGCCGCAGGCCCGCGCGTCGAGGCTGCATTATCCGAGGGAGATCTCTCCGGCCTTTCCCCCGAGGCCATGCACAAGCTGATCTTCGGTCAACCCGGTGAGGCGGCCTTCCAGCTCGAAAACTACGCAGTTGTCCGCGAACTCGGCCGCGGTGGCTGTGGCGCGGTCTATTACGCCCACACCGCCAAGGGCGGCACCCCGGTCGCGGTGAAAATCATGCTCTCGCGCGCCCAGGCCGACACAAAATCCATCGAGCAGTTCAAGCGCGAGATGGCTGTCATCGCGAAGCTCCGCCACCCGAACATTGTCCGCTTCCTCGACAGCGGCTCGGACGAAGGCACCTTCTTCTTCGTCATGGACTACTGCGACGGCGGATCGCTCGCCGATGCCGCACGCCGCCAAGGCGGAACCTTACCATGGGAAACTCTCCGCCCGTGGACACTCCAAGCCCTCGACGGCCTTGCCGCCGCCCACAAGGAAGGCTTCGTCCACCGCGACATCAAACCCCAGAACATACTCATTCACCAGGGCATCGCACGCATCTCTGATTTCGGACTCGCCAAGAATTTCCAAAAGGCGGGCCTCTCCGGCATGAGCATCACCGGCCAATACGCAGGAACCCCGGTCTTCATGCCGCCGGAACAGATCGTGAACTTCAAATACGTGAAGCCCGTCTCTGACGTATGGAGCTTCGCCGCCACCCTCTACCACCTGCTCACCGGAGAATTCCCCTACCGCTTCGATCCAAAACGCGACCCAATCGACATCATCCTCAACGAAAACCCCGTCCCCATCCGAGACCGCTTGCCGGGGCTGGAAAAATCGCTCGCCGCCGTCATTGACCAATCCCTCCTCCGCAACCCCAAGGACCGATTCCCGGATGCCGGGAAACTGCTCGCAGCCATACCAAGCACACGGCCGTGATCCCATCCTCGCATTCCTATACCACCTCAAAACATCCTTGAATCCGCAACGATTTCACCCGAATGTCCACCCATGAACTTGGCGAGCCAACTCCGCGATTCGCGCTTGAAGCATGCGCTGACGAGCTACAACGCCGCTGTCAGGCAGTTGCGCGCCTTCAGGGAGGTTCTACCTATTACCAAGAAGAACTCAGAATTTTCCGAGACTTCGCGCGGGAAAAAGACCTCCACCTGCGGTCCACTCCCCCGGAACTGAGCCGGATACCCGACGAGGAGGGAAACGAGCATCAGGTCTGGTTCGATTCCGCATCCCACAGCTACATCAAAGCCACTTGGCCGGATTTTTTCGGCATGCGCGTCGTCCACCGTCACGACGAGGACCCCAAGGCATCGCCCGTCGCGTATCTGGAGCGCTGGCGTCTTCACAACGAACTCTTCGGAGACCGGGTAGAGTTTCTCGGCGTATGGGAACCCGATGACCGGATGCGTCTCCTGATCCGCCAGCCCGCGATCACCGGCGTCCCCGCCACTTTGGAGCAAATCGACGTGTTCTTCACCGCAAACGGTTGGTTGCGCTTCACCATCGGCGGTGAGATCGCATACTTCGATCCGGAGAGGAACGTCGTGATCTCCGACACCCACCGCGGCAATATCATCCTGATGGACGATGGCCTGCTCGCCCCCATCGACCTTCGTGTGGAACCGGTCTCCGGCTCCTTGCTCGATACCGTCCTGAAACTCTGCCATCACCACTCCGCCTGAATCCGCCATAATCCCGCCCTCCGGTTGACGATTTTCCGCCACGCCCGTATTCAAAGAGTGTGGGTGCCTCGCCTACCACCGTTCCGCCAACAGAAACACCGAAACCCTCTCTTCCCCACTACTCACTGAGCACCACTCACCCGCCACTATTTCATTTCAGCGCTCCAGCTTCCAGTATTTCAGCTTTTACACCATTCTCCACCTCAACGAAATCGCCAGCACACAGATGCGCACACTGATTTCCGCAAGCGGCGCAAAGCAGATCAAATAAATCTCATCGGATCTTTCGCCTTTCGCATCTCACCAAAACGTCAAAACAACCGTTGCAGATCATGAATCCCGAATCTCAAAAAATCCCTGTCCAATCCGATTTCGGATTGTGTATCAGCCGACGTAATCCCTCGATGCCAAGCAATTTCTTCGACGAAATCATTGTCGGGAGGCACGCTAAGATATCTTTTAATCGCACATTGAGAATTCCAGAGGATGGGAGAACCTATCCGCTTCCTGCGGGAATGGGACGACTGCCAATCCACCGCGTCGAGGACTACGCCGACAAGGTTCCCGAGTCTTGGCTAAAAGAAGGCGGCTATTTTATCCCACTCTATCAGAGCGAGGCCCTATTCTTAGAGTTTAATGGCCCCAAATGGCATCCCTCAATCGCCAAAGTCTGCGTCGGAAGAGTAAATGCAATATCAGGTGAATTTTATTCTGAAAAAATTTCTAGTCACAAGCAGGACTATGTAGTGATTCCCGACCAATGTTGGCTGGATGGTATCAATTCCGGAAACGGTTTTGTTCGCCAGTTTGTTGCAATGCCTCTTGGAAGAGGATACACAATCGAAGCTCAGATTTCCGACGAAGAAATTCACGGAGGTTTTCAGTTGTTGATCTTTGATGCAGCTGTCGGTAGATTTCCGGAAAGAGATCCAGCTATTGATAACCTTATAGAAAAAATCAAAAAAGCCAGATCGCTATCACTGTATGACGATCATTTTTTAAACTATAAAGAAGAAGAGCTCTATCGATCACTTTTTGGCAAGGAAGTAGAAAGAAGCCCTGGGGGACCGAGGGTCCTCTTTCAGATGGCAGTAGATGAGGCAATGGGAATTTCCGCCGGAGGAAATATTGAACAGATGATTATTGCTGATTCTTATGGCATTGATTCATGGGATAAAAATCGAAAACAACATATAACAATTCACTTGGTAAACAGCCTCTCATACAAAAATATTACAGGGAAGAATCCTCCACCTTCACCAATCACGAAAGTCGAATATGAGAAAAGTGGAATCCCATGGTTTTCGTTTTATGACGAGATCGTGCCAAAAGTAGCTGGAGCAAGTTTATTCAAAAGAATATTGGGAGTTTCTGAAATCGAAAATCGAAGGGGAGAACTAGCAGGCGATTCAAAGCGCACAATGAACATTTCAAACGATAAAATACAAAAAATCCGAACACCAGATGCGGCGGAAGCCGCTGAAGCATATCGAAGCCGGGCTTATGAAAGTGCTTCGAAATCAGAATGGAAACGGGCGCTATCGGAAATCAGCTACGCGATCGACCTAAGTGGAAAAAATAAGGCCAGTGACTTTGCATTGAGATGTTGCTGCAACTATTACTTGGGAAACTACACCGATGGTGAAGTGGATGGGAGTCTGGGGCTGGAAATCAACAGTGAATCGAAAGACGCTCGCTCATGGCGGGCATATTGCCGCCTTGCTACGGGAGATCATGAAGGATTGAAGGAAGATGCCGAGGTGCTAGTAGCTAACTCCGAAACAGCGATTTTCGGATTTGAAATGCGCGCCGAAGCAGCAATGCTTTCCGGAAGGTACCAAGACGCTATCAATGATGCTCTCAACATCCGCAAATTGGATGCCCATCATTCCCGCGCTGAACAGATCATAACAGAAGCGCGCTCCAAGGCCCTCCAACAATAGGCCACATTGACGAATCAATGATCGCGGCATGAACTCAAACAGTACATACGAAATTCTTGAAAACTTCGGAGGTGGAGGGATGGGGCTTGTGCATCGAGCAAGACATCGACTCTGGAATATTGAGGTGGCAATCAAACACCCGCGTTCCGAACTCCTGTCCCATAGAGAGCAGATTGAGTGCTTTCAATCTGAATGCGAAACTTGGGCGGAAATCGGACTTCATCCGTATGTGGCGACGTGCTATTACACACGCGAAATCGAAAACTTACCTTGTGTCGTGGCTGAGTATGTCCCGAACGGAAGCCTTCAGGACGCAATCCGAAACAGAAGCCTCTACAAGGGCGACGAGCAGGCATGTTTGGCTCGTTTGCTCACCATCGCCGCTTCCACTGCGTGGGGACTGGCAAGAGCGCACAAATCCAATTTGATTCATTGCGACGTGAAGCCTGGCAACATGCTCCTGACTTCATACGGCATCGGAAAGGTAGCCGATTTTGGACTCGCCGCCGCTTTTGATCCTTCCGGCGCTGGAGCGAAAGCCGCTGGCTTAACGCCCGTGTTTGCGTCCCCTGAGCAAATCAAGGGTGAACGCTTGACACCTGCTGCCGATGTCTGGAGTTGGGCCGCATCCATGCTTGCGATGTTTGTCGGAGAGATTCATTGGGAATCTGGTGCTGCCTGTAGCGCAGTTTTGACTGAGTTTATTGAGAATGGAGCGAAGGCCTACCGCATTCCCGCGATGCCCGGGAATTTTGCGTCTCTGTTGCAGCTGTGCCTGCGGTACTCACCAGTAGAGCGAACACAAAACCTCAATGAGGTCGCTTTGGCGATCTGCGAAATCCACGAGCAACTCTTTGGTGAGTCATGCCCGGCAGAAAGGCCCGATCTAGAATTGACTTCGGCTGACTCCCTCAACAACCGTGCCGTATCGAAGCATGATCTCAATCTGACGTCTGATGTCCATCGCCTGCTCGCTGAAGCCCTCGTGATTGATGCACTCCACCCTGAAGCCAATTTCAACCTCGCATGGCTAGCGTTTCTTGGCTCCGGCGCAATTTCGGAATCCGCACTCAGAAATCTTGAAATGGTGTCGCGCTACGATCCTGGGGAATATCGCCCACATCTCTACAGGGCCTGCTTGCTGAATCTCGAAGGAAAAGCGGATTTGGCCAATCAGGCTTTGAATCAGACAATCCAGCTTTGCGGGGTTCACGAGGTGAGCGACATGGACCGGCTATGGAACCTCAGCCGGGAACGGAAATTGAATTTGATTCTATCGCCGCCGATTTCCGGTGAGGATTTGGCACTCGATACGCAACGCTTTGAGCGATTGATGAGAAAGAGCGAAGTGGCGCTTGAAGAGAGACGCTATGACGACGCAAATCGCTACCTTCTGATGAGCGGTGACATACCTGGCTTTTCACGCCATCCACGTCGCCGAAAATTTCTCAGGCGCATGCCTCTGCTTTGATTTTTAATTCACTTAGCTTTAATATGGAATGCTCCCCAAGAACTGATCCATGGGTTATGAGAGTCCCGGCGCGTGAGCGCCACCGACTCCCATGAAAAGAAAACGACACACTCCCGAGGAGATCATCAAAAAGCTGCGTGCCG
>JAIXOR010000050.1 GCA_027486655.1 Verrucomicrobiaceae bacterium | reverse complement strand
GTCCGACGCGGTCGGACTTGATGATGGTGCCGGGGTTTGGATCGATGAGCGTTGACATGGTGCCCCATCATGCGGTCGTTGCGGTCCCGCTGACTAGTGGGGTTGTGTTGACCGCTTACTCACGAACTCACAAAGCTCAACATTCAAATCCAAGCACTAACCCCATTCATCGATCTGATCCTGAAATTCCGCACCGTAGAAACCTGGGCCATCGAGATCAAACGCGGCCTCTCCCCCGTGCTCACCTCCGGTTTCTATTCCGCCACGGAAGACATCGCCGCGGACAAGTCCTACGTCGTTTACGGAGGCGAGGAAACCTATCGCTTTAAACCCGGAGCCGAAGCCATCGGCCTGAAGTCACTCCAAACGCTGCTGCTGGAACGGGAGCAGAGTGAGTGAGGGGCGATGATGGATGGGCGCTCCAAATGCGTTTGATGTGAATCGGGTTACTCTGATACCGATTCAATGATTATTCATCTATTGTCTATTCAGAAAGAAGCTGCTTACGCACAGCACCAATTAAGTTCCGGTCAAGACCGGGATTTGCTTCATACAATTTCGCGAGATCATTATCATTACCCTTACACTTTTTAACTTCAGTTCCAAGATAAATGCTCGAGTTGCCATTCTCGTTTATAATTGAAAGAAAGGGTATATCGCCTCTGTCGACTGCGGCTTTGCGGGAGGCAAGAATCATTTCCGGAGTAACAAACTGTTTATAACGAAGGCTTGCCTCTTGTAGTTTTCGCATGTAATCATTTTGATCGGGATAACTTTTTCGAACTGATTCGGATAAGAGAACTTTATAGCGAAGCGCTTCTGCACCAATTGTTGCTTCACCAGTGTCGATTGAATATCGATGAACCAAACCGGCACTATAGGCTTCTTCGTTTGTTTCATGAGCAAAAAACTGTTTTGCGGCTTTTGCTCGATTTGTTCCGTCCACCCATCCTCGCTTCACAGCTTCTTCAAAGATTACACTATCGACTTCTTTTACGTATTCATCATACTCACCATTTTTTAGAAGTTTAACCAAAAGTTTATCTCTATATTCTCGTGCTATTGTCAGCGGATCCGCATCTGGATGTGCTTCCATATACTGAGGTAACGACGGAAAATGATCCGGATCATATGGATTTTTAGTTAATGCTTTTTCGGTTGCTTGCGGAACATCTAATGGTGCAACTTGGGGCCTTAGAGATTCAGCTTCCCGTTCTACTTCCCGGCGGTCTCGAAGATGTTGGCGAAGCATTTTCCAAGATTCTTCTCTTTCGGTTTCCTCCCTTGCAGCAGAAGCCTCATTTCTTTTGCGCAGACCTTCTAACCACGCATCATGCGCTGCATCTTCGATAGCGTTCGTCTGATCACGAAGCTCATCACGAATTTCTTCCTGAATTCTGATCGATTCTGAATACTTCTCTTCAGCTGTCTGAGCTACCAGATTGAATCCGCCGAGATATGCGAATGCCAAAGCCGTAATTTTCGATTTCATTGGTGAATTGTCGGAAGACCTTAGTCCATCGTCATTTTTTGCAAAGCCAATAATTTCAATCAATCCGCTTGGATTTAGCTCGTCCTGTCCCGAAGACACATTGGGATTCAATAGGGGCCATAAGCACAGCTGCGGCAAACAGGTTCATCTCTTCCCTACCCTCATTAACTGCAATGCTAAGCTCCCCAGTAAGACTCGAGTTTTTGAACGGCGGATGGGCGATTTCACTTACGGAGCGTGAGCAGATTGGGACAGCTATTCGGCTCATAAAACGGCTTGTTTGTGAGCCGATTATCCAGGAACCGGTGTTTCTCCTCGTAATCTGAAACTCGAATCTCGCTCACACAGCCCCTGTTTCAGCCAGAAGGGCGTGTTTCCGAAACAGGGCGGCTTCACTCGGTCGCTTCCGCGAGCAGGGCACGCAGGTCGAGGGGCTCGGTGACCATGGCGAGGCTGCCGTCCGGATGGAGGGGCCATTCGGCTTGGGGGCGGTCGCGGTAGAGTTCCACGCCGTTGTGATCCGGGTCGTGGAGGTAGAGCGCCTCGCTCACGCCGTGGTCGGCGGCACCGTCGAGGCGGATGCCGGCTTGTTGGAGGCGGCGCAGGGCGTTTGCGAGCGAAGGGCGGTCGGGATAGAGGATGGCGGTGTGATAGAGTCCGGTGTGTCCGGGTGCTGGCGGTCTGCCGCCGAGGCTTTCCCAGGTGTTGAGGCCGATGTGGTGGTGGTATCCGCCCGCGGAGAGAAACGCGGCGGTGGTGCCGAAGCGCTGCATGACTTCAAAGCCGAGGACATCGCGGTAGAAACGGATCGAGCGTTCCAGATCCGCCACCTTGAGGTGGACGTGGCCGATGCGGACGCGGGGGTCGATGGCGGGCGGGTTCATGGCTTCATGATGTTTCAAGGCGGCCGGTGATGCCAATGCCGTCTCCGCATCCAGTTCATGTCTTAAAGGCATGATCGGCGGATGGGGCTTGAGGAATGCCACCGTGAATCGAGGCGTGCGCGTTTCGGAAATCCGTTCATGATTTCGGGCGTGAGCGGAATGCGTGAAATCGCCGAGCGTGTGTTGTTCGCGGAGACGCTGGAGGAGAAGCTGTTTCCGGGGCCTTTGACGGCCGGGGACGAGAGTCCCGGGCGTGCGATCGTGCTGCCGGAGGCACCGGGGCGGCCGCCGGAGTTGCGGATGAGGCGGGACGGGGTGCGGGTGGATTTTCCGGGGACGCATCATCTGGATGACGAGCGGGAGCGCGGGGTGATGCTGCATTTCCTGGCGAACCACGAGTTGTTGGCGGCGGAGCTGATGGCGTTGGTGCTGCTGCGTTTTCCGGATGCGCCGAAGGAATACCGGGCCGGGGTGTATGAGGCGATGCGCGAGGAGCAGATGCATGCGATGATGTATGTGCGGCGGATGAAGGAGTGCGGCATCGCCTTCGGGGATCTGCCGGTGAACGACCACTTCTGGCGGTTGATCGCGCCGATGGAGACGCCGATGGATTTCGTGACGCGGCTGAATCTCACCTTCGAGCAGGCGAACCTGGATTTCTCGAAACACTACGCGGGCTTGTTCCGCGAGGCGGGCGATCCTGCGACGGCGGCGGTGTTGGAAAAGATCCACCTGGATGAGATCGGGCACGTGGGGCATGGCTTGAAGTGGTTCCGCCGTTGGAAGGAGCGCGGGGAGAGCGACTGGGACGGGTATCGCCGCTGCCTGAGTTTCCCGCTCACTCCGGCGCGGGCGAAGGGAATCGCGCCATTCAACGCGGAGAGCCGGCGGGTGGTGGGGTTTGACGAGGATTTCATCCGCCGTCTGGAGGTCTGCCAGGTTTCCCGTGGACGCACGCCGGTGTTGCATTGGTTCAATCCGAACGCGGAGTCCCACGCGCGCTGCGGTCTAACAGGACGGCCGTGGCAGCCGGACAAGACCTCGCTGGCGCTGGAAGCGGACCTTGAGAGCCTGATGATCGGGTGTTGTCATGCGGACGATGCGCTGTTGATGCGCCGGGTGCCCGGGGTGGATCATCTGAAGCGTCTGAAGGATGCGGGATACGAACTTCCCGAGTTGTTGCCGCTGGAGACGCCGCCGGGGCGCAAGCTCGGCGGCCTGCGGCCGTGGGCCTGGGCACCGGATGCGGTCGAGCGCCTGCGGCCGTTCTCGGCGGATGTGGCGAGCGGTCTGGCGGATGCCTTCCGCGAGGGGCAGCCGGCGGGGTGGTTTTCCAAACGGATCGGGCTGGAGCTCGAGCACGCGCTCGGAGCCGCGCCGGAGACCGGAGTGTGGCTGGATGAGAGGGAGGCGGTGCAGAAGGAGATCGGGCGCTTGCTGGGCACGGGGCAGGCCCTGCTCAAGGCACCCTTCGCCTGCGCGGGGCGCGGCCATCTGCGGGTGAACCGGGACAGCGATCCGGAGAAGACCCGGGGGTGGATCACAAACACGCTCGCCGCGCATGGCGGCGTGGTGGTGGAGCCGTGGCTGGAGCGGGTGATGGATTTCTCCGCATTGTATGAAATGAAGCCGGGTGCTCCGGTTCTGTTAGGCCTGACGCGCATCGAGAACGACGCGGCGGGGCGTTTCCACGCCATCCGTGTGGCCACCAAGTGGGGCAGGCTGCTCGATCCGGAGCTCGCGGCCTTCCTTTTCCGCGAGGCGGGGGTGATGGATCTCTATCAGGAACGGATCCCCGCCGTGCTGGGGGGGCTGCTTCCGGGATACAGCGGGCCCTTGTGTGTGGATGCGATGGTTCACCGGCGTGGCGATGGAAGCCTGGCGCTCAAGCCGGTGGTGGAGCTCAACGTGCGGATGACGATGGGCCGCATCGCCTGGGAGTGGATGAAACGGAGGCCCGGGCACAGCGGCGGGCGGCTCTCGATCCTGAGGAAGCCTTCTCTAACAACCGAGGCACTGTGCACGCTGGCGGAGGGTCCCGGGCTTTTCCTGAACGATCCGGCGGCGGCGGACTTGTTCCTCGCGCATTGGCTGCCGGAAGGAGCGGACCGATGACGCGGGAGGAAGTGCCCCGGACAGGAATCGAACCTGTATTTAAGGTTTAGGAAACCTCCGTTCTATCCATTGAACTACCGGGGCGCGGGATTGGGTTACGTTTGATGGCGGGGCTTGGCAAGCCACGAGTGGGGGCGTGGTGAAATCCGGAGTGGCGGTGGCTCACCACTTTTTGAAATCCGGATCGGCCTTCGGATTGGGGGAGGGCATGAGGGCGCCGGTGTCCTTGAGGAAGCCATCGAGGCGGGCGGAGAGTTCCGCGAGCTTGTCCGGGCGGGCGGCGGCGAGGTTGTTCGTTTCTCCGGGATCGGCGGCGAGGTCGTAGAGTTCGTGGCCTTTCTTCCAGTGGAAGCGGATGAGTTTCCAGTTTCCATCGCGCACGGCGGAGGACGGGATGCCGCCCTGGTTGCCCCAGTGCGGGTAGTGCCAGAAGAGCGGCGGGCGGGTGGGGCCGGTGGAGGGGTGGGACGGGTCCTTGAGCAGGTGGAGGAACGAGCGGCCGTCGACGTGTTGGGCGGGCAGCGGGTCGAGCCCGCAGGCTTCGAGCAGGGTGGGATAAAAGTCGGTGGAGATGACGGGCGTGTCGCAGGTGCCGCCGGGTTTTACGGTTTTCGGCCAGCGGATGACGAGCGGCTCGCGGATGCCGCCCTCGTACATCCAGCCCTTGCCGGCCCGGTAAGGCAGGTTGCTGGTGGGCGAGCCTTCGGAGGTGGAGAGGCCGCCGTTGTCAGCGAAGAAGAGGACGATGGTGTCCTCGGCGAGGCCGTTTTCATCGAGGCAGGCGAGCACCTTGCCGACGGCCTGGTCCATGGACTCGACCATGGCGGCGTAGATCGCGTGTTCCTGGACGGTGCGGTTCTCGCGCGGCGGTTCCGGAGCGAAGGCGGCCTTGAGGCCGAGGGCGGCTTTCTTGCGGCGGTATTTCTCGATGAGCTCCGGTTTTCCTCCGAGCGGCGTGTGCACCGAGTAGAAGGGCATGTGGATGAAGAAGGGGCGGTTTTTGTTAGATGTGATGAAGCGGCGGACTTCATCGGCCATGCGGTCCTCGAGGTGCTCGCCGGGAGGTCCGTCCTTGAGGCGCTTGTTGCCGTATGGGGTGAAGTAGGGCTTGCCGCCGCCATAGGGGCCGCCCTTGTCGGTGCCGCCGATGTTCACATCGAAGCCGTGGTCCTCGGGCCACGATCCTTCCGGGCCGAGGTGCCATTTTCCCGCGTGCAGGGTGGCATATCCGGCCGCCTTGAAGGCCTCGGCCAGGGTGGTGTGGGAGGCGGCGAGGCGTGCAAGGTAAGGGGCGGGGATGAGCGGCCGGGCGGCGGCGGGGCCGAGGTCGGTGGGGCGCAGGGTGGAAGGATCCGCAGGCAGTTCCTGATGGCCGTTGGGAGCGCCGAAGAAGTCGGTGTTTTTCGTTCGCGCGGGGTATTGCCCGGTGAGGATGGAGGAGCGGGTGGGAGAGCAAACCGGGCAGGCGGCGTATCCCGCGGTGAAGCGGAGGCCTTGTTTGGCGAGTGCGTTAAGGTGGGGTGTCTCGTAGAACGTGGAGGGGTTGTTAAAGCCGACGTCCATGTGTCCGAGGTCGTCGGCGATCATGAGGATCACGTTGGTGGCCGCGGCCGGCAGCGAGAGGGCGAGGAGCAGGGCGATGGGTTTCATGAGGAAAGAGAGGTCATGGATTTCAAGGGGTGGCCGCGATCCGTTCTGCAAGGCGTGTCTTGAGCCGTGGGACGATCGTGGGGCCGGCCTCGCAGAGGTTTTGGGGTTCCTTGGGGTTTTTCGAGAGCTCGTAGAGCTGCACGCGGGGCAGCCTGGCAACGGCGGAAAAGAAGACCCTCAGGACGACCGGCATCACTTGCATGACGGAACCAGCCTTCCACTCCGCAGTCCGTCCTGCGAGGAAACAATCCGGAGATGTGCGGATCGCGGATCCGCCTCAACCGGAATGATGCCCGGACTTCAACGACATCTCGGTGGGCTCATTGCAATACGGGCAGCGGAACCACCCGCGGAAGAGAATCGAGATGGCGACCAGCGAGCGCTTGCTGCCGAAGAGCGATCGGACGCGGCGGTGCTTCACACATCCGGAGCGCCCCAGCGGAGGCATCATGCAGAGCGGGCACTTCGCAGATGCCGCGAAGATGCGTTGCAACACGCCCAGAATGATTCCCAAAAGAATCAGCGACAAACCGGTGAGCACCCAGGCATGCCGGTGGGCGAGTATCCCGGCGACACAGCAGGGAAGCACGGCAATCAAGACCAGGCGTTTCAAAATCAACAGGCACGCGGCCAACCGAAAATTCCGGATGATTCGAGAATGCCGCGGATGATGCATGATCGGAAACCGTGCCTGAAGAAACCCGGGGAGACGGTTTAACCTGCGGAGCGGGAGGAAGCGAAGCCAAACAAACCTAGAGCCAGTCCGCCCGGCGCGAGCGTGGCGGCGGCCAGCCAGAGCGCGGGTTTGGCGAATCCGGGAAGCAGTCGGCCGCGCAGCGAGACGAAGGTCAGTGCGTCGAGTGTGAGAAAAAGCAGCGGCAGCATTCCCGTGAGAAGCGCGCGGTCCAGAACCCCTTGCTCGGCGAGCCAGCGGGCGGTCATGCAGGCGGATGCGATCTGCACTCCGATGAACACGGTGAGCAGGGGCCCGCACTGGATGAAAAGATCGGACGGTTTCCAGATCGCCCACGGATTCCGCACGTGGGCCTTGGCCGCCGTTTCCGGACGGAATCCGGCCTCCACCCCCGGCACGGGGCCCGCGGCACGGGTGGCGGTCATGCGGAAGGCCGCCTTGGCCAGCAAGTCCTTGCGCCGCTCCGCATCCAGTTCCCCGTCGTCGAATACCGACTCCAATTCATGCCCCCCACGCGCCTTCCAGGCTGCTCTGGAATGCGGGACTCTGGGGCCTCCCGCAGGCGCGGAGTTCAGGGCATCGCCGGCAGCCCATGGCAGGGATCCCGATTCGTTGGGTGACATGGGTGAAGGTTTCACGGGCGCGCGAATAGCTGTGGCAAAATTTGCACACTTCGCGCGTGCCATTGAAGGCACATCCTTCGGAAACCCTTAGCGATTCGTGCAAATCCTGCACGATCCCCCGGATCAAACCAGCCCGTCCTTGCGTGCTTGTTTCCAGTAGGCGTATTCGGAGCGGTTGAAATCGATGTACTCCGGGGACAGGTCGCTGGAATACATGACATAATCCGCCGAGCCCTGGTTGAGGTGGATGACGATCTCGAACTCCGGCTCGGCGACCACCGCGCGCAACTCATCCATGGGCGTGGGGGCCTGGAGCCCGCCGAGGCAAGCCGCCTTGCCGCCGATGTGGATGTCCACCAGCTCCTCACGGATCCTCGCGCGGGAATATCCCACGGCGTGGATGATGCGACCCCAGTTCGGATCGCCGCCATTCCACGAGGACTTCACCAGCGCGGACTTGCAAACCGCCTCGGCGACCTTCTTCGCATCGAGGTAAGTGCGCGCGCCCTTGACCTGGACGGTGACGAATTTCGTGACGCGCTCGCCATCGCGGACGACCGCCTTGGCGAGCTCCAGCATCAACCAGCGCAAGGCCTGGCGGAATTGTTTGCAACGCTTTCCATTGCGACGGATGGCCGGCATGCCGGAGGCCCCGTTGGCAAGGACCAGCACGGTGTCGTTGGTGGACATATCACCATCGATGGTGATGCGGTTGAAGCTTTCCTCCACGCATTCCAGCACCGCCTTGCGCAAGGCCTCGGTGGGGATGTGGGCATCCGTGGTGATGAAGCAAAGCATGGTGGCCATGCTCGGTGAAATCATGCCCGCGCCCTTCACGCAGCCGCCGAGGCGGACGCGGTGATCGCCGAGGTCAAAGGAAATGGCGACCTCCTTGGCGTGGGTGTCGCTGGTGATGATGGCCTGAGCCACGCTGCTGCCGTTTTTCGGTCCGAGGTGGTCGATGAGCTCGTCATACTTCGGCTCGATGCGCATCATCGGCATCGGCAGGCCGATCACGCCGGTGGAGCAGACGCCGACTTCGGAACGCTTGAGGCCGAGCGGCTTGGCCACGCCGTCGCACATCGCGTTCGCATCGTGAATGCCCTGCACGCCGGTGCAGGCGTTGGCATTTCCGGAGTTGGCGATGATGGCGCGAAGGTCGCCCTTGCGGAGGTTGGCCTGGGACACCCGCACCGGAGCGGCCTTCACGCGGTTGGTGGTGAATGTGCCCGCGGAACTGCAAGGCACTTCCGAATACACCAGCGCAAGATCCAGCCGGGTGGCCTCGGGATTCTTGATGCCACAACTCACCGCGCTGGTGAGGAAACGCTGGGGCGCACCAACGCCGCCTTTGATGCGAGTGAACGGAAAATCCATGGTCGGAAAGGGAATGAAACGGAAAGCGGGTGAGGCTGGCAGGGTTCAGAAATTTTGCAATCCATCAGTCTCCACGAATCCGAACATCGCATTGAATGCCTGGACCGCCTGGCCACCCGCGCCCTTGCCGAGATTGTCCTCCGCACTCATGAGCAGAACCCGCCCGGTGCGGGGATCGTGTTGCCAACCGATATCGATGAAATTGGTGCGGGTGACGTTCTTGGTATCCGCACAGGCACCCCGGCCGAGAAGACGCACGAAATGGCAGCCTGCATAGGCCTCCTCCAGCGCCGTGCCAACCGCCGCGGGATCGACCCCATCGAGCAGCTTTGCCGTGGTGGTCGTGCAGATGCCGGAGTTCACCGGAATGAGATGGGGGATGAAGCTGACGGTGACCGTCTCGCCGGCGGCGATGCCAAGCTCCTGTTCGATTTCCGAGAGATGCCGATGCTTCGGCACGCCATAGGCACGGGCGCTCTCATTGCACTCGCAGAAAAGCAGGGACACATCCGCCTTGCGGCCCGCCCCGCTCACGCCGCTCATCGAGTTGGCAACGATCGTCGCGGGATCGATCAGTTTCGCCCGCAAAAGCGGTAGCAGGGGCAGCAGAATGCTCGTCGGATAACAGCCGGGAGAGGCGATCAAATCCGCGGCCCGGATCTCCTCCAGGCGCACTTCCGGCAGTCCGTAAACCGCCTTTTCCAAGAGATCCGGCGCCGGGTGCGGATGGCCGTAGAACTCCTCATACACCGCGGCATCCCGCAGGCGGAAGTCCGCGCTCAGATCAATCACCTTGAGCCCGCGCTCCAGCAGCGCGCGCGCAATCTCCGCGGCCACTCCGTGCGGCAACGCCAGAAACGCCGCCTGCGCGCCGGTGGCTGCAATCGCATCCGGATCCGGCTCAATGAATGAAAGCCCGGCCCCAGGAGCCCCGCGAAAACGCGGAAACACATCGCCCAGCGACCTGCCCGCCTCCTGGCGCGAGGTCACCGCTACGAGCTCCACTCCCGGATGGCCCAGCAGGAGGCGGAGCAGCTCCATCCCGGAGTAGCCGCTGGCTCCCACGATTGCAGTCTTGATGCGATTCATTGCGCGCCGGGAATCTCATGATTTTCCGTGCTTGCCAATCCGCATTTCCCCTGCTTGCTTTGCCGCCCGTTCACGTAGCGGGCTGTAGCGCAGTCTGGTAGCGCACTTGCCTGGGGGGCAAGGGGTCGTGGGTTCGAATCCCGCCAGCCCGACCACTTTTGGAAGATCGACC